>NZ_MZGT01000025.1 GCF_002029255.1 Clostridium chromiireducens
TATTAATATCATTAAATATATTAACGCTTTTTTGATAAATGGTAATTTTTGTTGAGGTGTAAAACACAAGGAAATGCTTTATATTATAGATATAGTAATTACATTATATAAAAATTAAAGTAAGTTGTTTAAAATGGAGGGGATTATTATGAATTCTAAAATTATGGATAAATCTAATATAAAATTATCAACTTATACTGATGATAAAAGTATTGCCAATAATAAAATTTTAAACAATATAACCAAATCGTTACACTTTATATTCGCTACACTAATTAGTGATAAAAAAGAATATAATTATGATAGAAATGCATTTGATTCAAAATATCATTCTTATAATGATATAACTGATACTACTGAACTTAAATTAATAGCCTCAAGAAGAACTTTTTCATGATACTTGACTTATTTAGGTAAATATCATTTTTTAAAACTATAAATAACATTTAAAAATATTTTTTAACCTAACACTGAAAATGAGCTATAAAGTTTCTAATAGTAGTTAGCTACGTTTGAAACTTAAATAGCTCATTTCTTTCACAAAAATAAATATTTATCTATTAAATCATATACATACTTTTTGCATTATTCTCAGTAAGATTGTATTACTTATTTAATAAACTATGTATTATTCTGGTAGCATCCATATATTTAGCAATTGATCTACCGTGATTTAATCTGTTTATAATTCTAGCTGAAAGTTGTGACAGGTCGACACCTATAAACCATGGTTCATTTAATAAACTTTCTGGTATATATGTCAAGTTTGTAGAATATATTCTAGATATTAATCCATCTTCATATGCCTTTCCAAACTTTTCAAGACCTTCAGTAAAGAAAGCAAAGGTAGATGCTACATATACATTTCTAGCGTTTCTTTTCTTTAATTCCTTTGCAATATCAAGAACAGATTCACCAGAAGCGATCATGTCATCAACAATTAAAACATCTTTACCTGAAACTTCTCTTCCTACATATTCATGTTGAACAATTGGGTTTTTTCCATTAACAATTGTAGAATGATCTCTTCTCTTATAGAATAAACCAACATCAACCCCTAAAACACTTGAATAGTAAATAGCTCTATCCATAGCACCAGTATCAGGACTTATTACAAGTAATTTATCCTTATCTAACTCTAATGATTTTTCATTTGATACAATAGCTTTTACAATGTCATAAGTTGGATATATATTTTCGAAAGACAATAAAGGAATTGCATTTTGAATGTTAGGATCGTGAACATCAAAAGTTATAATTTCATCAACACCTAATCTTTCTAGTTCTTGAAGCGCTAATGCACAATCTAGAGATTCTCTTCCTTTACGTCTATGTTGTCTTGATTCATATAAAAGAGGCATTATTACAGTTATCCTTGCTGCTTTTCCTCTTATTGCTGCAACAGTTCTTTTTATATCTTGAAAATGTTCATCTGGCCCTTTATGGTTTTCAATCCCGAACATTTTGTACGTGCAGCTATAATTTCCAACATCACATAAAATGTAAATATCCTTTGCTCTAACAGTTTCAGAAATTTTAATTTTTCCTTCGCCATTAGAAAATCTAATTTCTTCAACTGGTATTAAGAATGATTCAGTACAATTTCTGTTGTTTTGGATATACTTGTTAATAGCATCGCCTAATTCTTTGCAACTTTCTAATGCTATAATTCCAAGTTCATGATTTAATTCACTCATTTGCGTTCCCCTTTTTTCTAATATTTTCTAGTATAGTGCTTATTGTTATAAAAAAACTCAAACAATTTAAGTATACCCTAAAATTACACATATATAAATATATTATTACAAATTTCATTAAAAATTTATCTTTGTGATATACTAATTCTGCACTTTTATTTGCATTTATACATAATTTAGTATCTGCATACTGAAACATACAAATTAAAAGATGTTACATTTAGTAAGTTATAGCTTTAAATATAACATCTTTTTATTATTAATATTAATTTGCTTATTAAGTTGCTACTTCATTCTTCTTGAATAATTATTTTTTCACCTATTATTCTTCCATCATGTATGGTTATTATTCTCTCAGTTTCATCAGCAAGTTCCTTATTATGAGTTACTAATATTATAGTCTTTCCCTGCTCCTCATGAATCTTGTGAAATATATCCATAATCCTTCTACCTGTTTGAGAATCAAGCGCCCCAGTTGGTTCATCTGCTAAAATGATACTAGGGTCATTTGCAAGAGCACGTGCAATTGCAACTCTTTGCTTTTGCCCTCCAGATAATTCATTTGGAAGATGATTTAATCGATCTCCCATACCAACAATATCTAAAAGTTCCTGAGCTTTATTAATTCTCGTTTTTCTTTCAACTCCATAATATAGCATTGGCAGTTCAACATTCTTTAATGAGTTTGTTCTTGCTATTAAATTTGAAGTTTGAAATACAAATCCTATTTTTTTATTTCTTATTTCCGCTAAATTGTTATCACTTACCTCGCTGATATCAAGTCCATCTAAGTTATATTTACCTGAAGTTTGCCTATCAAGAACTCCTATGATATTCATTAATGTACTCTTTCCAGATCCTGATGCACCAATAATTGATATAAATTCGCCTTCTTTAACAATAAGATTGATATTCCTGAGGATATCTAGCTGATTAGCTTTTCCAACAAAAAAACTCTTAGTAATATTATTCATCTCAATTATATTATTACCCAATTAACTTTCCTCCATTTATAATCAAAGAAATAATCTCACTATATTCTATGATTATTAGAGTAAATTTCGAACTTTTTATTTTTTAATAAAAATAGTAAGTGACTCTAATTAAAATATTTTACTTTTTAATTTAGAACCACTTACTATTTATGAAAATATGTTAAATACTTAAAAGTATTTCATTTATTTCTTCACTAACTTTCAATCTTTCATCATAAACCCATTGCACATCTAATTTTAAGTTAAATATTTTAGAGAATGAATAATACATATTTATCTTTTGATAGTATATTTCTAAGTCATCTAAACCACCTCTAAAACATTGAGGTTTAAATAATTCATCCTGCTTATTAACAAATAACTCATCCACATAATTTAAGAAAGTATCCATTAATTCATCACTAGAAACATCAAATGGAACTTTTAATAAATCCCATTGTATTTCCTCATTAAGTTTATATTGTTTTAACCTATCTAAAATCAATATATACTCACTAACATCCATCTTAGTATAATAGTCCAACTTTTCTTCTCTTGTACTCCAAAGGGCTAACTTCTCACTTAAAGGTAAACTTCTGATTCTCAATATTACCTCTGATGGTCCTATAACGGCCTGGTTTATTATTTTATCTTCTGTTTCTAATTTTGACTTAATTATCTCTGCATTTCCGGCAATGCTTGCAACATAACCTACGTCATAAATTCCTAGTCTTCCCGCACGTCCTGCAACCTGCTTTATTTCCTGTGAGGTAAGTTCACGGACCTCTTCTCCATCAAATTTTCTTATACTCATAAATATAATTCTTCTGATAGGCAAATTAACTCCCATTCCAATAGCATCAGTTGTTACAAGAATTTTTGTCTCTTTATTTACAAATTGCTCATATTGCATTTTTCTAACTTCTGGAGGCAAATCCCCATATATTATACTCGCTTTAATATTTCTAGCAGAATATTCTTCTGCAATTTCTAATACCCTCTTCTTAGAGAATACTACAATTGCATCTCCTTCTTGAACATCGTTATAACTAAAGTTTTTAAATTCAACTTCTAATGGTATTGATCTCTTATACTCCTTTATTTCATACGCATCTTTGCAGTCATTTATCATTGTCTCTAATATGAATCTTGCATTTGCTGCACCACATATATGAATCTCATCGCATTGTAGTCCAAGAACAGCTTTACTCCATGCCATTCCACGAAAAGGATCACTAATCATTTGAATTTCATCTATTACTGCAATATCATAGTGCTCTTTCAAATTAGCCTTTTCAATAGTGCATGATGTATGAGTAGCACCTACATTAATGATTTCTTCTTCACCAGTTTGAAGGTTGCAAATTACACCTTCTTTATTTAACTTTTCAAAATTCTCTAAGGCAAGGATTCTAAGCGGCGATAAATATACACCTTTTTTTGCATTTTTCAAACGTTCCAAAGCATTATATGTCTTCCCTGTATTAGTATCACCTAAGTGAATGTAGAATTTTCTTTTCATACTTCTAGCCGCAAAATATTCATCTTTTGGATTCTTAGGGAAGTTTTCTTCAAATTCCTTTGCAATTAAGCTAGGTATATGCTGTTTTACAAGTATAGTCATTAATCCTTGATTTAAATAACTATTATAGTTTCCACGTAAGACCTCATAGAAATCAAAGTCGGTATTATTCCTTTTATTATAGGTGTCAAGTAATCTCTTTGATACATTCTCTAATAATTCTTCATATCTTTCATATACTTCTTTAAAACCTTTTAAACTTTGACTTTCTAATTCTTTCAGCTGCTTTAATTTTTTTCTTATTGAGCTTTCATGTTCTATAAGTGCTCCAGGCTTTGAATGTTCTACGATTTCTTCTATTTGGTTTATTTGACTTTTATATTTCTTAAAGTCTCTTTGTGCTGCATTATTCTTCATCTATACCACTCCATATACATAACTTCTATTAAAAACTATAAAATAATAATTCCATCGCAATTTATAATACAACTATGATTAAGTTCATCTATTATTTTATATAGTTACATGAAAATTATACCATACTCATGCAGTTCTAATATAAAATACTTCGTATTTATTATGTAATATTATTTAAATTTCACTCATATACTTAACCATAAGCTGCTTACTTGCTTATCTAAATAACTATAATTAAGGCGGTGTATTTAATGGAAGTGATGTACGTAAAATATATTAAAGACAAAAGATATTCTATTATAAAAGAAGGCACGGATATTGTAATAGATAATTCAGAAATAATACCATTTAATTCTATGGAAAAAGAAAAAGCAATTGAGTATGATGCTACTAATTCTAAAATAAAAGAATTTGATTCTAATTGTAGTTTCGATAACAACATTAATGATGAAATTACTAATTTTTTCTTTAATGCAATACATAAAAATTATTTGTCAGCTAGGAAAAAATCATCTAAGAAACTGTAAAATAATTTTTATTTATAAGATATCTTTAATCTATAAGTTATAGGATTCCTCAATGATAATCGAACTTATGTGCATACTCACCGAAAATGAATAAACCACTTCCTAGTATATTAATATATAAATCCTTCTAAACCCTGATGATTCCTATAACTTTTTATATTTTTATCTTTTTAAATTGTTAAAAAAATAAAAATATAAATATATAACTTTATAAAAGGTAAAAAGTTATATATATAAGTTCTGATTAATAAAATTCATTGTTTATTAACTCATGTTTATATTATTTCATAAGTTTGCACAAAATAAATCTAGATTTATTTTGCGAGGTGAACCTAATGATGAATTTAAACATAAATACCATAGAAGATAATCAGAGTTCAATATTAGAACTTGAAACAGCAATGAAGGAAACTAAAAATATACGAATGTATAAGCGCTACTCTGTAGTTTTAAAACACTTCCAAGGTTTTCAAAATAAGATAATTGCAGAAATGGAAGGATTAGAAGAGCATGCTGTTGGTATCTATATAAAAAAATATAAAGCCAATGGATTAGAAGGGCTTGCTATGAAGAAAGCACCTGGTGCCCCTAGAAAACTAAACTCCGAGCAAGAACAAAAACTTATTTATGTAATAACAAATAATACGCCTGACGAAGTAGGTTTTGAATCAATAAAAAACTGGACTATCAAATTAATATGCCAATGGGTTATGGTTAATTTTAATATTATCATAAAGCATAGCAGTATGGCAGTTATACTCCACAGATTAAATTTGAGTTATACAAGACCAACATATGTTTTAAAAAAGGCTGATAAAGAAAAGCAAGAAACTTTCAAGAAGGATTTTGAAAATCTAAAAAAAACACCTTAATGGCTTAGTTGATACTATATTATTTCAAGATGAATCAATGATAAGAGATTATCAGGCTATTCAAAAGACTTGGTTTATGAAAGGGCAACAGCGAAAGATAACTACTTACGGAAAGAATGCAGGCGTAAAGTTAATAGGAATACTAGATTATGAAAGCGGTCATGTATACTGTGAAGAACATGAAAAATATGATGCTGTTGTATTCCTTAAGTTTTTAAAGACGGTGCTTGCGCAATACCCGAAGGGTAAGATAGTTATTATTCTTGATAATGCTAAAATTCATCATGCTAAATTGATACAACCATTTTTAGAAGAAATGAAGAATAGGCTTGAATTAATGTTTTTGCCTCCATATAGTCCTGATTTAAATCTAATTGAGGGGTTATGGGGATGGTTGAAATCATCTGTGGTGAATAATGTATTCTTCAAAAGTTGGGCTAGCATTCGAGTTGCTATACAAAATTTCATTAGAACAATAAATAAAGTTCCTACACAAACAATAGACAGGCTATGCGTTAAAATGTAGAAACTTTATTAAAACTTATATATAAAAAAAGTTTTGCTTTTTTATATATAACTTCTTATTTACTATTTTATCGTATTTATTAGCGTGCATACCTCTTCAAGATTTCCACTATTATATTTGTACAAATATCCATTCCTTCAACTGATATATGTTCAAATTCCCCGTGATATGCAAATCCACCAGTTCCAAGATTAGGGCAAGGCAATCCCATGTAACTTAGAGTTGCTCCATCAGTACCTCCACGTATTGGTTCTATAACAGGAGTGACATTTAGAACTTTCATAGCATCTATTGCGTTATCTATTAGATGCATGCAAGGCTTAATATTTTCAAGCATGTTTTTATATTGATCCTTTAATGTAACTTCTACTGTTCCCTCACCATATTTTTCATTTAGCAATTTTTCGATTAATTGCATCGTTGATTTTCTGTTTTCAAACTTATCACTATTATGGTCTCTTAATATATATTTCATAGATGCATGCTCAGTATTAGCTTTTAAACTGTCTAAGTAATAAAACCCTTCATATCCTTCTGTATATTCTGGTCTTTCACACGATGGCAACATAGAATTAAATTCTATAGCTACATTCGCAGCATTAATCATAGTATTTTTTGCAGAACCCGGATGAACTGATACACCTTTAATTTCTACTTCTGCAGCTGCAGCATTAAAGTTCTCATAAGAAATCTCACCCTCAATTCCACCATCAATAGTGTAAGCAAAATCTGCTCCAAAATTTTTAACATCAAATAAGTGAGCCCCAAGCCCCACTTCTTCATCAGGAGTAAATCCTACACATATTTTCCCATGAGGAATATTTTCTTTTATAATTATTTCACAAGCTGTTAATATCTCAGCAATACCTGCTTTATCATCAGCACCTAATAATGAAGTTCCATCGGTTGTAATTAATGTTCTTCCCTTTAAATCTTTCAAGTGTGGAAATCTATCTGGAGATAAAACACTATTATTTCCTTTTAATATAACTTCCCCACCATCATAATTTTCAATTATTTGTGGTTTTACATTTTCTCCATTTGCCGCTGGTGCAGTATCCATATGTGCTATAAGCCCTATACTTGGCTTACTTTCATATCCTTTTGTCGCTGGTATAGTTCCATAAACATAACAGTTTTCATCAACTTTACAATTTTCAAATCTAAGACTCTTCATTTCCTCTACTAAGATATGCGCTAAGTCAAATTGCCTTATGGTTGTTGGATGAGTATCAGAATTTTCATCTGATGTTGTGTATACTTTCACATACTTTAATAGACGTTCATAAGCTTTCATATTTTCTGTCTCCTTTTATTTACATATAAATTTCCATAGTAACCTTTTACTTAATGGAAAACAATTATATAACCATTTTACTTATTATCATTCCAGAAATCAACAATAGCTTGAACTTTAGATTAATTTAGATTTTTTATATAATCAAAAACATATACCTCAGTACCCTAGATTTGAGTGCATATCAAAACAAAGAAATTATATAGATGTTTGTAACCGCAAGGGCATTAAATTAAATATGCATATAAAAATAAGCTGATTAGGTTCTTAATGGCTGGTTGTTCCACTTACTGCTTGTCACAACGAAGTTGGGAGCATGCAGTAATGGTGCAACCAGCTATTTAGAACCTTTCAGCTTGTTTTCATAGCCCTATGGAATAAACATGTATTCAATTTCGGTGAGTATACACATAAGTTAGATTATCACTGCGGAACCCTATATTATTTTATAAATTCAATTTCACCTTTTGATAATTTAGCAATTCTTGCTAAAGAATAAACATCATAGCCTTTATCCTTCAACATTTCTGCTCCCTTTTGGAAAGATTTTTCAATAACTATACCTATCCCAGCTACACTTGCTCCTGCTTCTTCTATTAAACGTGCTGCTCCAAGTGCTGCTTCACCGTTAGCTAAAAAGTCATCTATAACTAATATATTATCATTCTTGTCTATATATTTCTTAGATAATGTTAATTCATAATCTGAGTTTTTAGTAAATGAATGTACTCTTGTTTGATATACATCACCATTTAAAGTTTTTGAACTTTGCTTTTTTAAAGTTACCATAGGCAAATTCATTTGCATTGCAGTCATTACAGCTGGTGCTATTCCTGAACTTTCAATTGTAAATATTTTTGTAACTTTATGTTTTTCAAAATAGTTTTTAAAATATGTGCCCATTTCATACATCAATTCTGCATCAACTTGGTGATTTAAAAATGAATCAACCTTTAATACTGTCTCCGATAGTGCTTGTCCTTCTTCTAATATACGTTTATGTAAATTCTCCATTATTCTACTCCAATCTTTTCTTCTTTTAAAATTAAATTTAATATTAATGCAGCAATAGTACCGGTTGAAATACCTGATGAAAATATCATTTTAAGTCCTTCAGGTAATTGGCCTATAAAATCTGGACGGAATGTAATTCCAACACCAAGTCCAATTGCTGTTGCTATTATTAACAAATTACGATTATTTAATTCAACTTTGCTTAAAGTTTTGATTCCTGATGCTGCAACTGTTCCAAACATTACTATTCCAACTCCACCTAAAACAGGTTGAGGCATTATGTTTATTAATGCAGCAAATTTTGGTAAGAATCCCAATATAACTAATATTATTCCTGCCATCATGGCAACATATTTACTTGCTACTTTTGTTAAAGGAATTAATCCTACATTTTGACTAAAGCATGTATTTGGAAAAGTTCCAATAAATCCTGCAAGCATACTTCCAATTCCATCAGATAGTACTCCAGCTCCTATTCTCTTATCATCCATTTCAGCTTTTGAAACTTCTCCAATGGCTTTTAAACAACCTACCGTTCCAATTGTAGCAACAAAATAAGCTGGAATAAACGGAAGCACTAATTTCAAATCAAAATTTACTCCAAAAGCAAATATCTTCGGAAATGATATAAATTCCGCTGAATTCACTGAAGAAAAATCAACCATTCCAAGTGGAATACAAATAATATATCCAACTGCCATTCCAATTAATATTGAAGCACTACTTACTAAGCCTTTTCCATATCTGTTTAAAAGTAATGTAATAATCATTACAACCATTGCAATTGAGATATTAAGTAAATTACCATATGAAGGTGAACCAACTCCACCTGCAGCCCAATCCATTGATACTGGCAATAAAGTTAACCCTATTAATGTTATTACTGTACCTGTAACTAATGGTGGGAACAACTTCATTACTGGTCTTATTACAAAACTTAAAAATATACCTACTAGCGATCCTAGTATTGTTCCACCTAGAATACCTGGTAAGCCATAAATGCTTCCAATAGCAATAGAAGGTGCTACAAACGTAAAATCTGTCCCCATTATACAAGCTACTCTTGCTCCAACAGGTCCTATCCCTCTTGACTGAATAAATGTCGCTATACCAGCTGATAGTATTGTTGCGCTCATAAGCGCTGTTGATGTAAATGCATCAAATCCCAATGCACTTGAAATAACTAATGGAACGACAATAATTCCACCAAAAGCAGCAAATATATGTTGAAGCCCAAGTAAAATTTGTGTTGATAGACTCGGCTTGTCATCAATGCCATAAAGGAGTTCATCTGTTTCTTTTTCTTTAAACTCCACATTCTCAGTTAAAATTTCTTTGCTAGTTAATTGCATCTTCGTTCATTCTCCCTATGTAAAATTTAATCATACATGGACACGTAAATTATTCATCTATATTCTTGAAAAGTTTTCAAAAAAATACAACACCTCAACGAAATAATGAGGTGTTGTATTTTTATGTAAATATATAAGTAAATAATACTTAACACTAAAACACTACCTCGTAGTCTGCTAATTTACGGATAGCAGGTAGAGACTTTCCAACCATAGTATCGGAAATATACGAGTCTTCTGTATGAACTATTTATTAATTATATCACGCTTCTAATTTTTAGACAAATAATTACTAATTATTTTTATTATTCTTTAATTTTTATCACAAAATTCTCAAAACAAACTGTGTGATGCTATACTAGCACTTTCTTCTTTCTCCTTGTTTTTCTCATGCGGTTTACGTAAATCCTGCCATATCATGCTACAAATCAGTAGAATTATACTTATCTCTTTTTCGCCTTTAATCTTACTGTATGTTACTTATTTCGACGAGTTATATGTTGTTTATCTATATAGAGTTTTACAATGCTGATTTACCAATTTCTATACGTCTAGTTTTCTCGTTAAAATATACATTAATATTTTTATAGTCTTCTTCTAAAACCATTTTAGTTTTTCCAAAGCAAAATATTGTATTGCTATACGCTAAAGCTGCCGTTATCTTCCCCCACTGTGGTACAATGAGCGTTGTAGATATAGAAGCCTTACTTCCAACTACTCCTGCACTAATATTTTCACCTGCACTTAAGACTCCGCCTCTTGCAACTGAATCAGATCTTGTAAATATTATGTCTCTCATTGCAGTTAACTTTGAGGTATATTCACCCTTACCACCTATTATTATATTTCCAGTAGATTTTATCTCACATTCCTGGCAGTATCCAATACGTATATCTAATGGAACAACTATGCTTTTATCGAAATAGTCTATTTCATTATCTAATATATTAAGCAAAGTACGCAAATCATTTAAAGATTTCATTTCTATGATTTTAAATCCCAACACTTTATCTTTAAGATAATCTACAAGTTTACTCCTCTTAGTCTTATTTTTAATATTTAATGTTACTATGTTCAACGCAACCTTTTGGAAATCTCCAAAACTTTTTTCAATTAAAGTCCTGATAAAATCACTGCTTTTGAAATTTGAACCGCCTATGTTTAAACCGTTAATATGTTCAATCATTTTAGTAATTATATCTTTAAACTCTGCCAATACATCTACATATTCTTTTTTTCTAATATCAATTTGACCAGATAAAATTTTAGAATTCATTGCATTTCCTAAAATAGTTATTTCTCCACCCGTAACTACATTTGCAGTATTAACATTTTGACTTACATCGAGTGAGCCTCCTGCACTAACAAACATGTTATCATCTACGCTATCATAAACCTCAATATCCCCGTAAAATTTAATATTGCAGGTTTCCATATTTACAGATTCAACAGAATATATTGGGTTTACGCTAACATTCCTATTTGCTATATGTGCTTTTCCATCTATTAGTGCAATTATGCTATTCCCCTCAATTTTACAGCCCTTGGTAGCATCAATTGGCAGACTTCTCATATACTCTCTTTTTATTGTCTGTCCTAAAACGTTCATTCCATCTTCACCATGAACTTCCGGAATTATTTCAGCAATCTTATCCCCTGAATTAACATTGGAAATCCTAAATAAGTTTTTATAGTCAACTTTTTCATCAGAATCCGGTTCTGGAAAATACATTTGAGTTGGAGTAAAAAATAATTTTATTTCACTCGGCTTATCATTAATTGGCATTTTCCCCTCTGCAACTAATACTTTTTTTGCAGTTCCTTCTAAAGCTGACTTCAATCCTTCCTCTTTAATCCCATAAACCACACCATTCTCTTTTAAAACCCTTTTTATTTCATCAGCAGTAAAATGTTTTGGTTCCTTTTCAAAAGATATTTCAGCAGAAACGGCTAAGTCTAAGAATACATCCCTATCCTTAATTTTATATTCTACTTCTGACGTATATTTAACAATTATATACGCCTTCATTTTATCTTCTGAAATAATAACTTCTACTTCCCTGCTAGATGAAGTTTTTTCACAAGTATAAGTTATCTTATCTTTTGAAGTAACCTCATATGCTTTAAAGCGTTCACATGGAACATCATTAATAACTAAATTAATATACTTACGAGCTTTTATGGTTATAACCTCATTATTAAGTCCATCACTTACTATTATCTGACCATTTACAACCTTCGCGCCCACTTCTCTTTCCATAACTTTCCCCCAAAATCTTAAACAGTATTAAGCTATTTAAATTTTTTATTTATCTCTAATATTTTATTAACTAAATCATCATTTATCTCAGGTGGAATAAACTCTGGTTTACTAAAATAATATCCTTGTAAATAATCTACCCCTAATTCTATTAATTTTTCTAATTCCTCTTTTGTTTCAACACCTTCTGCAACTATTTTAATTCCTCTTTGTTTTGCGTACGTAACAAGGTTTTTAGATATCTGTTGTCTATCTATATCTTTATCTATCCCTCTTACAATACCCATATCTATTTTTACAAAGTCTGGCGTAATCGCGAGTAATACGGCTTCATTATTATACCCTGAACCAAAGTCATCAATAGCAATCTTCGCGTTCCATTTCTCAATAGATTTTCTCTTTTTAGAAATGAACTCTCCATTAGAACGTTCATTTTCAAGCAGCTCAATAACTAATCTATCAAGATGCTCTCCATACAACGCCTCTAATTTTTCTGAATCTTCATTTGAAAGGGCATGATTGGGTATAGAATTAATAAAAAGTTTTGTATCTTTAAACCTTTCTATATTATTTGCAAAAGCCTCAAGAGCTTTAAAGAATGTTATTTTTTCTATCTCATATAATCTAAAATCTGCTGTTGCGAGTTTTATTATTTGAAGAGGATTTTTAAGTGATTCTAATTGTGAACGCATAAGTGCTTCGTATGCAAATATTTGTCCAGTCCTTGCATCAACAATTGGTTGAAATGCATATCTTATAAGCTCCTCATCAAGTAATTTATTTAAATCTTCTTGACTGCTAAAAAGGAATGAATCTTCCCCATAATCATCTTTGTTAAATTCACTTATGTTACCTTTTATAGTTCTTTTAATTTTGTACATTGCAAAATCAGAATATTTTTCTAAATCTTGAAAAGATACAGCATCATCTGGATACCAAGCTACTCCTGTTGATATTCTCACCTTTAATTCCCTATTATTAGGCAATTTAAGTGCTGACTTTTCAATATTTTCATGAACTTCCTTTATAATTCTCCTAATAGCATTTTTACTTTCATATCCATATAAAAATGTATAGAATTCATCACCTGATCTTCTTCCTATTATACCACCATACTCTTCAAATTTCTTCAATTGTAGTGAAGCTTTTCTTATATATTCATCACCATAATCATGACCATATGTATCATTTACATATTTTAGATTATCTAGATCCCACATAACAAATGCCCCAATATTTATATCTGCTTCTTCCAGCTTTTCTCTTACATTATTATAAAAGGCACGTCTATTCAATATATTTGTAAGTAAATCATAATCTCTCTCATACTCTATTTTCTGCTTTTCTAATACCTCTTGTGTAACATCACTTATTACTCCCAAAGTTCTATGCTTTTCTTCTAGTATTCTAAGTTTGACCCATTTTACTTGGGCATTTTTCTTCTCAATTTTATATACTTCATCTGCGTTGCCTTCTTTAGATTCAGTAATCTTATTTAATACTTCGTTAAAATATTGTATATCGATGGACGTATGAAATTCATCTGGTTTTCCAATTCCTATAACTTCAAAAAATGTTTCAGTACACAAAACTGTATTCTGGCCCTTTTTATATTCAAAGGCTCCTATAGGCATATTAAAAAGTTTTATTATCTGAGATAATTTAGAAGCTGAATCAGCTACATTTGTACTTAAAGTCATAATAGCTGATGATAATTCATCTATTTCCGATATATTAATTTTATTAAGTTTTAGTGGTCCCCTAGGATCACTCGTTTTCACATCCCTAGCTAGATTTCTTATAGGCCTTGTTATTCTTCTACCATTAATTACAACAACTATAATTCCTAATATACTTGATACAGTCAATGAAAAAGCTAACAAAGTTTTAAATCTATCAGTATAATACAGAAGATTATTTCTTTCTACAATACCAATGAGTGCCCATTTTTCATTTTCAAATGGCGTATTACTATTATATAGATTAATGTACTTTGTACACGCATATGCAACTTTATTAGTATCCTTCATTTTTATTTCATATATAGAATTATATACTTCTTTTGAATTTAATCGGGTTTCATTTCCTTCTGATAACATTTTGTTAATCATTGGTCCTGTATTTGTTACTCTATCAAAATTCATACTTTTATTATTATCTACCCCTAATATATATATACCTTGCCCACTCGAATCGATTTCCTCATAGTTAAGAAGCGAATTTAAATACTTCATAGAAATATCTATCCCAAGAACTCCATATGGTTTATTATCATTATCTACTAAAGGAATCGAGTAAGTCATTATTTTAATATCCTTCTCACTTAAGTAAAAAGGTTTACTCCAATAGCCCAAATCTTTATACGATAAATGATTATAATCACTTGCAGCATTTAAGGGCTTTAAAAAAAATTCTTTAGGCGAAACTACTGCTTTGCTACTTGAATCAAATATAAATTTATTATTCCACCAAGTATCTAGTGGAATCCCCAAATTTTGCGCAATAGATGCTGGGCCTCTTTCCATAAGCAAATCTGAGTTATCACTTGGATTTGAATTAGGATCCAGGTCTCTAAAATATAGCCCTCCTTTTTCGCCAGAATTATTATTAAGAATTATAAAAGCTCCTGTTACATAATTCTTCCTTAACATAAATATGACATCATTAGAAACATCATTTAGTAACTCTGTTGTTAATTGTCCATTATCACTTATATCCTTTACTGTAAGCCCTTTATTTTTCAATAATTGTGAAATTCGAGCATTAATTATGCTCTCCGATTCACTGAGATTACCCCAATGCTGTATCATCTCATTTTGCAAATAATTAGTTCTTGATTCTATTTTTTGACTTAATATATTAAATGAATTATCTCTAAGAATATCAATTATCCCGCTAAAAAAAATTGCACCTACAAATAAAACTACTTGTACAATCATTATAATTATCATAGGAATCAATAATTTTCTAATTATTGAATTTTTATTATTAGCCAAAACCATTATTTCCCCCACTCATTATAACTTATCTCCTTACATAACAATTATATATTGATAATACTTATACGACCGTTCGTACATTTTCAGTCAGCTCCTTAAACCACTTATCAAAATTTTCATCATTATCATATTTTTCAATAATCTCTTCTTTCGAGCTACCGCTATCTAATTGAGCCTTTATTTGTTTTCTATCAGACTTTGCTTTATCTACCATTGATTTTTCTAAAATATCTCTTGCCTTATTTGCTCCATTGAAAGCTTCATTAGAGTAAAATTCGAATTCTTTTTCTTGATTTATTGCAACAAAAATAGCTTGTCGGGATTTTTGTGGAATCTCCAAACTGTTATTTTCTTTAATTTTTTTCTTAATTACGTCATAACTATTTGCATCCTTTTTTACTGGTAAATATCCAGAATTCATTGAAAACTCTATATTTCTATCTATACCCGTAAACCATTTTAAGAATTCAGTAACTGCATATTCACGCTTTTCATCGGATTTAATAAGTACCATTCCTGCTCCTTGTTGAGGCATATACCCTTTCCCTTCCTTAAATTTAGGAAGAGGCAGCATCATTGGCTGAATTTTATAACTTGTTTCCTCATTTGTTATCACTGCGTCTGGAAAATATTCAGCTCCGCTTGTTGATCCAACAAATGAAATAATATCACCTGTTTTAGCATCATCAGAGCGGAAGCGTCCATAAGACGCGTAATATCCATTTATGTATGGAACATAAAAATTATCCCACAATTTTCTCATAACTTTTTTATTTATATTAACTTTTAATTTTCCATCTTCCATATTAAACATATCTTCGCCTAATTGCTTACTTCCAACTATCATATAGTTAGCCATTGCATCTCTTCCAAAAAAGGCTTTTCCATCATTTTTTGTTTCAGTTTTGCTATCTGACCATTCATAATATTGTTTAGCTAGATTTGCAATTCCTTCCCATGTTTCAAAGTCTTTTATATCTGCATTAGTCTCCTCTGAAAACGTGTCCCAATCTGTTTTATTAACCATAAGTATTTCCGTAGACTTAGCTATTGGAAATATCTTCAATTTATCTTCGCCATTTAATTTTCCTTCATCAATATAATTCCCTACATACTCAGCTATTTCGTCTTTAGTTAAGTATTTATTGAAATCAGATAATATTCCTAATCTATCCACTTCAAATGCAGTATCGGGATACGCCATAAATGCATCTGGCATTTTACCTGTTCCTACTTTTTTATTCGCAGTATCTATAATTTTATCCGTAAGTTCATTAATACTACCTTGATTAAAAGCCTCAACAATTATTCCTTTATCTTTTCCTACCCCCTTATTAAACTCCTCAATCATTTTATCAAATTCTATTTTCTGTACCCCATTATAATAATGCCATATTTGGATCGCTATTGGATCTTCTTTATCCAATCCATATTTATTCCTAGAAATAACATTGCACTCAGTTAAAGTAGTCAAACAAATCATTAATGCTATCACTATTTTAGTCAAATTCTTACACTTTTTTAACATCTCAACCCCGCTGTATAAAACATATTTATTCATTATCTCTAATTATAGGTTAAAATTCATCTAAATTCCATAAAATAATTAGAATTATATATCAAGAATGACATAGATTTTAAACTCCTTAATTAAGTATTGTAAAATTTATCATTATTGATAATTTTAATATTTATAATATATTTTTATAATTTCACGAAAATAAGGCTATATAAAATAGCTATTACTTCTATTTTATATAACCTCATACTTTTTTGTATTCATAGACTAGATTTTAATTTCGGTTTTATTCCTTATTATTAAAGCAAATTTATTTATATTTTAAAATTCAAAACTAATTCAGTTAATTTTTCTGCCCTTATTGACTGCTCTTGAGCTACTACTGCAACCTGTTCAATTGCCTTATTAGTTTCACCTATACCTATTAATATTTCTTCTGAACTATCCTTAGTATTTTGCATATTCCCAGCAATTGTTTGTATCACACTTGATATTTCTTCTGTCGATGCATTTAATTCTTCAGTCATTGATGCAATATTTTGAGATAAATCACTAACAAAAACAGCATCTTTTTCATATTTTTCTCCTGTATCAATTAATAGATCATAATCTTTTCTTACTCTATTATCTATATAATTCAGTATATCTTTTGAATTGTCTGATAAATTGTTAAAAGCAACTTTAACATTTGATATTACATTCTGTATATTTTTCACATACTCAGCTGACTGTTCAGCTAGTTCTTTCACTTCATCTGCTACAACTGCAAATCCTTTCCCATTCTCTCCTGCTCTTGCGGCTTCAATTGATGCATTTAATGAAAGCAAATTAGTTTGGTCAGCAATCGATGCTATTGATTTAGCAATTATACTTATTTCTTCAACTACCTCTCCCTGCTCAATCGCATTTATAATTTTACTTTGCTTTTCTCCATATAGTTTATCAGCAGCATTCTTAGAATTATAACCTTTTTCTCTTATTTCAGATGCCTTATCTTTAATTTGCACCGATTGATGGCTGCTTTCAGTTGAATTTGCTGCTAATTGATTTATTCCCGAATTAACATCCTCCATAGTTGCCGATAGTTCCTCAGTAGAAGAATTAATTTCCTGTATATTCATCACTATATGTGAAGTATTCTTATCTATGTTATTAAAATTATTAGCCATTTCTTCCAAAGTAGCAGATAACTCTTCACTAGACGATGTCATCCCTTGAGCTTGATCAATTATATTTTCAATAACAGATTTCATTTTATTCTTCGCATTATTCAAAGCCTTTATAAGTTTTCCGAGTTCATCATTACTTTTACTTTCTAGAGAATATGTTAAATCTCCATTTCCCAATGCTTCAGCAAATAATAACCCTTTTTTTACTGCATTTGATATATATCTTGATAGTATAGTTCCGATAATTACTGCTAAGGTAATTCCTACACCTAAAATTATATGCATTATATTAATTGTTATTTTATAATCTTCCGCGTTATTATCATTAGCTTCTTTTGCTAAAGTTTGATTTATTTTAATCAATTCATTCAACTTTTCAAACATATTATCTCTAGCTTCAAATAATTCGTCTTTCTTTTTAATTGCTTCGACATAATTTTCTTTATTAAGTAAATCAAAAATTTCACTTTGTACCGATGCATAATTTTCCAGATTAGAAACATAACCATCAAATGCCCTTTTCTCATCATCTGACATAGTTCTTTTACTATAGTTCTCAACATATGTAATATTTGCTGATTTAATTTCATTTATTATTTTTATACCTTCAGCCGTTTTAGTAGGATTACCATCTATAATCATCCCCTGCACTATGGACATTTCATCAAGTAAATTTTCCTTAATCGAATGTATTTCATCAATTCGTTGAAGGTTATTGGTATATATTTCTTGCGCACTATTCTCTATTTTTGACATACCAAACTTTCCAAAAAAGCCTGTTACTCCTATTAAAAGCGCAATAACTATAAATCCTGTTAGCAATTTTACTTTGATTGATAAATTTCTTATAATTTTCATACTTGTCCCCCTGAAAGTTTATTATCATTAAGATTATTTTTATATTAAAGCACTTATAAATTCCAAATTAATTCTAATTTATAAAGTTTTCTATAATAATTAAGCTTAATATTTAATCTGATAGCTTACCTCATCCATATCCCCCTTCTACTAAAACAAACCAGATACTGACTTTTTCATAAGTCAGTTGAGAATAAAATCAATATGGTATTACAAGATCAGATTTCCTCTTCACACATATTATTCTATTTTATTAACCTTAACAATAGCTTAACATGTATATATTAATTGTATCTTCTTAAACCATTAATAATTCTATTCTCTCCCCAATAATAATACATTTAGAATCCTTCCCATGCCCAATTTCATCGGTTTTAACTATTGGCATATTCGGATTATCGACAATTCCTTTTACTATCTCTTCGATATCAGGAGAATATTTTTTTCTTTCCATCTCAGTAAAACTTCCAAGTATTATTCCTTTCACTTCACCAAATACTCCCATTTGTTTATATTGAGTTAAATATGTTACCATTTTAGGGACATCTCCACCTAAACTTTCTAAAAAGATAATTTTGTCTTGAAAGTCAGGTATATATTGGGTTCCAGCTAATTTTAAAAAGCATCGTAAATTTCCCCCAACAACAATCCCATCCATAGAATTGCCTTGAATCCACTTATAGTTAAAATTTAAAAGTTCATTTCCTGATTCCATAAACGTGCTCTTAAATTCTTTTATTTGCTTTTCCTTATAACTTTCAATTAAATTTCTTATCTGATACAAATATGTTTTTAAACCGGCCTTTGAGTATAATGAATTTATAATAACCGAAAGATCACTATATCCAAAGAAAGACTTTGGATTATTTCTTATGATTTCAAAATCTAAATAGTCCAAAACCTCATTAGCTAAATCTCCACCTGAGATATCAAATATGGCTTTAATACTACAGTCCTTAAAAAAATCCATCAAAACTTCTGCTCTTTCACTTCCAGTACCATTAAACACAGAAATTTTTCTATATATTTTGTCGCTAAACACAACTTTTAACCCTAATAAACTTAATGTGTCTTCTAATTCTTTCATTTTTATTTTATTCGCTTCTTCTAATCCATTTGAACAGGCGATAATTCCAACTTTGTCACCATTACTTAATACTTTCATAAATAATCTCCTTTAAATACTATTCGAGTAGTTTAATCTTTTATAATAATCTTATTTTATTGTATCGTACATTCCCGTACAAAAAAAGTTTCTCTATATAATAAACTATATACCTTGAATACTTAGGACTCAATTACAACTCAACCGCTTGATATCTTAACCTAAAGTTTAGTTATTATAATTATAAAGAGAGGTTAAACTAACTCTTTCGTAACCCAATCATTATTATGGATAACAAAATTAGAATAACCTCTCTTTAAATCATAGGATTTAATAATATATTTATACTTATCTAATGCACGGTATATAAATATTTTCTAGAATGCTGCTTTAAAAATATTTAATACATCCTTTTCTTCTAGTGGTTTAAATGCATATTTAAAATATGGATTCATAGCTTTCTTAGCCATTATTTCAAGTTTATCTTCTTCAATCCCAACTTCCCCCAATGTACCTGGTATTCCAAGATCTTTAAAAAATTCTGCTGTCTTTTCTATTGCTTTATTAGCTATTTCAAATTCATCTAAGCCTTTATCTATTCCCCAAACATTCACTCCATACTGTGCAAACTTATAAACTGTAAACTCATCTAATGAATATCTCATCCAATAAGGAGTTAATATTGCAAGACCCACCCCGTGCGTTATGTCATAAAAAGCACTTAATTCATGTTCCATAGGATGAACTACCCATGGCGAACTGGTTCCATAAGAAATAAGACCATTTATTGCCCAGCTTGAAGCCCACATTAAATTAGCTCTAGCATCATAATCCTTAGGATTTTCTATTGCTATCTTTCCATATTTTATACAAGCTCTGAGTAATCCTTCTGCTGTGCTATCTTGAATATCTACACCCTTTGTGTGATTAAAATAAGTTTCAAAAATATGACTCATAATATCAGCTGTTCCTGCCGCTGTTTGATTCTTAGGTACTGAATATGTATATTCAGGATCTAATATAGATACTTTTGGTTTCATATTTTCATGCCCTGTGCCTATTTTTTGGTTAATGCTCATATCTGAAATTACCGCATGCCTATCCATTTCTGACCCAGTTGCCGATAGTGTTAATATTGTCACTATAGGTAAAACTTCATTAATTTTTTCTGGATTAGTTACTAGGTCCCATGCATCGCCTTCATATTTTACTCCTGCTGCAATTACTTTTGCACAGTCTATAGTACTTCCGCCTCCTACAGCAAGAACTACCTCTACATTATTTTCTCTACATATTTCAATTCCTTTTCTTACTGTTTCAATTCTTGGATTAGGTTCTATACCTGAAAGCTCAACATATGTCACTGAATTATCATCTAAGATTTTAATCATCTCATTATATAATCCAATTTTCTTGATACTTCCTCCACCATAGGCAATTAGTACTTTATTTCCATATTCTTTAATTACTGTTGCAAGTTTTTTAATTTGACCTTTACCAAAATAAACTTTAGTAGGTATTGAATAATTAAAATTTTCCATAAACGCTCTCTCCTTATTAGTAAAAAATTAGAGTAATAATTATATCAGTTACATAGAATAACCTATATAAATTCTACACCATATACTTAGCTTTAAGTCAAGAATTTATACACAATTTTTCCCTATTTTTTTATACTGAAGCTATTTTTTCTTCTTTGCTTACAATTGCTTTCCCATTCCATTTCTTACTTCTCCACCTAAAATACATGATTAGCCCTCGTACCCATTCATCCATAGCTAAAGCTATCCACATACCTGGCATACCCAAATTAAAAGTTATGCTAAATACATAAGCCAGTCCTACACCAATTGTCCACATAGAACATACTCCAACAAACACTGGAAATCTTACATCCCCACAAGCTCTAAGGCAATTTATAATTACAAGATTAAAAGTCCTTCCAGGCTCAAGAAAAGCATTCACAAATAATACTGCCGCTCCAAGTGCTAATATCTCCTCATTGCTTGTGAATATTCCAAAAATATTCCTTCCCAATGCGGCTACTAAAATTCCTAGAATTGTAGAAACTACAAATGCTTTTTTTAGCGAAGAGAAACATAGATGATATGCATCCTCTGTTTTTCCTCTCCCTACTAATCTTCCCACAAGGATTGATGATCCCTGAGCTATAGCAACTGAGAATACAAAAATAAAAATACAAATATTATTTATATAACTATTAGTAGTAACTGCTGCAATACTAATATGTGTTAGTATAACTGTTGTTACTAATTTTGCTACAGAGTATGATATATTTTCTCCCGCGGATGGTACTCCCATATGAAGTATGTTTTTAACTTCTTTTTTATCAATTTTCCTTAAATACTTGGACGAAAAGTTTGGTAATATCCTCTTAAACAAGTAATATCCTAGAAAGATAGTCCCAAATACCTTACTTATAGTAGTTGCAGTTGCCGAGCCTTGAACCCCAAGACTTGGTGCTCCAAACTTACCAAATATTAATATATAATTTAGGATTATATTAAATATATTCATTACAAACGTAGTATACATACATATACTTGTAAATCCAAAAGCTCTTATAACTGAAGTAAAAGTTGTCGTTATAGCTTGAACAATCATAAAGCCTCCAACTATCTTTATATATTGAGAGCTATATGTCATAAATTCTGGTGCTACATTCATCCATTGTAAAATATACTTTGAAAATAGTAGAATTATCAGACTTATTATTCCGCCAAAGCATAAATTTATTACAAGAGATGTTCCCACAAGCCCCATGATATCTTCATCTTTCTTTTTAGCTCCTATGTACTGTGAACAAATTATTGTAGTTCCTGAAGTAATAATAACAAATAATAGATTTAACATATTTATTATTTGATTAACTATTCCTACTGCTCCTACAGCATCGTCACTATATTTTCCAAGCATAAATATATCCATGCTTCCAAGTAACATAAGTAATAACATCTCAACAAAAATAGGCCAAGTAATCTTAAATAAATTCTCTTCTAATTTTATACTTGCATTTTTCATAGAACTTAAAATCTTCCTTTCTGATTATTTAAGCAAATACCCTGAAAATAAATTGTAGTTAAACGCTATAATAATCACTTAGCTTTATTTAGCGTTTAACTACTGATTTAATATAATTCATTAACTATATTTTTATCTATTAAACAAATTCTTTATTGCTTACTAGATTAGGAATTATAGCTTTTCCATCAATAATTTCTATGGCTTCCCCATTGATGGTTACTGCTCTTTCATTTATATTATTAAATATAAATTCTATATGTGTGAATTTATCATCATATTCATAATCTATAATTTTAACCTTTATTTCAACCTTGTTATTATTATTGATTACTTTTATTTTATAATTATTAAATTCCCCAGCTTGATATTTAAAACTTTCTCCATCATCAGTAAAATGATGATATTTTGTTTCTGTTTCTTCATTGCATAGAAAAACTTCAAATGTTAGCTTATTAGAATTCTTTTCTCCAATATAGTTTTGTTCTTCTGCTACCGAAATAATAGATCCCCCTTTAATAAATATTGGACAAATATCTAGTGGAGTTTCTCTTATTATATATTGACCACCCCTATATTCTTCTTTTGTCCAATAATCTACCCAAGTTTCACCTTCAGGAAGATATATCATTCTTGCTTTAGCTCCTTGTTCTACAACTGGTGCAACTAAAATATTTTCACCACAAAGGAATTCATCATTAATTTCATAAGTATTTTTATCATTCTGATAGTTGAATAATAACGGTCTTATAATAGGTGCACCATTTTTACTGCAATTCCACATACTATCGTATATATAGGGGATTAACTTGTATCTAAGCTTTATATATTTTTTATTTATTTCTTCGGTACTTTCATCAAATGCCCAAGGTTCTTGATCTCTTGTTCCCATTGCCGAATGATTTCTAAAAAGTGGAGTAAATGTCCCTACTTGAACCCATCTACTTAAAAGCTCTGCACTGCAATCATGCCCAAATCCGCCTACATCTGTACCACAGAAAGCCATTCCGCTTAACCCTAAATTCATAAGCATTGGTATAGACATCCTTAAATGTTCCCAGGTACTTTGATTGTCCCCAGTCCATATTGTAGAGTACTTTTGAGTTCCTGCATAGCAGGCTCTAGTTACTATAAATGGTCTTTTTCCTGTTGCTTTTTTTAATCCTTCATATGTAGCCTTAGCCATCATATGACCATATACATTATGAACTTCCTTATGAGTTACCGGAATTCCATCATTATCAAACATTACGTCATCAGGAAGCGGACCCTTAAAACTAGCTGGTTCATTCATATCATTCCAAATACCACTCACGCCGGCTTCTGTCATTATCCTTTGATTTTCTCCCCACCATTTTCTTACTTCTGAATTCAAAAAATCTGGATAAACAGAATCCCCTGGCCACACTTCATTTCTATAGACTATTCCCTGATTATCAGTTGCAAAATATCCGTTTTTCAACCCATCATCATAAATTTTATATCCTTTATCTACTTTAACCCCTGGATCTATAATAGTTACTACCTTAAATCCCATGCTATTAAGCTTTTTAATCATTTCTTCCAGATTATTAAATCTCTCATTATTCCATGTAAATACTCTATATCCATCCATATAATCTATGTCTAAGTACAATGTATCACAAGGTATTCCTTTTTCCCTAAAGTTATTCGCAATCTCCATAAGCCTTGCCTTATTATCATAAGACCATCTGCATTGTTGATATCCTAATGTCCACATTTGAGGTAAAGGCATATTTCCTGTAATTTTTGTATATCCTTCAACTACGTTTTTTACTGATGGGCCATAAATAAAATAATAATCTAAATTACCATCAACTCCTGCAAAATAATAGTATTTCGAATTATCTCTTCCCATATCAAAATGTGTTTCAAAATGATTGTCAAAGAATATACCAAAAGCATTTCCTTTATTTAATCCAATTAAAAATGGAATAGACTTATAAAGTCTATCAAAAGTTTCTCCATGTGGTGCAGGATTATCAGTATTCCAGTTTACATAATGATAGCCACGTTTATTTAGATGCCCACTTCGTTCTCCAAGTCCATAAAAAAACATATCCTCTTCCATTTGTTTGGACACATATACTTTAAACTCTTCATCGTTATTAAGGGCATGCCCTTCTGCCTCTGCTAACATAAAGTCTCCTTTTCTTCTTATAAAAGGGTCTTTTTCACCTCTATAATCTGCACAAAGCAATGTTCCCTTTTTATCATAAATATCTACTTTAAACTCATCATAAATCCTAACTGTTAGTTTTTCTGTTAATAATTGAATTCCATCTGCTATATTCTCAATTTCAAAATCACAATGGCTATCTTTTAAATTTTCTACTGCTTTAGAATTTCTTTCTTCTCTAAATAAAGGTGCAAAGAAGTTAATAATATGTGAATTTACTACATTTACAAACACTTTTTTATTATTAAATTCAATACTAATTACGTTATTCTCAACTTCATAGTTTAGTAACTTTCCAAAACCTTCTTTATCTCGTTTACATTTTTCCATAATCATATCCTCCATTACTAACTTTAAAAACAAATTAATTTTAGGTTGTTTTGCTAGATTAAATTTATTTTAAGGCTCAGACCAAGGGGTATTCGTAAATATTAACTGAGCCTAAAATATCTTGGTAATTCAAATAACCATAACTCTATAACAAACTATGATTATAATGTTATTATATAACTATAAAACCTAACTTTCTTGCAGAATAGAGGCGAATAATATAAAAATACTGCTCTTTTAAAAATTATTAAATATAAATTATTTATTCTACTAATCTTGAAATTACTATTTAAATTAAGTTGAGATTATTTAATTAATAAAAAAGAGGTAAATATGATAAAGTTATAGCTGTAAAAACTTCATCACATTTACACTCTTAAAAGTTAATTAAATAATTATTTTAGGTAGTATAGCTCCTTAATAAAATTAATGCATTGCTCCGTTCCAATCAAGGTAATATCCATCTACATATGTATTGTATGCCATACTTCCGTTAGAATTTAAATAATACCATGTCTCACCATCATTTATCCAACCAGTTTGCATTACTCCATCAGCATCCATGTAGTACCACTGTCCCCTTACATTTCTCCATCCACTTGCAGGAGTACCTTGCTCTATTAATATCCACTTTCCGTCCTTGGTTTTCCCCCAGAAGTCACCCTTTCTCCCAGTACTCGGTGTAGAACTTACTATGACATTTCCTAAATTTGATTCTACAGTGGTATTAGTTGCTGTTGACGTCGAATCACTCTTATCATTACCGCTGTCATTACCAGTTTCTGGCGTTTGGGTACTTGAAAAACTATTTTTATATGAGTTAACTTTGTAATTGCTTTTATTAACGTCTTTCCATTCAAATCCTGGTTCTAAATTATTTAATTCGTCTTTGGTATAATCGCTATCTTTCGAAGTTGCCGCAAAAGTCGCGCAAGTTCCTTGAGCTAAAATTGCTGCTATAACTAATGATACGATTTTTATTTTATTGCTTTTCATCCTTCTCATCTCCTAGAATATTTTACGTAAGTTTTTAATGTAAACCAAAATTATATTCTTATGATTACTTTCGATTATTTTTTTCCATACTTAAGGGTTTTTATAGTAATATTTCTAATAAATATAACTTATTTATTAGATACATAAAAAAACCATAGTGTAATTATATTTACATTATTATATAAAATTAGTCCCAATTAAATAATTTAATTGGGACTAATTTTTTTTATTAAATTTTATTATTAAATCTTTTACAAAGATCTATCATATCTTCTTGCGCATTAACTGACCTTCCGTCTGAATCTATCTTTGTGTACGATCCATCTGAATTTAAAATTCTACTTTTAACATTATCTTTTAAATATAAGCTGAGCATTTCTTTTAATTCCTTTTTAATTTGCTGATCTTCAATTATTGTCATAGTTTCTACTCTTTTATCTAGATTTCTGTACATCCAATCTGCACTTGAAATATAAATTTCTTCATTTCCATTATTATGAAAATAATATATCCTACTATGTTCTAAATACCTTCCTACTATGCTTCTTACCGTTATATTATCACTTAATCCTTTAATACCAGGCCTTAATGAACAAATTCCTCTGACTATAAGCTCTACTTTAACTCCCGCTTGAGAAGCTTTGTATAATGCTATCATTAATTTTTTATCAATTAGTGAATTCATTTTTGCGATTATTTTTGCTGGCTTGCCATGTTTAGCATGCTCTGTTTCTCTTTCAACTAAATATTCTAATTTTTTTCTCAATCCATATGGAGCAATTGTTATTTTACTCATATTTTCCGGCTTAAAATATCCAGAAAGCATATTAAAGATAACAGATGCATCCTCTCCATATTCTGGTTTTGCAGTAAGAAGCCCTATATCTGTATAAAATTTTGCTGTTACATCATTATAGTTACCAGTTCCTAAATGAACATATCTTTTTATTCCTTTCTTTTCCTGCCTAACAATTAATAATATTTTACTATGAGTTTTAAGTCCAATAACTCCATAGATCACGTGGCATCCGGCTTTTTCTAGCTGTCTCGCCCAATGGATATTATTTTCTTCATCAAACCTAGCCTTTAATTCAACTAAGACGGTCACTTGCTTACCATTTTCTGCTGCTTTTGAAAGTGCTTCAATTATAGGAGAGTTACCACTTACTCTATACAAAGTTTGCTTTATGGCTAGTACTTTTTCGTCCTGTGCCGCTTCTTGAACTAATTTTACTACTAATGAGAAACTTTCATAGGGATGATGAATAAATATATCTTTTTTACTTATCGCTTGAAATATATCACACTCTTGTAGTTCCTTTACAGGAAGGCTTTTTATTTGTTCAAATTTCAGTTCATTATATCCTTTTATACTATATAACTTATTAATAAATGTTAAATCGATTGGTCCTTTTATGGAGAAAATTTGATTGTCTGATATCTCAAATTCTTGCTCTAATTTATTTGTTATCCTAGTATCACTAGTATCTTCAATCTCTAATCTTACAGCTAATCCCCATCTTCTTTGTTTAAGAGATTCTTCAATAGTTTCTAGTAAATCTTCTGCTCCTTCCTCGTTTAAGCTTAAATCTGCATTTTTCGTGATCCTATAACAAGCAGTAGTCAAAACCTTAAACCCAAATAGCTCACATAAATGATTTTTTATAACATCTTCTAAGAGAATGAAATTTTCTCCTTCTCCTCCTGGAATAGGCACTAATCTTTCCAATACAGATGGAACTTGAATAGTTGCAAAAATTTCTTGATCACTTTTATTTGCCTTTAACATTATACCTATATTTAGCGTTTTATTTAATAGTAATGGAAATGGCCTTCCTGAATCTATAACCATAGGAGTTAAAACTGGATAAACAATATTTCTATAATAATCTTTAACAAAATCAAGTTGTTTTTCATTTAACATTTCATACGTGAAAATTCTTATATTTTTAGATCCTAAATGATCATACAAATGTTCATATGTACTATATTGATCATGTACCATTTTCCTAACTCTATTTAAGATTCTCTCTATTTGCTCACTTGGAGTTAATCCTGATACTTCCCTTTCTTCAAATCCTGCCTGTATTTGACTATATAAAGAACCAATTCTCACCATAAAAAATTCATCAAGGTTTGAACTAGATATAGCTAAAAATTTAAGCCTTTCTAAAAGAGGATTCGTATTGTCCTTAGCTTCATCTAAAACTCTTTGATTAAATTCTAACCAACTGAGCTCTCTATTGATAAAATTTTCATGATTATCATATGTATAAGTTTGATTCATAATAATTCTCCTCACCCAAAAGTTAAATCTTCTTTCAACTTATTTTAATTATTTGTAATAATAGTATTTAAAATACACTTTGAATATTGTAATATATTTAAAAGTATACTAATATAATCTAACATTTTTGTTAATTCTATGTTAACACATTATTATTTATTAGTTAACTTTTTTGTCACATTTTGTTAATTAGGAGTGAGTAAATGAAAAACATTGCAGTAATTGATATCGGTTCTAATTCTATGAGGGTTTTAGTCTACGAAATATATTTAAATAATTCTTATAAAATCATTGATGAAGAAAAGAGAATGACAAGATTAGGACAATATCTAGATAAAAATAATAATCTATCAATTGAAGGAATCGAAAAGCTATTAGTAACATTAGAATTCTTCAAAATTCTTTGTGAAAAGAACAATGTTGTAGAAGTAATTGCGGTGGCCACAGAAGCAATTAGACGAGCAAAAAATAGAAATGAAATTATTTCTTTAATAAAAGACAAATTAAATTTAAATATTAGAATATTAAGCGGGCTAGAAGAATCTGCTTATGGCTATATAACAGTAAAATCCACCATGGATATTGATAATGCTCTCCTTATTGATATAGGTGGTTCAAGCATGGAGATAACTTTGGTTAAAAATAGAAATATCATTAATGGTATAAGTTTACCTTTAGGCTCAATACCTTTAACTAAACTTTTTCCATTTGATACACCTGCTGATAAGGACACTATATTAGAATTTAAAAAGTTTATTTTCAGTGAATTTGATAAATTACCTTGGTTAAAAAGCGCTAAAGGTTTACCTTTGATTGGCATAGGGGGAACTGCACGGTCTATAGGTAAAATTCATAAAAAATTTATTACCTATCCTTTAGATTTGCTACATAATTATTTTATTTTATTTGATGAAATTACAACAGTATATAATTATGTTATTGATTTAAATATAAGTCAAAAAGCTAAATTAAAAGGACTCCCTAAAGAAAGAGTTGATATTTTTACTGCTCCTTTTTCTGCTCTTTTTATGTTGATGAATTACTGTAATTGCCCACTTCTAAAAATTAGTCAGTACGGAATTCGTGAAGGTGTTCTATATGAAAAACTCTTAGGTGAAAATATTTATAATGTAGATATTTTAGATTTTTCATTAAATAATATTTTAACTAACACTGATTTGAATCTTCCACATGCTGAAAAAATACAAGATCTGTCTCGTGTTTTACTCGATCATTTGGAACAGACAGATTCAAGGTATTTTGAATTAGAAAGTAAATTATTAAAAGTATCTGCTAAATTACATGATGTTGGCATCAGCATATCAGTAAAACATGCTTATAAACATAGTTTTTATATTATAATTAATTCCTTTATTGCCGGACTCACTCATAAAGAAATATTAATGGCTGCATATACAGTTGCCCTAAGTGGTAAATTTGATTATAAGATAGCAGATGAATACAGAGCGCTGCTAACTAAAGATGATATTATAATATGTAAAAGACTTTCAATTATTTTATGTCTTGCTCATAAGATTGACAAATACTTCTATAATAGCTTAGCTGAGGTTGTAATCCTAAATGAAAAAGATAACTTTAATTTAGCATTACCTGCAGATAGTGTAAAGTATATGAAAGATAGTCTACCTGTTGAAATGGATGAAAGTTTTAAGAAGTATTTTAATAAAAAATTATCGGTTGTTCCTCTTTAAATAATTCAATTTTCATTTACCCTATTTATAATAGGTATAAGGATGATACCTGTTATAAATAGGATAATTATGCATTAGGTATATAATTTAGACCAAAATTTAATCTATGCCTTTTGTATTATTTTTTTGACCTCTGCAACAATACAATCTATAATTTTACTTTCTTCACATACTTTAAAATATAACTCTGTTTCATTTACAGGCAGATGAGCAAGTGCTCGACTAATGAATTCGTATTCTTGCTTAATACGTTGTATACATTCAGTAAAAACTCCTTTTCCATTGCTAAGCAATGTAATATAAATCGAACTAATTTTATTCTCACTATCACATATATAATCATTAGAAAGCTTTAAAGTCAAAAAACTTTTATTATACTTAATATCGCATAATACCTCGTTCCAGTTGCTAATTGCTTTATTATATACAGCTTGGATATTGTAACATTGATATTTTTCATTAATTACCTTTTCCAATTTTATCAGCATATTTTCTATGCTGTCTTTTAATATTTCATTTACCTCTTCTTTTGAATATAGCTTTTTTTCATCTTCATATTTTTTATTCTCTTGTTTTTTATAAACTTCTGTTTCAATCAAAGATTCATTCTTATGATTCACTGATCTATCGCCTGAATCATTATAGGTTATGTTTTTAAACTCCATTAGCTCCTCTTCCACCCTTCTCCTCTATTCTTGATAATAATTACCATATTAAATATATTTTACTTGATTCAGTAATATTACCTTAATTCGGTTTATAAAAGCTCAGTTTTTATATCATACTCTTAACTAAACGCTTTGCTTAATTTTAAGTATATTGTAATTTTAAAATACCTAATATATTCTAAAAAATGTGTTATAATGTTAGTAATTATATTTTAATTAAGTTTTATGTTGTAAATGAACAACATTATTTTTGATTGATCATTTAAATTTACACAATAACAAGGAGATAATAATACTAGCATGAAAATTGAATTTGATAAAAAACTGCTTAAATACTCTATTTATATAACAATTACAGCTGTAATAATTTATATAGCATTCTTATTTATTCTTAATATAGGTGCACTCTTCAGAACAGCATTAAATATTGGGAGTTATTCAATTGACTTAATCAAACCATTACTTATAGGGATCGTAATTGCTTATCTTTTATATCCTATTACTAGAACTATAGAAAATTTTTTAGAAAAAAGTAAATTCGTTAGAATTCAAAATCCATCTACAAGGCGTACATTGGCGATCATATTTGCATACCTTTTAATGATCGGTATCTTCTTAGGATTGCTGTTTGGAATTTATTTCATGATTGGTGGTCAATTATCAAATAACACAACTATAACAAATATGGCTCAGCATATTTCTCTATATTTAAGTAATAATTCTTTTTCAACAGATTCCATAAGGGCAACTTTAAATAATTTAAATAACCCATTAATTGATGGTGTAAAACCATATATTACCGATGGACTTGTTAACTTACAAAAATATATTGAAAATAATCTTGGTAATATGACTTCCTACATAATGTCTATAGGAAGTAGTGTTGCAACCTTTTTTATTGCTCTTATAATTAGTATCTATCTATTAAAAGATTCTGAGTATTTTATGGATTTATGGAATAAACTTTACTATTTAGTATTTAGGAAAAGTAATATTGGAAGTAATATTACATACATTTTTAGAGTAATACATGAAGTATTTGCAAAATATCTACGAGGTCAATTGTTAGAAGCATTTTTTGTTGGAGTCCTATCTGCAATTGCACTTTCAATTGTAGGTATAAATTATGCCTTTGTTATTGGAATCATTGCTGGTATTTGCAACATGATTCCTTACGTTGGTCCAATAGTTGGTACTATTCTTGCTGCGATTATGGGACTTCTTAGTGGAACCCCTATTAAAATACTTTACGCTGTTATTGCTATGCTAGTTGTTCAACAAATAGATAATAATCTTTTAGCTCCTAAAATTGTTGGCAATAGTGTAGGATTACATGCTGTATTTACAATGTTAGCAATTTTAATTGGTGGCAATGTAGGCGGACTGTTAGGTATGCTGTTAGCTGTTCCAATAGCCGCTTCTTTCAAAGTTTTATTTAATAATTGGTATGAAAATTATATCCAAAGTCAACGCGACTTCTAAATTTATAAAAATTATTAATAACCATAATAATTTAAATTCAAAAATAGATACATGTGCGAATGGTTTCAATTAATTAAATGAAGCATTACACTCATGTATCTATTTTTATCTAAATAATTATTTTATTGTAATCATAAACTTTTCGCCTATTTCAATCACTAAATTTCAAAGCTGCTATTATCTATCCATTTATACTGTGGCCTAATTTTTTTTATATCTTCAGCTAATAAATACAATGCTTCGTCCTTCTGCTTACATTCTAGCATTACATCAATATCTGTATCTATTTTTTTAGCTTTTTCTAAAAATCCAACAAAATCCTTAGCATTAATATAGTCTGCATGTTTTCTATCTTTTTCATTCTCTCTAGGTGTAGAGAAATGAATTTTAGGTGGTAAACTTTCATTACCCCAAGTGTTAAAAATATCTTTCAACAACGCCTCTATATTTTCACCATTATTATTGCAGTTATGATGATGTACATCTAAAACCATTGGTATGTCTAATATTCTACATAAATCTAAAACTTCATTTGCTGTATAAGTCTTATCATCATTTTCAATTATTAGTTTTGAAGTTATTTCTTTAGGAGACTTATTAAAATTTGCTATAAACCTTTCTATTCCTGCTTGTTTACCTCCAGCTGAACCACCAACATGCAAAACCATTTTTCCATTCGGATAATTTAAATCTTGAAACCACTCCACCTGCCTCATCAAATTATTTACTGTATTATTAACTATTTCATCATTTGTACTATTCAAAACATTAAATTGATCGGGATGAGTATCAACCCTCATATTATGTTCTCTGATTATTTTACCTATATACTCAAAATCTTTCTTGAAAATTTCTCTATGGCCCCAGTAACCTACTTCTGGGTGTGTAACTAAAGGAATTAGTGCAGATGTTATTCTATAAAAATGGATATTATTTTCTATATTATATTTGAGTATTTTTTCTAAATCATTTAGATTAGATAAAGTAATACTCTTTAGCTTTTCTAATCTATTCTTATCATCAATTATTTTGCTATAATTTGCAAATGTTACTGTACTAGAACTAGTAATCTTCTTTCCTAGCCTCATAGAAACTGCTACATAACCAAGTCTTACTCTCATCTTTTTCTCCTCGTAAAGTTATTACTGAATATAACTTTTCCAAAAACATAATAAAAAAACCCCTCAAAGGAGTTTTTTTATTATGTAAAGAGATTAATTGTTTTGAAGATATATTAAAAGCTATTAAATGCTATTATTATATTCTACTTAAAATATTCACTTTTAACTACTTCTTCTTAATTATAACTTGAGCCAAGCTTCTTGTAAACATTTTCTTCACTTTTGTTAATATATCCTTGAGTATTATTAATTACTAACTTATTTAATAAAGTATTAACAAAATATTATTCCTTATGTTGGTATATTTCATTAATATGATTTTGTATTTCTTTTAATACGTAAGTTTCTCTAAATATCCAATTTGCAATATGTTTATCTCCTGATTCAATTATCTTTTCATTATTATTTATGGCATCCACTATTTCTACCCATTCTGGCTTAAATCCTAACTTTGCTTCATAAGGATCTAACTTTTGTGATTTTCTTACATTAGATACTTCTGCAAAATAATAATAAGAAATCATTTTAAAAATTCTATCATTTACATATTTATCCCTACTTCTTTCAGTTACAATACCAATTTGCCCATTTATTCTATTGCAAATATAACCTGTCTCTTCTTCCACTTCTCTTTTTAATGCTTCTTCATGTTTTTCCTCTTTTTTCATTCCACCACCTGGAAACTTGTAGTCTTTATTTTTCGAATGTACCATTAATATTTTGTTATCTCGTATTATGATTCCTCTTACTGCTTCTCTAAAATTTACACTTCCAATTGAATCACTAACCTTATCTATCTCGAAAAGTTTATTAAATAGCATATTATATTCTCACATCCTTATTCTTTCAAACTCCCAATCTAAATTCATAAATTCAATTTGATATTTAGCTTTATATAAATATTCAGAATTAAATACTATTCGTTTTATTTTAGCTTATTAATGATATTTTAACTCCAAAGTTAAAAAATATCCTAATATAAGTTATTACATAATTTAATTTTATATAATATAGATTATACTATAATTGTACATTAATGTAAAAATAAAAAACCACAAGGCGTGTGTAAACCTTGCAGTTCTTATATAAATTTTATGAAATGTACTATCTAATAAAAAATTCGTTTGTTTTATTATTTTCATACTTATAATGGTGTGGACATTATAAGTATATATCATGGTCTATTACATTATTTAATGGTGTGTGGGCATTAAATAAATCACTATGGTGGTTAATTATCACATTTATTCATGGTAGTGTGTAAAACCAAGAATAATTTTGTATTCATATTCTTATAAAAACTTAACTATATAACAATTTTTAATTATCTATTTGCTAACTAAATAGCATTAATATAAAAGGAGTTTTTTATACTTAAAGCGAGGTCACGCGATGAATTCCCTTCAAGCATATTTTTTATGGCATATTCTTTAACTTTATCATATTTATTAAAGATTATTTTTGCTTTATTACTATCATTGTATACTTTCCAGTATCCGCATAATAGGCATTGCTTAGTAGTACATTCCATAAAATCTTTAACATCTTCAAAAGGTATTCCAAGGAATAATCCAAGTTCGTGAGGGCAGTGATATTGATCATATCTATACTTTAATGTATTAACATATTCATTTATTTTAATCTCGAAGGGGTATCCCATATTAACTAAAAACTCTATATGTGTTTTTCTGTTTAATTCTTTCTCCAATATACTTTCATCGTAAATCATCACTATAATAGAACTATCACTTTCTCTTAATTCTATAAACTTTAAATTTATATTTTTAAGAAAAGACTTTCCATAACTTGTCCAGCTGTTGTGTAATTTTCTATTACTTTTTTTCATTGTTACTGTTACCGCCGGCTTAACTCCAGCGATTACTAGAGACGAATTGTACACTAAAAAATTCTCGATATACTCCTTGTTTTTCATTGAATCTAATCTTTTGTAAAAATCTAGATATTTCATTCTATATCACCACCGAACTTGCTTATATTTGCGCTATTTTTTTACCAAAATCTATGCACTCTTGTTCATTGTCATCTGGCTCATTTTGAACAATTAATGGGTCTCCGATTATGCTACAACCATAACCTATCATTCTTTCTTCAAAGTCTCTCATCCATTGTCCATCTCCCCAGCCATAAGATCCAAAAAGCGCTACTTTCTTTCCAGATATTTGGGTTGAAATCTCTTCTACAAATGGTTCGAATTCAGATTCTTCTAATACCTCATCGCCCATAGCTGAACATCCTAAAACAAGTATATCTTCACTTAATAACTCATTTACATTTACATCAGAAACATTTATAACTTCCGCTTCTTTTCCCCCTTCAGTTATTCCTTTTCCAATTAACTGAGCCATTTTTTCTGTATTTCCAGTTCCTGACCAATATACAATCTTCATTTTAGTTCCTCCTTGTTACCTTTAAATAATTTTGAAAATCATTCTCAATTAGATAATATAATATATAACCACTTTTGTCAAGTTTTATTTATAAAATTTTATATAATATACCTTTCAATATATTTTTAACCTAGTTTTATATGTATTGCTATATTAATTCTATGCCTTCAATAATCTAGCCTTTATTAAATATAAATATATAAAGTGAAGCTAAGAATATAATCATATACCCAATAACACTCAGATAATCCGGAAGAGTTCCAAATAAAAATACACTTATTATTGCTGAAAAAACTATATTTGTATAATCAAAAATTGAAATTTCTTTAGCAGGTGCGTATTTATAAGCTAAAGTTATTCCAAATTGACCAATACTAGCAAAAATTCCTGCTAAAAGTAAGTAAATAAATTGAATAAAATTCATTGGTTTATATGAAATAATCATAAACGGAAGTATAATAACACTTGAAAAAAATGAAAAATAAAAAACAATTGTCTCCGTATTTTCTTTTCCACCTAAATCCCTGACACATGTATATGCTGCCGCTGCAAATATTCCCCCCAGTACTCCAATTATTGCTGGGATCATCTCCAAATTAAATGATGGTTTGATTACAAATAATGTTCCTATAAAAGCAATTGCTATAGCTATAACCTGCTTTGAATTTACTTTTTCTTTTAAAAATAATCCAGAAAAAATGATCACAAAAAACGGACTAAGTTTATTTAGCATGTTTGCATCTGATAATACTAATTTATCTATGGAATAAAAATTAAATACTATCCCTAGAGTTCCAAGTGCTGATCTTAGTATTAATTTTTTCTGATTCTCTCTTTTTCCAAAGTAATTACCCTTATGCCTAAATAAAATTATAAATGCTACTGTAGCTGACACTATATTTCTAAAAAAAGTTTTTTGAAATGATGGTAAATCCCCTGATATTTTAACGAATGCAGCCATCATTGCAAATCCAAAAGCCGATGCTATAATAAATAATATTCCTTTATTTCTATCACTGAAATTATTTAGTCTCATGTTCTTCTCCTTTTTATAAAATTATTTATTTTTTCTTATTATAAAAGCGTATAAGCATTTATACAACTGCTTATACGCTAATAATATTTTTATTCAATCAATTCTAAAACTGGTCTATACCCAACGGTTTCGTATTTTAAGTCCTTAATTGATTGGTTAGAGTATGTTATTGAATAGAATCCTCTTATTATGCAGAATTTTTCACGCCTTAAGCCTTCACTTTGAGTAAAGCTAGAAAAATTGTACCAATTCCACAACTTATTACTATCTCCATTTAATTTTTGTTTTTCATCTTGCTGCTTCGTACTATTTGTCATATCACAATCCTTACATATCGGCAAACTATCAATTTTATCTGTATTTACAATATATTTATCCCATTCATTCGCTTTGTAATTTTTCTTTTCACTATATCCGGTTAATAGCCTTAGAATATATTTTTTGCCTTCAATTATTACAACTTTACCAAAAATTAAATTTTGCTCATTTAATTCATTCCAGGACATGCCTTTTAATATATTCCGATCACATATTAAAAGTTTTTTATTATCGTCGTTCACTTCTACCCATGTTAACATATATTCTTCATTTTTATCAGTATCGTTTATTTTGATTTTTTGTCCTTTGTACTCAGGGATATCTTTAAATTCTATAAAATCTTTTGGCCTTTTCTGTTTCTCATTATCTAAATATAATGTCCCAAAGTTTCTAACTTTACCTGTTGTATATTCTATACTTTCTAAAAAACTTTGCTCTTTGTTTTTCTTTAACTTTTTACTTACAGCAATAACACTGCTTATTGCTGCCATAGTTCCAACAATAACTCCCGTACCAATTATAGTCTTTTTACCTTTATTCATAAATTTTTCCCCTTTTTAACCATAGATAATTTATATAGTATGCTTTAATTATATCAATTTTCTTTAGATTTTATTCTTTATTGATTTTGTAGTTTGTAATAATTTTTTTGCAGTTTCTGATAAAGAGCTAAGTGATTGATTTTGTACTTCTGACATTTCTAATGCTGTAGCCTTTACTTTTTCATATCTTACACTTAGTTCCGATATAACATTTGCATGAGAATCAATTTCGCTTACTTCTGTAACTATTTGCTTAAATATATCTTCTGCAGTCTTTACCGTATTTATACTTTCCTCTATTAGTTGTCCACCTTCTCTTGCATTTTCAGTAGTCTTGTTTATAGCTTTTGTTATATCATTTATTATACCATCAACACTATTTACAGCTGTTTTAACATCATCTGCTAACTTCCTAATTTCAGATGCTACTACTGAAAAGCCTTTACCAGCTTCCCCTGCTCTCGCTGCTTCTATAGCTGCATTTAACGCTAATAAATTCGTTTGATTTGCAATATTTCCTATTAGATGAATTATATCAATTGCTTCTTTAGTTGAACTGTTTGCAACCTGTACTGATTTATCCAATAATCTGTTAGCATCATATATCTTTTTCATAGACTCATCCATATTCCCCATACTTTCAGAACCTACACTTGTAAAATACATAGTCTTAGCTAGCGCTTCTCCAAGTTTAACAGTGTCATCGTTTTCAATTTCATCTAATTTAGTTGATTTGTGAATATCCTTCTTCATTTCATCTGATTTGTCAATCATTTTGTTAATTATATTATTTAAATTTTCCACAGTCTCCTCTTGAAATTTTGCTAATTGCAAGATTTCTTCTTTTTCTTTACTATTTACAACATTGTCCATATCTATAGCTAGTTCCTCTTGTGAGCTTTGAGATGATATGGTTGTTTCTATAGGCATTTCATTATATCCTAAATTATTAGTTTTATCTTTTTCAGAATTACCTAATATAGCTAGATATACTGCTGCTATAATAACTGCTATCAATGCTGTTACTACAGCACTCATTATAGACAACTCTAAAATTATCGGCAATATGGTGCTAATCATTATTATTATTGCTATCACAATAATGTTTACAATTTTTTTTGTCATTTTCTTCATTCCCCTCTTGTTTTTTACAATTATCTTGTTTCATTATACTAAGTAATTCTTTCCTCTATTTTTTATCAACTCTCCCCTTTTAATATTAAATATAGGATTATCTGACACTAGCAAATTTTTATTAATATAAACCCACAAAATAATCATTTAAATAATAAATTTCACTTTACAATTTTTCAACTTTATTACTAAAATTTATCATTTTACCTAATTATATCTTATTTTTGCAAGTGTTTAAATAGTAAATATAATATATTATACAAAAAAGGTATCTAAAATTTATAGATACCTTGCTTCGTTATTAGATGTGAATTAAAATTTATATATACATTAAATAAGAATATTTAAAAGGTCTATGAATTTATTGAAACTTTGCCTTTTAGAATCTAAAGTTTATTTACTAATACGTAAGCCTGTGTCTTAGCCATTTAATACCGCTTAATCTTATAGAATACATTGATCCGCGGACAATCCAATCTATATACATAGCAATCCATATCCCCAAAACTCCGATTCTACATACAATTCCCAAAACATATCCAAATCCGATTCTAAACACCCACATGCCAACAAATGCTGTTACCATAGTGTATCTAGTATCACCAGCTCCTTTTAATCCTGACGAAAGTACGAATGACACAGCCCATGCAACAAGCGCTATACTATTGCTCTTAAGTAATAATGCCGTGAGCCGTATTACTTCTGGATCGCTGGTATAAAAACTTGCTACCCATTCTGATATTGGAACAAAAAGAAAACCTACAGAAACTAGGCAAATAGTTGCAAACTTAGTCAAATAAATCAAAGTACTTTTTGCACCTTCAATATCATTTCTTCCAACATATTGACCAACTAAAGTAGTTGCAGCCAAACAAAATGCATTCCCTGGTACATTAATTATTTGAGAAATAGACATTCCTATTGCATTTGCTGCAATTGATGCTGTCCCCATTGTAACTATAAAGACTTGGACAATTAATTTACCAGTTTGAAAAATCACTTGTTCCATACCTGCTGGTATTCCAATATTAAAAATTTCCTTCTGTATCTTCATGTCAAACTTAAAAGGAAATAACCTCTTAATTTTTATATTTTTGCTTCCTCTAAATAAAACTATCACAATAACTACAGTTCCAATAGTTCTAGCAATAGCTATGGCTATTGCAGCCCCCATTATTCCAAGAGAAGGTATATTGATAATATTAATCCCAAATATTAAAATATATCCTAATATTATATTAATAACATTCATAAACATTGTAATACTCATTGGAGTTTTCGTATCTCCTGTCCCTCTGAGTATACCATTTGCAATTTGCTCAATAGCAATAAATGGATATGTTAATAAAGTGAATTCAATATATAATTTTGCATCTAATTTTACTAATTCTTCAGCGGAACCATAAAGAGAATTTATTAATGGAATCCGTAAAATCCATAGAAGCAAAGTTATCAGTACAGATACGATAATCCCTGATATTATAGCTTGCTTCGCAGTTTCATTCGCTCTCTTAGTTTGACCTTGTCCAATTTGTTGCGCTACTACTACAGTCGCTCCAACCGATAAAGCTGCAAAAAAAGAAATAAACAACATATTTATTGAATCTACCATCCCTATAGCAGATACAGCTTCCTCACTAATATGCCCTGCCATCATAGTATTACAAACACCTAGCAGCATAACAAAAGTCTGCTCTACCATTATTGGTATAGCTAACTTTAATACATTCTTTCTTATTACCATTATTCCCATTCATCCCTTTCTACTACTTAGCTTACATAAGCATTAGTATCCAGTAGTCTCCTTTGTTCACGTTAACATCATTTCCATTAATTATTATATCATATAATTTGGAATATAGTGTGCATAAATACAGATTATTTTAAAATTCCGAATAATTTACTTTTTTATTAAGTATAAAAATTAATATTGAAGAAAGAATAAGGTTGTATTGCTTACCCCCCAGTAATTTCATTATTAAATATTAGGAGATTTTCATTTGTAAAATTCCAAATATGGATTGAATAACAAATAAAAATCTCCTGTACATTAGTGTTAATCTATTAAATTGTACTGAAAGCTTCCTATGAATATAACACTATTGTAATTATTTCAGCAATACTATTTTATTGAGATTCTATTTTCTTGGAGCTCATTTTTTATCAATTTACCATTATCTTTTGAAAAAATACCTTTGGAGTATGACTGCAATAGTTCACCTTCGTATTTAATCGTTTTTTTGCTATAAAGCTCCAAAACGCTACTTGCAGTTTTATCATTTACATAGACTTTGCCAGAATAATCTATTATAATATCGTCTCTATTCACTGGTTTTTGTAAGGTTAATGTGTTCCACTTTATTTTTTCATTATTTAAAGTAGTATAATATATCTTAGCAATTTTCCCATCAGATTCTTCACCAAAATATACATTATCATTAATATCACTTCCCAATATTCTGGTAACTTCAACATTAGGTATTTCTATATTATCAGGATTATTTAATATAGTTGCTCCATCTCCCATTTCCATTACTGCATTTGTACTTGTAGTCGGTACAACAATATTTCCAATCTGCTTATTTGATCTAACTTTTTCTAATTGATTCATTACATTTGCATAGTAAAGATCACTTTTGCCGCTTATTTTCTTAACTTTTATATAAAGAGTATGGGTAGCCGTTGAAAACACAACATTATCAATTACTTCACTATTATTTCTTATATCTATTTTTAATTCATTTAAATTGAAATCTGTAAGTTGCCTTGTCTCACCTTTTTTTGCATTGAATGATACTGGTTCAAAATATAAATCTCCATCCTTTTGGACCTTTTGAATAACAATTATGCTATTCTCATTTGTTAACCATTTATAGAATGCAACTTCCCCATTACTTTCACTTTCAAATTCTTTCTCACTATTATCATTACTATCCAATACCTTAAGTTTTTTATTCTCTAAGTAAGCAACAAATCTCCCATCAGATGACACTGAAATTTGTTCCACTCCATCTTTTAAGTGAATTTCATTTTGTTTCTTTTCTTTTGGAGCTTCTTTCTTCTCTTCAACTTTTTGAGCTTCTATCTTTACATCTGAAGCTAAGTATATATTCTCTACGTACATAAAGATACTTTGTTGAATTAATATCGCCACAAATGTCCATATTAAAATCCTAATTAGGTTTTTCATTGCTTTATCCTTTCCTTCAAAAATATTCCTACCTAAGCCTTATCTTAATTTGATAGACAAAAATATCAATTACAAGCTTTAAGTATTTTCTTTTATTCAACGTAAAATGCTGTTGCAACTGATCTCTCTCCATCCCATGCATTAGGAGAATTTATTACTTCATCTTTATAATACATTGTTGATGAATATCCGCCATCAAGTGCCCCTGCATTGATTGCTCCTCTATCTAACATTATTTGTTGTACATCATAAATGCTTGCACCAGGTGCTGTTATTTTTCTACCATCAATAACCAAAAAGATTACTGTTCCATCTTCTTTTTGACCAACGGCAGTTCTCGGATTTAGCCCATCAGACATTTTATCCTTTACTTGTGGCTTACCATTAATTATAATATTTGGACGTCTAAAGCACATTGCTTCTTTTACATCTAGTTTCTGTAATTCTTCTAATGTATGGTCGCCAACAATCAATTGACCTCCTTTTGTAAAAGCAATTACATTTTCAACATTATCTTTCTTTACATTAGTCTTTGGATATATAACTTTACCATCTGAAATTACAAATCCCCCTGGTTCTGCCCCTGTTCCTGCATAAAGAGTTCCGTCTGACGACTCATCTACAAAAGCTCCCCCATTAATAGCAGCAATTGCATTATGTTCCTCGGCCATTTCGCTCGTCTTTTGTCCTATTTTTCCTAGGTACTTTGTCATTGCAACTTTAACACCAAGCGGGTTTTTTATTTCTAAAACATATCCATTATATCTATCTGTATGTATATCGTACCTAGTGATTTCATTTCCACTAGTGTACTTAACTCTTATTTTATTAAGATCTGTTTCGCTTTTTTCAGCAACATTCTCTGTTACCTCGTTAACAGTATTATTTACTCCTAGAATATTATTTATAGCATCTTGAGACAAAAAATCAGTTACCAGGTATGAATGTCTTGTTCCAAGAACAGTTGATATAACCACTTTCCTTGTATTTTCATATGGCCCCCAAAGTAACATAAGAGGAGTTGTTATTCCTAAAAATACAGCAATATATATTATTGCCATCAAAAATACTACTGGTCTAAATTTCTTTTCATTTAGTTTTTCTTCTTCTGGATGATTACTTTGCGTGCTCATCTATTACCTCCTAATTTTCTACCCATCTACCTTTTTGCAAATTATCAATACATATACAATACACTGATAAATATACTTTTACAATAAGTTTATAACCTATTTGCTAAAATTATGTAAATAACTTATATTTTTTTAAATTTACGTCTTAAATCAAGTGAATTATAACTTAAAAAAATAGCTGTGGGTCTTTCTCAGAAATATTTTGTCCATTCTTTCACTATCCCAATAACAACTTGATTTAGTAAAAATAGTACAAAATAGACCTGCGAAATACCTACAGCAATATTATGCAGTATAAACTGAATCTTATTTATTTTATTCTAATGTTAGTCCTACTTCATTAGGTACTCCTTGTTCTTCTACCTTCTCTTGCTTTTTCATATATGTTTTAACTTGATCTTCTAAATTTTTAAATGCTACTGATAACATCAGCTTAATTCTATTCAACTGATTTACATTTGAAGATCCTGGATCATAATCAATTGCTACAATATTTGAGCTTGGATATCTTTCTTTTAAAGTCTTAATCATTCCTTTTCCAGTCACATGGTTTGGTAAACATGCGAATGGTTGAAGGCAAACAATATTGCTCGCTCCACTTTCTATTAATTCTATCATCTCAGCAGTTAAGAACCAGCCTTCTCCTGTCTGATTTCCCAAAGATAATATAGGAGATGCCATATCAGCTAATTCTTTTATATGCTTAGGTTTATAAAATCTGCTGCTCTTTTCTAAAGATTTTTTCATAGTATTTCTATAACTCTCCATATACATAATCGCTAAATTGCACAAATGTTGTGTAATTTTACTTCCTGCAAGATATCTAGCTTTAAAATCAGCATCAAAAGTTGAATAGAAGAAGAAATCTAAAAGATCAGGTACAACAGCTTCCGCTCCTTCATTTTCTAATATTCCTACTATATCGTTATTTGCTGTAGGATGAAATTTAACTAATATCTCCCCAACAACTCCAACTCTAGGTTTATTAATATTTAGTAATGGCAACGTATCAAAATCCTTAATAATCTCTTTTATATTATTATTAAATTCTCTCTTGCTTCCATTGATTAAATTAACCTTTACCTTCTCATTCCATTTTGCATGGAGTTCATTTGCAGAACCTTTAACTTTTTCATATGGTCTAGTTCTATACAAAACCCTCATAAATAAGTCCCCATAAACAAGTGCCATTATTGCTTTATTAAGAAGCTTCGTAGTAATTTTAAAACCTGGTTGTTGTTCAAGACCAACCGCATTTAAGGATATAATTGGAACCTGCTCAAATCCTGCATGTTTTAATGCCATCTTTAAAAAGCCAATATAGTTAGTCGCTCTACACCCACCCCCGGTTTGAGTAATAATAACTGAAGTATTATTCAAATCATATTTACCTGATTTTAACGCTTCAATCATTTGTCCTACTACTATTATCGAAGGGTAACAAGCATCATTGTTAACATATTTTAATCCCTCGTCAACCGCTTTCATATCCATTGATGGCAGTACTTCGATATTATATCCTGCTGCTCTTACCGCGGTTTCGACTAGCTCAAAATGTATCGGTGACATTTGCGGAGCTAATATTGTATGTTTTTTTCTCATTTCTGGTGTAAATACTGGATTTTTATAAACTATTTTTTCTTCAACAGGTTTATAATTCTTTCTTTCTCTTTCATCCATAGCGGCTTTTAATGATCTAATCCTTATTTTAGCCGCTCCTAAATTATTACCTTCATCTATTTTAAGAACAGTATATATCTTTCCTCTAGATGATATTATTTCTGAAACTTGATCTGTAGTAACAGCATCTAATCCACAACCAAAAGAGTTTAGTTGAATAATATCTACACAAGGCTCCTCTGCGACAAATGCTGCTGCTCTATACAATCTTGAATGATACATCCACTGATCAACAACTCTTAATTTATCCTTTAGCACACCTAAGTGTGATATACTATCTTCTGTTAATACTGCCATATCAAAGGAACTTATAATATCAGGAATTCCATGATTTATTTCCGGATCTACATGATAAGGTCTTCCACATAGAACTATTCCCTTTTTATTATTATTTCTCAAATAGTCTATTACTTCTTCACCTTTTCTCTGTATGTCCCTCTTGTAAGTTTCTCTTTCCAAGCTTGCTGCTTTTATAGCAGCTTTTGCCTCCTGCAATGTAACATTAAACATCTTAAATTCGTCTACAATACGTTTAGAAAGTTCCTTATCGTTATCCAAAGATAAAAACGGTTCAATAAAATTAATATTATTTAATTTCAGCTCATCCATATTATTTTTAATAGCCTCAGGATATGAAGTTACCATGGGACAATTGTAATTATTCTGAGCATCTTTAAATTCACTTTTTTCATATGATATGCATGGATAAAAAATGGTTTTAATCCCTCTATTTATTAAATTCATTATATGCCCATGCGCAAGTTTAGCTGGATAACAAGCTGATTCAGATGGAATTGTCTCTATTCCAAGTTCATATATTTTTTTACTTGAAGCAGCTGATAATTTTACACTAAAGCCTAAATTAGTTAGCAGTGTAAACCAAAATGGATAGTTTTCATACATATTTAGTACTCTTGGAATTCCAATTGCACCACGCTTTGCTTCTTCCTCTTTAAGAGGCTTATAATTAAAAGTTCTTTTATACTTATATTCATATAAATTTGGTAATTTATTCTCCTTAGGCCTTTCTATTCCTAGACCTCTTTCACATCTATTCCCTGAAATATATTCTTCTTCCATAGAGAATTGATTTATAGTAAGCAGACAATTATTTCCGCATTTACCACATCTTCTAAATGAGGTTGTCATTTCGAATTCATCCACTCTATTTCTAGGTAATAAACTTGATTTTGTACCTTCAACATATCTTTCTTTTGCTATAAGCGCACATCCAAAAGCACCCATAAGACCTGCTATATCTGGTCTGACAGCTTCCCTGCCAGAGATAAGTTCAAAACTTCTAAGTACAGCTTCATTATAGAAAGTTCCACCTTGTACTATTACCTTTTCACCAATATCTTTTTCATCTCTTAATTTTATTACTTTAAATAAAGCATTTTTTATTACTGAATACGAAAGTCCTGCTGAAATGTCCGAAACTTCAGCTCCCTCCTTCTGGGATTGCTTAACTCTTGAGTTCATAAACACTGTACATCTTGAACCAAGGTCAACTGGAGCTTTTGAAAATAAAGCTTCTTTTGCAAAATTCTCTACCTTCATATCTAAAGATTTAGCAAAACTTTCAATAAATGATCCGCACCCAGAAGAACATGCTTCATTTAAAAGAATGCTATCTATAGCTCCATTTTTGATTTTCAGACATTTCATATCTTGTCCACCAATATCTAAAATGAAATCAACTCCTGGCAGGAAATAGTCCGATGCTTTGTAATGAGCAATCGTTTCTATTTCTCCTATGTCTATATGAAGAGCTGCTTTAATCAGAGCTTCTCCATAGCCAGTAACAGCCGAATTCATAATCTCTACACTCTCAGGAATCTTTTTATATAAATCTTTTATAATTTCTACTACTTTCTTTAAAGGTTTTCCCTCATTACTTCCATAATAGGAGTATAAAAGTTCTGAATTTTCACTTATAAGTGCAACTTTAGTTGTTGTCGAACCTGCATCTATGCCTAAAAATGCTCTTCCTTTGTATTCTTTGATATCTAATCTTTTTACGACATTCTTATCGTGTCTATCTTTAAATTTTATATAATCCTCTTCATTCTTAAATAATGGTTCTAGTCTTGGCTCTGTATCATCTTTTATACTTGATATATCTGAAATCTTCTCAACAATCTTTCTTAGAGATGTTATTTTTTCCTTTTCTGACAATAATGCAGCGCCCATGGCAACAAAAAGTTGAGAATTTTCAGGAGCAATAATTTGTCCATCTTTTAAATTTAATGTTTCAATAAACCTCTGTCTAAGCTCCGATAAGAAGAATAATGGTCCCCCAAGAAACGCTACATTACCTCTAATAGGCTTACCACACGCAAGTCCCCCAATTGTTTGATTTACTACCGCTTGAAAAATAGACGCAGCAATATCGCTCTTCTTGGCTCCTTCATTAATTAATGGTTGTACATCCGTTTTAGCAAAAACACCACATCTTGATGCTATTGGATACAATACTTTATATTCCTTAGCATACTCGTTTAATCCCATTGCATCTGTATTTAATAGTATTGACATTTGATCTATGAAAGCTCCAGTTCCTCCTGCGCAGCTTCCATTCATTCTTTGCTCTATTCCACCTTTAAAGTATGTAATTTTAGCATCTTCACCACCAAGTTCAATCACAACATCAGTCTGAGGAATTATCGTTTCAACTGTTTTTGAACATGCAATTACTTCTTGCACAAATCCAAGATTCAACCATTTGGATACTGATAATCCCCCTGAGCCTGTAATGTTAATTTTACAATTAATGTCCCCTAATTCCTTATAACATTCATTTATTAAATCAATTATTGTACTTCTTATATCCGAAAAATGTCTCTTATATTCATTATATATTAAAATATTATCACTATTAAGAACTGCTAACTTTACAGTTGTTGATCCAATATCTAAACCAATTCTATAATTTATCATGTTTTATTATTCACCTACTCTGTTTTTTGCAATGTATAATACAATGCTATAAATTTAAAATATTTATAAATTATTCCATATGTATACTAATTTAAAGTTTTGTCAATAATTATAAAATGTTTAAGGTAATATTTACATTTTTATTTTTGGAGGTCACAAATGAATTATTTCAATGAAGGCAACAAATATTATAATTCTAAAGATTATGAAAGAGCTATAGATTGTTATAAAAAATCTGCATCTCAAAATCTAAATTCGGCTTGTTCATTTTATAATTGCGGCGTTTGTTTTATTAAATTAAAAAATTTTGACGATGCAATATTAATGTTAAATAAAGCAATTTCTATCAAACGTGAAAGTAAATATTTCTTTAATCTTGGGTACTGCTATGTTATGAAGGAATGCCTTGACACAGCCTTGAGGCACTTTAATTTAGCTTGGTCAATAGACCCCAATGATAAAGACTGTGAGAAAGCAATTAATCTTATAATTTCAAAATTATATAAGACAGCAACGTAAGTTTTTTACCATTCGCCAACAATTTCTTCAACATTATGATTTTTAAATAAGTTGGAATCAAAATAATTACCTCCATCATAGAAGGTTGAATCTACATTTATCCAAATATTTTCATCATTTAAATAAACTTGATTCCATGCATGCCCTACATACTGATGTCCATCAAATGCCTGTCCTCCTATTAACCTTACTTTGAGGTTTATAGCTCTTGACATAGCTACATAAAGACATGCTTTGTCAAAACATATTCCAGTTCTACCTTCAAAAGCATTGATTGCGCCACTTTCTGGCATCTGGCGAATGTCCTTTTCATATAAAACCTTATTGGCTTTATCATCATCATATTTTATGTTACTCCCTACCCAAGTGTATAGAATTCTTGCTCTCTCTCTATCACTTGTAGCATTTTGAGTTAACTCCTCTGCTTTATTATCAATATCTTCATTTGATTGTATTCCCTCATCAATTGTTACTCCATTATAAATTACTATTTCCTTAGAAGATCCATTTTTATTTAATTGCCTATTTGTAAAAAATTTTGTAAGTTGGCTTTTATTATATTTGCTCGTTGATTGTTCTTTAGTAATTTCATTTTCAGAAAATGAGTTTGTAGATTCTGAATTAAATAATATATTGGGAAGAACTAACATTCCAATTACTACGCTTATCTGAATACAGCCTGATATAACTCCAGTAATTATGAGTAAAAATTTATTTTCCTTCATAACTTTCCTCCACAGATAATTATCTTTGCCTTAGGCACATGAAAGAATTTGATTATGCCTTCTTCTAATTTATATTCTTATTATACCAAAAATAATATCACTGGCCATATTAAAAATACCATTCTATGTTTATATTATGGTAATACCTGTTATTCCTTATTATTCAAACTCCTCTAAAAGCATGATCTCCTTTACCACCTCATTGGTAATATCAGCTCCATATCCTTTTGAAATCAAGTATCTAAATAATTTACCAGAAATTTTATAATTGTCACTTTCTTTGCCTTTGATTAAATTAAGTTTTTTCTTTGCAATATTCAATGCAATATTTTTTTCATTCTCTTTGTCTAAATCATAAAGTTCTTCATCTATAATATCTCTGGAAACCCCTTTTTGAATCAAGGAATATTTAATTTTTTGGCTTCCCATTGATTTTAATTTGTCTTTTATAAAGGCTTTTGCATAATTTTTATCATTTAAGAAATTATATTTTGTTAAAAATTCTATGCTATAATCAATAGCATTTTCTTCGTATCCTTTTAATCTTAATTTATCTCTTATTTCTTTTTCTGTTTTATATGCCTTTTCAATACTTCGGAGTGCTGCTTCTTTACATCTAATGAAACTTTCATTTTCAGCTAATGATTTTATTTCTTCAAAATTTATTTCTTTATTTACTTTAAGACCTTCCTTATAAACCAGTTCTGCTGATATAGAGAAAGCATATTCATCATCTAAAAATAAATTAACTCTCTCTTTATTCCTCTTTTGAACTTCTATCTTTGTTATCTTAGCCATGATTATTTATTTTCACCTTTTTCTATAATTACATTTATTATAGGTTAATTTGATTTTAATATATGGATTGTTGGATTTTTTAAAACCTTTTTTCCCACTTCATTAATTTTAACTGTATCTACTGTATTTAATCTATGCATATCTTTAACAAATTCAAAAATATCCTCATCTTCCAAGGCTTGATGAAGCATATAATTACATAACTCTGAAGAATCTTCTAGTGTGGATATCACTGCCGTCTTATGGACTTTCTTCATTATATCTAAATCTTTTTCTCCAATTTGAATTTTTCCTTCAGTTATATTTTTTAATGTTTCATCAATTGCTTGCTTAGCTTCATCAACATTCTCTTCACTAACTGCAGTATATATATAAAGAGTTTTAATATTATTTGTAATTTCTAAATGAGTGTAAATATCATAAGCTAAGCCTCTATTTTCTCTAATTTCTCTAAATAGCAAGGAGTTTGAGCTCTCTCCAAGTCTGTGGTTCAGTATTCTTAATGGCAGCTCATCTGCTTTACTTATATCATTGAAAGTATATAGATATACTATAGTACTTTGTTCGATATCTTTTTTATAACTTATTTCTAATTTTTCCTCATTTTTTTCCTTTATGATATTAATAGGATCAGGTTTTTCTCCCTTCCATTCTTCAAAATGCATTTCTACTAATTTAATTGCATCCTCATGGTTTAATGATGAGACCATGGTTAATAAAGAATTTTTAGGAGTATAGTATTTATTATAATATGATAGTATCTCTGTTCTAGAAAATCTTGAAACATTTTCTTCAAGTCCAGTTACTTCATATTTAAGAGGACTATTATTGAACGCAATTTTATTTACATTTTTAAAGCTAAAGTCTTCAATATCGTCCTTACCCATTCTTATTTCAGATAGTATTACGCCTCTCTCCTTCTCTATCTCTTTTTTATCAAACGTTGGGTTTATTATCATATCCCCCAAAAGTTCTACTGCATTTTCAAACTCTTCCATCAAGCAACTTATAGTATATACAGTTGCATCATAATCTGTATACGCGTTATATTCGCCACCTAATGCTTCTAATTCTTCATTAAGTTCCTCATCACTTCTATTTTTTGTGCCTTTAAATAAAGCATGTTCAATAAAGTGACTAATTCCTTTTTCCTTTATACTTTCATATAGTGCTCCAACTTTAATCCCTATATTTATGGCAGCAAGCTGGGTATCCTTTTTTATAGTTATCACTTCTAGGCCATTTGTTAGAGTATGCCTTTTCACATCAAAATTTAATTTTACCATTCATTATTCTCCTAATTGTATCATTAATCTTTTGGCTTCGTAAGAAACTTTTTTATGTTCTTTCTAATAATTAATAAAAATCTCTTCCTTAACATTATATAATAAAATCTTTCTTCTATAATAATATCACAAGTTAAAAATATATTCCTATACTTTCTAATAAAATCATTACTATCGTGCTCCTTGTCATAAGCGTTTCTTATTTTTAGCCTGGAATATATTTTTTTATCTTGCAATCAATTATAATATCTATAAGAAAGTATATTAATTAAATTGCAAAATTATATTATAATTTAATTAATGTCAAAGTATATGTCAAATCTAAATAAATAATTTATAATTAAAATCATTATTGTTTATATATGTAAAAAACTAAATACTTAAAGCTTTATAAATAGATAGTTGTAATATATTTGCCTTATTTATAGGTTATTATTAATATAAGAAAATTTTTATTATATTTAATGAATTTTACATATTTAATTAGAAAATATAGATTTATTATTATATTGTTTATTTCAAAATAAGGAGATGAGTTGCAATGAGAAAATCCATCTTAATTGTAGAAGATGAATTAAGAATTAGATTTTTACTTAGAGATTACTTAATGAAAGAAGATTTTAACGTTTTTGAAGCATCAAATGGTGAAGAAGGCTTATACATGTTTAGCACTCAAAAAATTGATTTAGTGCTTTTAGATATAATGATGCCTGTTATGGATGGGTTAACAATGCTTGAAAAATTAAGAGAAGTTTCAACAGTTCCTGTGATTCTTCTTACTGCTAAAGGTGAGGAAGAAGATAAATTACAAGGATATGACTACGGTGCCGATGATTATATGACAAAACCCTTCAGTCCTAAAATTGTAATCGCCAAAGTTAAAGCCTTGCTAAAGAGGACCAGAGATGACTTAGACTCAAGCTCTCAGGACTTTAATGGTCTAACTGTCAATAAGCTTTCTCACGAAGTAAAAATTGATGGAAAAGAAGTTATATTATCACCAAAAGAATATGAACTTTTAATATACTTAATTACAAATGAAGGAATTGCATTAAGCAGAGATAATATTTTAGATAATGTATGGGGAGTGGACTACTATGGTGACATCCGTACAGTTGATACCAATGTTAAAAGGCTTAGAGAAAAATTATTAGACAAAGCCAACTATATAATTACGGTTCGTGGCAGTGGATATAAATTCGAGGTAAAAGAATGAAAAAAAGTTTATCAAAAAGATTATTTAGCATAACTTTATCGCTAATTATTGCGCTAATGTATATGACTTATTTGGCACAAGCATTTTTCTTTGAAAATTTTTATTCTTATAAAAAAACTGTATCATTAATTAGAGAAGTAAATAAATTTAATGATTTATATTCAATGCATATCGATAGTGATCAGGCTTTATACAAGGCTCTTCAAAAATTTGAAGATGACAATAATGCTCAAATTGTTATTACTTCATTAAATGGAGATATTAAGTATATTTCAAATAATATTTATGGCAATAAAGAAAGCTTTGATAGCTTTACTAATTTTGCTTCAGAACTAGTAAATGATAAAGACTTAATAAACCAAGCCCTTAAATACTCTCAGCCAAGATATAAAAGTTTTGATAATGAAAGCAGTGGACTAAAAAAAATTGGAGTAGTAAGCCCAATGTCCTTAATGAATAAAAATGATAGTCTTATCTTTTGTGTATCTTCTATTCAACCAATACAAGAAGCTTCAGAAGTAATGAGTGAGTTCTTTATATACCTATTTTTAGGCTTAATTGTTATCTCAGTAGTATTATCATTAATTTGTTCTAATTTAATATCTAAACCCCTAGTAAATTTAACTCATGCTGCAAATAAAATATCTCATATGAACTTTACTGAAGTTTGTGAAACTAAAAGAGAAGATGAGATAGGAAGCCTTGCTAAATCTTTAAACTTTTTGTCCAAAAATCTTCAGGATGCTCTATTAGATTTACAACAAAAAAATTCAAAATTAGAACATGATATTGAAAAAGAAAGACAACTAGAGGATATGAGAAAAGATTTTATTTCTAATGTCAGTCATGAACTTAAAACTCCTATCGGCATAATCGAGGGGTATGCCGAAGGTCTTAAAGATGGAATTGTATCTGGCGATGATGCCAAAATGTATTTGGAAACTATAATTGATGAATCTAAAAAAATGAGTGTATTAGTTACCAATATGTTAGAGCTTTCAAAACTCGAGTCTGGTACTATAAAACCAAATTATGAAGATTTCAACATAAATAGATTAATTACAAAAATATTGAAGAAACATACACCAGAATTTGAAGAAAATAAATTTAATGTGAAATTTAATTCCTCTACTCCTTATAGTTACGTTTATGCAGATCCATTTCAAATGGAGCAAGTCTTAACAAATATTATAACTAATGCAATTAAATATACTCCTCCACGTAATGATATAAATATATCAATTGAAGAAGGTTTGGATAAATTTAAAATATCTGTTCAAAATATGGGGGTTACTATTCCTGATGCAGAAATAAGCAAGCTTTTTGATAAGTTCTATAGAATGGATAAATCTAGGGAAAGAACTCAAAAAAATAGCACAGGAATAGGCTTATCAATAGTAAAGAATATATTACGCCTTCATAATAGCGAATTTAATTTACAGAACATAAATGGAGGAGTAGAATTTTACTTTTATTTAGAAAAAATAGTATCATCAGAAGAAAATGAAGAATATTAAAGAAAACCACCGTCTGCTCTGATAATTTGTCCCGTAATATATGACGAATCATCACTGCATAGAAATACTGCTAGTTTTCCTATTTCACTAGGAACTCCAAATCTTCCTAGTGGAATTTCTTCTTCTAAGGATTTCCTTTCTTCTTCTCCTAAGAATGAATTCATCTTAGTATCTATAACTCCTGGTGAGATGCAATTTACTCTTATGTTTGAAGGGGCTACTTCCTTCGCTAAAGCTTTCGTGAATAAATTCAAACCACCTTTTGTAGTTGAATATAACACTTCACAAGAAGCACCTACTTCCCCCCACATTGAAGAAATATTTATTATGTTCCCACTTTTTCTTGAAATCATATTTTCAAGCACATGTCTTGTTATATAGACGGTACCTAATAAATTAATATTCATAATTTGTTGAATATCATCCTCTGTGGCATCTATAAATAATCCTATTTGACTTATTGCTGCATTATTTATTAGTATATCTATTTTTCCCATAGACACTAAGATTTCTTGAACTATTTCCTTACACTTTTCAAAAGACGATATATCACCTTTTATTATAATTCCATATCCATTTATTTTTTTTATTTCTTCAAGTGTCTCTTTAGCTCCTTCATCATCTTTAGAATAATTAATTACTACACTTGCGCCTTGCTTTGAAAGCTCAATAGCAATGGCTCTTCCGATTCCTCTTGATGCACCTGTAACCAATGCAACCTTACCAGTTAATCTATTCATAATTTCTAGAGAGATATAAAACCTATCCGTTAAATCTCTCCTAAAACTCACCTCTTTTTCTCTTATACTTATATATTAATTATTTTAACGTCTCTTTAAAAACCCTAATTGCATTTTTAAAAAATATCTTTTCAATTTCAGATTCTTTGAAATTATTTTTCTCAAGAGCACTATATAATTTATCAAATTCTGAAGCATCTTTAATTTCAACTTCATTGTGTATACCATCAAAGTCACTTCCAAGTGCTAATATATCTATTCCTCCAACATTTCTTATGTGTTTTATATGAGACAACATTTCATCTATTGTAGCTGTGCTTTTATTTCCCAGAAAATCCGCACAAAAATTCACTCCCATTATCCCGCCTTTTTCAGCTAATAATTTTATCATATTATCATCTAGATTCCTAGGATGATTTGTAATAGCCCTTGCATTAGAATGAGATGCTATAAATGGCTTTTCACAAATCTTAGTCATATCATAAAACCCAGCATCAGATAAATGTGAAACGTCTGGTATTATCCCTAAACTCTCACATGCTTCAACCACCTCTATTCCTTTGCTCGTTAGTCCATTGTTCCTATATGCGTAGTTAAAATTAGGGTATCCTAATTGATTCTTAAAATTCCAAGTTATTGTTAGTATCCTTATTCCTTTTTCATAGACTTTCTTTAAATTTTCTATGCTTCCTTTAATAACTTCCCCTTCTTCAATTGAAAAAAATGCTCCTATTTTCCCTAAAGCTTCTGCTTCTCTTAATTCTTTTATATTTCTTACAATTTCAACTTCATTTTTATTATCTTCAATTTCTATTATAAATCTATTATAAATTTTTAGAAATTCCTCATATGGGTCTTCATTTAATTCTTGGTTTACAAAAAAAGCCAAGACTTGCCCTAAACTTCCGCCTTTTTTTAAATTCGTTATATTAGAACTGCATAGTTCACTTTTAAAATCCAGATTATCATAAAATATTTTACTTGCTGTATCACAATGCAAGTCTATAAACTTCATTTTCATTCCTCCTAACTCGTAACATTTTTCTATAATAATTGTCTTGCAAAATCAAAATATTTTTGTAATTTTTCCGGTCCTCCAGTTACCGTTTTGTTGATATACAAAATATCTTTATTAACCTCAACCTGCCATTTAACTAAAGAAATTTCGCCATTAGTTAATTCAATACACGTTACTGCTGATGGAAATACACAACATCCATCATTAAAGTAAAGACCTTCATCGGGTTCAGGAAAAATATCATTATGCGTATGTCCACAAATAAGTATCTTTTTTTCTCTTCTCGCTACTTTTTCAAGCATATGATCTATTTTAGTACCTTTATTATAATTATTGGCTGGACTTGTTGGAGACTTAAAACCAGCGACTCCCTCTAAAAATCTCCATACATATCTTACTAAAAATCTGCTTTCCTTCCATAAGTCGCAATTAATAAAATCAACTTGATGACCATGAAATGCTAGTATATCTTCTTTTAAAGGCATATATCTTAGTATAACACTTTCATAAAATGTAACATCTGTATAAAGGCTAATCATTTCACGTCCAAATCCACCACCTGCATTTTCAAATAACTGCTCCTGCCTTTTTATATATTCTGGATTTGATTTAACTATGTCATGATTTCCAAAAACTAGACATAAACGATTATCGTAATTAAAATCATTTAAAATAGCAAAGATATCTTTATACATATATGCGATATCTAAACAGTCTTTATTTTTCCATAATTCATCTCCATCGCCTAGTTCAATTAAAGTATATCCATTTTCATAATAAAATCCAAGGGCCGCTTTATAAATATTTCTATTTTGTCTTAAAGAATCTGCATATCCTCCATCTCCTCTATGAGAGTCACTTATTATAACTATTTTAGAAGAATTATCAAATTCAATAATATTTGCTTTCTTCATTAACTTACTAATAAAATTCTTATCTTTACTACAATGTTCACTCATACAACAGCAACTCCATATAATTTATATTAATTCTATTCATTATATGAAGATTTAGTTAGAGTTGATATTTTATATATTATTAATTAAAAAATTAAAAGATGAAGATAATCTTTAAATCAACTCCATCTTTTTATTTAACTTATATATATTTGCAATTATTTATTCTATCAATATTCAGAGAAGATCTTCCCAATCTCCGAAAAATCTTTTGTTTTAGTTAATGCCAAAGATAGTAAAATTCTTGCTTTGGGAGGTGATAATGTATAGCTTGGAATACAATTAATATATCTATCCATAGTTTCATCCCTTAGTATAATTCCACTTCCTATCCTTGAGGATCTTACAACAGGTATGCCTTTTTCTTCTAAGTTCTTAATCTCATTCAACCAGTTAGAACTAAAAGTTCCACTTCCTGCACCTGCAATTACAACTCCCTCAGATCTTTCTGCAAGATAATCGAGAATAAGCGGATCAGCATCTATATTGAAATATGCAATAGATACCACAGGTAGTTTATTCAACCCTGAAATATCAAATTGTGAATCAACAGTGTGTGGTTTTATTGATTTATTAAAGAAATAAGGAACATTATCTCTCATATAACCAAGACAGCCAAATTCTATTGAATTAAATGCATTTGTTTTAAACGTATTAACCTTTTGAACATTTCTTCCACTATATATACCATCCGAAAAAACAACCATACATCCATGACCTATAGATAATTCACTAGCTGCCAGTGCAACTGATTGGTATAAATTTAGTGGTCCATCAGCACTAGTTGCTGTTGAAGGCCTCATAGCTCCTGTTATTACGACCGGTTTGTTAGTTTTCACTGTTAGATCTAAAAAATATGCCGTTTCTTCTAAAGTATCAGTTCCATGCGTTATTACAAATCCATCTATATCATCTTGTTTTGAAAGTTCGTTTATTTTGTTAGCAAGAGTTAACCAATGATCGATAGTTATATCATTGCTATCAACATTAGCAATTTGCTCACCATATATATTAGCTATCTTATCAATATTAGACACACTACTAACTAACGTATCTATATCTAAGTTACCTGCTTGGTAATTTGTTGTCTTTCCTTCTTCGCCTGTACCAGCAATAGTTCCTCCAGTTGCTAAAATAATTATATTCTTAAGTCCAGGTTTTTTAGGGTTAATAGTTATCATTTTTTCCCCTCCTAAGTTGCATATAGTAATTTAAACAAAATAGGACATATAATCCTATATAAATCATTTAGATTAGTTAAATCATTCCTATTTTTTATTATAGTATAACACATAAACTCTATTATAGATTAGCTCTTTCTTATTTTAATTTCATATTCAACAAGTAAAGGATATTCTCTTGTACACTGTTGCATTAAATACATAACTATGGGTATCTTTTATGGATAGATATATTTTTGAATTCGCATAAACTATGCTTAGCTGTGCACTAAATCCATTCATATATTAAATCCAAAATCCCACTGTCACATTTCTTTTGCAACCGAACAATTAGAATATCCTTTCTTTCGGTTGATGATTATTGTATAAATTTCATTTTAAAATTGAGCTCTATAAGCTTAACAACTTAAAACAAATCTATCGCTCTTTCTTATAGATTAATATTAATTAGCGTTAATAACTTTATCTAGGAATTCTTTACATCTATCACTTGTAGGTGCTGTAAATATCTCTTCTGGCGGTCCTTCTTCTAATATATATCCTTGATCCATAAAAATAACTCTGTCAGATACATCTCTAGCGAAGTTCATTTCGTGAGTTACAATAACCATAGTCATACCTTCTTGTGCTAGGTCTTTCATAACTTTAAGAACTTCTCCAACCATTTCTGGATCTAGTGCTGATGTTGGTTCATCAAAAAGCATTATCTTTGGATTCATTTCAAGTGCTCTAGCAATCGCAACTCTTTGCTTTTGACCACCTGATAAAGTGTTAGGATAAACATCCTTCTTATCTTTTAATCCAACTTTCTCTAATAAAGAAATAGCTTTTTCAGTTGCTTCGTTTTTGCTCATCTTCTTTAATTCTAAAGGTGCAAGCAACATATTCTCAAGTACTGTTAAATGAGGGAATAGATTGAATGATTGGAATACCATTCCTATCTCTTCTCTTAATTTATTAATATTTTTATTATTTACAAGCTCTTGCCCTAATATATTAATACTTCCAGATTGTATTTCCTCTAACCCATTTAAGCATCTTAGCAGAGTACTTTTACCAGATCCAGAAGGCCCTATAATACAAAGAACTTCTCCTTCTGTCACGTCTACTGATATATCTTTAAGTACTTCTAATTGTCCGTAATGTTTTTTGAGATTCTTAGCGCTTATTACCATTGCCTAATCTCCTTTCTATATAACGTGATGCTAAAGTTAATAATGTAATTACTATAAAATACATACAGGCTACAATTGCATACATCTCAAGTGATTTAAAGTTTCTGGCAATTATAATTTGTCCTGCTGATGTTAATTCCCTTATACTTATAACAGTTAAAATAGATGTATCTTTTAATGTAACGATAAATTGATTTAATATAGATGGAATCATTATTTTAACCGCCTGCGGTAAAACAACTTTTCTCATAGCTTTTGAATAGCTAAGACCTAAGCTTCTTGCTGCTTCCATTTGACCATGATCTACTGCTTGAATTCCACCTCTGAAAATTTCAGCCATATAAGCTGTTGCGTTAACCGTAAGAGTTATTATTCCCGCAACAATAGGATCAAATCTTACATTTAGCGCTTGTCCAATACCAAAATATAAAAATAAAGCTTGAACCATAAGTGGGGTTCCACGAACTATGTAAATATATGTTGTCGCTATACTTTTTAATATATTTGAAGTACTTATGCTAAATATACCCAATATTATTCCAAATATTACAGCCAATATTAGTGATATTACTGCAATTTCTATAGTTATCCCAAGTCCACTGAGCAGACTTGGGAAGCTGTCTTTTAGCAATTGAAAGATTTGCATTTTTCATTCTCCTTACTATTTTGCTATATATTGTCCGACGATTTCGTCATACTTTCCGTTTTCTTTTAACTTTTTAAGTCCATCATTAAATTTCTTTAGTAGATCTGCATTTACACCTTTTTTTACCGCAAATCCATAGTCAACAGTATCTAATTTATCTCCAACAATTTTTAGTTTTGCACCGTTATCAACTTTAAGCTTGTATGCGATAACTGGATAGTCCTCCATTAAGAAATCAGTATTTCCATTTTCAACAGCTTGGAACATTGACGGAGAATCCTCAAAATAACTTAATTTCAATCCGTATTTTGCTTCATTGTCTTCAGCAAATTTAGACCCTGCTGTACCTTTTTTAACTGAAACACTCTTATCTTTTAAGTCATCTATCCCATTAATTGACGCATTATTTTTATTAACAACCACTGATAATCCTGATACAAAGTATCCATCTGAGAAATCTAAAGATTGTTTTCTTTCTTCTGTTATGCTCATCCCAGCTATAGCTCCATCTAATTGGTTAGACGTAAGTCCTGGAATTATTCCATTAAAGTCCATTGGCTTTAAATCATATTCAAATTTTTCTTCCTTAGCAATTGCATCTAGAAGTTCTACATCTATGCCTTTGTATTTTCCGCCTTCTTCAAATGAGAACGGCGCAAACTTTGCATCACATGCAATTATATATTTTTTATTTCCTCCCTCAGCTGCTGTATCGCCTTTTGATGCTCCACAGCCTGCCAATAATCCTATTGACATTACTGATACTAATAAAATACTTACTAATGATTTTTTGTTCATCTCATCTTGCTCCTTTGCAATTATTTAGTTGTAGTTAATAAATCAAATCTATTGTATAAATACAATTTTTCCTCAATAAATTTCACAATTATTTTTATCCTTTATGAAACTTATTATATAATCCAATTCAAAAACTGTCAACAAATCACCTCGGGAACAAAGCCTGATTATTTATGTTTCAAAAACGATTTTCCTTTATACATCTTACTTTTACAGTTGAATTTGAATTTTTAAGATGTATCTCTTAATATCAATTTTTTCTAATATATGAATCAAGTCTCACACTTTCCTTCATTTTTAGTTTTCATACATTTTCCATTATTTTTGTATATTTTCATGCATAATTTGATATTTTAAAGAAGAAAAAGCTATAAATCAGAAATTTCATTATCCTAAACTTATAGCTTTTTAACTTTTATTATAACTCAAATTCTATTTTGCATGAGTTGTATTTTCATTTACCAAATGTATTATTTGCCTATATATTGACCAACTATCTTATCATATTGTCCATTGTCCTTTAATTTTTTAAGGCCTTCGTTAAATTTCTTTAAAAGATCTGCATTTGATCCTTTTTTAACAGCAAATCCATAATCAACATTTGTTAATTTTTCTCCTGCAATTCTTAATTTTGCACCGCTATCAACTTTAATCTTATAAGCGATAACAGGAAAATCTTCCAATAAGAAATCAGCATTTCCGTTTTCAACTGCTTGGAACATTGATGGAGAGTCATTAAAGTAATTTAATTTTAATCCATATTTTTCTGCATTATCTTCTGCAAATTTAGAACCTGCTGTTCCTTTTTTAATTGAGGCACTTTTGCCTTTTAAATCATTCACCCCATTAATTGAAGCGTTATCTTTATTAACAACCAATGATAATCCTGATACAAAATATCCATCAGAAAAATCTAAAGTTTGTTTTCTTTCATCTGTAATACTCATTCCCGCAATAGCCCCATCTAATTGATTAGATGTTATACCTGGAATAATTCCATCAAAGTCCATTGGCTTTAAATCATACTCAAATTTTTCTTCTTTAGCAATCGCATCTAAAAGTTCTACGTCTATACCTTTGTACTTTCCACTTTCTTCAAATGAAAATGGTGCATATTTTGCATCACAAGCAATTATATACTTTTTGTTTCCATCAGCACTTTTTGACGAATCATTATTTGATGAACCACAACCTCCCAATATTCCAATTGACATTACTGATGCTAATAAAATTCCTACTAACGATTTTTTATTCATTATTTATTCCCCCTTGAAAATAATTAGATAAATTTTTCTAAAGTTTTTGTTGCTATTTATATTTTTGCTTTTACAAGCTAAAAACTCTATTAACTTATGCATATAGATCATTATATTTATATATTTTTTATATAAGTATTATATAATTTATACTTATACAATAGTTTTACCCTAAGTTTATCATGTTATACTATTATGCTTTCATTTATATAAACCCTTGCCTCTAAATGCGTAATATGTTCTGTTATTAATTCCTCTGCCTTTTTACTATCTCTTGCAATCAGTGCTTTTGCTATCTTTATATGTTCTTCTTTTTCGTTTATAAATTCTAAATTTTTAGAATCCATCATAAGAATTCGTGAAAGATTTTCCATGATTCCTTCAGACATTTCAATTAATAATGAATTATGAGCTGCCCTAATAATTGACATATGAAACATATCATTTAATTCATTAAATTCAGCTATGTTGCCTTTTTGTGAACCGTCCGGAAATTTCATTGCCAATTGCAATATGCTCTCTAGCTCTAAGTCATCAGCTACTTTAACAGCTAAGTTGACAGCTGCTTTTTCAAATATAAATCTCATTTGAAAAGATTCCCTAATATTCCTCTGTGTAACCGGCTTTACTAGATAACCCTTTCTAGGAAGTGACTTAAGGTATCCTTGAATTTCCAATGCACCTAATGCGTCTCTCACAGGCGTTTTGCTCACACTGTACTTGTCCGCTAATTCAGCTAATGTAAGAAAATCTCCATCTTTTATTTTTAGATTTAAAATATCTAATTTAATTTGCCTATATATCTCTTTAGCATATGATTTCTCAACTTGACACAGATTTATCTCCCCCTTCACTGAAATCCCACTGATATATCAGTAATAGTAAATAAAAAAAAGCAATAAAACACCTATATTAAATAAATGCTCCATTGCTTTATCTTCTATAATTATATTTCAACAAAATACAGCTTGTCAAGTTATTATTTAATTTTTTATATAAACAAAAAAATTTTCTATAAATTTATAAGTTAATAATATCTCCCTGCTTTTTCTCTAAACTCTGTCGGTGACATTCCTGTCTGTTTCTTAAATGCTAATGAAAAATAATTTGTATCATTATATCCTACTAATGTTGCTATTTTACCAGTTTTCATACTCGTTGTTTCTAATAATGATTTCGCTCTTTGAATTCTTTTGCGTATTATATAATTATTACAGCCTTCTCCCGTACTTTGTTTAAATAGCTTGGAGAAATAAGTTGGAGTTAAGTATAACATTTCCGCAATACTATAAACAGAGATATCTTCATTTAAGTGATCTTTTATATATAATTTCGCTTTCCCTATAATTTCATGGCTTTCTCCTATATCTGCTTGAAGTATTTGCATGATAAAGTCTCTTGTGATTCTTATGGCATCATTCCTCTCGCAATTTTGCAGAGAAATTAATAAAGAATTTAATTTATTGTCTGATACTAAGCCTTTCTCCATCATATAAGAGAAATAAACTCCTCCTCCAATATCAAAACATGTTTTCTTAACTAATTGAGTTGATAAATTATAAAATTCTATCGCATCTTCATAAGACGCATAGATACTCATAACTTTTTCGATGTCATCTATATTGTCTATAATATTCTTTCGAAATTCCTGCACCCTTTCATTAAATAAGGTTAGCCTTAACTCTCTAGGTTCTTTTGTGATAATTCCACCATATGTACTTTTATTATTTAGCAAAGTACATGCATCATTATATGAAATATTGATTTTATTAAACCCTTCCACTGCACTTCCAAGAATAACTTTGGGATTTATATCATACTCATTTTTTAAGTAATCAATTAATCGTTTTATTCTTAGTGTAATTTCTTCCAAGTCTTCTCTAATAAATATAGCTATTGCTATATTTTTGTTTTTATCCTCAAACGTAACTCCTTCTTTTATAGAATCAAATAATTCTATACATGTATTTTTAATATACAAATTTAATAATTCAAAATGTTGTCTCCATGATAAATTATCATCTATAACTGGGCAAACTAGAGCAATTTGCAACATTTGCTCACCGCTATAAGAATACTCATCTAGCACCCTTTTTATTTCATCAGCCTTCACCCGTTCATAAAGCAAGTTCTGCATAATCTGTTCAATTTTCAGTTGTTCAGTGATACCTTGTATTCTATTATTTATCTTTTGTTGATGATTCATAATTTTCTCATTGTCTAATTCCCCTATTAATCTTTTAATAGTATCTTCAAGCTCTACTTCATCCACTGGCTTTAAAAGATAATCCTCAACTTGCATCTTGCAGCATTTCTTAGCATATTCAAAATTATCATAACCTGTAAGAACTATAACTTTAAGTCTCGGATTTAAGCAATTTATTTTTTCTACCAGAGATAATCCATCCATTTCACTCATACAAATATCTGTGATCATAATATCAAAAGATTCTTCTTCCATAATCCTTAAGGCCTCAATTCCAGACGAGGCCATTTTAATAGTATCTATTTTAAGTTTCTCCCAAGGAATCACCTTACATATTCCTTTTCGAATCATCTCTTCATCATCTACAACTATAGCCTTATACATTTATTATTCTCACCATTCTCCCCTTTAGGTAATAGAATATCAACCGTAGTTCCACCATATTTACTTTTTCTATAATATAACCCATATCCACTACCAAATAATATTTCAATTCTCTTATGAACATTTCTTAACCCATAGCCTGTTTTCTCATCAAAAACTGATATTGAATTATTAATCTCATCAATTTGCTCCTGCGTCATTCCAACTCCATTATCTGAAACTGATATAACTATCTTATTTTCTTTTTCTTCAGCTGTAACAAATATTTCCCCTTTAAACCCATCTTTAACTCGTATTCCATGGTAAATAGAATTTTCAATCAAAGGCTGCAATGTAAGCTTAGGTATTAGCACATTTTTAAATTTATCATCTACGTTAATATCGCATTGTGCAATACCACTATATCTCATATTTTGAATAATTAAATAATTTTCTATATTAGCCAATTCCTGAGAAAGCTGAATAATATCTTTTCCTTTACTTAAACATAAACGGTAATAATTTGCTAACGCTTTTACCATTCTTGATACGTCTTTATTTCCATCTGACAAGGCTTGCCAATGGATACACTCTAATGTGTTATATAAAAAATGTGGCTTAATTTGAGATTGCAATCTGTTTAACTCTATTTGCTTAATCTCATTTTGCTCCCTTTTTATTCTATACATAAGTATATTAATTTCTTCAATCATAATGTTAAATCCGCTTGCCAGTTGTCTAAAATCTTTTCCTTTATAATCCCGTTTCATTCGGACTTCAAGATTTCCCATAGAAACCTCTCTCATTGTACTTACGAGAGCATCCACTGGCTTATATAAATTATTACTCAGCTTATAGAAAGCTAAGCTAATAAGCCCCCCCGCTCCCAGAACTAATGTTATAATAAGAAAAATCATTGTATTAGTATCTTTTAGCATAGATTCTGTTGGTATCTCTCCTACCATATACCAATCCCAATTATCTAATTTTTCATAAATAACCATCTTATTTCCTACTTTTTGCTGACCACTTTTTCCTTGTAATACATCTTTATAAAAGCTATCAGTTCCAATCAAAGATTTATCTTCATTAGATATTATAACTCCATCTTTATCGGTTAAATAAGTCTGCACTCTTAATCCTTTATCTAAATTGGAGTAAAATTCTTTAATGCTTTTTTCTCCAATTCCTATAACCAAAAACCCAGTGTATTTATTATAATTATATTTATCATAAATAGGCTGATAGATATTTAGGACATACTGATATGGGTAAAATACTTTTCTTTTCATACTTATTTTGCAATTACCAAATTTAGTTCCCACTGCTTGTTGATAGTCTTTTAAAGTCTCAGTTCTAAAATCACCACTCGTCCAAGTTTCGCCAACATATATTAACTCTGGCCCATCAAATTTCACCAATGAAATATAATCTATATAGCTGTTTGAATCTAAGAAATATCTTACTGAAGAATAAGCATCGCTAGTATCTTTATTGTAATTCTTTGACGTAAACTTATTATTCATTAAGAATTCTTTTACCCTGCTATCTCCTGTTATTATATTTGATGTTTCAATAATATTTTTTAAAGTTATATTTAAAATGTCTGTTGTAGTTTCAAACTGTCCTTGTACAAGCCCGCTAGACTTCTCAGTAATTTGTTTCCCTGCTAATTGATAAACTGCAAAAATTACAAAACTATTGGTAATTAAGACTGCTAAAATGAAAAATATAGTTATTTTCTGATTAAATTTCATTTTAGACAGCTTACTTATAATTTTTCTTAATCCTTTATACATAGCTGTATCCTTTTTTATAATTATTGTATATATCAGAAATAGTACTTCCATGCATATTCATAATATTCTTAGCCTTTAACAGCTCCTGCCATCATACCCTTAATCAATTTATCTTGTCCAAAAATAAATGCTATAATCATCGGTAACATAGAAATGGTTAACACCGACATAATCATTGGTACATTCATTGTATATTGTCCCTGATATTCCCATATAGCAAGAGGCAATGTCCTATTTTTCAGAGTTTGAGTTAAAACCAATGCAAAACTAAATTCATTCCATATAGCAACACCATTATAAATTGCCAGCGTTGCTAAGCCTGGCTTAACTAAAGGAAGCATAACGTTAAAGAAAATTTTATATTTATTACATCCATCTATTTCAGCTGCTTCCTCTAATTCTCTAGGGATAGCCTGCATAAATGTAACTAGAATAAATACTGAAATCGGTAAATTGAATGCTACATATGGTCCAATTAATGCCCAAGGACTATCATATAACCCTATCTTAGTTGTCATTAGGAATATAGGAAGCAATGTTACATGAACTGGTACTGACATACACGCTACTATTATAGCATAAATTGGTTTATTTAACTTAAATTTGAATCTTGCTAATGGATAAGATGCGCACGCGCTTAAGAATAGTAGAATTGCTAATGAAACTATAAGTACTAATACACTGTTTTTAAAGTAGATAAATATGTTTCCTTTAAATACATCAATGAAATTCTTCAAATATAAACCTTTTGGTAAATCGAAAACACTTCCCATAAGCATCTCAAATTGCTGCTTAAACCCTGCAAGTAACATAAATATAAAAGGAACTATTGTAATAAAAAGCCAAGCTATTGCTAATATTCCCACGATAGCCTTTATAGATAATTTTTGTATTGATAAGTTATGCTTCATAATAATCAATCTTCCTTTCTATTTAATGTTTTAATTGTAATTAACGATATTATTGTTATAAGAATGAACATTCCTGATGCAATTGCAGAGCCATATCCCATCCTTTGAGATAAAAATGCATTTTTGTACATATATGTTGCCATTAGTTCTGATGCATTACCTGGTCCTCCACCCGTCATAACGTATATAAGATCAAAATACTTTAATGATCCAACCATTGATAATACAATTGCACTTTTAATAGCCGGTTTCATTAATGGAAGTGCTATCCTCCAAAAATATTGACTTTTCTTAGCTCCATCAATAATCGCCGCTTCATATAAATCTGATGGTATACCGCTATATGCAGCTAGAAAATATACCATATAAAACGGGATAAATTGCCAGCATATTGCTACAGTGATGGTCAATAGCGCTGTTTTAGGGTTCCCTAATAAGTCTATTGAGTGTCCACCCAATGCTTTTGATATACCAGTTACTATACCACTACTTGCATCTAATGCATATTTAAATAAATAACCAATTGCAACAGATGACATTAACATTGGTATAAACCAAATTACTTTAAACACATTTAATTTTTTTCCACCGAAATCTAGGAAGGTTGCAAGTGCTATACCAATTGGTAATTGAACAATTATAGATAAAACCATAATTATAATATTATTTAAGAAAGCTTTTCTGAAAACACCATCAAGAATAAGTTCTTTCCAGTTATTTAAACCTACAAACGCCTTATTTGATGCAAATCCATTCCAATCATAGCAACTTAAATTGAAAGAATAGACAATTGGATATGCTATATATATTATTAGAAATAAAAATGCTGGAACAAGAAATATGATTGCTGCATTTCTTGTTGAGGCAGCACGTCTTTTAGCTAAACTATTAGTTTGTGATTGCACTTTTTCTCTCTCCTTTATAATAATTATTGAGCTGCTGCAAAACTCTTACATAATGCAACAGCTCAAACTTATTTTTTAATGTTGCTATACTTATTTATTTTTTGCTTTATAAGCATCCATAGCTGATTGTAATTCTTTATCTGCATCTTGTGGAGTCTTAGTTAAACCAAATATTTCTTGACAAGTTGATTTGTGTACTTCTGCAACTTCTGCTGGTAAGTATTGGTCATACCATAATTGAACTCCTTTTGCTTGATTTACTGTGTCTAGAATTTTTTGTGTTAGTGCATCATCTGGTTTAAAATCTTTAAGTGGAATAATTTTTCCTAATTTTTTACGATCTTGTAGCGCTTGATCATCTAATAATGATTGAATTAATTTAAAAGCACCTTCTTTGTCTTTACATGTTTCTGAAATTGAATATAAGTTATCTCCAACTGTTCCTGCACAAAGTGATTGATCTTCTTTTGAACCATCTAATGCTGGGAAAGCGAAGAATCCTAATTTACTCATGAAATCTGGGTTTTCACCTAGTACTGTACCTGTAAACCATGATCCCATTAAATCCATAGCTGCGTCACCTTTATATAGTGCTTGTCTAGCTTGACCACTGTCATCATCCATACCATTAAATCCATCTATAAAGTAACCTTTTTTAACCCAATCTTGAATCTTATTTCCTGCAAATTCAAATGCTGGATTTTCAAACTTACCTTTTCCTGATGCTGCATCTGCAAATGCATTAAGTCCACCAAAACGAGTTGTTAAATACATATAGTACATTGAACCTGTCCACTTTGTTGCATTAGCTAAAGCAAATGGTGTTACTCCATTAGATTTTAACTTATCGCATGCAGCTTCTAATTCAGAAATAGTTTTTGGTTCTTGTATTCCATATTTAGCGAAAACATCTTTATTATAGAAGAAACCTGCAACGGATACGTTTTCAACTGGTACCGCATAGATTTTACCATTGTATGAACATTGGTTAATTCCAGCATCTATAAATTTATCTTTATAGTTGTCTTTTTTCATTAAGTCTGTAAGATCCGCAATTTTGTTTGAATTTACATAATCAATTAATCCTGATCCTCCCCATTGAATAAATACATCTGGAGTTTGATTTGAACTCATTGCCATGGCTAATTTTTGTTTGTAAGAGTCATTAACCTGATCAACAACTTCTACTTCATATTGAGGATTCTTTTCCATAAACCTTTTTACAGAGGCCTTAATTGCATCTGCTGCTGTTGATGTTTGAATATGCCATAATGTTAATTTTGTCTTCCCTGACGCCGCTCCTCCACTTGCCTGCGACGTACTATTTCCGCAACCAATCATCGCTGTAGAAACCATAGCCACTGTCATTATAACTGAAGCTATCCTTTTTAAATTCTTATTCATATACCTTTCTACCCCCTAGAATTATTATATATTTGATACTCTTATATATTAGCATTGGTAACGTTTAATAAACATTGAATAATTTATCTTTTATATATAATATTATATGTTCTTGTAATCTTACTCATAAAACCTTTTAGATAATAACTTCAATTTCTTCACATTTGAATAAATTTACTTTGTACACAAATAGACTTATTCTATTTGTTATCCCTATAATTAACACAGGTTATATACATACCTTAAATTCAAGTATAAAGGTGGGGGTATATTTAGTTTATAAGTATTATTCCTTTTCACATGTAAATAACCTCCATGTTAAATAGTTTCTCTTTAAAAACACTTAATTTATGGAGGTATATTTTTATTTAATAATATTGTATTTTCTACTTTTAACTTTAACTAAGTTTATAAATTAAAGGCTGAAAGCTATGATAAGTCTGCTTTCAGCCTAAAATGTCTTTTTAATTAGAGTAATCTAAGTTATATTTGCTTCTAATTTCCCTTAATTAATAATATTTAAGGCTTAACAAATGTTTAAATTATGCAAATGGATTTTCTGTTTTGTAAAGCATACCTTTTGGTTGGTTAAATCCAACTTCTTTAACTCCTAAGTATCTAAATAAGTTGTAAATTGCTTTTCCAAAGTGTCCAAATGCTACTGCTCCATGGTGAGGGTATCTTCCTTCAACTAATACGTGACGATAGAATCTTCCCATTTCTGGAATTGCAAATACTCCTATAGCTCCAAATGAACGAGTTGCAACTGGTAATACTTCACCTTGTGCTACATACGCTGTAAGCTCAGCCTCTGCATTACTTTGTAATCTGAAGAATGTGATATCTCCTGGGATAATATCTCCTTCAAGTGTTCCTCTTGTTATATTTGGTTCTTGATTTGGCTCAAGAGCTCTCGCCATGATCATTTGATTTTTCATAACACCGCATGTTAATTTGCAAGCTGCTGTATTACCACAGTGGAATGCCATGAATGTGTCATTTAATGAATAGTTAAATTTACCTTTAACTTCTGATTCATACATATCAGCTGGTACTGTATTGTTTATGTCAAGTAATGTTACTACATCTTGGCTTATGCAAGTTCCGATGTATTCACTTAATGCACCATAGATATCAACTTCACATGATACTGGGATTCCCATAGCTGTTAAACGGCTGTTTACATAGCAAGGAACAAAACCAAATTGTGTTTGGAATGATGGCCAACATTTATTTGCAAATACAATGTATTCTCTTGAACCCTTATGTTCTTCCATCCAATCTAATAATGTAATTTCATATTGAGCAAGTTTTGGAAGAATACCAGGCATTTTGTTTCCTTCACCTAATTCTTTTTCCATGCTAGCTATTACATCTGGAATTCTTGCATCATCTTTGTGAGCATTGAATGCTGCAAATAAATCAAGTTCTGAGTTTTCTTCTATTTCAACACCTAAGTTATATAATTGCTTAATTGGTGCATTACAAGCTAAGAAGTCTTGAGGTCTTGGACCAAAAGCAATAATTTTTAAGTTTTTTAATCCAAGTAATGCTGTTGCAACTGGTACGAATTCAGAAATCATACCTGCAACTTCTGGAGCTGTTCCTACTGGATATTCTGGAATGTACGCTTTTATGTTTCTTAAAGCTAAATTGTAGCTTGCATTTAACATTCCGCAATATGCATCTCCACGTCCACCTATTAAATTATCTCCACTTTCTTCAGATGCAGCCGCAAACATAACTGGTCCATCAAATTCTTTAGCAAGTAAAGTTTCTGAAGTTTCAGGTCCAAAGTTTCCTAAGTATACAACTAATGCGTTTACTCCAGCTTCTTTAACTTCTGCTAAAGCTTTTCTCATGTCCTTTTCATTTTCAACAGTTGTTTGGCATTCAAAAATTTCACCATTAAAAGCTTCTACTACAGCTCTTCTTCTATTTTCTGATAATTCCATTGGGAAACAATCTCTACTTACTGCAACGATTCCTAATTTTACTTGTGGTATATTATTCATAATAAATTCCTCCATTTTATCATTTTTATTTAATCTATTTTAATCTTTTCGTTATTTTACAGTTTATTTAATTTATTCTTATAGTTATTTATTAAATTCTTATAGTTTATTTAATTATTTCTTATAGTTTATTTAATTTCTTATAGTTTATATTTAATCAAATTGATTTTGGTTACGCTAAAGCGCTTTTTCTTTAATGTAATATGATCATTGTTATGCTTCGCACTTTTTTTATAGGTCAAATGATATTAATTGCAGCATAGCTGCTCTTTTTATAAGTCAAATGATCCGAATTGCAGCATAGCTGCTCTTTTTATAGGTGAAATGATCTTGGTTGCGCTAACGCGCTCTTTTTATAGGTGTATATTTTCTCCAACTAGACCTATAAATGCTCCTTGCTCACCTAGATCAGTATCTTTGTGACCAATTAACCATTTATTCTTAGCGAAAAGTAAAGCATCTTCTTCAACTTTTTCAACTTTGTTTTCTAAAGCTAGATTTGTATCCTTAGGTAAAACTACAACACATCTAAATCCTTCTTCACTTGCATTGCATGGAGCATAGTGAAGTGTAGTCGCATAAACTTCAATTATAGTACCTGCTGGAACTTTAAATGCTTCAATTTTTGATGTATCATATGAATAATCATCTTCAATATCTTGTTGACTACCTATTAATAAGATAAGATCAGTTACTGCTATATTTATTTCAGATGAACGATGGTACTCAACTGCATTTAACATATAATTGTTACCATTGCAATATCCTATTTGTATTGGCAATTCTCCGTATTCTCTATCTTGTAATTCTTTAGCAATGCTTAATTCTTCAAGCTCTTTAATTGATGGTTCGTATATTACTCCTTCTGGTAGCGGAGTACTTTTCATTTTTTCGATTATTTCTGTACAGTCATAGTTCTTTAATATTTGTCCATATTTTTTAAATTCTTTGTCAGTAACACTTTTAATAACCATACTCTTCGTCTTTCCTCCCATTTAATTTCAAGGTATTTTTATTGTAAAAACCTATAAACATACTGTATCCTTTATTGAATTCTTCTATTTTAAACTTTATATACAATCTTTATCTGATGTCTAGCCACTGTAACACTCCCATCTTCTATTAAAGCGGGAGTTAACAGTGTCACGACCCTAGATAAGTTTTACTTTATTTCACACTACTTTTCTTACACACACTTTTTCTCATAATATTGCTGCTAGAAGAACTAACAAATAGACTCCATACATTTACAGATCAAACATTAACATTAATCTTTTTTAGTTAAACTACTTTCCTGCAACTTTAACTGCTTTTTCTACCACATTTTCTACTGTGAATCCAAATTGTTTAAATAATGTTTCTGCATTTCCTGATGCTCCAAAAGTATCTAATGATATAACTTCTCCATCAAGACCTACATATTTGTGCCATC
>NZ_MZGT01000026.1 GCF_002029255.1 Clostridium chromiireducens
ATATATAGATTTCCATATAATAAAAATAGAGTTAATGGCGTTTTTATAATAACTATTAACTCTATCTTTTATGAATAATTTATATAGTCTTTCAGTTGTTTTTAAATCCTGCCTAAATTGAAATATATTGATATTTCTCAATATATAAAAAAATTAAAAGCTACAAGTTTTTCTTCTTATCGATATTTCTTATTTTAATATATTCTTCGAGTGTTATATTTCCATAGTCCTTTAACGCTTTAATAAGTTCATCCTCGTGAATTATTCCGAGTAGTTCCATATCATCATTAAGAGCATAAAAACTATTAAATTTATTCTTATCAACTAATGTTAATACATTCACTAAACCTTTTTTATAATACACAGAAATAGATTTATTTTCTATGTAATTATGTTTTTTTAACCTTCTTACCTTCTTAATCATATCTCCCATTATTATATACATGGTTTTTTGCCCTTCGAGAATTGTGGCGTATATGATTAATAGTGATGCAAGAAACAAACTTATATTCACCTTATGTAACAACATCATTATAATAAATATTAATAATAATACTCCTGAAATGATGAAACTAAATATTCCTGTAATCTTCTTTGATTTTTTATATAAAAATTTCCTAGCTAATAAAATTTCACACACCCTTGATCCATCTAAAGGATACGCTGGAAACAAATTAAATGTACCTAAGCATAAATTTATAACTATACTATCTTTTATATACTCATAACTAAAATAGTTGTAGAAAAAATTTGCAACTATAGCCATAAAAATATTGAAAAACGGTCCAGCTAAATATAAAATCAATTTTTTCTTCTCATTTAATTCATCAATATCGCTTAATTCAGCTTTAGCACCTAATATGCTAATATTTACACTGCTAAATTTGCACCCAAATTTACTTGCAACCACTATATGTGCAAATTCATGCAATATTACCCATAGGAAACTTATAGCTATATAGCTGCTGAAATCTCCAAGCCACATCAATATTGATAATTCTAAGACTAATACTATATACCATTTTTTCATTCTTAACCCCTATAATATTGCTTTATAAAAACAATTTGCAATTTACAAGTAAAAATGGAAATCAAAACAAAGATTTTCTTTAAAAGTATTTAATTTATATGTATTAACTTATAATACTTATATACAATTTAAGATTTTCACTAAGATATATCATCATTATTATTTTTCAAATACTCAACAAAATTCTGAGCTTTTATTTTCAAATTTTCTATTTTCAAATCTTCTGTAGTGAGATTTCCAACCTTTAAATCTTTTCCTTTTATATTTCCTATTTGTACTGAATTAAATGCTTCAATATATTCATTATAGTTAGAATTATGGCTCAATAATTGCTTACACTTAGTATGCATATCTCTAACTTGGTCTGATGGAACATATTTTAATCCCACAAAAAAAAATAGTAGGATTGTAGCACCTGTTAATTCTCTAGTCACTCTTTTTATAATAATATTTGAAAATGGCTCATCATTTTTTATCCTATTGCCGTATCTTGGCCCCAAATAATTATCAGCTTTTTTTCCCATAAGTTTATTATTATTTTTATCTTTTTTTCCTTTTGAAGTATTATTAATATTCTTATAATAATTTTCATAGGCTGTTCTGTAACTGCTCATAATACACTCCTTTAAATTCATTATCATTAAAGTATATTTTATGCCTAGTAAATTTATGAGAGTAAAATTGTGACAAATGGCATGATAAAAAGCATAAAAGCAGGCTTGGTATTTAACATCATACTATGAAATTCTACTTTACACTTTTCATAGTATATATTAATTCTCCAATCCTGCCTTTAATAAAAGCTGCTGATATTCTAGAAATTTATTTTTTTTCTTCTCATTCCTATGTTTATTACAAATCCAATTGAAATAACTGTTGTTAATAACGAGCTGCCGCCATAACTTATAAGTGGCAATGTTATACCTGTAATCGGAACTAAGCCTATTGTCATTCCTATATTCTGAATTATAGCAAAAAGAAAATATGAGACTATTCCGGTACATATAACTGATCCAAAAATATCTTTTGAAGTTCTTGCTATAGAGATCATCCTATATATAAGAAATCCATAAAGAACCAATAGCAATATCGCTCCTAACAATCCCCATTGTTCTGCTATTGCTGCAAAAATAAAATCTGTCTGAACTTCTGGTACATTTTGTGATGCATAACCTGTATTCCCATCAAGCATTAATGATGGTCTGCTTCCTAAAATCCCTCCTGAACCTATTCCTATTAATGATTGAGTTAAGTGATAACCTGTCTTAGCATCATCAGCAGCTGGATTTAAGAATCCTGTGAATCTTGCCTTCTGATAAGGTTCTATAAGTCCTGAGTTCCAAACTATTACTATAGCTAGAACTAAAGACATTAGTCCTCCACCGATAATTTTCATATCCAGTCCCATTGTAAAAAAGATTCCCAAGACTATAAAGAAACACACCATACTCATCCCCATATCAGGTTGGGTTACAATAAATATTACTGGCACTATCGCATAAAAGGCTAAAATAAAGAAGTTTTTCACCTCATTTATCTTTCCGTCCATCTCCTCAAGGGTTTTAGCTATCATAAATATAATTCCAAGTTTAGCAAACTCTGATGGTTGCATATTACCTATTCCCAAGTTAATCCATCCTCTGGCACCATTGACAACAATACCAATTCCAGGTACCTTAGTTAATATAAGTAGTATAACTATTCCCCAATAAAATATTGGCACATAATTATATATAATTCCATAATCCACAGCAATAAAAAAATAGAGAGCAACCATAGATATCATAAACCAAGAAAATTGTTTTTCTGCAAAAGCTAATCCATATTCCCCCTTTGTACACAGATATATATTTAATGTACCATATAAAATCAACAGAATTAAAGAAATTAATATGCCTTTATCAATTTCCTTAATTAATCTAATATCCAATTTTAACTGCCTAAACACAATACCTCACCTCCAAGTTATATATCCAAGAATTATTTAAAAGTACATTTTTATATAACTTAATTCATCTTAATTATACATTATTATTACTACATTCTCCATAACAAATACTTATAACAAATAAAACATAATAATTTTGTAATAATTTCGCAATATACTAGTATCATTATCCATCAAAATATTTCTTTTTAAATGTGTTGCAAAACATCCGAAATATAATTTACATCTTTATACTGAAATACTCATATATTCTTTAGGTGTATCTGTGAAACACTTAAAGAAATCGCTAGCAAACAAAGAAAGAGAATACATATATGTATTCTCTTTCTTTGTTCATTACCTCACTTTAAGTTCTTCTCAATACCTTTATATTATGTAAATCTACCTTATCTTCCTCTAATGTTTTTAATAGGTATATTAGCAATAAGTGCAGACGTATTTTCTCCCTCTTCATCGCCATTCTTATTTACAGATATTTCAACGTCATCAACCTGTATATCAATATACTTGGAAATAACTTCAAGGATTTCTTCCCTTATCTTCTCAATAATTTCCGGAGCTATTTCTCCCCTATCATGAATAAGAATTAATTTCAACCTATCTTTAGCAACTTCTTTAGGTGTTGGCTTACTATTTAAACTTTTAAAAAACCCCATCTTATTATCCTCCTCTAATTGCGCTTAAATAGCTTTTTTAAGGAGCTAAAAAATCCTTGATGATCTTCTATATGTAAATTCATTAAAGGAACTTCTTCTCCTATGATTCTTCTGGCAATATTTTTAAATGCCTGTCCAGCAAAAGCCCCTTCCTCTAATACGATTGGCTCCCCTTTGTTCGTTGAAACAGTTACATTCTTATCATCTGGTACTACTCCAAGTAATTCTATTGAAAGAGTTTCAATAATATCCGATACATCAAGCATATCTCCATTTTTAGTCATTTCATAATTTAATCTATTAACAATTACTGAATGATCTTCTAACCCTTTTGCATCAAGTTTGCCAATAACTCTATCCGCGTCTCTTACCGATGTGATTTCTGGATTTACTACTATTATTGCTTTTTCTGCACCAATTACAGCATTCTCAAATCCTTGCTCAATACCAGCAGGCGAGTCTATCAGTACATAATCGAATTCTTCTTTTAATTCATTCACTATTTTTAGCATATCTTGAGCACTTATATCATCTTTGTCTTTAGTTTGCGCAGTAGGTAAAAGAAATAGATTAGAAATTCTTTTATCTTTTATAAGCCCTTGTTTTAATCTACATCTTCCTTCTATAATATCGATTATTGTATAAACTATTCTATTCTCTAATCCTAGTAATACATCTAAATTTCTTAGTCCTGTATCACCATCAATAACAACTACTTTTTTTCCTAATGATGCTAAAGCTGTTCCTATGTTAGCTGTAGTAGTTGTTTTTCCAACACCACCTTTACCTGACGTTACTACAATAGATACTCCCATTTATAAATCCCTCCGACATTCTAATATATATATTTATTTGGCAAATACGGTTCAACTATTATTAATCCATCCTTTATTTTTGCTAATTCTGGATAGCTTGGCTTTTCAATATCATCTGGAGGCATTGCTATAATATCAGCAATCCGTAACATTTCCGGCTGTAACAAAAATGCTGCTATTACAGCTTTTGCATTTCCATTAGTTCCTGCACTTACCTTGCCTTTTATACGTCCTAAAACAATTACATTTCCTGCGGCATAGACTTCTGCCCCGCTATTTATATCTCCCACAATAACTATGTTACCTTGATAGTTTATGCATTCTCCGCCTCTAACTGTTTTTCTTATAAATTTTGTTTTTCCTTCATATACTCCCAAAAATACTCTAGCCTCTTTTTCGCCTACTTGTTCAATTTCTTTTTCTAAATCTTCCAAAACAATATCTTTTAATCCTATTTTAGTTAACAATTCTTGTTTAAGAACTTCTACTTCTTTCTTGTTAATTGATTTTAAATCTATCCTTAAAATTAATGTTGTTCCTTTATAAAAATGCTTTCCTTTGGAAAGCTTTTTGATTAACACTAACATCATATCTTCAAAGCAAGCAAATTTATTCATGTTAATGGTTGTATTTATTCCATCTTTATTTCCTTTTATTAAAATACCATCATTATTATACATTGATTACCTCCAATGAATTTTGCAGGTTAAAATAGTTAATTCTTTTGAAAATGGCAACCTCTTTAAAATTATATCATTATACTGACTATTTTTGTATATATCTTTCAATAATTTTTGATTAAATTTTACAAAAGAAGATAAATAACTAACAATATGATAACCATGTATACCATTCCTGGGACAACTATATAATAACTTCAACATAATCTCTTATATTAATGCTATCTTCTTCTACATCGCAATCAACAGCGATTATATTAACACCATATCCCTTTGCATATTTTAGCACTTCTGCAAATTCTTTATGAGTATCATCATTAGGTTCAAAATGCAAAACATCCTTCATTTGTATTACAAATATGACATAAGCTTCATATCCTTCGGTCATGCACTCACAAAGTTCTTTAATATGTTTAACACCTCTCTCTGTAGGTGCATCTGGAAATTTAACAATCCCCCGATTTTCTAACGTCACTCCTTTTACCTCGATAAAAGCTTTTTGGGTTTCCGTTTCAACATAAAAATCAAACCTTGAGTTACCATACTTAGCTTCTGGTTTTATTAAAGTAACATCTGAAAATAAATTGCCTTTTAATATCCACTCATGAACAACCTTATTTGTTACCTGAGAATCCATATTAATTATTCTGTTCTCTTTTATTACTCCTATAAGAGAAAACTTAGTTTTCCTCTTAACACTGTTATGTTCCTGTACAAAAACTGTTGCATTAGGAGTTAGTAGTTCTTTGCACCTGCCCGTATTTTTAACATGACAAACTTCAACTATCCCATTAACTTCTACGTTAGCAATGAATCTATTGGGCCTTGATATAAATTTTCCTTTTAGAATGTTATTGTATTTCATTACTTTCCTCCCACTAAACTAATTTTATTCATAAAAATATCTCTATCAGGCTTAATTTGTACAACATTTACTCGTTGTATGCCTAATAGAGATATCTATTTAATTATTTATTAACCTTTTACTAATTAACATAAACCATATTTTTATTATTTCATTTCTAGTTTGTTTTAATCCCAGTATTTGCACTTGTATTTACATCTTTTTCAGTTTGAGTATTTCCTTGAGAATTATTTGTATTTTTATTATATGGATTATCTACAACATACTTTTTAAATGATTCTGATGCTGATGTATAATTAGGATACTCTTTTAATAACTTATCCTTAAAATAAGCATCGTAAACAGCTTTTACCGCAGAAGCAATACCACTTCCATGTCCTCCATCAAATACTACAGCAACCACAGCTATTTCTGGATCATCAGCGGGAGCATAACTCACATATGTTGCATACGGTGATCTCCCTTTTTCTCTTTGATCTGTAGAAAAGTCAGCTGTACCAGTCTTACCTGCTGTCTTAATTGGAAATCCTGCAAAAGCGGTACTAGCCGTACCACCTTCTTCATTATTAACAGCTGTCATACCTTGCTTAACTGCCTCTTGAGCTGCCTTTGAAATTGAAACAGAATTTAATACTTCTGGTTTAAATTCTTGTATTACTTTTCCATCATTATCTGTAATTTTATCAACTAAATGAAGTTTGTATCTTGTTCCTCCATTAGCAAGTGTTGAAATATACGACACTAACTGTAATGGTGTAAAGTTATTCATACCTTGCCCTATTGATGCATAAACAAGTTGAGCAGGTGACTTTATTTCTCCTGGTTGGTCATTAATTGTAAATTGAGCTATAACTTCTGCTACCATAGATATCTGATTTTCTATATTAAAATTACGCCCTGAATCTGCAACATTCTTTTTGTATTTTTCAGAATGCTCCATTATATTTTTTACATCTGCCTTAATTTCCTTGGCAAATGCGTCATGACCAGTTAACTTTTCTTCAGTACCAACCTTATTCAGATTTTCAATAACCTTATCTTTAATTGCTTGTTTCGATTTTTTTACTTCTTCATTATCATCATCTGAAGTTCTTATATCAAATGGTATAAAAGTTGCACCATTATAATTCCCTTTTTCTAAAAAATCTACTAAATTGAATTTGGCAAATGCTATGGAGTTATCTTTCCATGACTTAAAATTATAAGTCTGCCCAAATTTTTCCCCAATTTCTATACCAGTTGAAGCCTTTTCTTTACTATTAGGATCAACGCCAAGACCAAACTGCCAGGCATACTTTGCAATAGAATCTAATGCTCCGATACTACCTAATCCGCCATTTTGCATATACATCCTATAGGCAGTTTCATAAAAATAATAGTTAATTGATTCCGCTATGGCTCTTGTTAAAGTTGTTGGCCCAGTGGCAGCTTCTATCCCTCCTGGTGCGAAACTCTTACCAAAAACCTCTGGATGTTCAGTAAATTTACCTCTATCCACAATGACTGTGCCACCATCTATTGCACCTGATTCTATTCCTGCAACTGCAGTAAGTGGTTTAAATGTAGAACCTGGTGGAATTAGTGACATAGTTGCATAATTATAAAACTGACTTGGATATAAATCATATTGGTCTGTTCTAGAACCATTTTTAGTTAGAGGAAATAAATCATCAACAGTCTTATTTAATCCCATCCTTTGTATAAATTCTTTTCCAAATGAATCTAGGTCAGGATTAAAATATTGCCTATTTTCTTCTGGCGTTAATTGCCCCGGAACAGTAAATAAATTTGGATTAAAATTTGGATAACTTACTAAAGATAATATTCTTCCCGTCTTAACTTCAACGGCAACTAAAGCTCCTCTTGTTGCATTTAAAAACCTATTTCCATTCTCATCTATCACATTATTTTTTATATTTGTAATTCCATCAACTAAAGCTTGTTCTGCTGCATATTGGACATCCCTATCTATTGTAAGATGAACATCATTTCCTGGGTAAGATTCAAGTTTAAACAACTCCTGAGTTACTCTTCCTTGAGAGTTAACTTTAACAGTTGTTCCACCTTTAACTCCCTTTAACTGCTCTTCAAATGCTGATTCTATACCCGTCGCCCCTATTAGATCTGATGAAATATCATATCCTTTAAGTTCATATTTTTCTTTTTGAGTATCATTAATTGAAGTTACATACCCTAAAACAGAAGATGCTAAATTATTATATGGATAATATCTTATTGGTGATAAACTAACATCTATTCCTGGAAAATCACTAAGCTTTTGCCTTACAACCAGTGATGTATCTCTCTTAATATTTCCTGCAATTGTAGCAGTCCTAAAACCTTTAAAACTTTGCATTTTTATGGAATCTTTTATAACCATAAATTCTCTAATATCATTTAAAGAATATCCACCTTTTATAATCAAATCAGTTAATTCTTTACCAGACATATTCAAATAGATCTTCTTTTTATCCTTTGCATTATAATCTGGATCGACAAGCCCAATTAAATTGTAGGTTTTAACTAGCTCATAAAATGCTTCTTCTGGTGTAATTTTCAAAAGTGCTTCATCTAACTTTGTACTTTGAGTATCAGATAGCTCTTCAACATCTTTAAACATTTTATTCTTTAGAGTATCATTTAATCCTCTATCTTTTTTGAACCTTAACTCCTCTGCATTTTGGGAATCTTTATCGTTAGTTTTATACTCAAAATATACATTATTATTGCTATCAATTTTTAATGGTAATGTATCTTGAATCTTTTCTCCATTCTCATCTAATATTTTAAAGAGTTCTTTCATCGTTGTATAAAATTGTTTTTCTGCATCATCTGTCTTTGTATATGTAAGAGTATAGGTTTGAATATTGGTCGCCAATATATTACCTTTGTCATCATATATTTTTCCACGTGGAGCTTTATCTGCTGCAAATCTTGTTGATGTTACGTTAGCCTTTTCCTTATATTCTTCATAATTAAACACTTGGATATATACTAACCGTAAAGTGATAGCTCCAAATATAATACCCATAATAATACATAAAACAGTATATCTAGAGATTTTCTTTTTCTTTTTATTTGTTGGTTTATTTACTATCATTTAAACCTCCACCTTTGTTTTGAATATTCATCATCATAAATATTCATTACTAACTTGTAAACAAAAAACATTACTACTGAATTATATATACCCATAGCTATAGATCTGCTGAATTCTATATTAATTCTTAATATATAAAATATTGTGAGTATACCCATATATTTGATTATTGTAATAAAAAAAATAGAAACAACAGGTATCAATCTCTTATTCTTTATTATTCCCGCTCCAATAAGACTCGCTAATAAACATAAAAATAAATTTAGCAAAGAGTTAACCCCAAATCCATTGAAAAAGAAAATATCTTGAAGCACTCCACTTATAACCCCTATAAAAACTGCCTTTTCTTTACCATTTATTAATGAAAAAGCGATAGCAAATGTAAATAATAGGCTTGGATATGCGCCCTTAATTGAAAAAAAGGGAACTAAAGAATTATCTAATATAACTAACCCAATAGAAACTAAAATAATAATTAATTTTTCCATTTATAAACCTCTAATTATACTTAATTTCTCTCGTATCTTTCGGAGAGACAATAAATAATTCTTCTAATTTATTAAAATCAACATATGGCTTTACAACTGCACTCTTCATTACTTTTACCTTATCTTCTTCAACCGAAATTACTTCTCCAATTCTAATTTCTTTTGGATAAAGCATACCTACTCCAGAAGTCATTATCACGTCGCCTTCTTTAACTTCTGAATCCATTGGTAAATCATATACTTTGGCTAAGTTTCTATTTTTACTGTCTTTAAAGCCCTTTAAATAACCAGTTGCATCTCTAGTGCTTTCAACCATAACACTTACTGCTATATTCTCGTTAACCAAAGATTGAACTATACTCCAATTTTCTCCTACACTGGTTACTTGTCCCACCAGACCTTGTGCCGCTATAACAATCATACCTTTTTGTATATTAGCATTTTTACCCTTATTAACTATATACCCATCCAAAAAGTTTCCGCCACTGTATCCTATAATGTCACATGGTATATAATTATAATTGTTTCTTTCTTCTGTAAAATTTAGTATTCCTCTTAGCCTATCATTTTCTTCTTTTAAATCTGAATAAGTACTTAACTTACTTTCAAGCTCTTGATTTTTTTCAATTAATTCTTTATTTTGAGCTTTCACTTCTGAAAAGTTTAAGAAAAAATCCAAGGTTTCTTTTATTCTATTTGTTCCACTATATAGTAGACTTTGTACAGGGTTTAAAGTACTACCGGCACCACTTTCAATAATACTTCTATTTTCTTTCTTTACAGTATAAACTATTAATCCCAAAAAGCTAACTGACAGTACTATAATAGTTACTGCCAGTTTATTTCTAAGAAGCTTCATATACTAACCTCTTTGATCTCTGCTAATTTTATCAAAATCTTCTAGTGCCTTCCCTGCTCCAAGTACTACGCAATCAAGAGGTGCCTCCGCAATATGTACAGGCATGTTTGTTTCTTTGTTTATTAATACGTCTAATCCTCTAAGGTAAGCTCCACCGCCCGCAAGCATAATTCCTTTTTCCATTATATCTGCCGCAAGTTCTGGTGGTGTTTTTTCCAATGTAGTCTTAATTGATTCTATAATAGCATACACAGGCTCTTTTAATGCTTCTCTAACTTGAGTTTCTGATATTTCAACGATTTTTGGAAGCCCTGTTATCATATCTCTTCCTTTTATCTCCATAACCATTTCCTCTTCTGACGTTCTATAAGCTGATCCAATCTCCATTTTAACTTGCTCAGCGGTTCTTTCTCCAACCATTAAGTTAAATTCCTTCTTAATATAAGATATTATAGATTGATCTAATTCATCGCCAGCTATTCTAAGTGATTTACTAGTTACTATACCGCCTAAAGAAATAATAGCCACTTCAGTAGTACCACCACCAATATCAACTATCATACTTCCTGTTGGTTCACTTACTGGGAGTCCAGCTCCAATAGCTGCTGCCATTGGTTCTTCCATTAAAATAACATCTCTAGCTCCTGAAAGTTTTGTAGCTTCTTCAATAGCTCTTTTCTCAACTTCTGTAACTCCTGATGGATAACAAACTATTATTCTCGGATTTTTAAATGCATTTTTAGTTGATACTTTTTCTATTAGACTCTTCATCATTGTTTGAGCTGTATCAAAATCTGCAATTACTCCATCTTTTAACGGCCTTATAGCTACTATATTTCCAGGAGTTCTACCTATCATAAGTTTAGCTTCTGATCCAACTGCTAGTGTCTTTTTAGTCATAGTGTTCATTGCAACAACAGATGGTTCTCTTAAAACTATTCCTTTACCTTTTACAAACACTAAAGTATTTGCTGTTCCTAAATCTATCCCCATATCTTTTCCTGATCCAAAAAATCCCATTTATTTTTTCCCCTTCCAATTCTATATCAGTCCTCGTTCTTTGAGACTAACAAATTTATTATTTCCTATTATAATATGGTCTATTAGTTGAATTCCTATAATATTTCCACATTCTTTAATTCTTAATGTAATATTTATATCTTCTTTACTAGGTGTTGGATCACCTGATGGATGGTTGTGGCATATAATTATAGATGCACTGTTTTTATTTATTGCTTGTTTGAAGATTTCTCTTGGATGAACAACTGATGTATTTAAGCTACCTTTGAAAACATCCTTAGTTCCAATAATCACATTTTTTGTATTCAGGAGTACAACTTTTAATACTTCCTGAGTCAAATCGTTCATTTCTCCCATAATAAGATCCGCTAGTTCTTTCGGTGATGTAATCTTAATATCATTTTTAATCGCCTTTAATGTTCTAAATCTTTTAAACAGTTCAGATAAAGCTAAAATTTGTGAAGCTTTTCCTCCCTTAATTCCTTTAATTGATGTAATATCATTAATGCTTGAATTTAAAATTCCATCTAATCCTTCTAGTTCCGATAAAAGTCTGCTGCTTAACTGAAGTACATTTTCTCCTTGAGTACCAGTTCTAAGTATAATTGCTAGCAATTCAGAATTACTTAAACTCTCTGCCCCGTATGTTAATAATTTTTCCTTAGGTCTTTCATGTTGTGGTATATCCTTAATCTTAAGGCTATTATTCATTAATATACTACCTCCACATATATGATACCCTATCCCCTAAACTTTATTGTACTGCTTTTAGCATAGACTTTAATTTGTTTAATGGAAGTCCAACAACATTATAATAACATCCTTTTATTTCCTCAACAAATATTCCACCTATACCTTGAATCCCATAAGCCCCTGCCTTATCTAAAGGCTCACCTGTTTTTATGTATTCTAATATTTCATTATCACTTATCTCGGAAAAAGTAACCTCAGTAGCTAAACTTTCCTCCTTGATTACATTTTTAGCTGTATTCATGACAACAATTCCTGAATAAACTAAATGTTTTCTGCCTTGAAGTGATTTTATAATATTAAAGGCATCTTCTTCGTCCTTTGGTTTACCAAGTAACTTATTATCTAATGTAACTATTGTATCTGCAGCTATTATTATTGCATCCTCATTTAGTTTCTTCTTAACATGCATTGCCTTTCCTAAAGCTATCTCTTTAACATATCTATCTATTGATCCTTCAAAAAGAACCTTATCTTCATCGAAATCACTAACGATTATATCAAATTCTTTAATTAACCTATTTAAAAGTTCTACTCTTCGTTCAGACGCAGAAGCTAATACTATTTTCATAAATTCACATCCTAAAATAAAGAATATACATATATTATTGACAAATTATATGTATTATAGACATGTTAATTTTTTAACTAAAAAACTTATTTAATTAAAAAGGCATAGAAATGATCATACTGAAATAAATCATTTCTACACCATATAGTTTATCATTTAAGATGTTCTTAAACAAGTGTGTTACACCAAGTTATAAGTTTTTTTATATAAATGTAATTTAGTTGTAATAATTCTTATCTATTTCTTTAATTTTTAATTAATTTATATAATTGCTGAATGTTAGTGTCACTATTTGTTTTATCTATTTCATCTGGTAAATTCTTTATATAACTCTCAATATAGTTTAACTTTTCAGATTTATTGCTACCATTATCATTTAAAATTTTATCTGCCCATTCTTTAAATTCTGCTGTTTTTATACTTTTTACCCCATTATCTTGTAGTTTATTTCTAACTGTAAGAAAGCCATCTATGATTTCAAGTATTTTTTTATTATCAACATTATCCTTGGATATATTTAAACTCACTTTAGCAACATCAATATTATTATTTTTAAATTCTTCAATTTTTTTTAATCCATCATCTTCCTTATATATACCTGCAAGCACTCTAAACTTTCCATCTTCCTCGACTATAAACGGTTGACAATATTTCGAAATTGAATTAACTAATTCCTTGGCATTTTCCTCCTTAGAGTAATATCCACATTGTAATACTACAATATTTTGAATATTACTTTCATAATTCACATCAGTTGAATACCCTGAATTACTACTATTACTTTGAATTTCTTTTCCATTAAAAATAACGTTACTTAAATATAATCCGCCACCTATTGATACCCCCGCAATAAGTGCAATACTACATAAAAACTTTATCTTATTAGATCTTTTATACTCATATCTTGTGTATCTCATAGTATCCCTCCTTCTTATACTCTTATACAATATATTTATTCGAAAAGTTACACATATATGAGTTATGTTAAATAATTTAAGATTTATTACTAAATTGTACTTTTTATAATCAATAAAAAAAGCAAATACATACAAGTATCTGCTCTTCATATAAAATATTATTTATTAATAGATTAATTTAATATTCTTCTTGCTGTTGCGTACCTTTGAGAGTAATACCCATCAGATAACGAGCTTACCATTACTGGCTTTCCAGATCTCGGTGCATGTATGAATTCCCCGTTCCCAATATAAATTCCCACATGACTGATAGACCCTTCTGTATTGAAGAATACTAAATCCCCTGCTCTAAGTTCATTCCTATTAACCTTAATTCCTTCATTTACTTGAGTATATGTAGTTCGAGATATGTTAACTCCAAACTTATTATATATAAATTGCGTTAATCCCGAACAATCAAAAGCATTTGGGCCAGCCGCTCCATAAACATATGGCTTTCCTAAAAACTTATATGCATAATTAACAACCTCAGTTCCTTTGCTAATAGCGCCCCTTGAAACCTTATCATTATCATCTGATGTTACTCCTGAATCAGAAGGTACTTGAATCACTTTAGTTGTTTTAAGTTCGCTAGTCTTAAGAGTAATTCCTTTGCTAGTAGTTAGCGTAGTATCCGCTTTAGCATTTTGAGTGTTAATAAAACAAAATCCTAAAAAAACAAAAGCTGTAATCATGCATTTTTTAAGAACATATTTTTTATTTTTCATCTCTATTTCCTCTCCATGACCTAATTTATATTATTTAGAAAACATTTTCATTTTTGTTTATATATCGCCTCTAATTTTTCAAACATGTTCTTAGTATATTAATAAGTTGGATATAGGTCAAATTATTAACACTTTTTTATCTTTATTTACAATAAATTATCTTCATCATTCTCATTATTTCTCTTAATAATGCCAATTTACTGTAAATTTATAATTTTCAGACTTTTTAGTTTATTTTTTGCCATACATAATTCGTTCATTTCCCTATATTTTCTTCTATTCCTTATATCTTTTATATGGTACTTCCCCACAAAATAATAAGCTAACCATAAATCTTATCTTAATAGATAAAATCAATAGTTAGCTTTATTACCATTTTCTTATTACATAACACTCTTATACACTATATGACTATTTTATTCTCTTATTTCTTTTAGAACCTCTAACAAGTATTCAAAGCATCTAAGAGCAGATGATATACTCATATGTTCATTTGGTGTATGAATATCGAATATATCTGGCCCAAAACTAATCATGTCAAGGTCTCCTAATCTTTCTTTAAGTATCCCGCATTCTAGTCCAGCATGAATAGCAACAACCTCCGGTTCTTTTCCATACATTCTTGAATATACTTCTTTACATATATCTCTTATTTTCGAATCTGCTTTATATGGCCATTCCGGATAACTTGAACTAGATGTAAATGTTCCCCCTAAAACTTCAGTCAAACATTTATTCCTTTCAACTATCTCTGCTTTTAACGAGCGTACAGAACTTCTTACTGCACTGTGATATTCTATATCATTATCATTAGTTATAACTACTCCAAGATTAGTTGAACTTTCAGTTAATCCTTCTATTTCAGCACTAACTGTATTTATTCCATTTGGATATAGATAAGATAGGCTGATCGCCTTACTTGTAGTATCATCTGAAAATACTTTTTCTGCCTTTACATCAGTTTCTAATAATACTACTTCCAAACCTGGATCCTTTTTACCAAATTCATTTTTAAGCTCTTCATATACTCGTGTTTTAATTTCAACTAATTCTTTTTCTTTTGATTCATCAATTGAGAGAACAGCTGTAGCTTCTCTTGGAATAGCATTATCTTTTGCTCCACCATTTAGTGAAATCAAATTAAAGCCGACCTCTTTGGATATTTCTCTTAGTAGTCTTCCTATTATCTTATTAGCATTTCCTCTTCCTAAATGAATCTCTGCTCCTGAATGACCACCTTTTAATCCCTTAACTTCAAGAATAAATTCTTTTGTGTTTTCTTTTTTATTTATCCAATCAATTGGTAGTGTAGATTGAGTCCTGATTCCACCTGCACAACTAACCCAAAGCATTCCTTCCTCTTCTGAATCTAAGTTTAGTACAATCTTTCCGCTAAGATGTTCCCTTTGTACAGCTCTAGCTCCACTCATTCCAGATTCTTCATCTGTAGTTATTAACACTTCAATGGATGGATGTTCTATTGTATTATCTTCTAATATTGCCATTGCGTATGCAACCGCAATTCCGTCATCTCCACCAAGGGTAGTATTGTCAGCATATATATAATCATCCTTAACGATAAAACCTATTGGATCTTTTGTGAAATCATGAACTTTATCATTATTCTTTTCACATACCATATCCATATGACCTTGAATTATTACCGTTGGTGAATTTTCATATCCCTTTGAGGCCGGCTTTTTTATAATGACATTTAAAGCTTTATCCTGAATACATTCTAATCCTAATTTCTTTCCAAACTCAATTAAATAATTACTTATTTGCTCTTCGTTCCCCGATCCCCTAGGTATTTTATTTATCTCCTTAAAGTGATAGAAGATCCTCTCATCTGTAATATTCTCTAAAATTTTCATACTTTGCTCTTCCTTTCTCCAATTATGTGATAAAATATCATTATACATATCTTTTTTCTTAGTTTATCATAAAATATTGCTATATTTATATTATTATTATTTTATGATTTATTATTTCACACACTATAAGTATAATGTATAAAATTTTAATGTGAGGTGTTTATATGCAAAAAACAAAAATGATTTTTACTATTGGTCCAGCTAGTGATAACGAAGAAACATTAAGAAAATTTATTGAAATCGGGATGAGCGCTGCAAGATTAAATTTCTCTCATGGTACACATGAATCACACAAAGAGAAAATAGAATTAATCCAACGTTTAAGTAAAGAAATGAAATCTGCAACTGCTATAGTTCTTGATATAAAAGGACCTAAAATCAGAACACATAATTTCGTAAATGATGGCGTAACTCTTCACGAAGGTGATGATTTTGAGTTTATCTGTGGGAAAGAAATCCTTGGAGATGAAAAAAGATGCTCTATTTCATATGATGTTCTTTATCAAGACATCAAAGTTGGCGGAAAAATTCTAGTTGATGATGGACTTTTAAAGTTTAAAGTTACTGGAGTTGAGGGTAAAACAATTCACACTAAAGTTGTAGTTGGTGGAGAAATAAAAAATCATAAGGGCGTTAATGTTCCTAATGTAGTAATTAAATTACCATCTATTACTGAGAAAGATGTTGAAGATATTAAATTCGGATGCAAAATGGGCGTTGACTTTATAGCTGCTTCTTTTATAAGAAAGTCTAGTGACATACTAGATGTAAAAAAAGTTTTAAAAGAAAATCATGGTGAGCATATAAAAGTAATTGCTAAGATAGAAAACCAAGAAGGTGTGGATAACATAGATTCAATCATCGATGTTACTGATGCTGTAATGGTTGCCAGAGGAGATATGGGAGTTGAAATTCCAATTCAAAGAGTTCCTATAATCCAAAAAATGATAATTAAAAAATGTAATGAAGCAGGTAAAGTTGTTATAACTGCAACTCAAATGCTTGATTCAATGATTAGAAATTCACTTCCAACTAGAGCTGAAGCAAGTGACGTTTGTAACGCTATCTTTGATGGTACTGATGCAATAATGCTAAGTGGTGAAAGTGCTTCTGGAAGCTTCCCTATAGAAGCTGCAAAAACAATGTCTAAAATAGCTCAAGAGGCTGAAGAATATTTAGATTATGATCACTTAACAGCAAGATTAAGGGAACCTTCTCTTACTGATTATGCTGCTGCAATAAGTTATTCTGCATGTAGAACTGCGAACATCTTACATGCAAAAGCTATCGTTGCTGCTACTAAGAGTGGAGCTACAGCAAGATTACTTTCAAGATATAGATCTAAAGCTCCGATCATAGCTATCACACCTTACGAGCAAGTACGTAAGAGCTTAAGCCTAAACTTCGGTATATTCCCAATGCCTTGTAAAATGTTTAACTCTACAGATGAAATATTAACTGAAGCTAAAAATACTGTATTTGATTTAAACTTCACACAGCCTGGAGATGATATTATTGTTGCTGCTGGAATGCCAACAACTCAAACAGGTGGAACTAATATGTTAAAGATTGAAAAACTTTAATTTTTAACTATCTTGTAATAAAAATAAGTATGGATTTTTCCATACTTATTTTTTATTACTCACAAAAATGACATAGTTCAAAATAATTATTCAAATTTAAATCCTTTAAGTAAATCTCCAAGAGATGTTCCTGCATTATCAGCATTATCAACATAATTAAGATATTCATTATTAGTTTCAACAGCCTCTTTTATACTTAAAGATATCCTTTTATCTTCTTTATTAAAGTTTAATACTTTAACCTTTACTTTTTGGTTAAGCTCTAGAACATCGGAAGATTTTGCAATATGGTCGTCAGTTATCTCTGTTATATGTACTAAACCTTCTATTCCATCAAATAATTCTACAAACGCGCCAAATGATGTTAAACGTACAACTTTACCTTCTAGTATATCCCCTACTTTTATATCGCTGCTATGCACTGTCCATGGCTCTTTATTTACGTCCTTTAATATTAATGATAATCTTTCATTCTTTTTATCTACCTTACCTATAAATACTTCTACTTTGTCACCTTCCTTAACAACATCTTCTGGCTTGTTAACTCTTTCCCAAGATAAATCTGAAATATGAATTAGACCTTCTAACCCTCCAATATCTACAAACGCACCAAATTTAACCAACTTCTTAACAACACCATTTTTCTTTTCGCCCTCAACTAAGCTATCCCAAACAACTTTTTTATTTTTATTATATTCTTCTTCTTCAATTATTCTTCTCGAAGCTACTACCTTGTTATTTCTGAAATCTAATTCTGTAATTTTAACATCAAGTTCTCTTCCAATTAAAGTGCTGAGTTCAATTCTTTCTCTACTTACAAGTGATCCAGGAATAAAAATTCTAACATTTCCATAGTAGGCAATTACTCCACCTTTAGTTTCTTCCTTGATTTTAACAGAAATATTTTTTTGATCTTTGAAATATTTTACTAATTCTTCTTTTTCTTTAATTTGTCTTGCTCTTATTAATGAAAGTTCAACGTATCCCTCTCCATCATTAGGGGATAATACATATACATCGATTTCATCATCCTTATTAACTACTTCTCTAGGATCTTTTTCATCTACTGACAGCTCTTCTTTAGATATCAATCCATCAAATGCATAGTTTATATTAACTGAAACTTCCTTATCATTTACATCGATTACTTTTCCCTTTAAAATGTCCCCTTTGTTTAGCCTTTTTACATCATAATTATTCAAAAGTTCACTCATGCTCATTTCTTCATTAGCCATTAACAATCACTCCTTAATATATAATTTACTCTACTTACAATATTAGCCTAATAAAAAATAATATACAAGTATAGTTCTTTTACTTAGAATATAATTATGATATATATTTAATCATATTTAAACACAAATAGTATTAAATACCTTTTAAAAAGTTTAAAAAAACTATTATTAAAGAGATATCATAACCTTTAGCAAGGATATATAACTCTAGTAATCTTTTTTAGTCTTTTTTCGTTCTTATTCCATATTGTGTATAAGGACGCTTTTTAATATAATAAATACATAATCTTTAAAGGGGTGATCACTATTCATAAGATTACTAGAAAATATGTTTTAACTATTTTTCTAACATTTATATTTACATTTTCTAATTTACCATTAGATGCCTTATCATTTATGGGCATGAATATACCAACTAATAATACAATTGCTTTTGCTAAATCTAGCAGTAAATCAAGTTCTAGTAGTAGCAAATCTAGTTCTAGCAGTTCAAAATCGAGTAGCGGATTTAGTTCAGGATCTTTTAGTGGTTCTAGTTCATCTGGCAAATCCTCTACAAGTACAACTAAAGATTCTACTAGTTCAAAAAGTGGCGAGGGCTTTAAATCTGGAAACTTTTCAAGCAGTAGTGATAGCACCTCTAGTAAATCTGATTCAAGTACATCGTCCACAAGTAATGGTGCTGCAAAAGGATTTAGTAGTGGTTCATATTCTTCGACCGATAAGAGCAAAACTGATGACTCTTCAAATACAAAGGATAATAATAATAATAATAATAATAATAATAATAATAATAATACTCAAACATATAATAATACCGGTTCATCCAGAAGTTCTTTCTGGCCATTCTTCGGTGGAGGAGGCGGATATTTTTATAGACCATTTTATTTTGGTTCCATTGCAAGTTCTATAATAAATGCTTTAATTTTAGCTGGAATATTCATCCTAGCTATTATAATAATAAAAAAATATTTAAATAATAAAAGAAAATAATAAAAAACTCGGAGGTATTAATATGGGAATTTTTACAAGAATGTCAAATATGATAAAAGGAAAGGTCAATAGCACTTTGGACGAAATGGAGAATCCAATTGAATTATTAGATCAAAAATTAAGAGATATGGACGAGCAGTTTAACAAAGCTAAATTAAGCTCGGCTCAAATATTAGGTAACGCTCATGAAATCGAAAAAAAATTAATCCTTGCAAAAAAAGAATCTGAAGATTATGATCAAAAAGTTAAATTAGCATTAAGTAAAGGGAATGAAGATTTAGCTAAAAGAGCTTTAGCTAAGAAAGTTGAAACAGATAAAAAAATCACTTCATTACAAGCAAGCTATGATAATGCTAAAGCTCAAGCTGATACAATAAAGGCAAATCTTCGCGCTTTAGAAGAAGAAATAACAAAGACTAGGAGTTACAGAGATGAAGCTGCTGCAAGATTTGCCAATGCTGAAGCATCTCAAAAGGTTAATGAAGTTCTTGCTAATGTGCAAACAAAGAGCAATTCAATACAAATTGATAGTATTGAAAGAAAAATTCAAAGAAAAGAATCACTTGCTCAAGGATTAGGTGAGTTAAGAGATTTAGATAATTTTGATAGTGAGTTTGAAAAATTAGATGAAGTTGACTTAGATCTTGAATTAGCAAAATACAAAACCAACTAGGTGATCAGATGGATAATGATAAAGATATTGATTTTATTAATGAAGAAAGAAGATACTGGGGAAAGATATATACTGATATAGCTTATGCAATAAGCGAAATTTCTCCTTTCATATCAGAAGAAGATTTAAAAATCAGAAAATATTATACTAAAGCTTCAGTTCTTCAAGAGTATACTAAACTATTAGATTCCGCTGAAGCTGACTGTAAAAAGAAATCTATATTTTCAATGTTTAAATCTAATCCAAGTATTGGCTTACTACAAGATTTTAAGACAAAAAACAGAGATACTTTTAAGCAATTAGAGAAATGCTCTAACTGTGAATGCCTAAGCTGTGCTTTTGAATGTAATTTCAAAAAATGTTCAAGTTGTAGGGATGCATCTATGATTTGTTTCTGCGACAAGGAAAGAGTTAATGTTAGAAAGTTTGAAAATTTCACACTAGACCTTACTAACAATGATAACGGAAGGGCCTCAAAATATAAAGCTTTGGCAGTTGTTGAAGATTGTTCTTTAGACAACTTATATATTCTATTAGAGAATATTAGAGATTCAAATGATAAATTAGTATTATATTACTACCCTGGAATTCGAGAAGATTCCTTTGGTGAAATAACTGATCCTAATGAATTCGACTTTGTAGTAGAGACTTACCAAAATGCATAGCAACCTATAAGGTATTGTGCAGCATCGAAATATCAAAATACTCGCAGTATGAGCATGCTTTAAGTTTACTGCTAAATAATAGAAATGGAATATATGTGTTTGCTTCGCTTCTTTGAAGAGTTCGCAAAAACATATATTCCATTTCTAATTTAGCATAACTTAAAACACATCATATCTAAGCAAGTATTTTTATATTTCTTTGGTGACAATACCTTTAATGAACCATTTTTATGCATATGGTATTTACTTAACACTTAAAGTAAGTGAGGTACAAAGAAATAGAATACATATATGTGGAACAGGCATTGAAAAACAAGCTGCTCTGAATATCTTAACGGGAAGTTGTTCCACTTTTGCTTGTCCTATGCTTGCCATAGGAACATGCAGAAGTGGTGCAACTTTCCATTTAGATATTCCCAGCGAAGTTTTTCACAGCCCTGTGGAACATATATGTATTCTATTTCGGTTGTTTATCACTTCACTTTAAGTTCTTCACAAAGCACTACCCCTCATAATACATTGAGAATTGTTGCACTTCTAATGCTTTTCTTTTTTCCATTTCATTGAAACAGTAATTTATTATATCACTTCTTTTTATAATTCCTATAAAAGTTCCATTATCATCAGTTACTGGAACAAAATTTTGACTTTCTGCCAAAGAAATTAAGCTCTCTATATTAGATGTTATAGATACAGATTTATGATTTATTCTTCTTTGTATATCTTTAACCCTAACAGATTCAGTATTTTTAAAGTTTAAATTATTCGTATTTTTTAGTTTCCATAGTAGGTCTCCCTCTGTTAGAGTTCCTACGTACTTTCCCTCTCTATTTATAATTGGAATTGCAGTATACCCATGATGCTCCATTCTCTCCATGACTTGTCTCATTGTTGCATCTTGATTTTCACATATTACCTCATTTTTAGGTGTAAGAAAAAAGGCTATATTCATAAATAAAATCCTTTCCTTAAATGTATTCGTTTAATTTTTATTTACAAATCTATTTTATCATATTTTTTCTTAAAATTCTTTTAAGAAATTATTACTTATCATTGAATTTTTATTAAAATCACCTCTTCTTGCCACTATTCTCTAACTTATATATATAATTTAAATATGACTCATCTTTTAAAATACTATTAACTTCATCATATCCATCTTCTCCTTGAAGAGTTTTCTTTACCATGATTTCACACAAAACATTACTCTTACATTTAGGGCATGTTCCTACGGATGCAAATCTCCAATTTAAAAGTTCAATCGCCGTTTCCAATTCAACCCTCTTACCACACTTTGGACACTTTAACTCTAACTTATCTTCATCAATTTTAACGCTTTCAAGATCTGATATATGAATTGCAGGCATATTATAAATATCCTTAACCAGATAATTCTTAATAATCCTCGAATTGTATACCCTTCTAAACACCTCTACTGTATATTTTGCATCATTTAACGCATCGTGCAATTTAGTGTCATCAACTTTAATCTTCAATTCATCTAAAGCTGCCTTTAATCCCAGCGCCTTTTTATGAGCTAGCATCTTAGTAGTATATTCCTGAATATCTAAATACTCATTAAGCCATTTTAGACTGCTGTAATTATAGTAATGCGCATTTATGATTAATTCTGCGACATCATCTTTTGCCCATGAACAAAGAACATCACCCTCTTCGAACATATCCTCGAGCTTATCTATAGCTTCTTTAAAAGTTATGCCCTTTTCATTAAGTATATTCATATCTATTTTAGTAATTTCAGTAACAATAGGATTAATTACAGGAAAAACACTTGGTTTTATATATTCTCTAATTTCGCTTATAGGTTTCATGTATTTATCTACCTTTACAGCTCCTATTTCTATAATCTCATTTTCTATACCTATAGATTCAAACTCGCCATACATTTCAAAAAAGTTCTTATAATAGTTTGTTATATTCTTTAAGTTATTAAACTCTAAATCAATAATAATGTACCCCATATCTAATCCTTTCTAAAATCACTTTTAATTTAAATTCTAAAAATCTATTCCTGCAAGTTTCATTAAGTGAATTGCATTTTGCGTTTCACTCTTACCTTTTCTTAATATATAATCAAATTTAATTTTACCATCTTTATAGAATTCTCTAAAGTTATAATTTATTATACTGTTATTTTCTTTTTCTAAGTCACATAACTCTAGATCATGAGTAGATACAAGACCTACTCCTCCATATTTTATTAACTGCTTAATGAGAACTATCGCCCCAACATGCCTATCTTTAGAATTTGTGCCCTTAAATATCTCATCTAAGAGAAAAAATATTTTTTCTCCGTTTTTACAGGCCTCTATTAACATTTTTATTCGTAAAATTTCTGCATAAAATGAGGAGATGCTTTCTTCTAAATTATCTTTTGTTCTCATGCAAGTATAAGTATTCATAATTCCACAAGAAAATTCATCGGCACATACTGGGGCTCCAATATAGCTAAGAATTAGATTTACTCCTAATGTTCTTAAAAACGTACTCTTTCCAGACATATTTGAGCCAGTTATTAGCGATACCTTGTGCTCCCCTTTTAATGAAAATGTATTTCTAACCGCCTTTTTTCCAAGTAATGGATGGCCTATATTTATTCCTTCAATTTCGTTTTTATCCAATATTATAGGGTAGGCCCAATTATCATTTTCAAATGATAAATTCGATATACTACATAATGCATCTATCTCATGCATTACTTCAAGCCATTCTTCAAGCTTTTTACCATTTTTCTCTCTCCATTTTTCCAAACTCCTCATAAGGAATACGTCTGAAAACACGAGTATATTCAATATTAAATAATACGCATTGTATTTACTGTTTCCAGCCCAATCAAGTATATTAGAAAATTTTTTAATTTCCTCTTTGCAACTTACTGAATCATTTCTTAATTTACTACTTATTTTTATCAAATACTCAGAATTAAAATTTTCATTTTCTATTAACCATAAAATTTTACTATATGCATACACACTATGTTTTATAGATTCGAATAGCTCAAGTTCTCTTCTCATTCCTTTTGATAATATCTTAATAACAATAAAATTCACAGAAAAATCTAAGAGTAAAAATGACTGCGGTATTATCCCATTTACAGCTGCCAGTATAGAACATATTGTTGCCAAAATAAACGTACAAGCAATAGCTACTCTCAAAGGACTTGACGATTCATTATCTTTACTCCATTTAAGAAGACTACCTAAATCTATATCTTTTGATTTTTTAACACTGCCTTCAACAATTAGATTTTGTCTCCATTCGGCTTTTTCTCCTAATTCTTTAATTGCTTGCTGCCTTTTTACTATCTCATTTTTATTTAATTTTTTCTCATTTTTTAGTAGACTCACTAGTTCTTCTCTTCCACCCTTTGTTACAGTAGTATTAATGTATTGAAAAATTGAATTCTCACCAAATACATCCAAGTCATTTATAAATGGATGCTCATCATCCAAGTATTCTGAGCCATTATCCTCAAAACTAGTGAATTCATTATTTATTCTTTTTAAACCATTTTGATTTATATATACTAATAAATCAATCCTTTTTTTTAACTCGAAAATATTATTATGATAAAATATTAAAAATAGGAATAACCCTAGAAGAACTATTGTCACTACTATTGCTAAACTTATTTTATTTTGTTTATATAAGAAATAATCAATTAAAACACAAATAGCAAATACAATCAATCTACTCCATCCAATAACTTCTACCTTTGAGCTTAATATTTTACTTTTCCTTGTATTCTTTTCTATGTTACCTTTATAAAATTCTTCTGCTAATCTCATAATTCCTCCCATAATAATTTTTTATTTTAAACCTTAATAAGAAATTATAATATCTCTACCACTCCTAATAATCACTATCTTTATTTTACGTCATTAAAACTATGTGTCAATTATTTCCTATATAATTTTTTAAAATAGTTTTATAATAAAATAAAGTAAATTAAAATATCTATTTTCTTAATGATATTTTAATTTACTTCATATTTTCATTTACTTAGTTACAGATGTATTCATAATTTACAATGTAAAGTTAAAATTTTATTTTTGCTCTGATAACATGCATCTATATATTTCATCTAGATTATATCTCATAGCCTCTAAATAACTCTTATCATCTTCTTTTGATTCTAGGGTTAGTATTGGAACAACATTTGCTTGAACTTCTTTTGCCAACGTTTCCGATACCTTAGGGCTGGCTAATGACTCAGAGAAAACAGTTTTTATGTTATTTTCTTTACAAAAACCAACTAAACTTTCTAATTGTTTTGGAGTTGGCTCTCCCTCTGCAAATAAGTTTTCTACTGATTTTTGTGTTAATCCGAAATCTCTGCACAGATACCCAAACGCAGCATGACCTGTAATAAAATTCTTTTGATTTACTGCATCAAATTTAGGTTTATATTCACTATATAGACTCTCTAGTTCTTCTTTAAATTTATTATAATTAGCTTCATAATAATCTTTATTTTTTTCATCTGATTTAACAAGCGCATCTTTAATGTTTTGTGATTGTATTTCTGCATTCTTTAAGCTTAACCAAATATGAGGATCAACTGCATCTTCTTCTTTCCTAACTTCAATGCCAGAACTTGAATCCACAATCACTAAATTTTTATCTTTTATAGTTTCGTTAACTTTGTCTACCCATGATTCCATACCCAATCCATTGTAAATGAAAACTTTGCTTTTAGTTAAAGTTTGAAAATCTTTGGTTTTAGGTTCATAATCATGTGGCTCCATATTATCTGGTACTAAGCACGTTACTTCTGCTTTATCCCCAGCAATCTTTTCAGTAAATTCCTTTAATGGATATATAGAAACTATAACACTTAGTTTATTATCATCTGTATTTTTTGTTGTAGCTTTAGTATTGTCTCCACAGCCAATTAATGTAATCCCCATTAATATAGCTAATACTCCCGAAATAATCTTCTTTCGCATATAACCCCTCCACTTGCATGTGATTTGCATTTGCAACTCTTTAATAATATTACAGTGAAAGTTTAAATATGTCAAGAACAGTAAAAAATAATAACCATTTATATATTTCCCACTAACGAAATCATTATAACAAGTCATCCCAATATATTTTCTGATTTTAGCTTAAAGTTATTAAATTATATTTATAATCATTACTGTCCAAGATAGATTTCTCAATTTCCTGACAAGTAAATAAAATTATTTGGCTGAATTCTTCTTTCATTAAGAGTTTTATTGCTTTTTCTCTTCTCTCATCATCATACTGAACAAAAGCATCATCAAGAAATATAGGTATATCTTTATCATTAAATAGCATATTAATAAATGAAAATCTAAGTGCTAGATACAGTTGATCTTTAGCTCCATTACTTAATATATCTCCATCAAATAGTATTCCTTTATTCCTAACTTTTAATTTATACTCCTCAGAGATCTTAGCTTCTTCATATTCTTCACCAGTTAAAAAATTAAATTTATTAATAACTTTATTATTTAAATCTGGACCAACATTCTTTCTAATTTCATTAAACGATTCCTGAAATAGTTCAGCAGTTAATTCTAGCGCTTTAAACTCTTTCTCTAATTTACTAATTCTTTCATTATTAATGAGGACATCTTCCTCTATTTCTGCAATTTCCCTTTTTCCAAGATATCTTTTTTCTATAAGATGTTCCAAATCTTTTATTTCTTTCTCGACTATTAATAGCTCATTAGATTTAGCTCTAATCTCAGCATCAATTTCTTCTTCAGATTCATAAGAATAATTCATTATATCCTGATTTATCAATTGTTTCATTTCTTCCTTTATTTCATCTATATTCCTATCTTTGAGTAAAACTTTATATGTTTCTTCCACATTATCAAGTGCATTCTTTATTTCTTTCATTTTACTTATTTTCTCTTTATATTCTTTTAAACTTATATGCAAATCCACTATTTCCACATTTTCTAATCCTAGAACAGTAGTCTTCTTTTTTATTTCAAGCTCTTTATCAGATAATTGTTCATCAATATTTTTAATTTCTTGCTTTAGTCCATTAATTTCATACTCATTCCTAGATAGATCTTCTTTTAATTTTTCGTATACGTCTAATTTATCTAATACCTCATCTAAAGTATTGCACGACAGAATGCTATATAATGAAGCCATTACCCCTTTAGTTTTATTGTAATTTGATTTCAGTTGAGTAATATCATATTTACTAATTTCTTCTTCCTTATTTTTAATAATTAAATTTATATTATCATTATAATTTTTAAACTTATCATATTGAGTTATCTTGTTAATAAACTCTTCATAAGACAAAGATTCAGTTTTATTTATATATAAATTTAATTTTTCTTCATATTCATCAATTTGCTTCTTTGAAATGACAATAGCCTGATTACTTTTTTCTGCTAATTCGTTATTTTTTATTATTAGTAAATGTTTTAAATATAATCTGATTAATACAATGAAAATAGGAATAAATACGATTATAATAGGCATTATTTGCTTTAGTACACAATAAATAAAAGCTATAATACTAACACTCCCCAAAATATAAGTAAATTTTATAGTATTATAAGACTTCCTTGAATTTACTTCTAATTTGCTATAACTATTATTTTCCATCATGTATTTTAACTCTTTCAAGCTTTCTTTATACAAATTAAGAGTCTCTTCTATATCTTCTCTGTATTTCATAATAAATTCTAAATTATGAATGTTCTTAGCTTTTTTGTTTATATCCATTTTATATCTAGCTATTAAATTTTGAATATTAATAACATCATTAAGCTTTTCTTCTAGACTCTTCATGTCAAGTCTCAAAGTGTATATCTTTTCTTTAATATTTTTTCCCATAGAATCAAACACATTGTATTTTTTTATATTATCTTTTTTTTCTCTGGCACTTTCTTGTACAATATTAAATTTATTTATTTTTTCTTGCTTTACATCTAGTAAACTTAAATATTTAGAACATTTTTCATTAATATCTTCTAAAAGTTCAATAGTTATATAGCCATCACCTTTTTTAAGTTCCTCACTAATGGCATTTTGCTTTCTTTTGAGTTCTTCTCCTTTAATTAAATAATTACTTATTTCCTTATAGTCTTTTTGTAATTTTACCTTCTTAATATATTTTTTATATAAGTCTAATTTTTGAATATTATCCTTTATACTAATCTTTTCCTCATTCTTTTTTAATAAACTTTCTTCATTCTCTATACTTTCTTCTCCTAATTTGTACGCTTCCCACAACTCTGCTTTAAGAGAATTACTATTCTCTTTTAATAAGTCAAGTTCTCCTCCCTTTCTAACGCCAACTAGCTGCTTCCTTCTTTTTTCAAGTCTTTCAATAATTTTTCTTATAGATGTATTTTCATCTCCTGTATTATAAATGTTTGTTATTTTTTCCATAATTTCTTCTTCTTTATCTTTAGAAACCATAACACCTAATTGATTTATAAATAAAGTCTTCATGAATGTAGCTGAATTTATATCAAAGAAATATCTTCCCGGTTCATTATTATAGTCAATTTCTATAATTTCACCTGTTATTTCATCAAATATTTCACATTCATCTTCTTTCCTCGTAACTCCAAAGGCACGTTTTATAATATATCCCCTGCCTTTATCCTCAACAATTAATTCACCAGAGATTTTTTCTCCCGTTAATGGCAAGTATTTTTTTCTATCGTTAAGCTTACTTCTAGAGCCATCAATTCCGTATAACCATATTCTAATAAAATTTTCAATGGAACTTTTTCCTCTTTCATTTTTTCCATAGATTAAATTAAATCCTTTTGCAAAATCTACAGATTTTTCTTTTATTCCTGCAAAAAATCTTATGTTAACTTTCTTAATAATCATACATTTTAACCTCATCACCTGATATACTCTGAAGCCCTATTTTCAGTGCTGAATTAATAATTTCCTTTTCCTCTTCTGTTTGTGCACTCTGTAATTTTTCGTATATCTTCTTTGCAAATATACTTTTTAGAGAGTATCCTTTCATTAATTCATTTATGTCTAACCTTATCTCACTTTTATCTATAACTTTTACAAAATAAAATTCGGTTTTAAGTAACTCTTCTAAAACTTCTTCATTTATTGAAAACTCTTCGGATACTTGTCCCTTTAAAATTATCTTATAGAAATTATTTTTTCTATCAAAACCTAAAATCTCGTTGATAACCTTATCTTTAACTTCATTATACCCAAAACATCCCTCGATACTTATTTCCTTCTCATAATAATTTCTTATTGAAGTTTTAATAAACTCACTTTCTACAAATCTCTCTTTAAGTTCTATCAGAACTATTCCTTTATCGTCGAGTTCATCAAACCCTCTACCTTGAGGACAGCCGCAATAACTATAATAGGTATTATCTATCTTTTTCACTCCTGAAAACTTATGCCTGTGCCCTAAGGCCACATAATCCATATTGCTTTTAGCTATCTCATTTTCAGTAACTGGATTATATTCATTTGTTTCTTTTGAAGTTGTAATTTCTCCATGCATAACCATAATATTGTTATACCCATCTATTCTTCTAATTTCTTTTAATAGAGATTTATTAACATGTGGAGTATTAAATCCGACGCCCCACACTACAGTATTCAAATCCTCAAGAATTACATTTTCCATTTCTCCCTTAAATATATAAACATTACTTGGCCAATCTACAATACTATAAAATGATTTTTCATTAAAAGGATCATGGTTGCCCGGACTTATAAATACTCTTACTTGACTTATTTTTTCAAAACAACTTTTTATAAAATAAAGTGTGGTCTTATTTACAGATAAATTATCAAATACATCTCCTGCTATTAAAAGAATATCAATTTCCCTTTCTAGGGATATTTTCATTATTTTATCGAATACTTGCTTTAGCTCTTCTTTACTTTTTAGCGCTCCCTTGGGTGTCATTCCACTAAAGGGTGTATCAAAATGTATATCTGCTGTATGTAAAATTTTTATTCTTCTCATATTAATCACCTGCAATCATTTTATACAACGAACCTTTGTTCTAATTCTATCATGAAACTTATGAAGAGTCCAAATCTAAAGACTATTCTTATGCTTAAAATTTTCTAATTTTCATAAATAAAAGAAGAGATACATTACATATCTGTGTAATGTATCTCCCTGCTTTAGAATATGATTATGTTATTTATAACATATATACTTTCAAATCTAGTTTTGAGAATCTTCTGATTCCAATTAAATCCTACTTTCATATTCCTCTACCATTCTTTTTACCATTTCTCCGCCTACTGAACCACATTGTCTAGAACTTAAGTTTCCATTATACTCTTTAAATGGAACTCCTAGTTCTTGAGCTACTTCGTTCTTGAATTCTTTCAAGCCTCGTCTTGCTTCTGGAACTAATGTCCTATTATTACTTGACATAACGATCCCCTCCTCGGTTAATTTGGTATAAATCAGCAGATAAAATTTAAATTAATTTCATCTACCGATATTAGTATTTTAACCTTCGCATACTATTTTATTCTTATCAATATAAGGGCATTTTTCAATATTTACCCTTCAACCACTAAGTTTACCTAAGAGAATAAATTTTCTAATTGTAATTTGTCATAACAATTCTTACTATATATTATATTCTCATCTACTTTTATTAAACAACGATATTCTTTAAAGTAGCCTCTATATCTCTTTTTATATCGATAAAAATGTTATTCTTCTCAGTTATAAAGTTATTCAATAAATCAATGGCAATTAAATTTAATTCATTTATATCCTTCTCGGTAATTAAATTCATTTCCTGAATTTTTCTTAAATATCTATTCATAACTTTAAAGAATCTAATTATCTCATCTTTAACAAGTTCTTTGGTTGCAAATTCATTGCTTATACTTATAAGTCTTTGCTTAAGATCTAAAACCTTCATTGGAAATAGCAGATACATATCATTTTCGAGCAGCTGCTTAAAGTCATATTTCCAGCCCTTAATTACAGTAACTTTGCAATCTGTATTTTCACCCTCAGCATTAAATTTAAATTCGCATACATCAGGAACCTCAATATTAGAGTTTAACATTATAATACATCTATCACTACTGTATTCTTTTAAGCTATTATTTAAGTTATGCTCTTTCTTCTTTTGGTTAAGACTTATTATATTTTTAGTTTCAGTATGATCTGTTCTATTTATAATTATAGCTAAGTTCTCATCATCTTTAGCTTGAAATTTTATCCTATATTCAATTTTTTTATACACATCTTCCACTAAAATTCTAACGCTGTAAACAGAATTCTTTAATAATATCACTTCATTTTTATTTACAACTTTTTTGATTTGTATATACTCAAGCTTAGTGCTTGTACTTAGATCATCATTATATATAGAATTGATAAAATTAATAAAAGGTATATTATTTTTCAATAAAAAGATTCTTCTCATAATTTTATTTAGATTCTTCTCATTTTTATTATATTTAATCCCCTTTTCATTTATTTCATTTAAATTTATTATCTCTTCTCTATCTTGAATACAATTGAACTTCTCTTTGAAATCAATATATGATTTATCATTATCTTCTTGTTCGTTTTTAAACCCATTTAATTTTAATGAATAATTACTATATCTCATTTTTTCTTTTTTTATTTCATTTAATAAAATCAATTTATTCATATCGTAGTCCACCTCATAATGGATTATTACCATAATATGTTTATAATATGCAAATATTGAATTCATTTTATATAAAATTATATAAGACACAAAATGACATTCAATTAACGTAAAATCACTAATTTTATTTTAGTTTTTATCATATTAGTAAATTATATACTTCTTTCAACAAAAATCAAGTTTTTTCAAGAATCAAATTTATACTATTCTACGATTCAAATCCATTATGTATGGTAACCATAAATTATAATTTATACACTTATTATTTAGAGATAGATTTCAATGTTCAATTATATATTTACTAGAATTTAAAATAAATAATTATAATATTAGATTTTAAATTTTTCAAAATTAAAAACCACTAATTAGCTAAAGTTTTTTAACTAATCAGTGGTTAAACAAATTCTAATCTATTATTAAATATGTCCGAATCTATTTGAATTATCATCACCCTTTCCACAAACATAATTTTTATAACTACTCCTGCACACCTCCCTTTAATTTATATTAATTGCTACAAAACATTGTATCCTTATCAAATATTATTATAGATATCTCATATAAACCTTTAAGTTCCAACTTAACAAATTTATTTAGGATACTTTCAGTTACTTACTAATATATTTTTGATAGCTTGTACTTAGTAAATCCAACTTAACCTTACTCTATGGATAATATTGCTAATTTAACACCCCTTCCGTAATATCTACTAACTAATATGAGTAGATATAAAATTTTAAATTTCATTTTTTATTAACCTTATAGACTAGAATTTGTTAAAAGAAATTTACTTTCTTCTTGTATATATATTAACATAATAATTTTCAGAATTCAATATATTTTCTGAAAATTCTTACTAACATTATAATTTATTTTAAAACTTTATGAATTCATCCTGTATTATATAAAAATTTAATCGTATTTTCATGCTTCAACTGTTATATATTAATTATGAGCATATTTACCAGACTCATCACAATATTTCTCATAAATATGCTCTTATTATAGTCTTATAATATAATTAAATGAAACTGATAAAAATTATTACGTAATTTTCTTATACATGATTGTATCAATTTTATTTAATTTGAACTTTTAAATCCTTATACCTTCTAATTGATTCTTGAGCTTCATTTATCCATTGTTCTTTTATTTTATTCGCTAACTCTTCTAAAATTCTTTGTCTATTTGCAACATGATATCTATTAAATTGAACAATTTTCCCTTCTTGAATCTTCTTAGCATAACTTGTATTCAAATTCCCCTTAAAAGGTCTGATTTCCATTGTTCCATGTACCTTGTCAGTCGATAACATATACATTTTTATCCCTCCTTATTCACATATTCAAATCTTTTTAATAATTATCGACCTATATTTTTCTTTTTATTCCTTATCTATAATCTATTCCTAATTTTATCTAGATGTTTTTGATAATCTTCAATTACAATATCCGCCTTAATTCCTATCTTCTCCAATGCACCTAACGAGGATTGAACTTTATCCCAAAATTCCTCTATTGCGTTATTAATATCATTTTTAATTATTGCCGTTTCAAACTCATCATTTTCTTCTTCAACTTTTCTTAATTGATTTATTAACGTTGTTTCATTCCCTCCTGTATTCTTAAGCTCTACGCATAAAGTATTCTTAAATCCAAGTATACAAAACTCCTTATCTAATCCACGTTCTCCACCTTTGAATACATAAGAAATTTGTTTAATGATTTCTCTTTCTGTGTATCCGGTAATATCTCCATATTCTCTTAATACAAGTATATCTTCAACATTGAAATTTCTATCATATTTTCTTAGTTCAAACGTTTTACTGCCTTCTTTTATTAATTTATAATCTTGTGGTAATATCTTCAGCTGATGCACCATTATATCCCCTACTTCCGCTCAAAATTTTGATTTATATAAACGCTTTATAAAACATTTTAACTCTTGAAAAAATAACTTTGAGTCAATAATTTTATGTACTATGTTTCATAAAATTATTCTCTCATAAAAGAGTTGTTACTATTCCTTTATTAAATTTATAGATAGTCAGTATATAAAAAAAACCGCAAATTCATTTCTGAATAATGCGGAATCATAATTCTAGCTCATAAGACTTTTAAAAGGAAAATGCCATTATTATATTTAAAACTATATGTTTACGGAATTCTTTCAATTGCTTTAGTTAATTTTCACGAAAAATAAAAAAGCCGTAGTACAACGTACTACGACAATTATGGCAGGGGCAGTAGGATTTGAACCCACAACCAATGGTTTTGGAGACCACTACTCTACCGTTGAGCCATACCCCTAAGACATTTGTTATTTTATCACGTGTTAATAGTTTATGTCAAGAAATTTATCATTATTAATTTTAATATTTAAATATTGCTTCAATTCCTAGACTTTTTACCTACTGAAAACGTATTACAAATAGTAGTTTTTTTAAATACTTCTTGTTTAAGTATCAATATTATTCTATAATATAATAAAATAATTTGATTGTCAAAATATTTTATTGTCGAATTTCTCGTGAAAGGATATATGTAAAATGAATTTTAATTCTCTTAAAATTGGAAATTTAATTGCTCCTATTCCTATTATTCAAGGGGGTATGGGAATTGGTGTTTCATCTTCTCGCCTAGCTTCCGCTGTTGCAAATGCTGGTGGGGTTGGAATAATTTCTGCTGCACAGCTTGGTTACGAAGAAGATGATTTTGAAAAGAACCCTTTAGAGGCAAATTTAAGGGCTTTAAAAAAACATATTACTCTTGCAAAGGCTAAAGCAGTAAATGGTATTATAGGTATTAATGCTATGGTTGCAACAAATAATTACGAAGAACATATAAAGACTGCTATAGAAGCAGGAGTTGATTTAATAATTTCTGGTGCTGGACTTCCTACTATGCTACCTAAAATAGTAAAAGGATCATCTGTAAAAATTGCGCCAATTGTTTCTTCCTTAAAAGCTGCAAAAGTAATTTTAAAGCTTTGGGATAAACATGATAATGTTGCCCCAGACCTTGTTGTAATCGAAGGACCAAAGGCTGGCGGTCACCTAGGATTCAAGGTAGAAGAATTAGAAGATGAAAATCTTAATTTTGATAAAATCGTAACAGATATAATAGATGAAACAAAGAAATATGCCGAGAAATATAATAAGGAAATTCCAGTAGTAGTAGCTGGCGGAGTCTTCGATGGATATGATATTGCCAAATATCTTAAGTTAGGAGCTAGTGGTGTTCAAATGGCAACAAGATTTGTTGCTACTGAAGAATGTGATGCTTCTGATGCCTTTAAAAATGCTTATGTTAACTGTACGCTGGAAAATATACAAATAGTAAAAAGTCCTGTAGGAATGCCTGGAAGAGCTATTACAAACCCATTTGTTAGTAGAACTGCTGTTGAAAGGGAAAAAATTACACACTGTTATAATTGTTTAACACCATGTAATCCTGCTAATACACCTTACTGTATAAGTAAAGCATTAATAAATGCAGTAAAAGGAAACCTTGATGAAGGTCTTATCTTCTGTGGTGAAAATGCAAGCAAAATAACAAAAATAACTACCGTTAAAGAACTTATGGATGAGCTAGTTTCTGAATTAAAAAATGCCTAATTCATCTTAGATAAAAAATTGCCACTTATCTGATTCTTTGGATAATAGATAAGTGGCAATTTTTATTTCTGTACATTATTATTTTTAATACAAGAGTTATCTAAAATAAAATTTAAATTTATTCTCTTACTTACCAACTATAATTGTCTAAATTATAAGTTTTTACATGCTATTACTTCAACTTCGCATAAGACTGACTTAGGAAGTTCCTTTACGGCTACGCAAGAACGTGCTGGCTTACTAATAAAATATTTTGCATATACTTCATTAAACTTAGCAAAATCACTCATATCTGCAAGAAAACAAGTTGTTTTTATAACATTGTTAAAATCAATATTATTAGCTTCTAATATAGCTGTTATATTTTTCATAACTTGTAAAGCTTGTTCCTCTACGTCTGTTCCTACTACTTCCCCTGTTACTGGATCCAAAGCAATTTGTCCTGATGTAAATAATAGATCCCCAAAGCTTACCGCTTGAGAATATGGACCAATAGCTGCTGGAGCATTTTCTGTATTTGTTACTTTTAGCATTTCTAATTCCTCCAAATCAAGTTAATTTAATAGTTTATTTATTTAAAACCCTAAAAGAAAAGTTAATGAGAAACTCAACATTTTCTTTAGGTTTTATATCTTACTTACAATTGTACTCATATTATGTTATATGTTCAATATTTACACTACAACTTTCATATCATCCCCACATCTTATTTTTCCACCAACAATAACTTTTGCAAACACACCATTTCTAGGCATAATGCAATCTCCCATTTTCTTATAAATCTCACAGTGATTGTGGCACTCTTTTCCTATTTGAGTAATCTCCAAAACAACATCGTTGCATCTTAGTATTGCCCCAATAGGCAGCTTGGTAAATTCAATTCCTTCTACTACAAGATTTTCACCAAAGGCCCCATCTATTACATTGGCACCTTTATTGTTAAATTCCTCTATTTTTTCATAAGACAATAAACTTACTTGCCTATGCCAATCTCCTGCATGAGCATCACTTTGTATTCCAAAGTTTTCTATAAATTTTCCCTCTTTAATATTTTTCTTTTGCGTGCCACGTTTTTCACTAATACATACAGCTACTACCTTCCCCATAGTCATCCTCCAATCTGTGACATTTTCTTTATTTCAATATTACTAGATTTATTTTCTTTATTGAATTCATGCTGTTCTGGTTTACTTAATATGCCTTTTTTTATTTCATCTGTTAATTCTTTTTCATTAATTCCATTTCTAATTAAACCTTTTAGATCTAGTCCGGTACCGTAGCATAGGCATGGTTTCAAGAACCCATCAGCGGTAATTCTAATTCTATTACAATTTTCACAAAACTCATTACTTACTGCACTTATAAATCCTATATGTCCCTTAAATTGTTCATTCTTATAATATACGGCTGGTCCATTACCATTAGCTTCTTCTAATCTTGAGAATTTTCCATACTCCTTCTCAAGTATATTTAGTATCTCTATGCTTGATATTCCTTTAAAGGATTCTCCTAATCCAATAGGCATCATTTCTATGAATCTAACATCTATATTTTTATCTTTACTTATAGCTGCAATATTTACTATTTCATCAAAATTAAAATTCTTAATTGGAACACTATTTATTTTTATTTTTACCCCTATATTTTGAGTTTCTTTTATACCTCTAATAACTTCATCAAATTTATCTCTTCTAGTTATATCTTTGAATTTTTCTTTTATTAGCGTATCTAAACTAATATTTATACTATTAATTCCTGCTTTTTTTAAGTCATGAATTTTATCATAAAGAAATACTCCATTTGTAGTTAATGTAACATTTTTTACAAGTGGAAGTTCTTTTATTGACCTTATTAAATCTGTAACATCATCTCTAAGTAGTGGTTCCCCACCAGTTACTTTAATCTTTTGAATTCCTAATTTGGAGGCACTCTTGCAGATTTTAATAATTTCATCAAAGGTTAAAATCTCATTATTCATTAAAGTAGCAACTCTTTCTTCTGGCATACAATATTTACACCTAAAATTGCATTTATCAGTTATAGATATTCTAAGATAATCTATATTACGTCCATATAAATCTAACAAAATCAGTATACCTCCTTATATGCTTAAATTGATCCTATACTCCATTATTTATTAAATTGAATCTATCTATTGTTTTCTATATCTCCACTTTTCCCACCTGTTTTTTTATGTAAATAAACTTGATTTATCTCCATATTTTTATCCATAGCTTTACACATATCATATATAGTAAGAAGTGCTACTGATACTCCTGTTAATGCTTCCATTTCAACACCAGTTTTGCCACTCACTTTAACAGTACATGTAGCTTCAACTTCAAATCTTTCTTCAAACATCTCAAAATCAATACTACTTTTTGTAATCATTAGAACATGACACATTGGTATTAAATCTGATGTTCTTTTAGTTGCCATTATTCCCGCGACTCTTGCAACACCTAAAACATCTCCTTTTTTAGATGTCCCATTTTTTATTGCTTCAAACACCTCTTTATTTACTTTGATTCTTCCTTTCGCAATAGCTGTTCTTTCTGTTACTTCCTTATTTGTTACATCTACCATTATTGCATTTCCCTTATTATCAAAGTGGGTCAAATTCATTAGTATTCTCCTCCTTTTTTACATTCCCTTTCCGAATCCACAATTAGGATAAGTACATATATCACATGATAAGCACAAACCGCCATGCCCCATTAAAGCTAAATCCTTACTACTTAACTTTATATCTGCCATTATTCTTGGTAGTACTAAATCAAAGATAGTTCGCTTAGAATACATTACACAACCTGGTAGTCCAATTATAGGAATATTATCTTTATAATATGACAATAGGAACATTGCTCCTGGCAACACAGGTGCTCCATATGATATAATTTCAGCTCCTGTATTTTTTATTGCACTTGGTGTTAGATCATCAGGATCGACGCTCATACCTCCTGTACAAACTATCATATCTGCACCTTTTTCTATAAATCTATTTATAGCTTGCCCAATATTTTGAAGATCATCATTCACAATCTCTTGCCCTAAAATCTCAACATCATATTCTGATAATTTTTCTATTATAACAGGACCAAAAGAATCCTTAATTCGTCCATAATATACTTCATTACCTGTTGTAACAATTCCAACTTTCTTACGCTTAAACTTTATAATATTAAGCAGAGGCTCATTTCTTCCTATTTTTATAGCTTCAGTCATCTTTTCTTTTTCGATAATTAGTGGAATAATTCTAGTTCCCGCTAATTTATCTCCTTTTTTAACCGAAAAATTATTATGACGTGTGGCTATCATCATTTCGCCTAATGAATTAACCATATTTAATCTATCCACATCAATCCGTAGAAGTCCATCAACATCTGCTATAAGATCAATTTTTCCTTCCCTAACATCACTTCCACTTATGTTCTTTCCTTTACAGATGTTGAATAAAATATCTGCTGCTTCATTTTCATGAAGCATATCTTCACTTTTTTCCCATATATAAATATTATCCTTACCTAGTGAAAGCAATATTGGTACATCTTCTTCCCTAATGATATGACCTTTTTTAAAAGCAACATCTTTAGTTACATCTTTTATTATCCTAGTAATATCATGACATAAAACATGCCCAACAGCCTCTATAGTTTTTATCATCTTCATTGCTACACTCCTCCTCTCCAATCACATTTCTTATATAATAAATCTAATTCACTTTCTTCAGTTTTGTATTATAAATATGTATTTTATATATCAATAAACTCAAATAAAACTTTTATTGTTCCTCCACAGGCCATACCAAGTTTTGAAGCAGCTGAATTTGATAAATCATATTTCTCTACTAATGACTTTTTACATTTAACTAAATCTAACGCTTGTTCATACACTGCATTTTCTACGCTTCCTCCACCTACGGTCCCTATGAATTCTCCATTCTCATATACAAGCATCTTAGCTCCAACCCCTCTTGGAGACGACCCATGTTTTTCAATTATTGTCGTAAGAACCATAGATTCTTTTCTATTGCGTATTTCATTTAAAATATTATCCTCTATATTGCTGCTTTCTTTTTTATTCTTCTCTAAAATTATTTCTCCAGCTATACTTACAGCTATTTCAGCTGGAGTTTGTCCTCCTAAACTAAGTCCAATTGGCGTATGAACTTTGTCTATTTGTTCCTTTGTATATCCACTTTCTAACATATTATTGATAACAAAAGCAACTTTACTTTTACTTCCAATCATACCAACATAAAAGAAATCATTTTGTAATATCTTTTCCAAACATTTTCTATCATCTTTATGTCCTCTAGTAATAATCACAAAGTAAGTACTTTTATTAGGCTTTATGTCTTCTATTGCTTCATTAAAATCATTACAAAAGACTTTATCTGCTATTGGAAATCTTTCATTATTCGCAAATTCAATCCTATCATCTATAATAGTCACATTAAAATCTAGCATCTTAGCAATATTGCATAAAGGTAATGCAATATGTCCACCACCACAAATAACTAAATGAGGTTTACCTACAACATACTCTATAAACAATTCTATATTGTTTTCTAATTTGACTACACAAGTTCCTTTAGTAAAATCTAATGTTTTCAACATAGAATTCCAAAAGTCTTTTAGGCTCTCATCCTCTATAATAATGTCATTTTCACTTTTAAGAAGCTTCTGACCTACAATATCTTTCCCATCGTAAATTCCGCTAATTACAGTAACTACATTGATTTCGCCTTTTTCATTGAGTGCATTGACTAAATTACTATAAAAAATTTTTTTCATATTAGATCACCTCATATCTTTATTTTTTATTCTTAGTTAATTGCATTAAATATCTACAAAAGTCCAACTTACACTGAACGCATGCCTTTATTAATATTTTTATCTGTATAAAAAATTCTTCAACTCTTCTCTAGTATCGATATCCATCAATTCTATTTCATTCATTATTCTAACCCGTTCTAAATCATCAAGGTGTTTTTTCATAATGGACTTACCTCCAACATCTCCTTTTAAACTTAATAGATCATTTATATATTTCTTAGAGAATATAGTTGGATTTCCAAGGTTATCCTCATACTCTAAACAAGCCATTCCCTTATTACTTTTTATAAATCTATCAATTAATATTTCAATGCTCGATAATGATATAAAAGGTTGATCACATACCATAAACATGTAAGCATCAGCTTCCATATCTCCTTCAATTCCAAGTCTTATAGAATGTGATATGCCAAGTTCACTATTCTTATTCATAATAACCTCAATTGTTTGCTTCAATAAAGCTTCCACTATTTCTTCATATTGAGTAACTAAGATTATCTTATTGAAATTTATTTTCAAAATTTTTTCTACCACATTCATGTACATAGGTTTATTGCTTACTGTAGCTAATAATTTATTTCCTTGAAATCTACTACTATTTCCTGCAGCTAGTAAAATTAAATTTATTTTCATAACTTCAATTCTCAGTTATGCCTATGATTCCTTTTTGCATAACTTTCCTTTCATTACTTCATTTAATTTTATTATATCCAATTGCAGCTGCTCCAATTGCACCTGCATATTGACATAACTCATTAGTCATCACTCTTTTATTAAGATAACTTTCAAGAGTTGTTCTAAATGTTTCCGATAATGCTAATCCTCCGCTAAAAAATATGTCTCCTTGCAAATTTAATTTTTGTGCAAAGTTAGCTGTTCGTTTGGAAATTGAATGAATTATTCCAAGGGCAATATCACCTCTATGAATATCTTTTGCAAGAAGACTAATAATTTCACTTTCAGCAAAAACAGTACACATGCTAGATATACTTACTGGATTTCTATCTCTTACAAAATCATCAATATTCCTCATATCTTCTTCTAAAATTCTCATCATAACATCAACAAATCTTCCCGTTCCGGCAGCACATTTATCATTCATTAAAAAATCCACAACATTTAATGAGTTATCTAACAAAATAACTTTAGAATCCTGCCCTCCTATATCTATAACTCCTCTAATAGTAGGATTAAGAAATACTGCACCTTGCGCATGACAAGTTATTTCAGTGATGGTTTTATCTGCTTCCGCTAATAAACTTCTACCATACCCGGTGGTTATAGTATATTTCACATCCTTAGAATAGAGTTCATCATAGACTTTACGAATGCTATCTTTGGGTTTTGCAGATGTCTTTATAATCATAGTCTTAACAATTGTTTTGCCATCAAATAATACACCTTTTGTAGTTGTGGAACCAGAATCAATTCCTAAAGTATATTTACTCATAATCTATCACCTTATATTCATAGCTATGCTTAAAGCATCTCTATAAATGCCGCCATTCTTGTATTTAATTGGCCTACATCATTAATAGAAAAATCTGTTTCAACACTCATATATGGTATATTTTTTTCATTGTTTACAAATCTCTTAATTGATAATGTTTCTACACTATACGTATGACAAGCTGTCAATATTACATCAATTACAGCATCTATTTTATAATCATCAATCATTTTATTAAGAAGTTTAATTCTATTAGGATTAGGACTCATACAAGAACAACCAATTGATAAATATTTACGTGAAAGAGCATCGTAAACATCAGCATTTTCTTCATCTACTAACTCATCAACTGCTTTCGCAACACTGCAATTTTCAAAAGCAACTACGTACGCTCCATTATCTTCAATTGCTTTAATAACTTTTTCTGCTGCGCCACCAATGGGACAACCAGTAATTAATATACGCGGCTTAGATTCATATTTGTTCTCCATTTCATATTCAGAGTTAATCTTTTCAATTAATTCATCCATTTGTTTTGGAATTTGTTCTTTATCGAAACTAAAAGTTGTCCCATTTATAACCTTAAATATATCTTGACCAAGCATTGCAACCGGTTCTTTTTTACCTAATTCATAAAACTTCTTTAAGGCTTTCCGTTCGTTATTTTTTACCCTGATAGCTTTTCTTATATCATCTTCACTTATTTCCACATTAAACATTTCTTCTAAAGTCGACTTTAATTTTATAATTTCATGCCTCCACAATTGGAGTCCTGCTTCACTTTGGGAATTTGGAAGCTCCATAACATGTACTGGTTTAAAATCCGAAAGATATTCATACATTTTCTTTTTCCCATCACAAGTTGTCTCACCAACAATCAAATCTGAAAAGAAAAAGAATGGACATTTATCGGTTTTAGCAAAACCATAGCTTGATTTAATTAAAGGACATAAATTACGTGGGAGATCTTGTTCAGCATCGGCAATAGTTTCATCTGATGTTGCACATAATGAAACAGTAGCAGCCCCCATAGCTAATGCTATTTCTTGTGGAAAGTAAGTACAAAACACACCTATTAGTGGTACATCCTTATCCTTAAGCTCCTTAGCTTTAATAAAGGCATTTCTCCTTCCTTCAGCAAATTCTTCAAATATTTCAGGTAATTTCTTTTGTAATTCCATAATTGCCTCCATTTTTTGTATAGCTTCTAAGTAATACTCTATATTTTTATAAAAGTTCTTAAATCTCTGATGTTTCCTATAAATTGTTAACTTTTTTCTTTTTTCTTCTTAAATTTTTTCTTTTTTAACTTTTAAAACATTTATCTTTAAACCAATATTTCTTTAATAAAGTATTTATTGTAACCTTTAAAAACATATTGCTGTTTAAAAAATTACCTTTAAATAAAGTACCTACTTAATCACTATAGATTTATCGCCTTTATCAATTACTTGCCCAATAACTCTCGCATATGGAGTAAACTCTTCAATTCTTGATAAAAACTCTTTAACATTTTTTTCTGGAATTGAAAGTAGCAATCCACCTGATGTTTGTGGATCTATCAACACATCTTGTAGCTCCTGCGTAACATTTGAAGCTAAAGTGAATTTATCTTTTAAATAATCAAGATTATTGTACATTCCTTCAGGTATAATTCCCATTTTAGCATAATCTAACGCTCCATCTATAATAGGTACCGACTCACTAAAAATCTCTATTGTTTTGTTGCTTCCACTTGCCATTTCATAACTATGACCTATTAAACTAAAGCCAGTTACATCAGTACATGAATGTATATCAAGTTTAGAAGTACATTCTTTAGCATACTTATTTAATGTAGACATTATCCATGTAACTTCTTTAATCTTACTTTCATTCAATAATTCTGCTTTGGCAGCAGTATTCATTATTCCAATACCTAAGGGTTTTGTAAGCACAAGCATATCTCCAGTTTTAGCATTGCTATTTGAAAGAATCTCACTTGGATGTGCAAATCCACTAACGCAAAGACCATATTTAGGAGTTGGATCCGCTATTGTATGACCACCAGCAATTACCGCACCAGCCTCTTTAACTTTGTCATATCCACCAGCAAGTATGTCATGCATAATTGATATATCTAAACAAGAAGGAAAGCAAAGTAAATTCATAGCTGTTGCTGGATTTCCCCCCATTGCATAAATATCACTAAGAGCATTAGCCGCTGCAATTTGACCAAATATATATGGATCATCAACCATTGGTGGAAAAAAGTCTACTGTTTGAATTGCTACTGTATTATCATTAATTTTATATACACAAGCATCGTCATTAGTATCAAATCCAACAATCAAATTTGGATTTTCAAACTTAGGTAAACTATTTAAGACATTATTAAGTACACCAGGTCCTATTTTTGCAGCACATCCTGAAGTTTTAGTTAAACTAGTAAGTTTTATATTTCCAGGCAAATTAATCTCCCCCCTTATTAATCGGTTGACAATTAAGAGTTAGCTCTAAATGGTTATAAAATGAATTGCCTTTATATATTTTAATTCCTTTAAAGCGTAATAACCTTTGATGCCTCTTTCATGCAGTTTGTTATGTAATACATGTTACTTACTTTTCCGACCTTTAACTTTTCTTCGAGCCCGTAAAAGTTAAGGCATGCGCCACAAACTAGTATTTCAACACCTTTAGTTTCTAAATCTCTTAAGTGCTCTGCTGCTTGATGATTTAATGTTGGTACCTTTACGCCATCATTCATAAACAAGATTGATTTTGGTAAATTATCAGACTCCGAAATTGTATAAAAATACATCTTTATTAGCGACTTTCCAAGCTCTTCATTACCTGCTCCAATAATTTCTTTTCCAATAAATACTGACCAATTACCTATTTCCGTTTTATTCTCTTCTAATTTGTCAGATGTTTCATTAAACACTTCAGCTTCGCTCAACTTATCTAAATCCTTTGAGAAGTATACTTTAAATAAAGTATTCTCTTCTTCAATTGATACTGCAAAACCTTGACTATTAGCTAATTTTTTAAGATTTTGCACAGCAATATCATTGTCTACCTCAACTACAAAACTATTATTTCCACCATCTATCTCTTTTTTTGCCATTATTACTGGCGTCGGGCATTCTTTTCCTTTTGCATCAATCACCTTATTCATTTAGCATTCTCCTTAATCATTTATGATAATTCAGTATTGTCTTTTTAATATTCATAGATAAACATTCTATACTTTCTTATAGCTTTACCAGAAATGACAGAGTACATCTCATTTTAGCTAATTAGCCATAAACCCAAAATATACATTGTTTATCTATAACATGGATTTTAAATATAAAATTGCTTCTAGTACGCCTCCTCCAATAGATCTGGCTTTATCTGAAATTGTAAAACAATGATTTTTTTCACACCTAGGATCGATATCTCCACTTTTCATTCCTCTAAATACATTAACATCCTTTTGAAGCATTCCACGAACTATTCCGCTTATTTCCGCCAAAATTGGAATTCCATCTACATAAGCTACAATATCACCTTTTTCTACATAGTCTCCTATTTTAGATACTGGAATTATCTTCCCATCACTTATAGCTCTAATAATTCTTTCACTGGTATATCCTCCAATGTCACCTGGCACACCAGTATTAGGTATGGCGCTTCCACTATATATCACTTTTCCCAAATAATGACCTCTTTGAGTCTCAACAATACAATGACAATCAAAACCAGCTGTAAATCCTGGTCCAAGAGCAATAACAATTGGAGCATCAGTGATCTTTGTTCCTAAATTATCTTTCGCAATTATAGCATCCACTACTACATCTGGATTAAGATCTTTTATAATTTTTGCTTTTTCATCTACTATTACAGGAATATTTCCTTCCTTAACAACCTTGTTGATTTCTTCCATTTTAGAAACAAGGATTGCTTTTATGCCTTCAACTTCTACAGTATTATCATATACAGCCTGTGAAAATGCTACTGTTCTTCTGACTGTAGTAGGTTCTGAAATCTCTGTCATAACTATATCGAAGCCACATCTTTTTAATCTATGAGCTACTCCTGTTGCTAAATCTCCAGCACCTTTTATTAATACAATCATTACTACTCCACCTTCTCATTTAAGACATATAAAATACTATTTCAATGATGACTTGTTATCTTTTAATATGCCTAAAATAATTATTGACTTTATATCATAATTTCTCTTTAAATGTTGTTATTATTGTTTCATTTATTCCTAATTCAGATAATTCCTTAGATATTTCCTTGGCTTTCTCCAACTCTATTATTGTATCTGCTTTATTAATAATAACTTTGTAAGGGCATCTTACATCTTTCCTTTGACCTTTATTACTTGCTAACATTTTCGCGACATCCCAAGCATTAATGATATGTTCCTCGTCTGTATTTAAAAATCTTGAAACTAAATTTGACCTATGGCATATTTCTTTAATTTTCTTTCCTACTGCATCAATGCCACATACTCCTACAACCAAAGTACTTTCTGCTAAAATTACAGGCTCATGCTCAGCTGGAACCTTTAATGGTAATCCTTTTGCTCCATCAGCCTCCACTAGTACGAAATCAGCTATTTCTATAAAACTTTCAGCTATTTCTTTTGATACTCCACTTATTTTTCGTGGAATATGTTCCTCGCAGCTCCCTAGACTACTCCTATCTTTTAATTTGTTATAGTCAATTTTTTCATTCTTCTCTTCACATAACAACCCTACTGTAATCATATCTTCATCATTTAATAATCTAATAATGTCCTCTTTTTTCCCCGTAATAACCGTATTACTCTCAGGCATAAACATACGCGTAGTTGTAGTTATAATAACCTTTTTACCTAAGGCTTTTAATTCTTCACCTAATTTATATATTGAGCTTGTTTTACCTCCTCCTCCAACAAATGAAATTATGTTCTTCTTATTAATGTCTATTTTTAACGCCTCTATTAATAATATTTGTTCTCCTATTTTTCCATTACTATATTTAAAAATCTTCATAGATTAACCTCAGCAACTTTTGAAGCAAAGTCTACATTTTAACTTTGCTTCATGATATACCTTTCAAATTCAATTCTTATTTCACTTTTGAAGCAGCAGGTTTTGGTCTACGGTAATAAGTATTTTCCAAAGGATAACTATATCTGAATATACCATCTTTTTTGTAGTATGCATTTTGACATGCTGGCGCGCCCATCACGCATACTATCTCACCAATTCCTTTAGCGCCAAAGGTAACACTGTCAGGATTATTCTTTTCTATTAAGTGTACTTCAACTGTCGGCATTTGATTTGCTCTGAAAACTCCTAACGTGCCAAGCTTTGCTTGCGGAATACCATCTTTCAATGGAAAATCTTCTGTTAACCCATATCCAAGTCCCATTGCTACACCACCCTCTACTTGACCTGTAGCAGAAAGAGGGTTAATTATCCTGCCAATATCGTGAGCCGCAACAACTTTTACTAATTTACCATCATTATCAATAACAACTAGTTGTGTTGCATATCCATACGCAATATGACTAACTGGATTTGGTTTTGAAGAACCAATTGGGTCTGTCTTAAACTCAAACTCTCCAATGTACTCTTTTCCTTCTAAATATTCTAATGTATATCCATTATCTAAATCCGCCTTTAATTTCAGTGATGATTGATGCGCTGCCTCCCCAGCAAATGTTGTTTGTCTGGATGCTGTTGTTGTTCCTGAATCAGGTGTATATTTAGTATCTGGATGCTCAACAATTATCTTATCGGGTGTTAGTCCAGTTATTTCACAAATAATCTGAAGCAGTACTGTTTGAATGCCTTGACCTATTGCACCAGCAGAGGACCTAGCATGAACTTTTCCTTTTATTATCTTTAAATTACAACGTCCTATATCCTGAACCCCTACACCAACACCAGCATTTTTCATTGCAGATGCTATGCCCACATAGTAATTAGGATCTGCTTCATATTTTTCGAATTCTTCTTTAACTGCTTCTAAGGTTTCTACCATGGCAGTCCCATCATCTGCAAGTTGCCCATTTGGTAGTGATTGGCCAGTTCTTATAGCATTACGATAACGAATTTCCCATCCTGAAATACCAACTTTTTCAGCTAATTTATTTATCAATGGTTCTACAACTGCACAGGATTGTGTTACCCCAAAACCACGAAATGCACCAGCTGGTGGATTATTTGTATAATAAGCGTTTCCTTCAATATCTACATTTTGATAATTATAAGGACCTCCAGCATGCGTACAAGCTCTTTGGAGTACCGGCCCCCCTAAGGAAGCATAGGCACCAGTATCAGATGTAAGTCTGGCTTTCATACCTTGCAATATACCATTTTCATCACAACCGATTTTACAGTAAATCTCCATAGCATGGCGTTTTGGATGATAATTTATGCTTTCCTGACGACTAAAAAATACTTTTACCGGTCGTTTTGTTAAATATGCACACAGAGCTGCTTGATGCTGTACGCTCATATCTTCCTTACCACCAAATCCACCTCCAACAACTGCACTTTGTATTCTAACCTTTTCCATTGGAATTCCTAGATAATTACTAATTTCATGATATTCATCATAAATTCCTTGAGCTCCTGTAATGACCATTATTCCATCTCCATCAGGTATTCCAATAGCAGTTTCAGGTTCCATGAAAGCATGTTCAGTCGGCGGAACGTAGAAAGTTCCTTCTACTATAAATTTGGAATTTGCAAGTGCAGTTTCTGCATTACCTCGTTTTACTTCCTCATGATCAAATACATTGTTTTCTGGAATTCTAAACTTTCCAAATTGCATAAAACCTTCTCCATGAACTTGGTGTGCACCATCAATTCCAGCCTCTTTCGGATTACGAATAGGCTCTAATTCCTCATAATCTATTTCAACAGCCTTTACTGCGGCCATAGCTTCTTCTCTTGTTTCCGCCACAACCATTGCAAGTGTATCTCCACAACACTTTGTTTCTTCTCCCACATCAATCATTCCTGGCCAATCTTGTGCTAAATGACCAATGTATCTCTGACCTGGAATATCCTTTGCAGTATATATGGCAACAACTCCTGGCATTTTTAGAGCCTTATTTATATTAATGGATAGTATCTTTGCACGTGCATATCTACTAAATACATTCTTTCCATATAACATCCCATCAAAAGTATAATCATCTACATACTTCGCTATTCCTAGTGTTTTATCATGAGCATCTACTCTACATGTTCTCTCTCCAACTCTGCCGGTTTGCTTTAATTCAGGTATTTCTAAATTTTCTCTTAGCATTTTTGCTGCTAAAAGAATACCATCCTCAATCTTTGTATAACCAGTGCAACGGCAAATATTAGTACGAATTGCTTGCTTTATATCTTCTCTCGATGGATTCAAATTTTGATCTATTAAGCACTTCCCGCTAATAACCATTCCTGGAATGCAAAACCCACATTGTACAGCTCCTGCCGCAGCAAAAGCATATGTAAACACATCCCTTTCTCTTTCTGTAAACCCCTCTATAGTCTGTACCTTTTTCCCTTCTAGTTTAGAAAGTTTTTGAATACATGCACGTGTCGTCTTTCCATCAATAATAACAGTACAAGTTCCGCATGCACCTTCTTTGCATCCGTTTTTCACTGATGTTATCTTGAGCACATCTCTTAGAAAGTCCATTAATGCCATATCCGTCTGTGACTCATATTCTTTTTCATTTATATTTACTTTAAACATTCAAACCACCTCTCCCGCAAAACATAGATAAATCAACAGTTACAAGATAATACATATAAAATTGTATTAATTCTCTAAAAGAAACTCCTAAGTATGTATATTCAAAGAAAAGCCCATATAGGCTTTCCTCATTATATTACTAACTATTAAATATCAGATTCTAACTTAATTTTTTACCTATCTTCTCTAAAGTATGCTTCTCCGAGAGCCTGTGGTGATGAATTTAAATTATTCTTCTTTAATCCACCTAAGACCAATACTACTATTGTAGTTGCATAAGGAAGCATTGTTATAAAATATTGATTTACTTCTATCCCCGTTCCTTGTAACCTTAGTCCTAGTATATCTAATCCACCAAATAGAATAGCCCCAAAAATAGCTTTTACAGGACTCCATCCGATGAAAATTACTAATGCTACAGCAATCCACCCTCTACCTGCCGTTACATTTTCCTGCCATGAAGGTATGTAAACTAAGGATAAGAAGCTTCCACCAAGCCCACATAAAGCCCCACCAATTAACAAATTAATATATTTATATAGTGAAACATTTATTCCGGCTGCATCTGCTGCATATGGATTTTCTCCAATCATTTTCATGTTTAGCCCATATTTTGTGAAATTAAGATAAAAATAAATTAATATAGCACATATATATCCTAAGTACACAAATACGCTTTGATTAAATAAGGCCGCCCCTACAATTGGTATATCACTTATTAAAGGTATTTTTATAGGTGCCAAAATACTTTTAAAATTATCTGATAGTACTTGCCCAACATAATTTTTTCCTATAAAACTTGAAAATCCACTTCCGAATATTGTTAATGCAAGGCCTGTAACAACTTGGCTTGCTCTAAGCGATACTGTAAGAATAGAGTATATTAGTGCTCCGACAGCCCCAAGTAACATACTAAATAGAAACGCTAAAAATACATTCCCTGTTGTGTAACCTAAAATAAATCCACCAATAGCACCCATTAACATCATGCCTTCAATTCCTAAATTTAAGTTTCCAACTTTTTCTCCCAAAATACATCCAAGTGTAGCGAAAAGTAATGGTGTTCCTGCTATGACTGCTGATGATAAAAATAAACTAATGTCCATACGTTTCACCTCCCTTAGTCATATCTATTTCACTTTCAGATTTATCTGAAATTTCAAATACAACCTTATATTGCAAGAAGAATTGGCATCCTAGTACACAGAATAAAATCATAGCTTGGATAATATCTGCTGCCGCTTGGGGTATTTGAAATGCTGTTTGTATATAAGATGCTCCCTGAATTAAAACAGCAAAAGCTACCGAAACTAATAGTGTCCATATAGAGTTAAGCCCCGAAAGCCAAGATATTATTATCGCAGTGTTACCTACATTAGAAGTCAATTGAGTACTAAGTGTATTTGTAACAGCAGAAGCTTGAATAACACCTGCAAGTCCAACTAATGCACCACTTATAAACGTTGTTAATAGTATTATCTTTTTTACGCTCATTCCAGAATATTTTGCAGTATTTTCACTTTCTCCTAGTACAGAAATTTCATATCCTTTTTTTGTATAATTTAAAAATACATGTACTGCTATTACCAAAATAAGAGCAATTATCCACCCTATATGAATTCCAAATACCTTTGGTAAGGTTGCATTATCACTAAAATTAGCTATCTTAGGAAATCCAAGTGATGCTGGATCCTTCCAAAGTTCATATTGAAGATAAATAATCCATTTTAGAGCAATATAATTCATCATTAGTGTTATTATAGTTTCATTTGTGTTGAATCTTGACTTTAAAATTCCTGCAAATAAAGCCCATAGACCTCCACAGATCATCCCCACTATTACCATTAGAATTATTACCAGAAATTTAGGAGAATCTTTAAAATTTAAAGCTATAAAAGTTGCGCCAAATCCTCCCATGAGCATTTGTCCTTCTCCTCCAATATTCCAAAACTTCATTTTAAATGCTATTCCAATACCTAATCCAGCTATTACGAGAGGTATTGTTTTTACAATCGTCTCCTTGATTCTATGTCCACTTCCAAAAGATCCATCTAACATCGATATATAAACTTTAATAGGATCATGACCCATAAACAAAATGAAAATACCAGTTAGCACTAAAGCCAGTAAGACTGCAAATGCCTGAAGTAATATTTTCTTTTTCTTACTTAGCTTCTTCGCTTTTACTACTCTCATTCTAATCATATAAGTCCCCTCCCTTCAAACTCGTTACTTTTTCAATTCTACTCTCTTTAATATCTAATGCTGCTTCTTCCATATGTCCTGCCATCATCATACCAATTTGTTCTTTTGTTGCATCCTTCGCAGTTACAATACCTATTAATTCTCCATCGCATAAAACCATTATCCTATCACATAGTTCCAAGAGAACATCTAAGTCTTCCCCTACAAATAATATAGACACTCCTTTTTCCTTTTCCTTATTTAAAAGATCATATATCTGATATGTAGCCCCAATATCTAATCCTCTTACTGCATAGGAAGTTATAAGTATATCTGGGCTTAAACTTATTTCCCTACCTAATAATATTTTCTGTATATTTCCACCTGATAATTGCTTAACTGGATGATCTATGTCTGGTGTTTTTATATCTAACTGTTCGACCATACTTGTAGCAATATCTTTTAATTCATTTCTTTTTAACAACAATCCTTTTTGATCATAATATTTTCTAAGTAATAAATTATCTACAATCCCCATACTTCCAACTAAACCCATACCTAATCTATCTTCTGGTATAAGTCCCATTTTAATTCCCTTTTTATAAACTTCCCTTGGAGATTTATTAGTAATATCTTCTCCTTTAAATAGGAGATTCCCACTCTCTACTTTTTGTAATCCAAATAAAGCTTCGCAAAGCTCTTTTTGACCACTTCCTGCAACTCCAGCTACTCCTAAAATTTCACCTTCATTCATATTAAAACTAATATTGTTGAGTACTTTTACTCCTAGTTTATTTCTAACTGAAATATTTTTTACATTATATATCAATGCGTTTTTATTTGATGATACTTTATCTATCTTCAAATCACTTTTATAACCTACCATAAGCTCTGTTAATTCATTTATATTTGTATCAGCTATATTTATAGTCTTTATGTTTTTTCCTTTTCTTAAAACTGATACTTTATCACAGATAGCCATTACTTCATGCAGCTTGTGAGTTATTATTATAACTGCACACCCTTGTTCTTTCATTCGTTTCACTATATTAAATAATCTACCTACTTCTTGAGGCATTAATACCGCTGTTGGCTCATCTAGTATTAGAATATTTGCACCTTTATACAATACTTTAATTATTTCTAGCATTTGTTTTTCAGCTATAGACATTTCACTTACTCTTTTATTTAAATCTATTTGTAAATTATATTTATCGCATAAGCTTAGTATATTTTGATCTACTTCTTTATTTTTTGTAAAAAATTTCCCCTTATTGCCAGCAATTATATTCTCTTTTGCTGTAAATCTCTCAACTAATTTAAAATGTTGATGAACCATACCTATTCCACATTCAATGGATTCCTTTGGAGATTTAAACTGAACTCTTTTTCCTCTTATATAAATTGAACCACTATCAGGATTGTAAATTCCTGATAGCATGTTCATTAGAGTACTTTTTCCAGCCCCATTTTCCCCGAGGAGTGCATGAATTTCTCCACTTTGTACCTTTAAATCTACATCCTCATTAGCTATGACAGATCCAAAAGTCTTTGTTATTTTTTTTAGTTCAACACTCACACATTGTTCCATAAAGAGACCTTCTTTCCTCATTATTATTTACTAATTTGACCTTCTACTCCTTCAACAAGCCAGTCAAAGCTTAGCAATTCCTTATCTGTCATTTTTTGACCTTCAGCAACCTTTACAGCTCCTGATTGATCTTTGATTGGTCCTGTAAATACATCCCAAGATTTGCTTACCATTTTAGCTTTAGCTTCGTCAACTTTTGCTTGTGCTCCTTCTGGTGCATTCTTAGTTAATGGTGCTATGTCAACTATTCCTGTATCTATACCACCCCAGTAGCTTTCTGATTTAAACTTTCCATCCATAACAGTTTTAACTGCTTCTACGTAATAAGTACCCCAATTCCAAACAGCACTTGTCATATTAGCCTTTGGCGCTGATGCTGACATATCTAAATCAGATCCAATAGAGAACGCGCCTCTTTCTTCTGCAGCTTGTTGCGCAGCTGTAGTATCTTGGTATTGTCCAATTACGTCTACACCTTGATCAAGCAATGATATAGCTGCTTCTTTTTCTTTTGCTGGATCATACCATGTGTTAGTCCAAGTTACCTTTACTACTGCATTTGGATTTACTGATCTTACCCCTAAAGCAAATGCATTCGTTGCTCTAACAACTTCTGGAATAGGGAATGCTGCTACATAACCGATTTTACCGTTTTTACTCTTCATTCCTGCTACGATTCCTGTAAGGTATCTAGCTTGATATTCTCTACCAAAATATGTGCTCATATTATCAGTTGTCTTATACCCCGAGCAGTGGAAAAACTTTACATCTGGATATTCTTTTGATACTTTTTCTATATAATCCATATATCCAAAAGAAGTTGCAAAAATCACCTTAGCACCTTGATCGATCATATCTGTAGCAACTTTTTCCACCTCTTGACCTTCTGGTACAGATTCTTTCACTATAGTCTCAACATTTGGAATCTTTTCTTCTAAATATTTACGACCATTATCGTGTGCTTGGCTATACCCTCCATCCGAAGCTGATCCAATGTAAATGAATCCTACCTTAAGCTTTTCGCCTGAGGCCTCTGTCTTTGTTGCCTTTCCATCGTCTTTTGCTGTTTGTGTAGATGCTGAACCACATCCCACTAGCAGCATAGTAGAACATGCTACTGCAGTAATTACTGTTAATAATTTCTTTTTGATATTCTTATTCATAACTATTTCCCCCTTTAAAATTAATTGATTCTATATTTTTGTATTTAAAAAATATTGAATAAGCCTTAATGCTACTGTTTTTCTATAAACAGCTGTAGATCTTTGATCATCAATAGGAACTATTTCTTTGGAGTAAATTTTATATATTTCCCCCATCTGTGATTTTATATCCTCTAGATTTTTTTCTTTTATAAAATCTTCTGCCTCTCTCACTCTGACTACTTTAGGAGCCACTGAACCTATTGCAATTCTTATGTCTTTTACTCTTCCTTCTTTTACTTCTGCAAGACCAATAAAAGAAAGTTTTGAAATAGCAGAAGCTTTTCTAGCTCCAACTTTTTCATAATATAATTTGTTTAATCCTGCTTTTGGTATGATAATGCTTTTTAAGATTTCAGTTCTTTCAAGGATAATTTTTCTTGGTCCTAATATAAAATCTTCTATATGAACTTCTCTTGATGAATTTTCGCTAACCAATTTAAGCTTTGCATCTAATGCATATAGTATAGGCAAAGTATCCCCAGCCGGAGATGCATTACATATATTTCCTCCAATAGTCCCCATATTTCTTATAGCTGGTGATGCTATTTGTCTTATGGATTCTTTTAATGATTCCGGAGTCTTTTCTGATCTTAGTAGTGATGATAAGGTGCAAGCTGACCCTATTTCTAAGCTATCTTCTAATACATTAATTTCTTTCAATTCTTTTAAATGTCCAACATATAACAAGTTTTTATCAAACTTTGGGAGAAGCGATGCAGCGTTTTTATTTCTAACCATTAGGTCAGTTCCTCCCGCATAAATAATTACATCTTTCTCGTTTAATACTTTTAATGCATCATCCAAATCTTTTGGTAAATATCCTTCTACCATAATCCATCACCTCTTTTAGACGCCATAAGTATTCCATTAATTATCATGTTATATCCTGTACATCTGCATAGATTTCCTGAAATTCCATCTCTGACATCATCTTCTGTTGGCTTTGGAATTTTAGATAAAAGTGCATGTGCTGCCATTATCATTCCCGGTGTACAAAAACCACATTGCACAGCTCCTGCTTCTGCAAAGCATTTTTCCAAAACGTCAAATTGTTTTGTCCCTTTTAACCCCTCAACAGTTATAATCTCTTTTTCTTGTACAGATCCAATTGTTACCAAGCACGAATTAATCAATTCCTTATCTATAATTACAGCGCAAGCACCGCATTCCCCTTCGCCACAGCCTTCCTTTGGACCCGTTATATCTAAATCTTCTCTAAGGAAATCTAAAAGTCTCTTTGTAGAACTCTCTTCTGTAGTTATTGTTTTATTATTTATCTTTAATGTGATTGTGTTACTCATTTACTATCGCCTCCATTATCCATTCTGGAGTTACAGGCAATCTATTAACTTTTACTCCTAGTGCATTTTCTATTGCATTAGCATAAGCTGGTGCAGTTCCTACTAAAGTTAGCTCCCCAGCGCCTTTAGCTCCAAATGGGCCAAGATCACATGGATTATCTACTAATTCATTTTTAATATTTACAACATCCTTTGCAGTTGGAATAATATAGTCAGTTATACTATGCTGCCTAACCTTTCCATCCCGATCGCATTCCATGTTTTCACAACAACCATATCCAAGACCTTGTATAACTCCTCCCTGTATCTGCCCTTCCATTATCGTTTCATCAATTGGAATTCCAATATCAAAAACTGTATATATTCCAGTCACTTCCGTAACAGCCGTTATAGTATTAATTTCAACTTCTACAACATTTATTCCCCATGAATAACTTGGGTAGGCATCACCATTAAATTTTGTTATATTCCAAGGTATTAAATCTGGGTGTTTATAATTTTCCTCTATTACTTGTTCTTTTCCATCAAGCCAATTTTCTTTAAGTCTTAAAGCAGCTCTTTCAAGCAATTTTCCTACTACCATAATTGATCTTGAAGCTACAGTTGGCCCTGAATCCGGAACTCTATCTGTATCTGGATTTTTGTAAATTATATCTTGATAATTCTTATCAAGAACCTTTGCTACAATTTTCTTAAATGTTGTTTGTAGACCTTGTCCCATATCTGTGTTAGATACTAGAATCTCAATAACTCCACTTTCATATTTTAACAACTTTACCTTGGCTTTGATAAAATCTCGCTCTCCGCTTCCAGTAAAACCGCATCCATGTAGAAATATTGACATTCCGATTCCCTTTCTCACAATTCCTTGTTCACCTGAATACTTACTATATTTTCTGCTAAAATCACTTATTTTTTCAGCTTTTTCTAGCATTTCTTCAAGCTTTACATCATAAGTAAACTTTCCACCAGTACAAGTATCATCACCTGTTTTAACAAAGTACCTATTCTTCAATTCTAAAGGAGTACATCCTATTTCTTTAGCTATATGAGCCATATGTGTTTCAATTCCAAATATGCTTTGTGGACCACCAAAACCTCTAAAGGCTCCTGTAGGAACAGTATTTGTTTTTACTACACGCCCCTTAACTCTGATATTTGGTATGTTATAAACTCCTATTGCACATAGCAAAGCTCTTTGAAGAACAACACTAGAAACAGTCGCATATGCTCCACCATTTAATATGATATCTACGTCCATTCCGATTATTTTGTCATTCTCATCAAGAATTGTTTTGTATTTTAGCAAAGCTGGATGCCTCTTTGTTGTAAATGCCATATCCTCAACTCTATCTAAAATTAACTTAACTGGCTTTTTAGTTTTATAAGCTGCCACTGCAACCTGTGCTCCGAGTAGAGACGGATAATCTTCTTTACCACCAAAGCCACCTCCAGTTGTGGTTTGCACAATTCTCACTTTATCTTCATTAAATCCTAACGCTTGAACAACAGCACCTTTAACGTAATATGGGCATTGCATAGTTCCATATACTGAAACTTTCTCATCTTCATAAGTTCCTACTAATCCTTGAGTCTCTAAATAAGCTTGTTCTTGATATCCTGTATAAAATTCTTCTTCTATTATCTTTATAGATTTTTTAATTGCATCTTCTATATTGCCTTTTTTGTATTCATATTTATCAAAAACTTCTGTAGAACTTCTCATGTCAAAAACAGGATTGCCCTCTTCATATTCGACCTTAATATTATTTAAAATACCTATGACTTCTTCAATATCAGGGCCTAATACTAAAAGGATCGGTTCTCCTATATAATTAACTTCTTTATCCGAAAAAACCGGCATATCATTTTGAATTATCTTCACCTTGTTTATGCCAGGAACATCTTTTCCTTCAACTACATAATAGCCATCTTTTAACTCAGGAATAAAAATTCTTTTTATAACAGCTTTTGATTTTTCTGAACGAAGAGTCTTAGCATATAAACTATTTTTAAATTTAATATCCGCAATATATTTAGCACTTCCGTCTACCTTAATTTCATGATCAGCTTTTATAACTGATTTTCTTATACTATCCATAATCTTTCCTCCATTTCATAAGGAGCTAAAATTAAAATACGTTTTTGATTGCTTTCTTTGGACATTTAGATTCACATAATCCACATCCAAAACATTTACTCTTATCCATTTCAACTTTTTCATTTTTACTACTAATTGCAAAATACGGACATATATTTTCGCATAATTTGCAGTTAACACATTTATCGTAATCAATAGATGGATAAATAGGATCATACTTTACATTGCCAGTTTGTAATTCAGTATTTAATACTTCTTCAATAGAGTTAAATCCATACTTTTCTAAAGCACTTGGAAGATCATCAACTATCTTTTTATATAAATTCTTTCCTTTAAGCATAGCAGCAGACAGCATTTGAACTGCAGTTGCTCCAGCAAGTAAAAATTCTATTACGTCTTCTGCTGAAGCTATCCCACCTACACCAATTATTTCACATTGTGGAAGGGCTTTCTTAATTTTGTTGATAAGTGCTAAAGCTATTGGTTTTATCGCTGGTCCTGAAGTCCATACTTCTCCTTCTTTATTCCCTATTAATACTTTTCTTGATGCTACATCTATTTTCATAGTTGGTCCTAAAGAATTAATCGCTACAACTCCATTACCACCGTTTTCTATAACCATTTTCGCGAACCCTACTGGATCAGGTATGTGTGGACTCATTTTCATATAAACTGGCTTTTTTGTATGCTTTCTTATAGTCATTAACGTTTCTTGTATTGTTGATAAATCTTTTCCCACGTAATGAGTTGATATTTCAAAAGCATCAGCATACTTATCTAGCTTTGGAATTAAGTTTTCCATGTCCTCTTTTGAATATCCTACACTTATAAATAATGGTTTATTTATCTCTGCCTTTATTTCAGGTAGAAATTTATCTAACCATACTTCTGGATCATATTCTGACCACAACTCGGCATTCATAACAAAGTCTTGTCCACCATATATACATGGCCTAACTACTTCTGCACCTTTACTAGATATTGTTTTGGTAACAATTCCTCCAACTCCAAAGTCAGATAGTATTTTCATTTTTTCGCTATCTCCAACTAATGGCCCTGATGCTGGCATTAGAGGATTTTCTAAATTTATTCCACTTAAACTTGTATTCAAATTCATATATTATTTCTCCTTACACTTTTCCCAAATCTCACGTGCTATTTGAGTTGATTCTTTATATATTTTTTCTTCATCATGCAATACCTTATAATCTTTTAATTTAATTTCACCATTACACCAAACATTCTTAGGTTTAAAATTATCTAACATCCCATAAAAAAAATGACCGAATAAATTATCTTCTGTTATTGGCGTAGGTGCAGTATATTCTAAAGTTAGAAAATCCGCTTCGTATCCTTCTTCAATTTTTCCAAGCTTACAACCTAATATGTTACTTGCATACTCGTAGTTGTTCTCTATAATCTTCTTAATATTCCCTAAAGAATACGCTGTAGGGTTCTTATACCTCAAATGCATTCCAAACATTAAATTAACCATGTCTCTAGTTAAATTAAATCCAAGTCCATCATTACCTAAAATACATTTTATTTCTCTCTTCTCAAGTTCCAACACATCAGCTAAACCCACTGCATTATTAAAATTAGAAGTAGGATTTAATGCTACATAAACCTTATACTTTTTTAAAATATCCATATCATTTTCACTTAAGTATATACAATGTGATAAAATCGAGTTTTCTCTAAGCAATCCATGTTCTTCTAATCTCTCTATAGGTGTTTTGTTGAAATTTTTAATATTCTCTATATTGTCCTCATCACTTTCACCAACATGAATGTGTATTGGCATTCCCTTACTCTTATCGGCTATTTTCTTTAGGGACTCATCACTTAATGTCAAACATGCATGCATTCCAAATAATCCACTTGTCATAGTTGAATGTATTTCACTAAACTCTATGTTTTCTTCGACACATTCATCTATTGGGAATCTATCGCTACTTTCAAAACAAAATACTCCTCTGATTCCTATCTGATCACATAAGGCACTTTTTAATAAATTTAAGCTGCCTTTTATTTTTTTCCCACTAGCATGATGATCTACTACTGTAGTTACTCCATTTTTTATAAATTCAATTCCACTTACAAGAGCACTATAATAAACATCTTTTTCATCAAGAACTTTATCTAATTTCCACCACATTTGCTCTAATAAATCCACGAAACTTTTTGGATTAAATTCAGTAATCCATCCCCTAGCAAAGGTTGAATATATATGACTATGACAATTTACAAGTCCAGGCATTAATATTTGATTATTGCAGTCATATACTTCATCTGCTCCCTTAAAGTTTTCCATCGAGCCTACTTCTATTATCTGTTTATCAAATAACACATAAGATTTTTCTTTTAATGAATCAAAATTAAATATATTAACATTTATTAATGCTTTAATCATACTTGTAACCTCCGTGGTAAATACTCACCTTGTCCACCTAAAAACTTACCTTCACTAACTATAATCTTTCCTTTAGATATAGTTGCACTTATTTCACCTTTCAGGATTTCATCATTATAAACAGAATTATCATCCATTATTTTAGTTGTCTTATTTGGGTCAAAAATCACTATATCTCCATCACTTCCCGGCATTATTGTTCCTTTTTTAGGATATAATCCATGAATTTTTGAAGGTTCTACTGTAAATTTAGAAATTATACTTTCTCCAAAAAGAGTAAACATATTTAAAAACGAATATTTTACTCCATCTATTCCCATAGGAATATCACTTGTATACTTCTTATTTTTTAATTTTTTAGAAAACGGACAATGGTCTGTACCTATTACATCAATTGCATCTATATTATTAACCATCTTTAATCTTTCTTCTTCGCTTCTTAAAGGTGGCGTCATAGTATATAAGTATCCATCTTCTTTTTCATATAATGAAGAATTAAATCTAAAATAATGAGGTGCGCTTTCTAATATTATTGTTGAATGTAATTCATCTGAATAAACTTCCTTTAGTCTTTCAATAGTAGTCCCACAATTGGTATGAACAATATATAAAAGACCATCTCTATATCTTGCCATTTCAGCTAATTTTAAAACTTCCGTAATTTCTGAAAGTGCTGGTCTTGCTTTCTCGTGATCTTTTACCAAAATATTTTTTTCTCTTATCATGTCATTATTTTCTGCATGAACTAATACTCTAGTTTTCGTTTTCTTTGAATACTTTAGTAATTCATCGATGTAATAATCCTTTGTTTGTCTATTAGTTGATGCATATGTTGTAAATAATTTTATAGTTGGCATACCAAGTAAAGAACTTTTGTTTTGAAGCTCTTTAACATTCCCATCTGGATTTCCAAGTGTCACATGAAAACCATAATCTACAACACTTTTTTTTGCCAGTTCATATCTTTTGTTAAAAGCTTCGTCTAGCTGACTAACATCATTAATTGGATCTAAAAAATCTATAAATGTTGTTATCCCTCCCATAGCTGCCTTTTTTGAACCTTTTAAAAAATCATCGCTTGAAGTATTTTCTCCAACACCTAAATTAAAGTGTACATGTGCATCTATGAAACCTGGTAAAACCATTTTCCCATTTGCATCATATTTTTCTTTGCAATCCAAAATTGATGTGGATAGTGTATCTATAATTCCATTTTTTATATATAGATTGCTGTATATGAAATTTCCTTCTAAATATAATCTTCCATTTAATATTCCTAAATCAAAAATAATATCTCCCCCTACCTTAGATAATTTAAAAATTTTATTTTTATTTCTGTTATCCTCTTAAGTAATAATCAGCTTATAAATTTGCATATCTTTAGTTTAGTTTTTAAATTGAACTTCTAAATTTTTATATTATACTTATCTAAAATTATTCTTAATTTAGCCTTATTAGAATTTTTTAAGTGATAAAAAAACAAAAAGAGGCCTTACTTCTAATTTTGAAATAAGACCTCTTTGTCTATGCTTAACTTTTATTAAATTTTTTTATTTTTATTAAATATTATATATCTTCTTTCTCCAATAAGTCAATAATATTGAAAATAATTTATTATTATAATTATTTTTTAATAATATACTTCACATTTTCGTAATCTTCCATGGTATCAACATCCAATAATATTCCCTCATCATCTATGTTAAGGTACGAGCACTGCTTCTTACTTAAATATTTCTTTAGATTAGAATCATCAGGTTCATCTAATATTTCTCTTATTAGATTTCTACTTAATAAAACCGGATGTCCTCCTCTCCTATTAAAGCTTGGTATAACTATTTCCTTCTCTTCACACAGTAATTTCTCTACTATATTTTTATTTATTAAAGGATAATCTCCAGGGGTAAGTAAGAACTTTGATGCTTTAACATTTTGTATTCCCTTTTTTATAGAGCTAAACATTCCCTTATGAAATTCATCATTATATACTACTTTTGCCTTTGTATAATTTTCTACCAGTCTATTTATCTTCTCATGCTTATATCCGCTAACTACTATTATATTATCACAGTTATCATATAAAGCTTCTATGCATCTCTGTAAAATTGCCTTGTTATTAATTTCAAGTTCCATTTTAAAAGCATTAGCTCTACTTGAATATCCCGCCGCTAGTATAACTCCATCTACATCCATCATTCTTTGTTCCTCTTCATTTAATATATAGAATTCTTAAGGCTTAAATAATATAATAAAATTTTATTCTAATTTTCTCACTTTATGATCACTCCATAATTGCCTGGAGAGTAATTTTCATTTTCTACAACAATATTTCCATTTACGATTACATATGATATTCCTTCTGGAAATTTCTCTGGCTCTATAAATGTACCTTTATCTATTATCTTATCTTTATCAAATATTACTATATCAGCTTTAAATCCGACATCAAGACACCCTCTATCCTTTATTCCCATTGTGACCGCAGATTTACTAGTCATTTTATATATTGCTTCTTCCAATGTTAAAGCCTTAAGCTCTCTTACATATCTACCTAATACTCTTGGAAAAGCTCCATATACTCTTGGATGGGGTTTTCCTCCAAGCAAACCATCAGTACAAAAATTTTGTTCTGGCCTTTTCATAAATTGGATTATATGTTCTTCTGATCCATAGTAATCAATCATACCGACCGCATTTTCCTCTTCTATTAATAAATCTAAAGTTGCTTCTATCGGATCTTGACTCCTTATTTCACCTAGCTCTTTTAGGCTTTTTCCTATAACAGCTTTACTCTTATCTGTTTTTACTGACGTAATATATATTCCATCTACTCCTGCAAATTCAACAAAGTTATCCCAATTGCAGTTTTTTTCATATATTTCACTAATAATCTTTTGTCTTAAATCTTTTGACTTTATTCTTTCGAGCATTTTATTAGTTCCACCATTATGAACCCATGGTGGAATAATAACACTAAGCATCGTGCTTCCAGCATCATAAGGATATTGATCAAAAGATATATTTACTCCATCTTTTTCTGCTTCTTCTATAAGAGAAACTATTTCATCTATTTTATGCCAATTATTTTTTCCACAGATTTTAAAATGAGAAAAATGTATTTTAACACCGCTTTCTTTACCAATTCTAATTATTTCTTTCATTGAATCAATAATTTCGTTTGCCTCACTTCTTTGGTGTACCACAAAAATCTTATTATATTCTGCAACTACTTTGCAAAGCTCAATTAACTCTTCTGTATCACCATATGCACATGGAATGTATATGAGTCCTGAAGATAGCCCAATAGCACCAGATTCAAGCTCTCTTCGTAAAATTATTTTCATGCTTTCTATATCCTCTTTTTCTGCTTTATTAGCAGAAAGCCCCATTGCCTCCATTCTAATATTACCGTGGGGCACAAGATAACATACATTAGATATTAATCCTTTATCTTTAATTGCATTAAAATAATCTTTTACGGTTTCATAATTCCACGAAATCTCATCACTGTCACCTTCAAGACCACTTAAGTTTTTCCTCCAATCCTTAATGAACTTACTTGGCAGTGGCGCCATAGATATACCGTCTTGTCCTAAAACCTCAGTTGTTATTCCTTGGTAAATCTTAGGCTTTATATTTTGATTACTTAATATTTCTAAATCCGAGTGACTATGAGTATCGATAAATCCTGGAGAAATAATCAAACCTCTTGCATCTAATACATAATCCATAGTTTCTTTTTTATTTTCTAAATCGCCAATTTCTACAATTGTATCATCATTTATAATTAAATCTCCACTATATGCTGGTTTATTAGTTCCATCAACTATAGTTCCATTGCTTATCATCCATTTCATTTTCTTAGTCCTCTAATCCTAATAATGTTTCCATTATCTTATAATAACCTGCACATGACTTAGCTAACTGTTCTATTTCAATATATTCGTCAATAGTATGTGCTATGTTTTCTTTTGATGGACCAAATCCTATAGTTTTTATACCGGCTTCACCAGCATAATGGCTCCCATTTGTGCAGAAAGAATAATTAGTTATTTCTGGATTCAATCCTATATCACATAACCCCTTGAAAGTTTTTTGTATAAATGCTTCTTCTTTTTTATAACACCAAGCTGGAAAGAATCTCTCTCCTTTAATCACTTCTCCTGTATGACATTTCTCTGTTCCTTTAGCATAAGAGACCTTGTAATTAATATTAGCTGATTCATTTTTTAACTCATCTATTAATTTTATTATTGGCTCTAAAACACCTTCTTTAGTTTCACCAACTAGTAACCTTCTATCATAGGTTGCCTTACAATAGCTTGGTACAACAGATGCTCCTGGATAAGGCGATGATTTAATATCTGTAAGTTCTAGAATTCCTTTTCCTAAAAACTCATCTTCTTCATATTTAATTTCTTGAAGCTTATCAATTATTTTAGATATGCTATAAACTGCATTAACTCCTTTTTCCGGATTAGCTGAATGAGCAGGAACTCCAAAGGTCTCAACAACAATTTCAGCACGTCCACGCTGCCCTATTTTAAGATTAAGTTCAGAGGCTTCTCCTATCACTACATAATCTGGTTTTACAAATTCGCTTATATTTCTTGCTGCAACTCCTTCGAAACATTCTTCGTGAACTACCCCAGCTATATATATTTCTCCTGGAAAATCCCTGTTATTGTCCTTAGCATAATATTCTGCTGCAATTATCATAGCTGCTAAAGAACCTTTCATATCAGATGTGCCTCTTCCATAAATCTTATCCTCATATATTTCTGCTCCAAAGGGATCATGCTTCCATTCTTCTGGATTATTTACTGGAACTGTGTCAATATGAGCATCAAAAAGTACTTTGTTACCCGGTCTGTTCCCTTTTATTTTTCCAATTATACTTCCATACTTATCTACAATAATTTCATCGAAACCAATACTTTTCATATTCTCTTCCAAGCACCCAACTACCTCTCCTTCGTTCCCTGAGTAGCTTTGAATCTTAATAATATCTTGGCAAAGTTTTATTAATTTTTCTTTTCTATCCTTATCCACAAATATCCCATCCTTCCTATATTTCATTTCCACATACGTACCTATTTGTTATATTTTTCTTATCACCTAGATATACTAATCTTTCTAATCTTTCTTCAATCGTTCCTTTATCAATTTTCCATAAGTTATCATCATCTATTATTAATGCATCAAATTCATATCCTTTTTCAAAGCTTCCAACTTTTCCAAAAAAGCTTCCTCCACCTTTTGTTGCTAAATAAAAAACTTCTTGAAGTGATAAAGATTTTTCATCTTCCATAAAGCATACTTTTCTTAATTTTGATATTTTAATTGCGCATGCCATTACAGAAAACATACTTAAACTTTCTCCACCAGCTATATCGGAACCAAGTCCTATCTGAACTTTTTTCTTTAATAATTTATTTATTGGAGATATTCCACTTGATAAATTTACATTAGAAGTTGGGCAATGAGCCACTATAACATTATTTTTTACGATTGTGTCTATCTCTTCTTCTGTTAAGTGAACACAATGAGCCATTATAGTTTTAGTTTGTCCAAAGAGATTGAATTGATTATATACATCACCATAATTTTTACATTCTGGGTGTAATTCCTTTACCCATTTAATTTCTGATAAGTTTTCTGATAGATGTGATTGGATTGGTACAACTTGGTTTGTTGCGATATTACCTAACGCTTCCATTAGATATCCTGTACAACTTGGCACAAATCTTGGTGTAATTATCGGTTTTACAAATTTATATTTTTTACTACAATTATCTAACCACTTTATTGTCATTTTTATTGACTCTTCACTGTCTTCTCTTAATATATCGGGACAATTTCTATCCATATTCACTTTTCCTACATATGATATTATTCCTTTTTCTTCAATTAAGTTCATTAAAACTTCTGTAGCTTCAGGGTGAATTGTTGCAAAAATAACAGCTCTTGTAGTTCCTTCAGCATATAGTTCATTAGCAAATTCCTTATACACCTTTTTAGCATAAGATGGGTCTCGAAATTTTGCTTCTTCCGGAAAAGTATATGTTTTAAGCCAAGGTAACAATTCTTTATCATATCCAATACCTTTTATAGCAAATTGAGAAGCATGCGTATGCAAATCTACAAAACCAGGAATTATAAGTTTATTTCCATAATCATTAATCTTTATATTTTTATATCTTTCTGGTAATTCCTTATATACTCCTTCAACAGAGTTCCCGCAAACTACTATATATCCATTTTCAACTATATTAAACAATTCACTTGTTTCTGTATATACTATATTTCCCTTTAAAATTTTAGTGTCATTTTCGCAACCTTTCATTTAATTCCACCCTCCTTAGTCTTATAGATAAAAACTGCATAAAATGTTCTTATAATTTAAATATCATATATATTAAACTTCTGTGTATCCCCATACTACATAACCAATGCTAACTTAGTCCTATGCGATAATTTATCGAAAGTATAAATTATATGTTGTTTATCTATAGCTTGGATACTTTCCATTCCATACTATGTCTCTATAGCTTTCTTTATCTGTATTTCCTTCAGTGCTGAAACAAAGGATTCTTGAATTTTCATCAAGCTTTAATTCTTCCTTTAACCATTGTAAATCTTTATTCTCCAAAATTTCTGCAATGAGTCCAACGGTAACCGCTCCGCTTTCCCCTGAAATAATTTTTTTATCACTTTCAACAGGGTTTCCCATAACTCTCATACCTTTTGCCGTCACATAATCTGGACATGATACAAAATTATCACTATAGTCGTGTAGCACTTCGTACCCTATTCTGCATGGCTCCCCACAAGCAAGTCCTGCCATTATTGTATCCATATCACCTGTAACAAAATGGAGCTTTCCATCATTTTTTTCTGAAGTTCTATAGATACAATCTGCCTTATTAGGTTCAACTATTGTTGTTATTGGTCTATTTTCACCATAGACACTAGCAAAAAATCCCTGAACCGCTCCTGCAAAAGCTCCAACCCCTGCTTGTAAAAAAATATGTGTTGGCATATCTTCTTTCATTTCTTGCAACTGCATATAAGCTTCATATGCCATTGTAGTATATCCTTGCATAATCCAAGTAGGTATTTTTTCATATCCTTCCCATGCTGTATCTTGAACCATTACCCATCCATTTTTTTCAGCTAAATCATTTGAAAATCTTACGGCCTCATCATAATTCATATCAGTTATTGAAGCATCTGCCCCTTCGGTTTTTATATTATTTAACCTTTCTAAAGAACTGCCTTTTGGCATATAAACTACGGATTTCTGTCTCAAGCGATTTGCTGTCCATGCTACTCCACGCCCGTGATTTCCATCTGTTGCAGTAATAAATGTTATATCACCAAGTTCTTTTTTTACTTCATCAGAAGTCATTTTGTCGTACGGTAGATTATCTATATCTTGTCCTAGTTTTTCAGCAATATAATTACCTATTGCATAACTTCCTCCAAGTACTTTAAATGCATTTAATCCAAATCTGTATGACTCATCTTTTACATATATATTACTCACGCCTAAAGCACTCGCTAAATTTTTTAGCTCAGTAAGCGGAGTCATACTATAATTATGAAAACTACTATGAAATTTTTGTGCCTTTCTTGCAACATCAATATTTAAAAAATCTAATGATGTTTTCTTTTCATTTTTCCTCTTAAAGTTAACATTCTTAAAATTTTCAGTCATTATGATTATCCTCTCTACTCTTTAATACATAAAATCAGTTGCTATTATTTTTACCTATACTTAATTTTTCATGATACTTCTTATTCTATCTAATTATTTAACAATAGATTAATGATAATATACGCCTTTGCACAAACCGCTTACTCTATGTTTATTTTAATTAAAGAATACTTATTCAATATCTCGTACCAATAAAAAAAAGCCACCACAAATAATTATGTGATGACTCCATTGTCAATATAAGTTTAATGTGACTAAATTTATTTAATGTCTGTATAATATCATTTCTTAGAGAGGTTGTCAATAAATTCATAATGATTGTATTATTTTTTAGAATTGAGGAGGAGTAATGGTTGAAATAAATATTAGTTCTTCTGTACCGGTATTAATAATTTGATGTGGCGTTGTTCCAAAATAATAAATCGTATCTCCTTCTTCAAGGGTATACTCATCTGAACCTATTTTTATCCACATAATACCTTTTAAAACATAGGTTACTTCTTCTCCAGGATGAGTTAATGGTTCACTGCAAGTCATTGCGCCTGGCTCCAGCTTAGCCATAAACATTTCAAGCTGCCTATCCATATCTGGACATAGTAATTCATATGTCATATGAGATTCGGAAAATCTTATTTTCTTTCTTCCATTATGTCTCACTACTGGATTTTTGGCCTTATTATCTATTAAGAAGTAAAACACAGCCACTCCCAAAACTTCTGCAATTTTACGTAGTGATGAAATTGATGGCTCTGATAAGTCCCTTTCTATTTGACTTAAAAAACCAGATGTCAAATCTGTTTTTTCAGCTAATTCCTTTAGGCTCAATCCTAATTGTTGCCTTCTTTCTCTTATTTTTTCTCCAATCATATAAATCTCTCCTCACAGTCAGCAGGTTTTTACACTTTTTTTCTACGTATCTATTATTATCTATTAGCTTATATAAATAGTCAACATATCTAAACTAGAATTTTCCTATTGCATGTTACTCTGGATGATTTCCTCTCTCATAATTATTATTATTTTCATATTTTATTTAGTATGTGTAACTTAATATAGTCTTATTGTAAGTTATTAAATTATGTGAAAATACTTGCTCCTTAAATAATTTATTACCAATCATTTCAAATATTATAGCATTAACAATCAACTCGAGCTTTATATCTCAAATCAATTGTTAATGCTATATTTCTAGTAAATCATCAAATTTAAAGCAATTGTCAACTTATAGAATAATCTATAGCTGCATGTCCATTACATTCAGGTTTATTTGAGCTTATCTTAACTGTTATAGTGGTTTTATGAAAGAAACTGGTACTTATAATACATGATATTTCCTCGCTTGCCTTAATACTTTGCCATTGGCCACCACCGCCATCTGAAGATACAATACTTACTGAATAACTTCCATCTTCCGGTGCTGTAATCTTTCCACGAATCTTTACATTTTTACCAAAACCATACTCACTAGCTGTATAAATATAATCTCCATTTTTATCGAAAATAAAATCAAAACCTATAGAATCTTTATCTTTATTAGAGTATTCTTTTGACATAAAAATTAACCTCCAAAATATTTTTCATTTCCTTAATATTGTAAACTTCATTTACTAATACAATTGCATATTTTACTTAAAGTAAAATAATATATTTACAAATTCAACACCGTATATTATATTCTCAGATCTTTTCAATGTTGCATATATTAGATATATTTATCTTTATTGATCGTATTAGCAAGATTTCGTTTTTACATCAGATTTTAAGTAATGTGAAATTTTTCAGTTAATTAAATTATAATTCTTAAATCAATTTTCCTTAAATTGCTCTCAAATTTATAGTATTATATATTTTTAACAAAATAAAAAAGCCGTAGTACAACGTACTACGACAATTATGGCAGGGGCAGTAGGATTTGAACCCACAACCAATGGTTTTGGAGACCACTACTCTACCGTTGAGCCATACCCCTAAGACATTACTCATTATATAATATATTTATAAATAAATCAACAATTTTTTTAAATTTACCTTTATATGTCTAAATTAAAACTACCCTAAAAAGTGCATCTAGTAACGAATAGACATGCTTTTTAAGGTAGTAGATAATTAAATAACGGTTAATACAATATACTCATAATTTATATTATGCTTCACTCGTTGTAGTAACTGATGTTGTTTCTTTTGCTTTTGCCCACTTTGATAATTCCTTTACATTATATAAAATCAAATCATCAAAAGACATATCACCATAATATTTCCATAATTTTATGGTGTTATATGCTGATAAATCTAATTTAGTTCCATTTTCTCCATCTACTATTATAATTACTTTTTTAGGATCCAAATTATTTATCTTAATAAATTCAGCTATTTCGTGATTATCAAGTTGAATAGTATTCAAATTTAATGATTTAGTTAAGTAATCAAAATCATTATTTAGTGTTATAAATCTATATTCACTAAGTGATTTTAACTTATCTTCATATAATTTAATATTTTTATCAAACTCTTTTATAGCTATGTTATAATTATCCTCATAATAATCTCTATTTTGAGGATCCCTATCTTGAATAGCTGCTTTTACATTATATAATGCTATCTTATATTCTTCTATACCTTCAAAATAATATGGATTTTCTTTAGTATTATTTTCATTAGAATAATTTAAAAGTCTAACACCTCTAGCTAGGTTTATTATACCTAGATTCCCCTTTTTTAGCTCATCGATGAGCGAAGCACTCCAGGGCTCAAAAGAAGTACCTGAATATATAAACAAATCCATATTTGATATATTATTTAAAACACTTTCACTATATTTGAATTCACTAATGTCCTTTTCATTAGTAAACATATACTGTACATTACACTTATCTTTTATAATTTTCTTAACCATATCATACTGTGGTTTATTAACTGTCATTATGTTTAAATACTTATCTCTACTTTCAGTTCTATTATTCTCTGTATTGGCTAATAACGGGCTTGAAAATAAACTCATACCTAAAGACAATGCAATAGTTATGATTACCATCGCAAAGGTAATCTTCTTCAAAATAAGTCACCTCCAGAATTCAACTCATTTACTTATAAATTTTCTAACTTATTCTTAATTAATTTCTAAAGTTTATTCCCCAATAAATTTATTAATTTAAACATAGAATCTTATGTTAGTATCATATGTAATAATGCATATTTACTTTCTTATTCATCTGTCAATTTAAGTTTAGTATGCATTTGTTCTTATTATACCAACTAATTCAAAATAAATATATACAAATTTATTACATTTTTCTGATTATTAAATT
>NZ_MZGT01000027.1 GCF_002029255.1 Clostridium chromiireducens
ACTGGATTTATCATAGGCACAATAAGGTTGCCTACAGTAAATACCAATATACGCTTTTTCACTCCAATTATATTACCAGCGAGTCCAACACAATGCTCTAAGTTTGCTCTTAATGTATCTATTAAATCATCAATTACTACAATATCATCTTTAGTTGCCTCTTCTGATTTTTGTCCTAAAAACAATATATCTTTTACAATTGGTTTTATCATAATTTATACCTCTTTTTCAGTTTTATTTTTTATAAAAAATAAGATATGATTTCAAAATATTTGAATAACACGATAATAATAAAATGCAAAAATATACTTACTTTTACTAAAATTCACTTATTATTCTTTATTTATGATACATTTATCTGTATCTGCTGCATTTAAACTTTAAACTTATTTACTTCCTCTATCATTTGATTAGTCATACTATTAAGTATTTGAGCTGCTGAAGCTACTTCCTCTGTTGAAGCATTCATTTCCTCTGATGATGCAGAAATCTCTTCCGATGATGCTGACACTTCTATCGAGACAGAAGATAAACCTTCTACTTTAAACAAAATAGAATTCTTATCATTTTCTATATTCTCTGCCGAATTTTTAACTGTTTCAATTTTAGGTATTACTTCATCTACAGCTTCTATAATCTTTTTGAATGATGCTATTGAATTATCAATAACTTTTACTTGATCCATTAATTCATTGTCCATACTCACAGAATTTTCAACTATAACATTAGTATCATTAGATATTCCATTAATTAATTTACTAATATTTTCTGATGAATCCTTTGATTGTTCAGCAAGCTTTCTTATTTCTTCTGCAACTACAGAGAATCCTTTTCCCGCTTCTCCTGCTCTAGCCGCTTCAATAGCAGCATTTAATGCTAATAAATTTGTTTGTTCTGCAACACTATTTATTAAATTTGTAATATCATTTATCTTATTTATATCTTTTCCAAGAGCTATAATTTTACTATAGAACTCTTTAAATGATTCACTTACATTAGCTACTGATTGATTTAACTGATTCATTTCATTGCTGCTCTCATTTGCCATTGTACTTATTTCCCTAGAATTTGAATCTACAACTTGTATCTCTCTAACCATTCCTGATAATTTATCACTAAAGTCATTAAGAGTTTCTGTTATTAGTATTAAGTTTTCCGACTGATTACTTGTCCCTCTTGCAATTTCTGAAATTGCTTCTGTAACATTTTGTGATACACTTGATATTTCTTCTGAAACAGAAGATAAATTATCTGATTGATTGTTAATATTTGTTGAATTCACTTTTATTTGTCTAATCATTTTCCCAAGTGATTCTTGCATCTTTTTCATTGATTTAGTCATTTCTCCAATTTCATCTGTAGAATTCAAACTTCTAGGTGAAATTTCTTCACAAAGATTTCCCTCTGCTAATAATGCTAAATGCTTTGAAGTATATTTTATTGCTCTAGACAAAGTATTAGCAACTATGTAAACTATGCAAAAACCAATTAATATAAATACTGCAGATGCTATAATAGTGGAAATTTTCAATGTATCTAATTCTGATAAAATCTCACTTTTTACTACTACAACTCCAACAGACCACTCAGTTCCTTGAACTGGAGCATACCCTATGAATTTATCAACTCCACCATAAGTATATTCTCCTAATCCTGTTTCCCCTGCACCCATTTTTTTCTCGATATCTGCTATAGCCTGTAACTTTGTATCCTTTTTTGCTTCTTCAATTGGATTATACATATTAATAACCTTATCTTTATCAGTGCTGGCAATATTAGTACCATCCTTTTTAATCATAAAAGCATAACCCGTTTCTCCTATTTTAAGTTGATTTGTTAATTCACTTAAACAATTACCATCTCTTTTTTCAATTAACACTCCCACGATTTCATTATTATATTTAATTGGAACTGCATAGACAATTATTACATTTCCATCTGCTTTACTTATTATTGGATCTGATGCATTGCTTTTTCCTGATAAAGCATTCTTGAAATATCCTCTATCTTTAATTTCAATATCTGTTCCATCTACATTTTTAGCATGTCCATTTTTGTCAGCAATTCCTAATGACATACTACCAATTCTTTTTGATTCTTCTAAAAGAATTGGCGCCTTAGCTTCCCAAGAAATGTTAGGATTTTTTATATCATCTCTTGCAGCAATAGATTCTAAGGATATCAATTGACCTTCCAACTGCCACTGAATTTTACCTGCAGTTTGTTCTGCAATTTTAGGAAGAGTCTTTCCTAAATTCGACCTTAGTGCCTTTGATGAATTTACAAATGAAATTGCCCCAAAACCAATACATATAACCCCTATTAATAATCCTATAAATACTATAAATTTTGCCTTTATACTTTTCATAATTTTATCCCCCTAGTTTATTACTTTGATATCTACTACGTATATTATATACAATTCTATGAATCACTTTAGTATATCTTCCATTATAACCTGTAATTTCCTCGATGCAATAGATACATCTTTATTCACAGAACTTATATAACTTGAACTATTTATTATTTGTAACATGAGATGTATAACTTTTTCCTTTTTAATACGTTAGTAAGTTTGCCTATTTCATAATGAAATATTTTTTATAAATACAATACACTTATTACAACAACTTATGTTATTACAGTATATATTTATTCTTTGAAGTGTATACTGCTCCAGAAAGAAAGGGGACTCTTTTGCGCAGTGTTGCATTGAGAAAATATCTATAGAATTTCTTCAGTAAAAGTTGTTCCATTCTTGCTTGTCGTGAGCTTCAGCTCATGAGCATGCAGGAATGGGTACAACTTTTACTGTTAGAAATTCATAGATGTTTTCTCTAGCAACCGAGCAAAAGAATCCCCTTTCTTTCGGTTAGTCACATCTAAAGTATAATTTTACATATACTTTATTCGTTTAAATCTACATAAGATCCACTTTTAGAATAAATAGTCCACTCACAAATATTTGTTACATGATCGCCTATTCTTTCTAAATACTTTATTACAAATAAAAGCCTTATTCCCTTATCAATTAAACTTTCATCAAGCTTTATGTCTTCAACAAATGTTGTAAATAAAGATCTATAAATAGAATCCACTTCATCGTCTCTTTCACAAATCTTGTATGCAGTTTCGTCATCATTATTAATATATGACTCTATAGCTAAACCTATCATTGCTCTAACTTTTTTCTCCATTTCCCATAATGGATCCAAATGTTTTTTAAATGAGTTAATAGTTCCACCAATCATCATTGTTATTTTACATATATCTACTGCGTGATCAGCCATTCTCTCTAAATCCGTTACTATCTTTGATGCAGTCATAACTTTTCTTAAATCTGTGGCTAATGGTTGCTCTGCCGCAATAAACTTAATACATAGTTCTTCTATTATTTTTTGTAATTCATCAACCCTATCGTCACCTTTAATAATATTTGCTGCTGCCTCTATATCGTAATTCTTTAAACTAATCATGCTATCATATATTTGTTTTTCAACTAACTTAGCCATAATTACTAGCTGCCTATTTATATTTTTCACTCTAGTATCTTGTGATCCTCTTGTCATTGTACCATTGCCCCTTTACAATTAAGTTTTATAAATTATAAATTCTCAAATTCCATAAATTTAAATATTGATAATCCCATTATATGTATCCTTTACTATTACGACATAAAATCCTATTTTTCCTTACCACTTTATCACAAAAAGTTTATTTCTATTATATTTTTATATTACATTAATATAATAATTGCGTCAAGGAAGGCATGGTTAATTATTTAAAATATTACTTATATAATATTTATTGTCATAAACAAAGGCATCCTAAATTTGTAAGGACACCTTCACTAATAATCCTATTATTCATTTAAATCAACATAAACACCGGTCTTAGAGAAAATAGTCCATTCACATATGTTAGTTACGTGATCTCCTATTCTTTCCAAGTATTTTATAACAAAAAGTAACTGAGCTCCCTTTTGAATTAGTTCTTCATCTAATTTAATTGAGTTAATTAAATTTGTAAATAAAGACTTATAAAACGCATCAATCTCATCATCTTTTTCACAAATTTTATAGGCCATTTCATCATCTTCATTAATATAAGCTTCTATAGATGATTTTATCATGGCTCTTACCTTTTTATCCATTTCCCATAATTCATCTGAATAAACTTTAAATGAATTTATATTTCCACCCATTCTTTTTGTTATCTTGCAAATGTCTACTGCATGATCAGCCATTCTTTCTAAATCCGTTACTATCTTCGACGCTGTAAACACTCTTCTTAAATCTGTTGCGAGCGGCTGCTCTGTTGCGATAAATTTTATACATTCTTCCTCTATTGTTTTTTGCATTTCATCAACTTTATCATCATCTTTAATAATTTGATCAGCCTTATCTAAATCGTAATTCTTTAAGCAAATTATACTCTCATATATTTGCTTCTCAACTAAACTCGACATATTTAATAGCTCTCTGTTAATAATTTTTACTCTTGCATCTTGCGACCCTCTTGTCATAATACTCAATACCCCTTCCTAGCCAAATCTACCTGTAATATAATCTTCTGTCCTTTTATCTCTTGGATTATAAAATATATCTTCTGTTTTTCCGTATTCTATAACTTCTCCATTTAAAAAGAATGCAGTTTTATCGGCTATTCTTCCTGCTTGTTGCATGTTATGAGTTACTATTACAACTGTGTAATTTTTTTTCAATTCATCCATAAGTTCTTCCATTTTTCCTGTTGATATCGGATCTAGAGCCGATGTTGGTTCATCCATTAAAATTACTTCTGGTGAGACTGCTAAAGTTCTAGCAATACACAATCTTTGCTGTTGTCCACCTGACATTCCAAGTGCACTTGATTTTAACCTATCTTTAGTTTCTTCCCATAGGGCTGCTCCTCTTAAGCTTTTCTCAACAATTTCATCTAACATTTTCTTATTTTTAGTACCATGTATTCTTGGTCCATATGCAATGTTATCGTAAATAGACATCGGAAATGGATTTGGTCTTTGAAACACCATTCCTATTCTTTTTCTTAAAAATATATCATCATAATCTTTATATATATCTTTATCTTCGAATAGAACTTGCCCTGTTATCTTAACAATCTCGATTAAATCATTCATTCTATTTAAAGTTCTTAAGAAAGTCGATTTACCGCAACCAGAAGGCCCAATTAGTGCTGTAACCTCATGCTTGTTTATAGACATATTAATATTTTTTAGAGCTTGATTGTCTCCATAATATAAACATAAATCTTTAGTTTCTATAATATTCATAACTATCTCCTACTTCCCACTATAAGCTTTCATTAATCTATTTCCTAATAATCTTGCACAAACATTAAATAATAGCACCGCTAATATAAGAACAGCTGCTGTTCCGTTTGCTATTTGAGCTGCATCAACTACTGTACCTTCTGAATTTAGCTTCCATATATGAACTGCTAAAGTCTCTGCCGGCCTAAAAAGTGAAAATGCCGAACTTTTTTCTGTTAAACTTATGGTATTAAAATTTATATTTTTCGAACTTAATCCTGCAGTGTATAAAAAAGCTGCTGCTTCTCCAAAGATTCTTCCTGCTGCTAATATTACACCAGTCAATATTTCCGCCATCGCTGTAGGTATAGTTAATTTAGCTAAGGTCTGCCACTTAGTTGCTCCTAGCCCCAAAGAAGCCTCTTTAACCCTTTTACTTGCTGCAACTATTGCATTCTCAGAAATTCTAGTCATAGATGGAATGTTAAGAATACTTACAGATAAAGCACCTGCAAGAATTGAATATCCCCATCCTGCCATATTAACAAAAACTAGTAATCCGAACATACCTATAACAATAGATGGCAGAGACGACATTGTCTCAAGACACATTCTTATAAATTTAAGTATAGGTCCTTCTTTTGCGTATTCAGCTAAATAAATTCCAGCTCCTACTCCTATTGGTATTGTAATAATTAAGGAAACAATCAACATATAAAACGAATTAAACAATTGTGGTCCAATTCCTCCGCCTGCTCCTGATAATTTTGGTTTACCAAATAAGAACGAAGGCTTTAGCATACTGCCTCCTTTATATAAAATATATATTATAAAAGCTCCAAGTAAAAAAACGATAAACATACTTATAATGTAGAATATAATCGTAGCTATCTTATCTATTCTTTTTGCATCCATTATCTTGCACTCCTTTTCTCTATCATTCTAACTATTACAATAAATATGAAAGAAATTACAAGTAAAATTAATGCTAGTGTCCATAATGCATCATTCCATGCAGTTCCACCAACTGTATTAGCCATGTCCATCGTTATAATACTAGTTAATGTGGCCATTGGTGTAAAAACTCCATCTGGTATCTTTACAGTATTACCAATTACCATTTGAACCGCTAATGCCTCTCCAAAAGCTCTTGCTATTCCAAGTACAACTCCTGTAAGTATCCCACTTTTTGCACCAGGAACTATTACTCTAGAAATCGTCTGCCACCTTGTAGCTCCAAGCCCATATGATGCTTCAATATGATCTCTAGGTATTGTTTTTATTGCATCTATTGATAAAGTTGCTATAGTTGGCAATATCATCAATGAAAGTACCAAAACTCCAGCAATCAAAGAAAATCCCATTCCCCCAAAATTATCTTTGATAAATGGAACTAATACAGAAATACCTACCCAACCATAAACAACCGAAGGTATTCCAACTAATATTTCTAATGAAGGCTTAATTATTCTTACTCCAAATTTACTAGATATTACATTCACAAAAATTGCTAAAGCAATAGCAATAGGTGCACTTAAAAGTACTGCACCTATTGATACTGCGGTTGAACCTAAGATGAAAGCGAGAGCTCCAAAGGAAGGCTCTCCACCTTTGTTCGGCTTCCAATTATTTGTAAACAAGAACTCAGTGAAACTATATCCGTCATTTGTAAATATCCTCAAACCTTTTGAAGCTATGAATACTATAATTGATATTGTTATTAATATTATTAATATTCCACATAGTCCCGCAAAGCCTTGGCCTAAATATTCATTTTTAAGCCTTTCTTTAAAACTTCTTTTTTCCATCTTTTACTCATCCTTTAATTGAATTATTTTACTTTCATTTCACTTCCTGAAATAAAACCTAATGTTTCTAAGTTTTCTTTATTTTCACTGCTCATAACGAAATCAATAAACGCTTTAGATAAATCTTTTGATTCACCCTTAGTATACATATGTCCCCAAGACCAGAATTTATAAGAACCATCTGTTATATGTGCTTTATCTGCTGCTACTCCATCAAGATTGGTTACTTTTAAAACATCTTGTGCTTCTTTTGTATTCATGTATGCAAGACCTAAATAACTAACTGCTCCATCATTTTCTTTCATTGCACTTAAAACCGCACCATTTGAATCTTGAGTTACACCTAAAGCTTCATTTTCTGCTGATTTATCTCCACCAAGTACTGTCTTTTCGAAAGTTGCTCTTGTTCCTGAACCAGCTGTTCTATGGATTAATAAAATCGCTTTATCTGGTCCACCAACTTCTTTCCAGTTTGTAACTTTACCAGAGAATATGTCTTTAATTTGAGCTGAAGTTAAATTATCTATTCCTAATGACTTACTTACTACAATTCCAAATCCTTGTGCTACGACTTTATGGTCAACTAATTCTTTTGCTTTTGCTGCATCTAATTTTTCTTCTGCAAATACATCAGAATTTCCTATATTTACTGTTCCATCTAATACTTGAGTAAGACCTGTACCAGATCCGCCTGCTTGAGCTCCAATTTCAGCATCTGGATATTTTTTATTAAATGTTTCTATAGTCTTCTCCATTAACGGTAACAATGCTGATGAACCACTCATAGTTATTGAGCCTGTTACTGCTTCTGATTTTGTCCCCTCTGATTTAGTGTCATTTGCCGGTGCTCCACCAGATGCATTCCCGCATCCTACCATCGCAGTTCCTAACATTGCCATCACTAAGGCAGACACCATTAATTTTATCGATTTTTTCTTCATTAACTATTACCTCCACTAATAAATTCATATTATGTTAGTTTCTAATTTTCTTCTTCTTTCATATTTTATAATATACCCTTTTAGTTAATCTATTATTAGAGTAATGTTAAGTTATATTAGATATTTGTTAAGAAAATTTAACATTGCTTTGTAAATAAAAAAAATAATGCGTAAAATTTCTACACTTTACGCATTATTTCTTACATATATGGAATTTTTACTTCAAAAATTGTTCCTTCACTTAGCTTACTTTTAACATTGATTTCTCCATTAAATATTTTAACAATATGTTTTACAATAGCCAAACCAAGACCTGTTCCGCCTTTTTTTCTCGATTTATCTACTCTATAGAATCTCTCAAAAATTCTTGAGATGTCTTCTTCTGGTATTCCTATGCCATTATCTTTTATTCTTAGGCAATAGTATTCATCTTTGGTATAACTAGTCACTTCTACACAGCCGGAACCATCCTTAGAATATTTTATGGCATTCTCAATTAAATTTAAAACCAATTGATAGAATTTATCTTTATCACCCAAAATATGTTTACTATTATTATTAATAAACTCTAACTTAATATTCTTATTTATTGCAGTTTTTCTCATCATATTAATTACTTCTTCAATTACAAGACTTGGTTCAAATTCTTTCATGTCAATAACCAAATTACTTTCTATATTTGATAATACTAATATATCATTAATAAGTCTTGATAAACGTTCAGCTTCCTTGTCGATAATATCCAAAAACTTTTCCCTTGTCTCATCATCCTTTACAAATTTTAAAGTTTCTGCAAATCCCTTAATGGATGTTAATGGTGTTTTTAATTCATGGGATACATTAGCAACAAATTGACTTCTCATAAGCTCAACTCTATTTATATCAGTTATATCTTGAAATATTATAACCTTCCCTATGTTCTCTACACCATCAAACATATCAGATTTTTTTATCTTATAATCCCGTTCAAATGGATGAAGTAATTTTATTTCCTTATCAGATTCTTCATCCTTCATTAAAAATTTACTTATATCATAATCATTAATATGATCTAGCAAGTATTCACCAACAATATTTTTCCTTATTTCAAGTAACGCCTCAGCACGAGGGTTAATGGAAATTACTCTATTATGATTATCAACAGCAACAACACCATTTTCCATGCTTTTTAATATTGACTCAATTTTATTTTGTTTATCAATTACTTCTCGAATTTTTATTTGCAATTGATCAGCCATATTATTAAAACTATTTCCTAAAATACCTAGCTCATCATGAGTTTCAATATTTGCTCGTATCTTGTAATCGCCATGAGTCATTTTTAGTGTTACACTTTCTAACTCTTTTACTGGATCAATAATTTTCTTAACAAGCCTTAAAGATAAAAATAATGAAAATGGTAAAACCAGCATTAGTATCCCTAAACTATATTTGATATTTTCTTTTTGCAGCAAAGTTATTGTGTTAATACTGACAGAACTTCTGATTACATAATTATCACTTAATCTAGTTGCATAATAAATTAAATTTCCTTTAATAGTAGCACTATATCGCTCTGAATATCCTTCGCCTTTTTCAAAAGCTTCTTTCACTTCAATTCTGTCTTTATGATTTTCGCTGCTTTTTTGTTCATTATCATACAAAACAACTCCACTACTATCAATAAGTGTGATTCTAACTTCGACATCATTTATTTTCATGTCTTTTATATTTTTTAGATCTTCATAATCATTTCTACTAACATCTGTTACATCATTGAGTTCATAAATTAAATAATTAATATTTTTAAGCTCTTCTTTTGTAATCTTAGTTTGTTCCATATTAATTAACATCATAAAAGAGCAGGCAACAATAGATATTGCAAATATCACAGTTATAATAACCGAAGTTAAAATTTTGTTCCTCATAGCTATTCTGCCGGGTTAAATCTATAACCCACACCCCTTATAGTTTCTATAAATCTAGGATTTTTATCATCTTCCTCTATTTTCTTTCTTAAATATCTTATATGAACATCCACAGTTCTTGTTTCTCCTATATATTCATAACCCCAAATCTTGTCCAACAAAGTTTCTCTTTTAAGAATTTTCCCTTTATTTTTTATTAATATTTGTAGTAATTCAAATTCCTTAAGTGTTAAATCTACTTTCTTATCGCTAATGTACACTTCATGCCTTTCAAAATCTATCTTTAGGTTTTGTGAGGTGAATACATCTTCTTCCACTTCATTAAATGAATTTGTTCTTCTTAATACTGCTTTTACACGTGCAAGTAATTCTCTAATAGAAAATGGTTTTGTTATATAATCATCTGCTCCAAGCTCTAGACCAAGTATTTTATCTAACTCTTCTCCTTTTGCTGTCAACATTATTATTGATGTGTTTTTCATATCATTGTTTCTTTTAATTTCTTTACAAACGTCAAACCCGTCAATTCCAGGCAACATTAAATCTAGTAATAATAAACTAGGCTTTTCTGCCTTAGCTATTTTTACTGCATCTATCCCATTATTGGCTGTAAAAACATCATATCCAACATTTAATAAATTAAATCTTAGCAATTCAATTATGTGTTCCTCATCATCAACTATTAATATTTTTTCTTTTGCCATATTAAATTTCCCCCTTAACGTAAAATAATAAAAGAAAACATCCTGCCATAAGACCCTTGAGATTTCCTATATGAATGTAATTTTACATCTTCACTACAGTACGTACATAAATCTATACTATTAATATTTTCATCTTGAATTCCGGCTTTTTTTAAATCATCTAATATGCAGACTTCCAAATTCAGATTTCTTCCACAAAACAAATCTTCTTTTTTAATTTCCGTTTTCTTCTCTATAAATTTAAGCTTTAATTCCTCAGAAACCTCATAACAACACTTTCTAATATGAGGCCCAATATATGCTTTTAAATTTTTAACATTAATACTAAATTCTTTTTTCATTTTTTCTATCGTTTTAAATGTAATGGATTCATAGGTTCCTCTCCATCCGCTATGTATTGCGGCTGCGACCTTTTTTTCCTCATCAACTAATATGATTGGTACACAATCAGCTGTAAAAACACCAATAATGATCCCTTTTTCCTTTGTTATTATGGCGTCCGCCTCTTCATCTTTAATACTTTTTCCATTCTCTATATAATTTAATATTTTATCACTATGAATTTGTTTTAGGTATATCACTTCATTGGCGCCAAATTCCTCTTTTAATGAATTGAGCTCTTTTATACCTTCTTCTGTATTTCTGTTAAAACTTCTTTCCTTCTCTGCATTTGTAAATCCAATATTAAATTCTTTACCATTTATTATAAAAAAATCTTCTTGCTTATCTAATACTTTTAAGTCCAATTTATTCACTATATTTAATCCTCCACTAAATTTATCTTATCACTTAAGGTATCCACTTAAATTTTATTTTTCTTCTTTATTATGAGCAATATCTATGGATATATTTTTATGATTTATTTAGCATTTTACTTACTTAATCTTAACATTCTATTTAGCATTTATCAGCTTAATTAACTAAATTTTAACTTATATATAACAATATCATAAGATATTTAATTTAAATAGAATATATATGAATTCCTCATTATTTTTATATATTATATCTAAACAATTATAAAAAGGACATTGAATTTATTCAATATCCTCAATAGTATAATTATGTTACGAGATTTTTTATTTCCTCTAAAAAAGTATTTATATCCTTAAACTGGCGGTATACTGATGCAAATCTTACATATGATATTTCATCCAACTCTTTTAGTCTGGCCATAACCATTTCTCCTATATCTTTTGATGGTATCTCTGTAAGCATACTATTAGATATTGTTTTCTCTATATCATAAGCTATATCTTCAATCTGTTTTCTAGACACAGGTCTTTTTTGGCATGCAATAATTAATCCAGTAATAATTTTCTCTTTATTAAAATTTTCTCTAGTTAGATCTTTTTTGATTACTAAAATAGGAAAATCTTCTATTTTTTCGTATGTAGTATATCGTTTGGCACATTTTAAGCATTCTCTTCTTCTTCGAATTGTTGTATTATCGTCTGTTGATCTTGAATCAACAACTTTACTCTCTTCAAATCCGCAAAATGGACATTTCATACTTTCATTCACCTCTTTGCTTTCGTGTATTAAAATCTTATAATCATTATACATATAATTTTAAAATATGGCTATATATTGTTTTCACTAACTTTTTCATTAGCTTTTACCAATATAACATCAGTGCCTATTTTAACTATATCTTTCCATAAGATTTCTTTTTCATCATCTTTAGCAAACCATGATTTTATTTCTCCAGGTAATATTAAAGCAACAATCTTATTATCTTCACTACTTATTTTAAAGTCTTTGATAAATCCTATTTTTGTTCCTGTTAATATATCTATTACCTCCATATTTCTCATAGCATTCAGTGAATGTAGTTCCAATTCCATAATTATCCCCCACAATTACAATATTATTAATCTCTTCTATACATGCTTCCTCATATGTTTTAAAGCTGTCTTTTCTAATCTTGAGACTTGCGCTTGCGAAATCCCAATTTCATCTGCAACTTCCATCTGAGTTCTACCATTAAAGAACCTTAAATTTAATATTAGTTTTTCTCTATCTGTGAGTTTTTTCATTGCTTCTTTTATGGAAATATTCTCAAGCCAATGTTCATCTGTATTCTTAGCATCACTTATTTGATCCATTACATATATTGCATCTCCTCCATCATGGTAAATTGGTTCAAATAATGATACCGGATCTTGTATCGCATCTAATGCAAACACTACTTCTTCTCTTGGTAATTCAAGTTCCTTTGCGATTTGTGAGATTGTTGGTTCTTTATTATTATCCTTTATAAATTTTTCTCTCATTATTAAAGCTTTATAAGCAATATCTCTTAACGATCTGCTTACCCTAATAGAATTATTATCTCTTAGGTATCTTCTAATTTCTCCAATTATCATCGGAACTGCATAAGTTGAAAATTTAACGTTCTGCGATAAATCAAAGTTATCTATTGATTTCATCAATCCAATACAGCCAACTTGAAATAAATCGTCTATATTTTCTCCTCTATTGTTAAACCTTTGAATAACACTAAGTACTAATCTCAAATTTCCCTTTATAAAAGTTTCTCTTGCACTTTTATCTCCATCTTTCATCTGCAGAAAAAGTTGTTTCTTTTCTTTCTCTTTTAGTATCGGGAGTTTTGAAGTATTAACGCCACATATTTCTACTTTGTTAATTATCACAAGTATTCACCCCTTCGAAAGTAATAATCCATTGCATTAAACATTATCTCCGATAGGCAATACTTTTATACTTGAAGACAAGCTAAATCATTCTACTAATTTCTTTTTTCAATCTCTTAATTATTTTTTTTTCTAGTCTTGATATATATGATTGAGAAATTCCAAGCATATCAGCTACTTCTTTTTGAGTCTTTTCTCTTGTCCCATTCAACCCAAATCTAAGCCTTACAATTTCTTTTTCTCTATCATTCAAACTCTTTAATGCCATAATTAATAATTGTTTATCAACTTCATCTTCAATCAAATTATATACAGTATCGTTTTCAGTTCCTAATATATCCGATAGTAGAAGTTCATTTCCATCCCAATCAATATTTAGCGGTTCATAAAATGAAATTTCAGCCTTTATTTTACTATTTCTTCGTAGATACATTAATATTTCATTTTCTATGCATCTAGATGCATAAGTTGCAAGTTTTATCTTTTTTTCCGGATTAAAAGTATTCACCGCTTTAATTAATCCTATAGTACCTACTGATATCAGGTCTTCAACATTTACTCCTGTATTCTCAAACTTTCTTGCGATATAAACAACTAGTCTTAAATTCCTTTCGATTAAAATACTTCTTATATTCTCATCGCCATCATTTAATTTATTTACTAGATCTTCTTCTTCATCCTTTGATAATGGCGGTGGCAATGCATCGTTGCCTCCAACATAATATAGTTTTTTTCTAAACAACCTAAATTTACAAACCAATTTATTAAACAGCAGAATTAACTTTTCCATAAACATCCCCCTCACACACTACTCCCCTTGATAATAAAGCGTTGAATTCATCTTCTTTACTCAACCGCTCCTTACATGGACATATTATCGCATCGATTTTTTCAAGTAAATAATTTTTATTTTTTATTTTTATATTATTAACTCTGATACCTTTAAGACTACCGCCATACCCTATGGAACTATAAAGTATATTATATGTATTTTTATCGTTAAAGTTCAGATGATTTATTAGATTTTCTTCAATTAGAATACATGGAAGATTTGTGATGGGTTCCCTTAATTCATTTCCAGTATCTAAAAAACTTCTAAATTTACAATGCTGGCCCTGCACTTCAAATTCAATTTCAAAAATATATTCATTTGTGAATATTTTGTCTTTTATATGATCTATAAGTCTACTAAAAATAATATATATTATCATGATTCCTAGCATAATATATTTTACGGAGTACTTTTCTATTTTAAATGTACTTCCAATCAAATATATGTTTTGCCTTAAAGAAAACAAAAAACAAATTCCACTTAACGCACAAGTTATTAGTAAAAAAACAAGTAATAATTTAATCATATTAAGGATGCTTGTCTTTCCATACACCATTCTAAGCATTATTATAGCTACTAATAATTCGCAAGGTAACGATGCTATTATATTAAGTTTTGGAATTATCAAGACTAAACTATATACACCACCGATAAAACCTGAAATAACTAAAGAAACCATTTTACATTTATGCCTTATACACTTCATTGTTATACTTAACAAAAAGAAGTTAACTATAAAATTTTCAAAAATAAAAACATCAGCATAAATTTCCATTGTAACTCCTCCAGTCTTTCTGGATTTATTATATACTTAATTAGTTTAAAAATTTGTCACAATCACATTAAATAATTTTGTTTTTTTTATTAAACTTTTTACATATATTTACACTTTATTTTTTTGTTTACATTTTATATTTAAAACCATCCTAATGACTTAAAATATATTCTTCTATATTACATAAATCACCAGAAACTTGAACGAAATATTCATTACGCTCTTTTATTCATAATTTAGACGCAAAAAAATAGAATGTAACTTTGAAATAGTCTAAAAATTTACTTACAGCTCCTGCAATAAACTTAAGTAACATAACTGTACAATAAATACAATCATTTATACTTAAATAATATTAAGAAACTTTTTTTGCAAATTTCTAGTATCTAAAACAAAATTTCATTCTATTTAAATTTACTATTTTAAAACAATACAATAATATCTATATGTTAATGTCTTTTTTGTCTTCTCAAGAAAACTGGAATATCCAAATCATCAGCTTCATAACTATTAGAGCTTATTTCTGGTTCTTTTACATCAACAGCAACTTCTGGTTCTCTCTTTATTGGTTCTTGTACTTGAACCTTTTTAGGCTCTTCTATAATTTGATTCATTCCTATTCTATTATTTTCACTTTCAAATCCTGTCGCAATAACTGTAATTCTTATTTCTTCAGTAAGTGTCTCATCAATTACTGCTCCAACAATTATATTTGCATCTGGGTCAACTGCTTCACGAACAACATCTGCAGCATCATATACTTCTAACGCACCAAGGTCCGCACCACCAGTAAAGTTTATAATAACATCTGTTGCTCCATCTATTGATGTCTCTAAAAGAGGAGAAGATATCGCTTGCTTAACTGCATCTTGAGTTCTGTTATCACCTTTACCAAATCCAACGCCCATATGAGCTAATCCCTTATTAAGCATTACTGCTTTTATATCAGCAAAGTCAGCATTAATTACCCCTGTTATTGTAATTAAGTCAGAAATTGCTTGAACACCTTGTCTTAAAACTTCATCAGCTAGTTTAAACGAGTCCAGCAATGTTGTTTTCTTATCTGCCATGTTTAGTAATCTTTCATTAGGAATAATTACTAATGTGTCAACTTTTTCTTTTAATGTTGCTATTCCCATTTCAGCGTGTCTCATTCTTCTTTTTCCTTCAAACGGAAATGGTTTAGTTACTACTCCAACAGTTAGTATATCCATGGATTTAGCTATTTCGGCAACAATTGGAGCCGCACCAGTACCTGTTCCTCCGCCCATTCCAGCAGTAATAAACACCATATTTGCACCTTTAATTGATGCTGTTATTTCTTCTCTACTTTCTTCAGCAGCTTTCTTCCCTATTTCAGGATTTGCTCCAGCTCCTAAACCTTTTGTTAACTTTTCCCCTATTTGAATTTTTTGATTTGCATTAGAAAGCATTAATGCTTGCTTATCTGTATTTATTGCAATAAATTCAACATTTTTTAATCCTTCAACGATCATTCTATTTACGGCATTGCTTCCACCGCCACCACAACCAATTACCTTAATATTGGTTAATTCTTGCATATCTGTCTCAAAATCTAACAAAACAATTCCTCCCCTTAAAAAATCTTACCAAAAAAAACTTTAATTTTTTTTAAAATATGATTTTCAACTTCAATATTGTGTAAACATTCTTTTTCATTAATTTTATCATTACTTTTATTAGTTGGAACTATGATAGCATCCTCTAATAAATTTAATCTATCATATACTTCCTTGGCTATAGCTAGAGAAGTTATATTTTCTGGATTTTTTATTCCTAAATCTTTTTTTCTTACAACTTGGGTTTTTATCTTAAAAATTTTACGAATAATTTCGCCTATATCTTCAAAATAGTTTATACCATCCCCATATAGAATTATACTACAAATTCTATCATAATGACCAGTATTTTTTAATTTCATATTAATATGACTTAATATTTCTTCTATCCTCGCATTTACTACTTCATAAAACAATTTTCTGGATACTTTAATAGTTCCTATTTCAGTTTCATCCGGAAGAGAATCATCTATATACAAAGATTTGTAATTACTCGAATAAATTTTTTTTATATTATCGGCTTCTAAAAAAGAAAATTCTCCACAAATAGCCAGATCATTGGTAATATTATTTCCTCCTACTGGTATACTACTTACACTTTTAGGGATTCCATTATTAAACACTGCCATTTCAGTAATTCCAGCACCAATATCCACTAGCGCAATATACTCCATAGAATTTTTTTCACTTAAAAATATTTGTTTACCAGCTAATATATTTAGCTTAATAGAATCTATATTATATTTTGTATCCTTAAAAATTTCATAGTATCTTTGAATCTCTTTTTTTTCTGCAATTACTAAAGTGAGGTTAATCTCCAGTCTTTTCCCTTTCCAATTAAGTATATCTTTATGTATCACCTTGCCATCTAGTATATAAAAATTTATTAAAATATCCACTATAGATTCATCATTACTTATAGTAATACTATTTTGAGCCTTTTTTAATGCTTTTATTATATCATGGCTCTTTACCTTATCCTCATCTAATTCAACAATAACTGTTGTCTCTGTTATTCTTACTTTATTTGAAGATATTCCAATTGCTATTCCTTTAACGTTCTTACCTGTCTTTATCTCTAATTCACTTAATAAATTTAAAACATTGGCTTTACATTTTTCACTATCTATCAGCATTCCTTTTTCTATACCTATTGATTTACAAGATTTAACTGCTAAAATATCTAAATTTTCTTTTCCTCTCACTGCTATAGTTGCAGAGAATTTCTTACTGCCAAAGTCTATGGATGTAATTATATCTTGCTGCATAATTAAGCCTTTCCCTTCTTTAGTAGAAAGAATCTACTAATTGCAATATATTCAACATATTTACTAAAATTCCTCTTTTATTTATGTAGTTTTTTTGATTTTTTGCTTATTATTCCCTATTTATTTCTTCTATTGCTCTCTCAAGACATAGTATCACTAATACTCTTCCATAAAAACAGGGTGCTATATTAAAAATAGCACCCTTCGTCTAAGTATGTCAATATTTCTTTATATGAATAAAATATTTCTATCTTTATCACTATCACTTCTCAAAAATTACTTTTTTATTATATAAAAAAATTCTTGATATAATGAATGTTTATTAGTTTCTTGTAAATAACTCCTTCTTTAATTTTTTCAATGCTTTCTTTTCTATTCTTGATACATACGAACGGGAAATACCTAAATTTACTGCAATTTCACGCTGCGTCTTACACTTTCCATCTATCAGCCCATATCTCATTATCAAAATAGCACTCTCTCTCTTAGTTAATGATTCTATCAATTTTTTATATAAAGCTTTAACTTGTAAATTACTCTCAACCTTTTCTAAAACGCAATCTTTTTCACTGCTTAATATATCCATTAAACAAAATTCATTACCCTCTTTATCAACTCCAATTGGATCTTGAAGATAAATTTCACTTTTTTGCTTTTTATTATTTCTAAAGAGCATTAGAATTTCATTTTCAATACATCTTGATGCATAAGTAGCAAGTCTAGTACCTTTACTAGAATCAAACGAATCGATAGCTTTTATTAACCCAACTGTACCAATGGATATTAGTTCATCTACATCCTTATTAGGAAATGAATATTTTTTTACTATATGAGCAACTAATCTTAGGTTTCTTTCAATAAGGATACTTTTTGCTGCCTTATCTCCTTCTTTAAATTTTTTCAAATACATTTGTTCTTCGCTTTCATCTAATGGTAGAGGGAATGTGTTACTGTTTGTCACATATCCTGTCAATAGAAACGAATTTAGAAACAAATCTATAAAGCTATTTAATATAAACACCTTTTTCCTCCATAGCAGTGCTTGATATTATAATATGTTTATATTTAATAAAAGTTGCTTATACTTCTTTATTTTTTTTCGCATACTTATAAACTCATCATAAAAGTCATTTATATTAAATTATTGCCTATCAATCTCTCATATTTAATTTTTTAACTATATCTTTAAATATTGGTGCCGCTGTATCTCCTCCGCCTAAGTCTTCGTTGTCAGTTCCATTTAAAGATGGTATATCTGGAGTGAATACTACCATTGTATAATTCTTATCACCTACACTAAAGAATCCCGCAAACCAACCATGTGTCTGACCATCGCTGCCAGTTGAAGTACCAGTTTTACCTCCTATATCCAAGTCACCAACATATGCCTTTATACCCGTACCCTTTATAACCACTTGCCTCATAGCATTTTTAATTAATTTAGCAGTTGTCTGACTATATACTCTTTTCTGATCAGTTTTAAATTCCTTTACAGCGTTATCGTCCTTATCTAATATGCCTTCAACTATATATGGTTTTTCATACACTCCGTTATTAGTTATAGCATTTATTGCTCCCAACATCTGTACTGGCGTTACATTCATACATTGTCCTATAGATATATTGTTTATCCCTAACTCTTCACTAGGTTTTACTCCCTTAGCTTCATTTACTATTCCACTATTTAAATTTAAAACTCTATCATATAAACCTAATGATTTTGAATACTCCATTAGTTTTTCATATCCGACTTTAGATCCTATTTCCGCAAATATATCATTACAGGATTTCTCAAATGCTTCTTCCACTGTTAATTTACCATATACCTTTTTATCTATTTTCCCAGATCCTATAAAAGTATCATTGATATTTATTAACCCCATATCTAAGGCTGATCCAAGAGTTATTATTTTATAAATAGATCCTGGCTCGTATCCTATTTGTTGAATTCCTAGATTTATATTAGCAGCACTTTCATCTTTTTGAACCATAGCTCTGATTCTACCTGTGTCGCTTTCCATTATACTCACACCTATATTCCCCAAATATGAATACTGTTCGTTACCCAAAATTTCTCTTACTTTATTCTCCATATCACTATCTATTGTTAATTTTAAATTTCTATTACTATCGCTTACACTTACTGATTGTTTTGCATATACTGCCCTATTATCCAAATAAAATTCACTTTTAGGTTTTTCATTATCCTTTAAATAACCGTACAATTGACTTTGGAGTGATCCTTCTTCATTACCTTCATCTAATATTTTTGATAACATACTGCTAACACTCCATGCCTTTTTAGTGTCAATTTTATCTGCAATATAAGTATATATTCCTTTTATATTTTTCAAATTATTTATTTTATTATATGTATCTTCAGAAATATTAAAATATATTTTTCCACTTTGCTTCATTATATCCGTATAATTAAAATCAGGATTTTCAGACTTCATAATAAAATTTAAAGCCATTAAGTCTTCTAGTGTTTCTTCATAATTATTCAAACTGAATGGTCTTGTATCAATTACTAGTACATATTTTTTATCATATTTCATCAAATCTTTTCCATTTGTATCTAAAATCATATAATTCATGTCACTTATATTTTCTTCTTGATGGTTCTGATAGGATCCTAAGACTCTTTCAGACGGATATATTTGTAATAAATACAAACGTGTTGTTAAAATCACTATAATAGTAATAAATAAAGATAAAACTTGCACTAACCTTTTATCTCTATAAAATTTTTCAGTAAAAATATAAAACACCTCCCTACGCTTAAATTCTAGCCTTAAAGGAGGTGTTTTATTCAACTTTATTCTTTATCTTTAACTATTAAATCTTTAACCTTTAGAGGAATATCAACTCTAACTTTATACAGCATTTTTGCTCTAGGTGCCGATTCAATTGGAGTTCCATTTTCTTCTGTCATGTCGTGGAGAACAATTTCAAAATTATCTCCTTCTGGTCTTAATATTTCTACTGTATCTCCATTTAATACTTTGTTTTTTTGCTCAATAGTCGCAATTTTAGTTTCTTCATCGTATTCTCTTACTATTCCGATTATATCTGCATTTCTAATATAAGCTGAATCTTCATAAACCTGTTCAGCAGTTTGCCCATAGTAAAAACCTGTATGGTATTGCCTATGACTAACTTTGAATAAATTTTCCATCCATTTTGGATCAAATTTATAATTATCAGGATCTTTCATATATGCATCTACTGCCTGCCTATATGATTTTACTACAGCCGCAACATAGTATACGCTTTTCATTCGTCCTTCAATTTTAAGAGAATATACTCCTGCTTTAATCACATCATCTATATGTTCAATCATACATAAATCTTTTGAGTTCATTATGTATGTTCCCTTTTCATCTTCATATACAGGGTAAAACTCATTCGGTCTTTTTTCTTCAACTAAATGATATTTAAACCTACATGCCTGCGCACAAGCACCTCTATTAGCATCTCTTCCAACCATATAATTTGAGATCAAGCATCTTCCTGAGTAACTTATACACATTGAGCCATGAACGAATGCTTCAATTTCACATTCTTCAGGTAAATTGTCTCTCATTGTTTTTATCTCAGTTAAGCTAAGCTCTCTAGCCATTACTATTCTCTTAACGCCTTGATCGTACCAAAATTTAGCCGCTCTCCAGTTAACATTATTAGCTTGAGTGCTTAAATGAATTTCTAAATTTGGCGCAACTTCTCTAGCTGTTGCAATTATTGCTGGATCTGATGCTATTATTGCATCAACACCTGTATCGTACAATTCTTTTATATAATCTTCAACGCCTGTTAAATCCTCATTATGAGGAAAAACGTTCATTGTTACATAAACTTTTCTATCTCTATCATGAGCATATTGTACACCTTCTTTTAATTGCTCATTTGTAAAATTATCAGCAAATGCTCTTAAGTTTAATTTGCTTCCTCCAAGGTATACAGCATCTGCTCCAAAATCTATTGCTATTTTTAGTTTGTCTAGATTTCCTGCTGGTGCTAAAATTTCTGGTCTTATCATTTAAATTTACCTCCTCTTAGTAACTGCAATTCCATCTCCCATAGGTATGACAGACGTAATTAAGTTTTCATCTTGAGTAACTAATTCCAAATAAGTCCTCATTCTTTTTACTATTGTTATTTTTCTTCTTTTTACTAATTCTTGAGATGCTACCATCCCTCTAAATAATACATTATCAGCTATTATTATACCATCATTTTTTAATAATCTTAAACAATGAGGTAAAAAATGATTATAATGGCCTTTACCTGCATCCATAAAAATCAAATCAAAAGGTTCCTCTAATCTTTCTAAAACTTCTAGGCAATCTCCCTCTTCAATTTTTATTTTATGACTTAATTCGAACTTTTCCAAATTAGAATTCGCCAATTCTATCATATTCTTATCACGTTCTATTGTAATTATTTCTGGCTCTGTTCCTGAAGATTGATACATCAATATAGAAGAAAATCCTATTGCTGTTCCAAGTTCTAATATTCTTTTAGGCTTTTTCATACTAGTCATAAATTCAAGAAAAACTCCAGTTTCTTTTTGAACAATAGGTACATGGTTTTCTCTTGCAAAATCCTCTATCTCTTTTAAAATACCATTTCTATCAGGGATTAATCCTCTAATATATTCCTCCATATAGTCATATGTAATTTCACTCATAAATTTCCTCCACGATTCTAATATCCTAACTCTTTTTTCTTCTTTAAAAATTCATCATAGTTATTAGTAAAGTAATGTGATCCATCTACCTGCAGTATATAATATAAATAGTCTGTCTTTTCAGGTATTAATGCTGCCTTTATGCATTCTATTCCCGGATTTGATATAGGCCCAATCGGCAGTCCATTATATTTATATATATTATAAGGTGAATCTATTTCTAAATGCTTGTTCAATACAACATCTACATGATATCCTAATGCATAGATTACTGCAGCATCTATTTGAAGTTTCATGTTCTTTTCCAGTCTATTATAAATGACTGATGAAATTAAAGGTCTGTCTTTAGGAATTCTAGCCTCTTTTTCGATTATTGATGCTACTGTCACTATCTTTTCTATATCTTCATTTTTAATATCAATCTTATTTTCATCTTTTACTCGGTTTAAAACATCTTCAAATCTATCAATCATAAGTTTGATTATAGTATCCGCATCAGAACTTTTTTCAATTAAATATGTATCCGGGTATAAAAATCCTTCAAGATTATATCTTTTTTTCTTATCAGCCTTTATGTAGCTAGGTAATTCATAATTATTAACTGCCTTTAAAAATTCCTCTTTTGTACAAATGCCTTTTTCTTCTACAGTTTTAGCGATATCTTCAACTGAATACCCTTCTGGTATAGTTAGCTTTACCAAATCCATATCTCCGGCTTTATTTTCCAATGAATTTATCAAATTTTCTAATGTTGTATTAGTATCTATTTCGTATATACCTTCCACTAATTCTATATTCCTTTTATCAATAGCTAAATTTAATTTAATAAGAAACTTATTATTTAATTTGTTAGCTTTATCTAGGTCATTTAAAACTTCGTAAAATCCTTCACCTTGATTTATTTCAATAATAATTTTACTTTCATTAGATTTAAGTGGATTTTCTATAACTTTATTATAAAATATTACAAATAGCACCGATATTGAGAATAAAAAAAATATAAACAGTAACATTAGTTTTCTAAAAGGCTTATATTTATTCATAAACTTTCTCCTAGATATAATTAAAAGTAAACAGCCAAATAAAGACCATTTACTTTAATTATATTTATTTTATTCAATATTTAAAGTGTTTTCAGCAAAATTATTTTTTACTTCTGCTAATCATTCTTCTTCTTTCAGCACTATCTAAAATTCTTTTTCTCATTCTTATATTTTTTGGTGTAACTTCTACTAATTCATCAGCATTTATGAATTCTAAACATTGTTCAAGAGACATTTCAACTGGTGGAGTTAATTTTAATGCATCGTCAGCACCTGATGATCTTGTATTAGTAAGCTTCTTCATTTTACATACATTAATTTCAAGATCCTCTGCTCTTGCAGAAACCCCAACAATCATACCACCATATACTGGAACACCAGCACCTATGAATAATTGACCTCTTTCTTGAGCACTATATAATCCATATGCTATTGAATCTCCTGCTTCAAATGAAACTATTGATCCTCTGCTTCTTCCTGGAATTTCACCTTTGAATTTTTCATATGAATGGAATACGTGATTCATAATTCCATTACCCTTTGTATCAGTCATTAATTCACTTCTGAATCCAATAAGACCTCTAGCTGGAATTGTGAATTCTAATCTTGTGTATCCATTTACTGCAGATGTCATATTAACCATTTCAGCTTTTCTAGGTCCTAACTTTTCCATAACTGGTCCCATAAATTCTTCTGGAACGTCAATTGTTAAGTACTCAATTGGTTCTTCCTTGTGGCCATTTACGTCTCTAAATATAACATTTGCTTTTGAAACTTGGAATTCATATCCTTCTCTTCTCATTGTTTCAATAAGAACTGAAAGATGAAGTTCTCCTCTTCCTGAAACTTCAAAACAATCTGGAGTAAGTTCGTTTACTCTTAAACTTACATTTGTTTCAAGTTCTCTCATTAATCTATCTCTTAAATGTCTTGATGTTACAAAATCACCTTCTTGACCTGCAAATGGTGAATCATTAACCATGAAGTTCATGTTTAATGTTGGTTCATCTATTTCTAAAAATGGTAATGCTTCTGGTGATGAAGAATCCGCTATAGTATCACCTATGTTAGCATCAACGACACCACTTACTGCAACTATATCTCCCATTGAAGCTTCTTCTGCTTCTTCTCTTTTTAATCCTTTGTATGTAAATATACTAGTTATTTTGTAATTAGCATTTGATCCATCGTTCTTTAATAAAGTAACAGTTTGATTTCTCTTTACTGTACCTCTATGTATCTTACCAATTGCAATTTTACCAACAAACGCATTTGAATCTAATGTACTTACTAACATTTGAAGTGGTTCATCTATATATCCTTCTGGTGGTGCAACATATTTTAATATCGTATCAAATATAGGAGTCATATCAGAATTTGTATCATCTACATTATATTTTGCAAAGCCTTCTCTAGCTGATGCATAAATAATTTGGAAGTCTAATTGTTCGTCATTAGCTCCAAGTTCTACAAACAGGTCAAATACTTCATCAATAACATCAGTTGGTCTAGCATTTGGTTTATCTATTTTGTTAATTATAACTATTGGTCTAAGTCCTAGTTCTAATGATTTCTTTAAAACGAATTTAGTTTGTGGCATTGGTCCTTCATAAGAATCAACAACAAGTAATACTGAGTCAACCATCTTAAGTACACGTTCAACTTCTCCACCGAAGTCAGCATGTCCTGGTGTATCTACTATGTTTATTTTTATGTCATTGTAAATTACTGCAGTATTCTTTGAAAGAATTGTAATTCCTCTTTCTTTTTCTAAGTCATTAGAATCCATTACTCTTTCTTCTAGTTTTTCATTTGCTCTAAATGTGTGACTTTGTCTAAGAAGTGCATCTACTAGAGTTGTCTTACCATGGTCAACGTGGGCTATTATAGCAATATTTCTTATATCTTCTCTTTTATTTAATTCCATTCTTATTCCTCCAAACAGTAATCAAACTGCATTTTTTTTCTTTTCTATTAGTTTATTTATAGTATTCATTTAACTAGGTCGAAGTTCATATATATATTGTACGTAATTTTTTAATTAACTATTATACAAAATTATATTATTAATAAACAAGTTCATTTAAACTACTTATTGTGTCGATGTAAACCTATAACTGTTTTTTTCCAAAAGAAAATTGGATACTTAAAGTATCCAATTTCCTACACAACTAGTTTAAATTCTACTCTTTTCTTCAAAAAAAGTCAACCCTATTACAAGTAATAATAAACTAATTCATTATAGATCCTGTTAATATAAACAATTTATATCTTAAATCATTTATTTCACAAGCATCCTAAAATTCCATAATTATTGGTAGTATCATAGGTTTTCTCTTAGTTTTTTCATAGAGATATTCTCTTAATTCATCTCTCATTTTTGACTTCAATGTAGCCCAATCAGTAATTTGTCTTTCTTCACAGTTTCTTAATACAGATTTAACTATCACTCTAGCTTCATCCATAAGACCCTCTGATTCTCTTACATATACAAATCCCCTTGAAATTATATCTGGCCCAGATACAACTCTGCCAGTTTGTTTTTCTATTGTCACTACAATTGTTAAAATTCCGTCTTGTGAAAGATGCTTTCTATCTCTTAGAACTATATTTCCAACATCTCCAACTCCAAGACCGTCAACAAATACCTGTCCGGAAACAACAGTACCAGTTTTTTTAATTTGGTTTCTTGCAACTTCAATTACATCTCCATTTTCAGGTATTAATAAATTCTTCTCTGGTAGACCAACTTCCATTGCTAACTCACCGTGTTTCTTCAGATGCCTATATTCACCATGAACTGGTATAAAGAATCTCGGTTTAACTAACGCTTGCATTAGTTTTAATTCTTCTTGACAAGCATGCCCCGATACATGAATCTTTTCTATTGAATCATATATTACTTGAGCACCCTTCTTAAATAATTGATTTATTACCTTTGAAACAAATTTCTCATTCCCTGGAATTGGTGTTGCTGAAATAATAACTGTATCTCCTGGAACAACATTTATTTTTCTATGTTCTGACGCTGCCATTCTTGCAAGTGCAGACATCGGTTCTCCCTGACTACCAGTCGTTATTACCACAATTTTTTCATTAGGATATTTTGAAATCTGATCTACTGGAATAAGTACGTCTTTTCCAACTGTAAGATATCCAAGTTCTATCGCTACTTGAACAATATTCTCCATACTTCTTCCTGATACCGCTACTTTCTTCTCATAAGCTTCTGCAGCTGTAATTATTTGTTGGATTCTATGAACATTAGATGCAAAAGTTGCAACTATTAATCTACCTTTTGCTTTACCAAATAAACGCAAGAAAGCCTCTCCAACAATTTTTTCTGTCATAGTATATCCTGGTCGTTCAACATTAGTTGAATCAGCCATCATTACTAATACACCTTTTCTTCCTAATTCAGCCAATCTTCCAAAATCCATCATCTCCCCATCAATAGGAGTATAATCAATTTTAAAATCCCCCGTATGAAGTACAACTCCAAGTGGAGTATGAATCGCGATTGCAACTGAATCTGCAATTGAGTGGTTTGTTTTTATGAATTCCACAGAAACGCTATCTAGTTTAATTATATCTTTTGGCTTTACTCTTATTAGTTCTGTTGAAGCTAACAGACCGTGTTCTTTCAGTTTTGTTTCAACTATACCAAGAGTAAGTTTTGTACCATATACAGGAACATTCAACTGCCTCAACACATATGGCAATGCCCCTATATGGTCCTCATGTCCATGAGTTAAAAATATTCCTTTGATCTTTTCTGCATTTTTCATGAGATATGAAACATCTGGTATTACTATATCTATTCCAAACATATCATCATCAGGAAATTTTAATCCACAGTCTATTACAATAATATCTTCCTTATATTCAATAGCTGTTATATTTTTCCCAATCTCGTTTATACCACCAAGAGGAATAATCTTTATCTTAGCTCTCTCATTTTTCATGCTTCCCCTCCTTCTTCCTATATTAATATATAAACAAAGGTTCTTTTTCCAAACGTTTAAAAGCATGCAATTTATTTAGTTTCATTTTTAATTAGTATTTCTTATACTCTTACCATATAAAAAACTACTTTATATTAAATCTAAAACAAATTTTGCATAAATATTTTATTATAATTTGCTCTCAAATACCCAGAAAACTCCTTTTATTCATCATGTTGTTTTTTTTGACATTCATCACATATTCCATAAAATTTTACACTGTGGTCAAGTATTTTAAACTTGTATTGCTTTTCAATTCCCGACTCTAGTTCCTCTAATAAATCATCTTGAACCTCTAAAACCTTATGGCAATTATTACAAATCAGATGGTGATGTCTATGAGTTTCGTTAGAATGCACTATCTCATATCTACTACAACCATCATTTAAATCTAATCTAGATATAACTCCGAGCTCTTCTAACAAAAGAATAGTTCTATATACAGTTGCCAGCCCAATTTCAGGACAACTTATTTTTACTTTATCATATATTTCTTCTGCTGTTAAATGTTGACCTTCATTATCTATAATTGTATCAACTATGGATCTTCTTTGTGGCGTTAATTTATAACCCTTCTTTTTCAAATCTTCTTTCAAGGCATTCATATCAATCAAATTTGATACATCCATTCATAACACCTCACATTTCATATTTCATTACACTAAGAAAATTCACTCTTATTTGTGTAAATTTAAAATTAACAATTTGTTAAATAAGTAGTCTTATTCTTCACTAATTCCATCTTCATCCATGAGAGTTTCATAAGTTTCTAATACCATTTCGAACTCTTCATCTTCATCTTCTAAAGCTATAAATATCTCACTACCATCTTCATCTTTAAATATCTTGAAAGCATATGCTTCATCAGTTTCTTCAAACGCAGGTGTTGCAATGATATATTGTCCTTTTAACTTTTCTATTTCAAAGTATATAATAACCTCGAATTTAACGTCGTTTCCGTCTTGATCTGGTATATATACATATTTTGCATCTTTATCCATAACTATATCCCTTTCTATCTTTAATTTTTTATATTTCTAAGCATAACAAACTCAACCTATACTATTTCATTTTTTTATATTAAGTATAAATTACTCTTAAGCTATTTTATTATGCACAATTGTAATCAAATCAATTGTAGGCTACCTTGAAATCATATCTAAATATCCTTGCAGGATATAAGTTGACGCCACTTTATCTACTATCTTTTTTCTCTTACTTCTTGACAAATCCGCTTCAAGCATTGCTTTATGTGCTGCTACTGTTGTTAAACGCTCATCCCAAAACTTAATTTCCACCTTAAGTTCTTCCTCTATCAATTTACCAAAAGACATAATAATTTCCCCTGATGGCCCTATTGTTCCATTCATATTTTTCGGTAATCCGACTACTATGGTTTTAACATCATAATCATCACAAAACTTTTTTATTTCTTCTATATCTTTGTTTTTATTAGTTCTTCTAATTGTAGTCAATCCTTGAGCCGTGAACCCTAACGGATCACTTACCGCAACTCCTATAGTCTTACTACCTACATCTAATCCAAGTATTCTCAAATTCTAGCACCTCTCACGGTATATTTAAAATATAATAAGTCAGAATTATAGACTTATTATATTATTTCATACACCTAAAATTAAGAGTGCCCGCATAAACGGGCACTCTCTACTTTATCTCTAAATAAGATTTTATAACCTCTTCTAGTATGTCATCTCTTTCGAGTTTTCTTACTAAAGCTCTTGCTCCGTTGTAATTAGTGATGTAAGTAGGGTCTCCAGAAATCAAATATCCAACTAATTGATTTATAGGATTATATCCTTTTTCCTGTAATGAATTATAAACCTCTGTTAAAATTGTCTTTGTAAGAGCTTCTTTATTCTTACTTAAATCAAATTGCATTGTATGTTCAATATTATTACTCATAAAACTGTTGCTTCTAAAAGCAACTCCACCCCCTTAATCATGTTATAAGGAAATTATATCCACATAAATATATACATTTATATTTATTATTAACTTTATATTTAAATTTTATTCATTAATCTATATTTTGATTATAACCTATAATTTATAAAAAGTATACTACTTTGCTAAAGTTTCCACTATTTTATAAGATGCTTCAATTGCTTCTTGTATTTTTTCTGGTTGCTTTCCACCGGCTTGAGCCATATCTGGTCTTCCGCCTCCGCCTCCACCAAGGATAGCAGAAATTTCTTTTATTAATTTTCCACAATGAGCTCCTTTTGCTACTGCATCCTTATCAGCCATTGCACATATAATAACTTTTCCAGCATTTGCACTCATAAGCAGTACTATGCTATTTTCGCTCTTATCTCTTACTTTTTCACATACATCTCTCAATGTATCGCTATCAACATCTTTCAATTCATATGCGACTACATTAATCCCTTTTACATTTCTTGAACATGATATTATGTCATCTATACCCATTGATGCAAATTTAGATTTTAATGCTGTTATTTCTTTTTCTTTTTCCTTTAGTTCCTTAACTTGTTGTTCAAGTTTTGTTAACAATTCTTTTTCTGAACATTTAAGTTTACTTGAAACTTCTTTTAATAAATCTTTTTTCTCATTTACAAACTTATATGCTTCTTTTCCTATTACAGCTTCTATTCTTCTAGTTCCGGCTGCAATACCGCTTTCTGATAATATTTTAAACAACCCTATTTTTCCTGTGTTATCTATATGAGTTCCACCACATAATTCTTTTGAATATTCTCCTGCACCTACAACTCTAACCTTATCAGCATATTTATCGTCAAATATACCTATTGCACCACTATTCTTTGCTTCTTGAAGATCCATAATTTCTGTTACAACTGGCGTTACACTTGTTATTGCTTCGTTAACTAACTCTTCAACTTTTCTAATTTCATCTTCTGTCATTGCTTCAAAGTGAGAGAAGTCAAATCTAAGTCTATCATTAGTTACAAGTGATCCAGCTTGATGAACATGAGAACCAAGAACTTTAACTAGTGCTCTATCTAATAGATGCGTTGCAGTATGATTTTTCTTAATATCTTCACGTCTAGCTTTATCTACTTCTATAGTTACTTTATCCCCTACTTTAAGTTCCCCTGATAAAACTTCAACAAAATGAACTATCTTACCACCAATATTCTTCTTTGTATCAAGAACATTAGCTTTAAGGCTGTCATTGTATATTGTTCCTTTATCTCCTATTTGACCACCCATTTCAGCATATAGAGGAGTAATATCTGTAACAATTATAGCGCTATTTCCTTCAGTTATTGTATCAGTAAAGTCTTCACCTTCAATTAAAACTTTAACTTCAGCATCTAATATATCATTATCATATCCATCGAATGTAGTTTCAACATCTGCTGGTATATTATCTAAAGTTCCAACATCAGCTCCCATGTAATTAGAAGTTTTTCTTGCACTTCTAGCTCTTTCTCTTTGGATTTTCATTTCTTCATTAAAAGCATCTTCATCTAAAGATAAATCTTCATCTTCTAAAATTTCCTTTGTTAATTCCATAGGGAATCCAAAAGTATCGTATAATTTAAATCCATCTGCACCACTAAGTACTTTTTCATTGTTTTCTTTTAATTCGCTTATAAATCCATTTAATATTTCAGTTCCTGAATCTAAAGTTTCTCTAAATTTATCTTCTTCAATTTTGATTACTTTCTTGATGTATTCTTTTTTATCACTTAATTCTGGATATGCTTCACTTGAATCTCTTATAACAGTTTCACATAGGTTACATAAGAAAGCTTCTTTAATCCCTAATGTCTTTCCATGTCTTGCTGCTCTTCTAAGAAGTCTTCTTAATACATATCCTCTTCCTTCATTAGATGGCATAACATCATCTGAAATCATGAAAGTTATAGATCTTATATGGTCAGTTATTAATCTTAAAGAAATATCTGTCTTTTGATTTTCGCCATATTTAACATTTGCTAAACCTGCAACTTCATTTAATATATTTTCTAAAGTATCTATTTCAAATATACTATTTTTCCCTTGCATTATTACTGCAAGTCTCTCAAGTCCCATTCCTGTATCTATATTAGTATTTGCAAGTTTCTCATAGTTACCTTTTCCATCTCCATCAAATTGAGTGAACACAAGATTCCAAAACTCTATAATCTTATCTTCATCAGCTAATTTAACGAATTCATCTGAATTAGTTGGAATTTCATTTGATCTATTAAAATGAATTTCTGTACAAGGTCCGCAAGGTCCAGCTCCATGTTCCCAGAAATTATCCTCTTTACCTAATCTAAAAATATGTGTTTTATCAACATCTGTTAAAGTAGTCCAATATTCATATGCTTCATCATCATCTAAGTATATTGTTACATATAATTTTTCTTTTGGAAGCTCTAAAACTTCTGTGATGAATTCCCATGCCCATGGAATTATTTCTTTCTTAAAATAATCTGCAAAAGAGAAATTTCCTAGCATTTCGAAAAACGTACCATGTCTGCTTGTAATACCTACATTTTCAATATCACCTGTTCTAATACATTTTTGACAAGTTGTGATTCTCTTTTTTGGCGGCTCTTGTAACCCTGTAAAATAAGGCTTCAATGGTGCCATTCCAGCGTTTATTAATAATAAACTCTTATCATTCTTTGGAACCAAAGAAAAACTATCTAATCTCAAATGGTCTTTACTTTCAAAAAATTTCAAATATGCTTCTCTTAAATCATTAGTCTTCGTTATCTTCATTTTTTATTCCTCCACGTATTATTTATGTATTTTAAATTATATTCTATTTTTTACCAAACACAAAAAAGCTCTCCCCTAGAAATAGGGACGAAAGCTTAAATTCCGCGGTACCACCCTAATTGCGTACGAATTTCATACACCACTTAGTAATCAATAAGCTCCTAGGCAGCTTCAAGATATACAGCCATAAAGTTTTCACCAACCACTTTTTCTCTAAAATAGCTATAATAAATCTACTCATCCTATTCATTGCTTAATATTTTATTATTTCACCAAAATTATATTTCATATAGATAATTCTGTCAATATTATCGATTAAAATAGGTAGTAATTAATATCGTCATATAAAACTTTTATTGTAACAGCTATAGGAACTACTAAAACCATTCCTATGAAGCCGCCAAATTTATCACCTATTAATAGCAATATTATTATCATAAAAGGATGCATATTAGTACTATCACCAGTCATCTTGGGAGATAGTATATCCCCTTCCAGCTGTTGAATTATGAACATTCCAAGAGTTACCCAAAGGGCCTTTATAGGTGAATCTAAAAGCGCAACTATTATTGCTGGTATTGCACCGAATATTGGGCCAAAATACGGGATAATATTTAATATTGCGTTTAAAATCGAAATCCATAACGGAAACTTGACCTTCAACATTAGTAAGATTACAAACGTCAATGCTCCTATTAATCCCGAAAGCAAAAGTTGACTTGATATATATTTAGTTAACACTCTATCTATATCACTTAAAATTTTTTTTGTTAATCCTCGTTTTTGAGTTGGCAATAATAATAATATTTTGTTGTATATCTTATTTCCATCACACAAAAAATAGTAAACCATAATTGGTATTATTGAAAGTGATAATAAATTATTACCTAAGCTCATTAATCTATCTACAGCATTTTCCGAAAAATTAATCCAAATAGAATTTGCTTCTTCTAACACTTCGTTGTATAACACATTTGTAGTTATATTATTATTTAAGCTGAATTTCCCAAAAGCTTCTTTCAAGAAATCGCTCACATTCTCAAAAACATTACTTATGTTAGCAATCTCATTAAATAATGTTGGTACAATTACTATAACACAGGTTGCAACTATTCCTATTATAATTAAAATCACTAATATTGATGATGATTTTCTGCTCACTTTTAACCTGGTTTCAAATAAGTCTCTTATAGGACTTAACGTATATGCTAAAATAAAAGATAATATAATAATATTTATTGTTGTTCTTATTGGGTCACTGTAAAGGTAAGATAGTATTATAGCGAAAAAACACACTAGGGTTAGTATAAGTATAATCTGATTTTTATGCTTTTTTACGTACATTATAATTCTCCATATTATGAGGTATAGATTTAAACAAAATTCCTTCGTTTCCTGTATATAGGATATAACTTTCTCCTAGTATACATCTATCTAAAAGTATAATTTGTTTACCTTTTATCATCTTATCTACTAATCCTGAACTTATTACTATAGCTTTTATAGAATAATCCTTAATATCTATAATAATATCTTCCAAAACACCTTTTACATTTCCCCATGTGTCAATTACCTCTATATACTTAATTTCCTTAAAGTTTAATCCTTCGCCTTTCCTTATAGAGCTGATAATTACATCTTCCCCTATATCTATAACATCCTCCATATCTACATAATTCTTTTTAGAAAACAAGAGACTATTAGATACTTTAAACCCTACAATTTTACCCATATAAAAATCAATATATAAGTCATCTATTATACCAATCTTTTTACCTTGAACATTATAAACTTTCTTAAAATAAAAATCTCTAGTCTTGAACATAGTTTCCCTCCAAATTCTAAAATAGAAATATCATTACATCTAGAATTCCCGACAAAAAGGAAAATTATTCATAACTACTCAGTATTGCTAAGAACAAGAAATAAAAAAAATACTTGCATTAACAGATAATTTTAAGTTTACAGCCAAACAACCGAAATGGAATATATGTGTTTGCTCCGGTTCCTTGAAGATTTGGCTGGGTGATTCTAAGATTACAAGTTGTACCCAAAGTGCTTGCCTCAAGGACTACGCCCTGAACAAGCACCTTTGGAACAACTTATAATCTAGAATCACAGCCAGCAAAATCTTCTTATGAACACTCCGCAAAAACATATATTCCATTTCTTTGTTTAGTGTTAATTTAAAGCAAAACACATTTAAGCAAGTATTTCTATGTTCATTCTGTTGTCAATACTCTCAAACTAATATTTATAAACTTCAAGATTGTACATTGATTAATGGCTTTAACTCTTATTTAATGGCGAAGTTGTGACATTTTTTAAGCTTTTATCTTAGAAATACTTAAAGTGATAGCAAAACAAAGAAATAGAATACATATATGTGGAGCAGGCATTGAAAAATAAGCTGCTGCATATCTTAACGGGAAGTTGTTCCATGTCTGCTTGTCATTCGATTGTCGAAGGAACATGCAGACATGGGTACAACTTCCCGTTTAGATATGCTCAGCGAAATCTTTCACAGTCCTGAGGAACATATATGTATTCTATTTCGTTTGTTCACGCTTCACTTTAAGTATTTCAATGATTAAATTATAGATTCTATTATTCCGCCGCCAACTACTATTTCGTTGTCGTAAAATACAACTGACTGCCCTTTAGTTATTGCTCTTTGTTTTTCATTAAAGGTAACTTTTACTCTGCCATTTGGTAATGGAGTCAAAGTAGCATCAGCTGGTCTTGCAGAATATCTAATTTTTGCTTTAACTTCGATTTCAGTTTCAAGTTTATCAAAAGAAATAAAATTAACATCAGTAGCAATTAATTCAGTCTTAAATATATCATCTTCAGCTCCTAAAACAACTTCATTTGTTTTAGCATTTATATTTGTTACAAAAACTGGTCTTCCAAGCGATAGTCCAAGACCTTTTCTTTGTCCAATTGTATAGTACACAATACCCTTATGTTGACCAAGAACATTTCCATTCTTATCAACAAAGTTACCTGGTTTAACTCTATCTGGTTTAGCTTCTGATATATATTTACCATGATTATTATCAGAAATAAAGCATATCTCCTCACTATCTTTCTTGTTATGAACAGCGAGTCCTATCTCTTTTGCTATTTCTCTAATTTTAGTCTTTTCATATTCTCCACAAGGCATTAAGGTATGTTCTAATTGATCTTGTGTAAAGTTATATAACGCATATGTTTGATCTTTCCTATCATCATCAGATCTGATTAAAAGATATCTATCATCACGCTTTTCTATTTTAGCATAATGACCTGTCGCTACATAATCTGCACCTATACCCCTAGCTCTTCTTAAAAGTTCATCGAACTTTAAATGTTTATTACATTCAATGCAAGGGTTTGGTGTCTTTCCATCTATGTACTCTTGAACAAATGGATCAATAACTTTTTCCTTGAAATAATCTCTAAAATTCAAAACATAAAAAGGTATATCAAGTTTGTCACACACTCTTCTTGCATCATCAACAGCAGAAAGGGAGCAGCAGCCCCCTTCCCTTTCTTCAAATTCCTCATCGTGCTGCCAGATTTGCATCGTAGCACCGATGACTTCATATCCCTGCTGTTTTAATAAATATGCTGCAACAGAACTATCTACACCACCACTCATACCTACTAAAACTTTTTTCTTCATAATTTCACCTATTACTCTTCTCCATGTACAGCAGCATGTAATTCTTCGTCACTATGCTCTTCCATTGGTATTACTTCTAATCCGTTCTTTGCTCTATAGTCATTTATAGCTTTATGAATTGCTTCTTCAGCAAGCACTGAACAGTGCATTTTTACAGGTGGAAGTCCATCTAAAGCTTCTGCAACTGCTTTATTAGTTAATCCCCAAGCTTCATCTAAAGTCTTTCCTTTAATTAATTCAGTTGCCATTGATGAAGATGCAATAGCAGATCCACATCCAAAAGTTTTAAATTTAACATCTTTAATAATGTTATCTTCTACCTTTAAGTAGATTTTCATTATATCTCCACACTTAGCGTTTCCAACTTCACCTACACCATTTGCATCCTCTATTTCTCCAACGTTTCTTGGATTTTGGAAGTGTTCCATTACTTTTTCTGTATATATCATATTAATTATCCCCTTTCTTTAAAAAGTCATCCCATAATGGTGACATATTTCTTAATCTTTCAATAATTGGTGGTACAACTTCAAGAACATAATCTACATCTTCTTCTGTTGAACCTTCACCCATACTAAGTCTTAATGATCCATGAGCTATTTCATGCGGAAGTCCAATCGAAAGCAATACATGTGATGGATCTAAAGATCCTGATGTACACGCACTACCACTTGATGCACAAACACCCTTAAAATCTAAAGATAATAATATCGATTCTCCTTCAATAAATCTAAAACATACATTAACATTTCCAGGTAATCTCTTATCTCCTCTTGGTCCATTCAATCTAGTATATGGAATTTCAAGTAACCCATCAATTAACTTATCTCTTAATACAGTTAATCTTTCCATATGTTCTTCTAAATGATCATTTGCAAGCTCAACAGCTTTACCTAATCCTACTATAGCTGCAATATTTTCTGTTCCAGCTCTTCTATTTCTTTCTTGTCCTCCACCATGAATTAAGTTATCAATCTTAATTCCTTTCTTTATATAGAGAACTCCTATTCCCTTTGGTCCATAAATTTTATGTCCTGCTAGTGACAGCATATCAATATTTAATTCCTTAACATCTACTGGCACGTTTCCAACCGCTTGAACTGCATCCGTATGGAAATAAACTTTCTTTTCTCTACAGATTTCTCCAATCTCTTTTATCGGTTGAATTGTTCCTATTTCATTATTAGCAAACATAATGCTTACTAAAATTGTTTTATCTGTTATAGCATTATTCAAATCTTCTAAGCTGATGAAACCTTCTTCATTTACATCTAGATATGTAACATCAAACCCATTCTTTTCTAAATATTGACAAGTATGAAGAACAGCATGATGTTCAATCTTAGTTGTTATTATATGATTTCCTTTATTTTTATGAGCTGATGCTATTCCTTTTATTGCCCAGTTATCAGCTTCTGATCCACCACCAGTAAAATATACTTCATCAGGTAAGCAGTTTAATGAATTTGCTATCTGCTCCCTTGCCTTATCTATAGATCTTTTTGTTTCTCTTGATATTCCATAAAAAGAAGATGGATTTCCAAACTTTTCAGTAAAATAAGGAAGCATTTCTTCTAATACTTCAGGCTTAACATATGTTGTAGCCGAATAGTCCATATATACATTTTTCATAATTATTCACTCCTATCTGCTATCTTGATACTGCTTTTCTTATTCTTTATATTTTCGTAATCATCAAGGATATCTTGTAAAGTAATTGAAGTCATAACATCATCAATACTTTTTTTAATCTTCTCCCAAACGGCTTTAGTAGCACAGCAATCTGCGCTGTCACAGTCTACTCCATCTATGCAGTCTGCGATTTCAATAGGACCTTCTAAGATGGTCATAATATCGCCAACCGTTATATCTTTTGGCGGTTTACATAAAACATACCCACCCTGTGCACCTCTAATACTTCTTATCATATTAGCACGTCTAAGTGGACTAAATAATTGTTCTAAATAATACTCCGAAAGATTTTCTCTCTTTGATATAGTTTTAATTGAAACTGGGGCACCACCATAATTAGATGCTAAGTCAACCATAGCTCTAACTCCATATCTTCCTTTAGTCGAAAGTTTCATTACATTTCACCCCTTTTCATTATTTACATTGATATTTCATAGCTTTTTTGATAATATAAAAATATATTAATTTTGTTTATATCTTATCAAAATACTCGGCTTTTGTCAAACGATAATTATTATTTTTTTATTTCTTTCCAGTACTTCTTCAAACTCTCTTCATATCTATTATTTTGTTCTTTATAATAAATCTTCCCACTTAGTTCTTCTGGCAGATACTTTTGTCTCACGTAATTGTTAGGATAATCATGAGGATACTTATATCCACCTACCCCAAGGTTTGCTGCACCAGAGTAATGAGCATCCTTTAAATGCATCGGAACATCTCCAAAATTAATATTTTCCAAGTCACTCATTGCATGCATTATAGCTAAACAAGCACTATTAGACTTAGGGAGTGTTGCTAAATATATAACTATTTCTGAGAGAATTATTTGAGCTTCTGGAAATCCAACTTTTAAAGCAAGCTCTATACCCGAGTTAACAACTGATAATGCATTAGGAAAAGCTAATCCTATATCTTCTGCGGCTATAACGGATATCCTTCTAACAATAGCAGTCAAGTTTCCACCCTTTATTAATCTAGCTAAGTAATGAATTGCTGCATCTGGATCACTTCCACGAATGCTCTTTTGAAGTGCACTTAACAGATTATAGAATTCATCTCCACTCGAATCTGCTCTCATGCTAGACTGTCCTAAGCTTTCTATATATTCACTTGATATTACCCTGACATTTCTAACCTGTGAGTTTATCGCTAATTCTAAGATATTGTAAGCTTTTCTATAATCACCTTGTGATATTTCTCCAATATAAATCAAGGATTCTTCTGAGTATTCTATTTCTATGCCTTCAGCTATTAATTTTTCAATAGATTTCTTTAATCCAACAATAATATCATTTGTATTTAGAGGTTTAAATGAAAATATATTACACCTGCTTATTATGGCTTTATGTATAACAAAATACGGATTTTCTGTAGTACTTGCAATTAAAGTTATTCTACCATCTTCTATAAATTCCAATAATGCTTGTTGTTGTTTCTTATTAAAATGCTGCAGCTCATCTATGTACAAAACTACTCCATTATAATTCAATAAATTATCCATATTATTAGTTATGTCCTGAATATCTTTTACAGAAGCAACTGTGGCATTTAATTTATAAAACTTTTTATCAACATAATTAGCCATTATGTTTGCCAAAGTTGTCTTGCCTGTTCCTGGCGGGCCATAAAATATGCAATTACATATATTCCTGCTTTTTATCAAGTTATATAATGGCTTCCCCTCACTTAATATTTGCTGCTGTCCTACAAAATCTTCCAACTTACTAGGCCTCATTAAATCTGCTAATGGTCTCATTATTACACCTCTCCATATGCCATTATATTATTATAATCAATTAATGCAAACTCATACATATAAAAATCTATATCTTCCAATCCTTTTTTTAACTAGAAGTTAAGCACCTAAAGATAAATAAAATTTCCAAATTTTCCTTGAATATGCCTTATGTTTGCAACAAATAATATTATAGCAGATACAAGAAAATAAAAAAGCAGCAAGAATTATAATAATCTCGCCGCTTTGCTTTAATTATTTAACTGAACTCTATTTTTTACATAAAATTACTTAGTTACTGTTTGTACTGAAGTTACATACCCTATTTGTCCATTTCTATATACTCGAACAACACTGTATACTTTTGCACCAGATTTAACCTTATACTCTCCATTGCTATATGAAATATCTTTATCAGTTCCATCTTCGTTAGCTACAAATATATCTTGAGAAACATAATCATTTCCTGTTTTACTGTTGTCAACAGCCTTATTAAATGTGACTTTGAAGCTTATAGTTCCATCTTCATTAGCTGTCTTATCATCTATACTTATAGCACTACTTGCACTATTTAATCCTATAGTAGCATATTGGCTATAAGCACTGTTAATTTGTTGTTGGAATGTTGGTGTATTACCACCACTGTTATTTGATGATCCGCCACCACCCGATGACTTAGTAGGTTCAGTTACGCTTGGTTTACTTGGAGTTGTTTGAGCTCCAGTTCTTGAGAATGATATAGCTGGAGTTGGAATTTTATCTCCCACTGCTTCTCCGCTTGCTGCAAATGTATAAGTTACTCCATTAATAGTAACATTTCCTGTTGCCATAGCTCCACTTGGTGCTAAATAATAAACTTTTCCTTCAACTTCAACCACACCTGTTTGCATTGCTCCTGATGCTGCTGTAAAGTACCATGTACCTCCATCATTTACCCAACCTGTTTGCATTGCTCCTGATGCTGCTGTAAAGTACCACGTACCTCCATCATTTACCCAACCTGTTTTCATTGCTCCTGATGCATCTGTAAAGTACCATTTACCTCCATCATTTACCCAGCCTGTTCTCATTGCTCCTGATGGTTGTAAATAGTACCATGTACCTCCATCATTTACCCAGTTTGTTTTCATATATCCATCTGAACCGAAGAAGTACCAGCTACCACTAATAGTTCTCCAACCAGTAGAATATGAACTTCCTTCTGTATTCCACCATCCGTTAGAATCCTGCTTCCATTCCGCTGATGCTCCTGTTGGAGATAAAGCTGCTACTGTTAATGCCACTACTGCAGCTGTAACTAAATTTTTTAATCTTAAACTTTTCATTATTATATTACCCTCCTCAAATACTCTTGCTTTCAAAGTTATACTATTTAGTATAAAACTCTCATTAATCTAGAGTTATTCTTAATTTAAAACTAATTAATTTCTTATTTTACTTAATTAAACGTTTCTTAAATGTTGGAATAAACGCAAATAAACCTATGACAAGTGTTATAGCATCATACTTTGCCAAAACTATCAAACAATGTCTAGCTATATTTGAAATAGCATCTTTTATATAAACCTGACTTATATTAATGTTTTCATAAATTTTCAACATATAAATACTAGAGGATACTACAACTAAAATAAATCCTGATATTAAAAACGCAGTTCCTATGTATTTTAAACTTGAGTTTAACCCCTTAACATTTATTTTTATTAATATGGCCATTATTATCATTGGTATCAAAATAAATAACCAAAACAGTTTATAAAGTGTTGATGTTATTTTGGCTAATTTTTGAACTTTACTCGATTCCATGATCTTGTTAAAGTTCATTTTTTCAACTTCTTTATCAATGCTTTTGCCCGCTTCATCCACCAATTTATTTTTAACACTATCTAATTTACTTTTAAAATTCGTATTATTTTCTGCTTTGCTTGTGGTACTTTGATTTTCATTATTCGACGATGCTGCGTTTCCCTGCTCTCCACCATTACTATTTCCAGTAACACTTTGGGAATTAGAACTATCACTATTAGTACTATTTCCCTCTTTAGTAGAGCTTGCAGCACTGCCTCCACCTGGTTCATAACCATCAATTGTTATACCATACCCAGCTAATATTTTTAAAGCTTGTTCTTCTGTTATGCCTTTTTTTCTTGCTTTTTCAATAGCTTGTTCTTCAGTTAATCCTTTTTGCTTTAGTATTTCTCTTACTCTAGCTTCTGCTTCTTCCTTGCTCATTAACTTTTCTACTTTTACTACGTCTTGTCCATCTTCTGATGCTTTCTTAACATAGTTCATTTCATTAAGTTGTAGCTTACTTGTAGTAGATACCATGTTTTTAGTATAAAAGTTATCATTAAAAGATACTTCATTACTAGCTGGCTTTATTACACTGCTTATAACAGAATCTAATATATCGGATATTCTCTGCTTATATATGGACGTATCTGGAGACTTCACATTATTTTCTCCAGTTTTAAAATACTCTAAAACTCCATAGACAGCACTCTCTACTTCTCGTTCTATATCTTCCTCTGTTACTATTGATTCTTTTATATCAACATTGATATTTTTAGAGCTTAAAAGACTATCTATTTTTTGATATACAGAATCTTTAATCTGACTATAAGTACCACTTTCATTAAATATATTCAGATAAGTAGTTTCATTTAAAATCACATACCTTACGAATATGGATGAAACAGCTAGCATAATGCTAATTACTAATAATATCTGAGCTGTTATTTTTATTAAGCTTGTTTTCATTTTACTTCACTAAATCTTTAAATGTTTGCGCATACGTAACTAAATTCGATGCATTATTATTAAGAAAATCACTAATTTTATATGCATCTCCAGAATCAAGTTGAAGAATTATTTGCTTGTCATTTATAACAGACATAGCAATTTCTCCGTTTTTATTCATTCCAAAGAGCACATTATAATTAGGATTATATTCTCTTACTAAATCCTTAATGTCGCTTTCAAGCTCATATTTACCATGGCCTTTTACAATACCACCATTTTCAATATCTCTTAATGTAACCGCTACACTTCTAACTTCTGCTACTAAAGCATCTAAATCATCTTTATTAAATGCATTAACTATTATTTTTGCATTTTCTAAAAGTGTCTTGTTAGACTCAAGTAAATCTAATGCTTTGTTTAACTTAGTATAATTACCCTTATCAACTTCATATTTTTCAATGGTTGTTTTAAGTCTACTTAAATTAATAATAGTCCCGATCTTTGTATTTGTATTAACATTATAAGATATTGGACTTTTATTAGCTAGAAACATAGCTATCATATCCGCTTGTAGTTTTTCTTTACTAGGTCTCTCTGCTGCAAATGCTCCTATTGAACTAAACATAGTTAAAGCTAATCCAAGAGCTCCAATTGATACTAATTTTTTAATTTTCATTTCTATTTTATCCCCTTTCAATACTATAAATGCTAAGTATAAACCGCCCAATATGATTCTATACATATTCTATATTATAGTATTTTTAGCATTTTTACAATTACTTTTACATTTTATTCTTATGAATTAACATTATTACAATATATGAAATTATGATCTACACTAGTTAAATAAGCTTAATAGTTCTTTAATTTTTACATAAAAATTAAAATACTTTATTACAATAATATAGATCTACTATATTTATATTATTTTACTGACCACATGTAAATTAATTCACATAAATCCACTTCCTTTATATATTTGCATATATATGATTAACATGGTAAATTATATATATACGTTTCAAATTTTGTAACTATCTAACATATATATAGTTTACATAGTTACAAAATTTGAGGAGATTAGATAATTAAGTATTATAGGGAGTGTTAAAATGAAAAATTTCAAATTCAAAAAATTAGTGGTTTTAGCCGCAGTAACTCTTGCTGCTACTGCAACTGTTATTCCAATAAAGGCATCTGCTGCTTGGAAACAATCTGATAATGGCATCTGGAGCTATACTGATGGAAACTCATCAATTTCTGGTTGGAAATTAATCGAAGGAAAATGGTACTTCTTTGATTCAAGTTCTATAATGAAGACTGGCTGGGTTAATGACGGTGGTAAATGGTATTACTTAGAGACATCTGGGGCTATGAAAACAGGTTGGATTAATGATGGTGGTAAATGGTACTATGCTGCTCCATCAGGCAATATGCAAACTGGATGGTTAAATAATAATGGTTCTTGGTACTACTTAAATTCATCAGGAGATATGCACACAGGGCTACTTGACATAAACGGAAAAACATATTACTTAAGTGAGTCTGGAGATATGAAAACTGGAAACATAACAGTTAACGGTATAAGCTATAGCTTCGCTGCAAGTGGTGAAAAAACAAATTCGTCTAATGCAAATCAGATAGCCTCAGGTATAGCTAACGCAACAGATGCTACCAACGCGACAGACGCTACTAAGGATACTGCTCTATCAGGCGGCTCTGGAGGATCAGGCGGCGGTTCTGGATCTGGTGGATCAAAAGCTTCAGCCGAAGCCTTATATGGTACATGGACTGTAGGTGATTATGTTGCTTCAAATCTAGATTCAAAAATGACAGATGAGCAAATAGCTTTATGCCAAGGACAATCAATAACAATTACTAAAAGCTCAATAAGCTTTAATGATTATAACATAACTATTCCTAATCCTTCTATTAGCGCAAAAACTATGACCTCTTCTGATTTTGATAATAAATATAATATAAATATTTCAGGTAGTAAAGTTCAATGTTTTACTGCCACTATAAATATTATTTCACTAGACAAAAGCGCATCTGTGACTGTTTTTATCTCAGATGATGGAGATTCATATGCTTTATTAAAAGGAGCTTTCTTCAAATTAGAAAAATAATGTAGATAACTACGTGTACAAGCTTTTTACCTTATAAATTTACATACCTTAGGAATATGGATGAAACAACATCTATTACTATAAAAGCTAAGTATACTTCTATGCAAGAAAGACCAAATATGTTGTTCTTAAACAGAGCAACATATTTGGCCTTTCTTTTGTAATTATTGTCATATAACTGAGCTTTCTATATTATTCTCTTCTTAACGATTCTACTGGATCCAATTTGGATGCCTTATTTGCTGGCAGCAATCCAGCTAAAGTTCCAATAACTATACTTAGTGATATTCCAAACAATCTATAAGAATTCCTTATCAATACTATATCAATACCAAATGCTTTATTTGACATAAGATTTATTCCTCTCCCTAAGGAGTATGATAATATGATACCAATAATCCCGCTAAAAAATCCTATTAAAAATGCCTCACAGACAAAAATTCTTCTTATATCCTTTTTTCGCGCTCCAATGGCCTTAAGTATCCCTATTTCTTTCGTTCTTTCCACAACGCTAATATACATAATTATTATTATCATAATTGTTGATACCAATAAAGCCACTCCTGAAATCCCTGATAATACATAAGTTAAAATACTTATCATTGAATCAAACATATCAACCATCTGTTCTTGTGAAGATCCTGAATATCCAAGTTCTTTAACCTTTTCTTTAATACCATCTGTAAATTTACTACTTGCGCTATTAAGATACAGTACATTAGGCTTTAATTGGTATTTATTATCTGAATATAGTTCCTCTAAATCTGAATAGTTTAAAAAAACAGATTTCATAATAGAAGTTAAATCCCCACCTGTTGTAGTATAAACTCCACTTACAACAAATTCCTTATTAATCATCTTTTGATTAACTAAAATTCGTAAAACAGCCTTTTTCCCAATAATATCTTCAGCAAACCTATCCAAAATGGATTTATTAATTAATATTTCACCTTTTTCAGGTAAAGCCCCTTCCTGTACATTTGATTCAGTTATATTCGAGGATATTGTTGAAACCCTCATAACATTACTTCCTTTACCATCATAACTTAAAGAATTGGCCCCCATAGAAATATCAGAATATCCTTTCTCTATAGAAGATACATTTTCTATTTGTGATAACTTTTGTATATCCTCATCCTTGAATGGATTTTGTTTATTGATATTAGGCTTTTCCATGGTAACAATATCTAAGTTAACTGTTTCCGAATCATCACTTGGCATATTGACTTCTATTACGAGAGGATTAACATAACTGTTCATAGTTTTACTAAAATAAGCTTTAACACCATTCCCAAAAGACAGCATTAAAATGAGACTCATAATACCAATACTTGCACCTATAGAAATAGCTACATTACGTATTAGTTTTTCTTTCATATTAGTTAGTGCCAGCTTTGCTGCACTAAAAATGCTTAGGCCATTTCTTTTTTTCTTTATATTAAAATTTATCTTTTCTTCTTCCCCGTTATATCTGTCTAATTTAAAAAATTCTTCATCTTCAGTTATTCTGCCGTCTGCTATTTTAATTACTCTGCTGCAGCAAGCTGCCACTTTCTCAGAGTGAGTAACCATAATTACAAGTTTTCCTCTTTTAGCTATATCCATCATTATTTCTAAGATTTGATCTGATGTATTAGAATCCAAGCTTCCTGTTGGTTCATCAGCAATAATTATTTCAGGATTATTTATTAAAGCCCTAGCAATGGCCACTCTCTGTTTTTGCCCTCCTGATAATTGGTTTGGTTTCTTACTCATGTGATCTTTTAAACCAAGCTTAATTAACATTTCTTTAGCACGTTCAACTCGCTCTTTATTTTTAATATTAGATAAAGTCATAGCTATTACAACATTATTCAAAACAGATAAATGAGGTATCAAATTAAAACTTTGAAATATAAAACCAACTTTGTTTTTTCTATACTCATCAAGTTCTCTCATCTTAAGCTTTTTAATATTTCTTCCATTTACAAGTAATTGTCCATTATACTTCGAATCCAATCCACCTATGAGATTCATTAGTGTAGATTTTCCACTTCCAGATTCCCCTACAATAGCTACTAATTCATGCTTATTAAAAGATAAATTAATATCTTTTAATACATAAGTCTTTTCATTACCTTTTAGATTATAATGCTTGCTAACATTTTTTAAACTTAATAAACACATATTCATTCCTCATTTGATTATCTTAGTTTACCGATCATACTTAGATAATAATATTCTTTAAATAATTCGTAAATTTACCATTCATGAGTTTCTTCTACGTAACTTATAATAAAATAAATAAAAGACTGTAAGCCCTATTAAAGCTCCACAAAAGTCGACTAAGACATCACTAATCAAGGAAGTTCTCCCTGGTACAAATGCTTGGTGAAACTCATCGGTTACAGCATAAAACAAGCAAATAAATAATATATAAACTATTGCATCTTTTCCTTTTTTATTAAAAGTAAACAACGCACTGCTCACTATTAATGCTAATACCATATACATAAATCCGTGGGCATTTTTTCTAATTATGTGATCTAAAGAATCTAATTTCACTTGTTTAACATTTGCTTTCCCATCATTATTATTTACCTTTGGCTCCTTGCTAATTGCTGCTTTACTTTCACCATTTGTCTTAAGTTTTGATTCAGTCTTTTCAATTATATTAACAACTCTATTACTTTGTTCATGTGATATAGCACCGTTATTACTTGACATATAAAATATAAATCCCATCCAAAGGAAACATAAAAGTATAACTATTTTCTTCACTTAGCCGCCTCTTCTCTCAATTTATATATTAGATTTTCATTACTTATCTTACTTAATTTAATACAAAAACCTTGAATAATATAAATAATTATAACAAATATAGGATTAATATATCTACATTTGCTACTATTCTTAAGAATATAATAATAATTGTATAGATAATCAAAACTTATACTTATGAGATAACTTACCGAAATTATAAACATTTTTATTCTGAAAAACTATGAAAATGAGTTGAACTTATTTTAAATAATTGGAATTTTATTCTGTTTGCATTAATAAAAATAAGTAAAACAAATATATAAATTATTTGGTGACTATTTTTATAAAAGGTGGGTATAAAAATGTTAAGAAACTCAATGAGCTTAGAAGAAAAGAAAGGATTCATAGTTGAACAAAAACCAAAATCGCACTCATCAGAAGCTTACAAAATTTTGCGGACTAATATTCAATACTCTTCATATAATAAAGAACTAAAAACCATTTTAATTACCAGTTCAGTGGCCTCTGAAGGAAAATCTACTATATCGGGAAATTTGGCATTATCATTTGCTCAAGATAATAAAAAAGTATTATTAATGGATTGCGATTTAAGAAGACCTTCAATTCATAAGAAATTTAATGTTTCTAATTTACTTGGGCTCTCTGAGATTCTAATAGGTGAAATAGATTTAAAAGAAGCAATAATATGCCATAATGATACTCTTGATATTTTGACATCTGGCAAGTTACCTCCTAACCCTGCTGAAATGCTATCCTCAAATTCAATGAGTAATTTAATAACTACATTAAGAGAAATTTATGATTTGATAATACTAGATTGCTGCCCTCTTCTTGGAATTACAGATGCACAAATTTTATCAACAAATGTTGACGGAACAATTCTCGTTGTACAATCAGAAAAAACAAAAAAAGATGAAGTAACCGAATCAAAAAAACTCTTACTTAAAGTAGGTGCTAACATTGTAGGAGTTATACTAAATAGAATTCCACGTTGTAGACATAAATATTATTATTACTAAAAATTCATCTTTTAATAATAAAAACAGGTAAGATTTTATCGAACTAATCAATCTTACCTGTTTTCTTTATTTCTATATTATTTAAACTTATACCCGATAATTTCACAAGATCTGGCCTCCTTTACAAGAATGTCTCGAGCTTGCTAGTAAGTTTTACTTTTTCCATGAATACCTTACTTCTAAATATTCTCCCTGCTTATCATACCCACGCATGTCATACCCTTTTTTATTATATCCATCCTTATCGAATCCCGCACTGTTGTAACCATCCTTATCAAAACCGTGCTTATCATACCCTTCCATGTTATACCCTTCATCATTAAAATACGAACCATTTTTGTGAACACCATTTTTATCAAATCCATTATCATTATATCTTGTACCATTTTTGTGAAATCCTTTAGAATTAAACCCATATTCATCAAACTTTTTAAAGACATCAAAGATCGCCACAGATATTCTCCCCTCTTCTTTATTGCGAGTAAATATAATAATTATTATATTTACATTCGTCTAAAAACTCACTTACTTCCATTATATACATTTTATGGAATTAGTAAATGATATTTCGTTTCTATTTATATGTAATTAATTACAAAAAAATATGAGAATAATCAACATTAGACATGTCAAACTCTTCGTATTCCACCTAATAATAATCCTCACTGTAAAGGCATAAAAAGAAGTCTATCTTAATTCTGCCTTTATAGTGCATTCTAATAAATAATTAACTATTAGTTTGTCCAACTCCTGGCTAATTCTTAAAATTTCTTTTTTGTCTATATTTTCTTCTATCTTCTTATGTAATATTTCTCTCACTATTTCAATCTTTCTAGCAAATTCTTTTATCCTATCCTTTTTCTCTTTCATGATTTTCTCCCCTTAATTTTCTTTTCATAATAATCTTTTAAAACAAAAAACCAATCTAAACTAATTGATTTATCAATTAATTTAAATTGGTCGGTTGCACCACAAACTCAAAATTCTCCAGGCGCCCAAATAAAGAGAATTTTTCACAGTCCCCAATATCTTTTAACTTTAATACTTAACGATTGAGTTATATGTATTTTTATACATATAATTCCATTATCCGAAACATATCACTAATTTTATCATCAATGTCCAAAGATTTCAATACAAAATTAATATAAAATAATCCAATTTTTTGCATACTTATTAATTTAATAATTTAATAAAAAACGAATAATTTCTTTACTTTTTCCAGAGCGTTATTTAGAAAATATAGAATTCAATTAATAGAAAGAAATGTCACTAAAATTTATGTATTTTCCTAGACATATAAAAAGGCTCGTTACTTAACAGTAACGAGTCCTTTATGCTAAAAAAGCCAGCACTAGACATTTAATTTATTTACTTAATTTAAACTTATTCTAAATTAAGGCCTTTTAAGTATTTTATAAAATCATCTTTAATTTCAGGTTTTCTTAATGCATATTCAACTGTTGCTTCTAAAAATCCAAGCTTATCTCCAACATCATATCTTTTTCCTTCAAAGTTATAAGCATACATAGCTTCACTTTTAGCAAGCTCTTTCAATGCATCTGTAAGTTGAATTTCATTTCCTTTGCCAGGCTTTGTATTTTCTAGAATTTCAAATATAGCAGAAGTAATTATATATCTGCCAAGTATTGCCGTATTTGACGGTGCATCTTCTATACTTGGTTTTTCTACTAATCCTTTAACTTTACATACTCTATCTTCAATTATTATTCCATTAACTATACCATACTTGCATACATCTTCAGGCTTAACACTTTGCACACCTAAAATGCTTGTTTTATATTCACCATAGCAATCAATAAGCTGCTTTAGGCAAGGTTTTTCTTCATTATATACTATATCATCACCAAGAAGAATTGCAAAAGGCTCATTACCTACAAAACTCTTAGCACATAAGATGGCATGTCCTAGTCCTCTAGGTTCCTTTTGCCTTATGTAATGAATATCAACCATATCTGAAATATTTTTAACCAAATCTAATAATTCATCCTTATGATTTTTTTCAAGCTCTACTTCAAGTTCAATAGATTTATCAAAGTGATCCTCAATGCATTTCTTATTTCTGCCAGTAATAATGAGTATCTCTTCAATACCAGAAGCAATAGCTTCTTCTATAATATATTGAATTGTTGGCTTATCAACTATAGGAAGCATTTCCTTTGGTTGAGCCTTGGTTGCAGGCAAGAATCTTGTTCCTAGCCCTGCTGCTGGAATTATTGCTTTTCTTATTTTCTTCGACATTACTTCCTCCATGAATTATTAATAAATTTTTTATAAATTAATATAATACTTTTAAATACTTATGACTCGTCTTCCTTATAAGTACGCTTAATCTTGATTAACGAAATACTGCACGAAATTCATCTTTCGTGCAGTATTTATGACTTGTTAATTTATAGCAAGTTAGAAAACCATTACAAATGAAATATACGGGAATTTGATAGTATAATCTGTGCATTTCTATCTGATCTTTTAGAAATTTTGCATAAAGCTAATACAAATAGTACTGTTATAGCCACTATTGAAATACATAAAACTTTAATCATTATTTTTCCCCACCTTTCATTGTGAAAAAGGAAAATAAGGACAATTAGATCTCAACAGAGTCTAAAGACTATAAATAGTCATCCTCGTGGTAACCGGCTACCTTCCATGAATAGAACAATTATGGTTCAGGTCCTTGGCTTTGCGTCTCATAGTTTCCTATGATTTGCCTTTTTCACTATAATTAATGATATCATATTTTCCATAATTAGGCAACAACATTTTTAAACCCTTGAGGATTATTAATGTGTATATCCTTTATTTTTTTATCACATAGCAATATTGAATTTATAAACGAAATAAGAATATCTTCATTCTTCTCAATTCTAAAAGCTTCTTAAAATACAAATTCAGATTATTGTAAAAATAATTTGAATATTTGGTTATTTAATGGTAATATGAATTTATATGTAATTTATTACATAATATATTATAAATTGTATTAATTTATAATAAAATTACATTTACTATATTCTGTTGATTCTATTAAATTATTGTGGAAGGATATCATAGTTTTGCGCATCATTTCTTTTTCTTTTAAACTATACTCTATTTTACTTTATCTTCGTATATTACTCACTGGGGGGATTAGATGGATTCAGAAACAATATCTATTGAAGAAATTTTTCAAATACTTAAAAAGAAATGGAAATTAGTAATTATTTTGCCACTTATAACAACAGCGATATCTATCTTATATAGTTTTTATATAGTTAAACCTCAATATGAAGCTTCTACTAAAGTCTTTGTAGGCAAGGAAACTGGAATCGAAGAGAAATATAATAATAATGATGTAGAAATGTATCAAAAATTATTAAAAACCTATTCGGAATTAATAAAAACTAACACTTTAGTTTCAAGAGCACTAAATAGATACGACCTAGACTCACAATCATCAGCTGTACTTAGTTCTCTTACAACAGTTCCAATGGCAAATACTCAAATACTAGAAATAAAATATAAAAATCTAAATAAGTCCTTAGCGAAAGATACAGTTTCTGCGATAACTAATGAATTCATTAAAGAAACACAGGAACTCATCCCTAATGGCATAGTAAAAGTGATAGAAGATGTTGTAATCTCAGAAACTTTAACTAGTTCAAAGAAAAAAATGTATGTTGCCATTGGATTTATGCTCGGCCTTATGATAAGCATTGGAATTATTTTTTTAATAGAACTTCTTGATTATACATTTAAAAACAAAGAGAAATTAGAAAGAATTGTCCAGCTGCCGACTTTTGGCCTAATCCCCGATGACACTAAGATACGAAAAACGAAAAATCATATAACGCTTATAGTAGAGCAAAAGCCAAAATCTATTGTGGCAGAAGCTTATAGGACGCTAATAACTAATATCCTATATTCCGAATCAGAAAAAAATATTAAAACCATATTAATTACAAGTTCCAAATTGCAAGAAGGAAAATCAACAGTAGCCGGAAACTTAGCTTTATCTTTTGCAGAAAACGATAACAAGGTAATAATAGTAGACTGTGATCTTAGAAAACCTTCTCTGCATCAAAAATTTAATATACCTAATACCTCTGGTTTATCTGATGTTATACTCAAAAAAGAATCTTTAGATAAGGTAATTCAAAAGCATAACGAAAACCTTTACTTAATGTCTTCTGGAAAATTTACCGGAAAACCAGCAAGTATGTTAGCATCTCAAGAAATGGATAATATACTAACTGAATTAAAGAAAAACTTCGATATAATCCTGCTAGACAGCCCACCTGTCCAAGCAGTTACTGATGCCCAAATTTTATCAACAAAAGTAGACTGCACTTTAGTTGTAATACGCTCCGGCGTAACAAATGCTAAATCAGTATTAGAAACCAAGAGCCTATTAACAAAAATCAACGGCTTAGTAATTGGAACTGTGCTGCATAGAACTGAGTATAATAAGGATACATATTATTATAGCAGTCATAGTTCCAGCAGTAATACTATCAAAAGTCTGCTAGGTTAAATGGAATTGGATATATGATAGAAAATCAGTCGCGATCTTGCGACTGACTTCTATTCTTCCTCTATTAGTTCGACTTCTGATAAATCTATTTCTAAATTTTCAAATCTTATGGCTTTAAATTTCTCATTTAATGTACAACTATGCTTTAATTCATATTTATTATTTATCAATGAATATATCCATATTTTTTTACTCATTGGCGATACAATCCAATATTCAGGCACTCCATATTCCTCATATAGATCTTTTTTAGGAATAAGATCATCATCCGGATTCGATGGACTTAAAACTTCTATAACTAATTGTGGAATTCCTATATAACCCCTATAAAAAATTTGATTTTTATCACAATAAACTGCAATATCTGGAGCCACCTCAGCTTTTTTTGATTTTATCAAATTATCAACGCTATTTTTATCAGATTTAATAATAGTCGGATCTTCTTTAGTTAAAAATAAAGCTGCTTCAATTGAAACATTACATGATTTTTTGAAATAACTTTTTAATTGTAAATATAATTCTCCTTGTAACTCTATATGATTATATCTAGGCCTTGGCGACATATATTTTATATTGTTAATCCACTCTTCTTTTAACAATGATTTTTCTAATTTATTGGATTCCATACTATCATCTCCTCGTATATACAATAATCATATCATAAAATCATTTAATAATTTAATTATAACCTACATTTAATCTTCTTAAAACAAAAAACAGATAAGATTTCATTGATTTAATCAATCTTACCTGTTATCTTCAAAAAACATTGTACTTGTAAATTTTGAGAACTCAGGAGCTTGCTACTGACTTGCTTTTGCAGCTATCCCACTACAATCAAATTTATATCCATAAATAATACAATCATGAATCATTTCACCATTTGAATACAAGCAATAATCCTTTCCTGCATCCTTTATCCATCCCGTTTCCATAGCTCCATTATTATCTAAATGATACCATTTATGATCTACCTTAATCCATCCTGTCTGCATTATACCCTCTTCATTAAAATAGTACCATTTCCCGTCTATAAATTCCCATGCGCCCTTAGTGCATGTTCCATCCTTATGTTTATACCTCCATTTATTTTTATCATTTATCCATGTTTCTAAATAGGAATTGTTTTTAAGCAAAATGCCTTCATTAAATGAATTCACATCTACTTTCCCATCTATTCCTACTATATTTCCGGTTTCAGTAAATTGATGTCCTACTTTATTATTAAAGAAATTCGAAGGCAGGTTCCAAGGAACATTATTATAATTTGCTTCCCAGAAAGGATAATCTTTTATGGTATTTTGTATGCTCTTCATATTACCTATAAATCCTGTGTAAGAATAAATGCCTAGCTGCAAAGGACATAATTTTTTAAAGGCATCTATAAATCTTACTACATAATCACATAATCCATAGAATTCTCTCTCGATATCCAATATAGGTATTAGATCCCACTCATACTCTTTAATCTTCCTATAAAAGTTTTCTGCCTGTGCTTCAGGATAGCTTGATCCAACCAGGAAATGGTACGCACCAACCTTTAGTCCATTGCTTTTGCAAGAATTATAAAAGCTTTCCATCATGCTATCTTGAAAAGTCTTACCTTCACTCGCCTTCATATAAACGAACTCTACATTATCCGTTGCAACTTTCTTAAAATCAATCTCTCCATTATTATTTGATATATCTATACCTTTAATATATTCCATTTCCCAATCCTCCCTATTTAGGCACATTCATCAAAATTTCAAGTCAATATTTACCTCAATTATCTTATGTCCATCCTAGAAGCTTCTTCTCTAAGTCATCATAATCATATTTTCTTGCCTCAAAGTTAATAAATCTAAGTCTTGGTTTTTCCCTTCTAGCATATGAATTACCAGTACTGCAATTATTAAATTCCATTTCCTCATAAGTTTTAGGATATCCTTCCCTAAGCCAATTCTTAAGAATGCCATTAATATAATTTATATCAAGCTTATCTCTTTCTATAGCTTCTTCCATAGCCATTTTTATATATTCTTCATCATGAGTACCCAAAGCCTTTGTTACCCAGCTTAGATTCATTCCCCTTATGGAGATTTTATTTTCTTCTAAAGTTTTTATAATCTTGAGGCTATTCATTTTCACTTCATCATCAGACGAAGAGAGAGCTTCTTCCTTTGAAAGCATATCATCTGAGCTTGTATCATTTTCTTTAATGCAGATAACATCATTTAGTCTTTCTTCTCTAATCTCTTTATTATCTATATTCTTTTTCTTAGTTCTTTTATCTTCTTCTCTCTTCTCTTTCTGCAGCGTTACATTTGCGTTACACTTTTTATTTTTATTTGTTTTTTCACTGCTACTGCTTTCATCTACTGCATTATTACAAGCTTCATCACTACTCGTACCTTCCTTCAAGATCTCATTTTCTTTTTTCTTTCTTTCTCTAAAATTTTTAACTCTACTTCGACTTCCTTCTCTTACTTTTTTCATTCCCTCAATATTTTGATGTTTCTCCCAATTACGTATTTTTATCACATTATTTTCATATATCTCAATAAGTTTAAAAGATTCTAGAATTTCTAGAACCTTTTCTATAATTTCTAATGGTCTATTAAATAATATAGACAGCATCTCCTTAGTATATGGCACACCTTTTTTTAAATATATTAACCCATTATCATTAACTTTGCCTGCTTGTAAAAGCAATCTTATCCATACATAATTGGCAACGTCTCTATAACGTTCCATAGAATCAATTAATCTCATAGTTTCATCTTCGCACATAGCAGTTTTTAATTTAATCCACTCTATCCCCTTCATAAATACATCCCCTCATTTATTTTTAGTTAATTGCACACAAGTCTAGCTATAACATTGATATTATACTGGGAAATTTCTTTTTTGAGGTGATTGTATATTTATACCTAATATAATACAAATTTCATTCCCATAAATGCATTTCAAATCTCTTTCAACCATATTCCCTTCTCCAATGCAAATTAATTTATTACACACTAATTAGTTATCGTTTACAAATAGATTATGTCTAAAAATATTCACTTATTTTGATGTTAAATAGACATCGTATGCTTCTTAAAAATTTTCAGAAGCAAATTTATAATAGTTTTCTTCTAATTTTATCATAATCCTATCCCCCTAAAATTTTAGCAACAACATTTGCGCATCACCATTGATTTAATTATACCTTTACTTCCCCTCATGTCAACAAATTTTTTGGTAATTTTTTGAAATTAATTTCTTGCATTAAATATTTTATGATGTATACTTTCTTCAAGACATTTTTTAGATTACAGGGGCGAAATATGAACACAATATATCCAAAAAAATTGAAAGATATTCAAATTTTCTAAGAAAATTTTTTTCCAGGTGTTTATAAAAATGTTTTTTACTGTATATTCCTTATGACAAGTAAATTTTGGGAGGGATCATATGTGAATTATGATTATATTGAGGAATTAGTTGCTAAAACTAAATATGGTGATTTAATATCAAAAGAGAATTTAATTAAAGAATTTACTCCATTTATAAATTCTTTGTCTAAAAAGACATTTATTCATGGTTATGAAAAGTCTGATATCCAAAATGAATGTTTCTTAACTCTGATTAACTGCATATCTCAATATAAACTAGATAGCCATCGTTTTGTCGGCTATGCTACAAATTCTATAAAAAATCGTTTATGTACTTTACTGAATATCGATGATAAGCGAAAAGATATCGATGGACTCTTCTCTCTAAGTGATGACATTGAATGTAATGCATCGTTATGTCATGACATGGAAAATGACAGCATTATACTTGAATATCAACATCTTAAATTATTGTCTGCAATAAAAAATGATTTAAGCGATTCTGAAAAGCATTTAATAAACTTTGTATTTTTTAATAAAAATACTCTTACTAATTATGCGCATCATGAAAATATATCTTATGTCACTGCTTCAAAGAGAAAGAAAAAAGTCTTAAAGAAATTAAAAACTTATATTATTGGAGGTAATGAATTATGGGGATTAACGATATGATGAGTCTAATTACTAATGCAGGATTTCCTATAGCAGTCTGTGCTTATTTACTTTTTCGTCTAGAAAAACAACTCTCTAGCCTTTCATCTTCCATACAAAAATTAAATACCATAATTTCTACAAAATTAGGTGTAGTTATCGATACTACTTCTGACAGTACCACTTAAAATTCATGATAATAAAAAAGTTTTAAAATATCCCTTTATATAAATCAATTTTTCTGTATATAAAATATGAGAATAAAATTTAGGAGGTAAGAAATATGGCTGTAATAAAACAAATTGCAACTACATCTTTAAGCATCGAGGTTCAAAGTGGAGTAGATCTTGCGGGAGACCCAAAATTTAGTAAGAAGAATTTTTCTAATGTACGAACTGATGTGGTGCCTGAAAATGCATATGCAGTGGCTCAGGCTATAAAAAGTGTTTTATCTGCTGCTACTGGATCTATTTTATTAAATGAATCATCAAATCTTGATCAAATGTAAGATATTCTAAAAACAAATAATAAAAATTTAATTTTAGGAGGTTTTAAATTATGGAATATATTTTAGCAATGACTTTTATAACTGATGGTGGCTTAAAAACTAATTTCAGCATCAACGGAGTTAAACCTGATCTTACACCTACTGAGGTAAATTCCTTAATGGATACAATAATTCAGAAGAATATCTTCTTTGCTGCCTCTGGAGCTTTAATAAAAAAATCCGGAGCTCAAATAACAGAGAGAAATATTACTAAAATTGATGTAGCTTAAATTTTAAAAACCTCGTTGCTTAGTCGTAACGAGGTTTTTTTGATGTTGCTGCTGAGTACAAAACTGACTAAAATTCAAATATATCCTTTAATTCAATTCTTAAATCTGGAAATACTGAACTTACATAAATATCTTTATTATTTAATACTTTAGGTGTCCTATATGCCCCATCTATTAATGAATATTGTGTAATCATTCCGTTTTGTTCAACTATATTATATTCAAGAACCCCAAACCTTTGATATATATTAGCTTTTATAAAGTAATCGTGGTCTGAATACTCTGGGGACACAACTTCAAATATTATTTTGGGTGCTGATATAAAACTCTCACCTTTTTTACTGGCATCCTCACACATTACGAATATATCTGGTAAAAACTTATATATTTCACTTTCATTTTTAAATATAACTTCTATTTGCTCAGAATATGGTGTACATTTACTTCCTTTAAAAAAGTTATATAGTGTGGATGATATTCCCATAACAATTCTATTATGGGCCATTGATGTTCTTGAGCTAAATAATATTTGACCATTATAGTATTCAGCTTTACCATCATAATTGGCTTGTATTTTATCAAATTCATCCAAAGATATAAATATATTATTTTGCACTTGCATTGAAATCATCCCCCGTTTAAAAATTTTTCCAAATTATCCTTCTATAAATATTATTATATCCTAAATACTATTCGCTTAAAACAAAAATGCACTAAACTTTCATTTAGTGCAATGCTTGTACTTGGTAATTTTTGTTTCCCCCATGGGTGCTTCCGAGGGCCGAAGGGCTGAGGTTGCTACTTGTAAATTATTAGACCCTCCGAGGTATTAGTCAGAAGCTTGCGAGTGACTTGCTACAGACGCACAATATCATCTCTATCAAAAATGACTATTCCATCACATATTATGTTATTTTTTAATTCTTCTTTAGATATTTTATAGAAATCAACTACATCAACAGTATATATAATATCAAGCTCTTCTAAATCATTTCTTAATAAATTTAATCTGGTGCTATTCATATTATGTGCAAAAATAGCTAGATCTATATCTGATGTCTTTTTATAATCACCCCTGGATCTTGAGCCAAAAATTAAAGCCTTCTCAATTTCATCGTACTTAAATAAAACACTCTTTATATTAATTATAATATGTTCTTTTAATCCAAACATGCTAATCAACTACCTTTGATTTAAGTAATATATACATATCATTCATTTGCCTAAAATATTTTGAAATTATTTTCTCATATATATCAAGAGCTACCTCTTCATCATATACATGAGAAGTTAGATTTCTATCATTTAACATATCAATCCAATCTTCACCATCTTCAATAATTCCGATTTTAAAACCTTCTCTAAATGTACTTTTAGGGCTTTTTGCTTCTTGGATTCCTTCATTTTCCAAATAATATTTTATTAATTTCCAACATATTTCATAACAAAATTCAAATCTTTGTATTACTCCATCTTTTAGAGTTGATGATTTAGAATTATTTTTACTTTCATCTATAGCTTCACTTAGTCTTAATAAAGCCTTTCCAAAGTCATTTAACTTTTCATTCAATCTTTTATCCATCATTAATCCTCCACTCTACCAATATCATATAATATTATATCCTATATAATATTTTCTTAAAACAAAAAATTGCACTAAGCTTTCATTTAGTGCAACACTTATACTTTTAAATTTTTTGACCTCAGGGGTATTAGTCAGGATCTTGCGACTGACTTGCTATAACCAAGCTTGTTGTTATAATAGCTTATTTATGGCATAAATGTAATCACTAAAATCTTTTAAATGATTCTCAATAATGGCTTGCACCACTTTCATATTTAATGCTTTATAATCATGAACTGCTATATTTCTAAATCCAACCATTGACTTCATTCTTCCATTTAGTTTGTCATCTATTATATTATTAGAATTGAGCACTTCAAAAGAATCTCTACTATTTTGGGGTATACCTAAATTTTTCTCCGATATAATATGCATTGCTAAGTCTATAGCTGCTTCACATGCTCTTTGTATATTTAAAATTATAGAATCCTGCTTTGTATAATCATTTAAATTATCTGGGTTATTGTCATATACTTCTTTAATTCTATTTATACATCTTTCGATAGTTTCAATCTTATTGAAGATAACATCATTTCCCATAGACAGTTCCTCTTTCCTTAATCTTTTTTAAAATAACTTCACGCTCTTCATTTAGCATCGCATAAGACTTTAAAACTCTCATTTCGAAATACATACGCTTAGTCTCATCCGTGCAATATATTCTTTTCCCTGTACCTACTACTTGAGCTTTAAATACAGTTGAAGATGTATTTAAATTTATCAAATCTACTTCTCTATTAAAAATATCAGCTAATTCCTGTGCTTTCATAAAGCATTCATAAGAATCTACATCATTATCAGTTAAAAAAGCAATATCAATATCACTATCTTCCCTAAGCCTATTCTTAGCAGCCGAACCGAATAAATATATTACTATTGGATTAAATTCTTTCCTTAATATTTCAATAGCTTTATTTAATTGACTCTCCAAATTTAACCCTCCTACAAAATATTCCAATCTCTTTTCTCATCTTACTTCTATTATATCCCACAACATACCTTTATTAAACAAAAAAATTGCACTAAGCTTTCATTTAGTGCATTGCTTGTACTTGGTGATTTTTGTTTCCCCCATGGGTGCTTCCGGGGGATCTTGTGAGTGAAGTTGCTACTATTTTAAAATTTCTTCAGTTGTAATAAATAATCCTTCAAAAATATTACTAGAGTAATACTCATTTATAGAAGGTTTAAATACTCCATCTACTAGATTATACTGAATCATCTCTCCGGTCTGCTCAACTATCACGTATTCTAGAACTCCATACCTTTGATATATTTGAAGTTTGGTAATATAATCGTGTCCTGAATAATTGGGAGAAACCACTTCAAATATTATCTTTGGTGGAGATACGAAGCTTTCTCCAACTTTATTTGCATCTTCACACATTACAAATACATCAGGAAATACATTTATCGTATCCTTATCATTATGAAATTTTAATTCTATTTGCTCAGTATATACTTTACATTTACTATTAGCTAAGTAGCTCATAAGTTTAAATTGAATATTATTTACTATCTCATTATGTTTAACAGATGTTTTAGGATGAAGAACAACATCTCCATTTATGAACTCTAGATTATATTTATATTTATGTTGTAACTTCTCATATTCTTCTAAAGTAAACATTTTATTTTCTTCTATATGCATTTATATCAGCTCCTTATCTAATAAATTATATACTAATATATTTTTATTATAGCCTAAATTATATTGTAATGAAACAAAAAAACAGATATGTTTTTTTATTAGTCATATTAATTATTTCATTAAAACAGAAATTACACTAAATAATCATTTAGTGCAACGCTTGTACTTTGTAATTTTTGTTTCCCCTGAGGGATGCTTCCGAGGTCCGAATAGCTGAGGTTGCTATTTGATAAATTCATACAACGAATCAGCACATATATCTATATCATTAGGCCATGAAATAGATGATCCATTAATTTGTACTAAATCAAAAAAAGCTTTTTCTTTCAATGGTTTAAATAGTGGGTGATTTAAAAAACTATTCATATCAAAATTGATAGTCTTACCATCCTCATATTCTATATATAAATGATAATTTTCTAGCGGAATTACTTTAACTGGAATATTAAGTTTAACATTAGAATCATATACATCTTTATTCATATCTATATTTTTCCTATTGGATCAATTTTAAACCAAGTTCCTTCTTCTTGATACACTTTCCAATTAGCCTGTAATTCATCTTTGTGAAGTTCCACCCATGCTTGCAATACTTTTAGTTGCTTTTTAGGGAACGTACCCGCCAATACATCTCCTTCAAAATCAATAGATATCTCATATTCTTGATATTCTGCATGAACAAGTGGCAGATGATGTTTACCAACTAATTCAAATTGAAGTCTAACTATTATCCCAAAAAAAGTAGATATAATTGGTGACATATCTCCCAACTCCATTCATCAATATAAGTAATTATATTATATCCCATAAAATACTTTTGATAAACACAAAATTGCACTAAACTTTCATTTAGTGCAAGGCTTGTACTTGGAAAATCCTGTTTCCCCCAGGGGTGCTTCCCAGGTCTTTATCTGTGAAATGTTCTTAATTGCGCTTCGCGCTTTTTTTATCTGTGTACATCTTCTCATAATACTTTTGATAATCCCCAGAAGTTACATTTTTCATCCATTCTGAATTATCTAAATACCACTTTATAGTCTTCTTAATTCCTACTTCAAAAGTAGTTTCAGGATACCATCCTAGCTCTTCTTTTATTTTATCTGGAGCTATTCCATATCTTCTGTCATGACCTTTTCTATCTTCAACGTATTTGATTAAATTTTCTGTTACATCTTTATCTACATTTTCATTTATATAAGAAATAACTGTTTTAACAATTTGTATATTAGTTCTTTCGTTATGACCACCAACATTATAGACCTCACCAAGTCTTCCGCCATTAATAACCATATCAATAGCTTTTGCATGATCTTCTACAAAAAGCCAATCTCTTATATTCATACCATCACCATACACTGGTAATTCTTTATGCAGCATACAGTTATTAATTAATAGCGGAATTAATTTTTCTGGAAATTGGAATGGGCCATAGTTATTTGAGCATCTTGTTATATTAACTGGCATTTTATAAGTATCATAGTAAGCCTTAACCATTAAATCCGAACTTGCTTTACTTGATGAATATGGACTATGAGGATCTATTGGAGTTGTTTCCATAAAGAATCCTTCAGCTCCTAGAGATCCGTATACTTCATCTGTTGATACATGAAGGAATTTAACGCCTTCTTTAAATCCATCTTCTGTTTCCCAAGCATTTTTTGCACAATTAAGCATATTAACTGTACCAAGTACATTTGTTTTAGCAAATATTTCTGGCTCTTTTATACTTCTATCAACATGTGATTCTGCTGCAAAATGAACAACATAATCTACATCATTAGCTTCAAAAATACTTGAAACTAATTCTTTATCACAAATATCTCCTTGAACAAATGTATGTCTTTCATCTTTTTCTATAGATTTAAGATTCTCTAGATTTCCTGCGTAAGTCAATTTATCCAAATTAATTACTTTAATATCTTGATATTTATTTAACATGTATAAAATAAAGTTTGAACCTATAAATCCGGCTCCACCTGTAACTAAATATGTTTTCATTACTATAACTCCTTTACTTATCTAACTTACTAATAAATGATTTTATTGCATCTTTCCAATCTCTCATTTCATCGCCAACAGTACATCTTAGCATCATATTATCAAGAGATGAATATTCTGGTCTTTTTGCTGGAGTTTTATATTCTTCTGATGTACATGGTTTAACTTCACATTTCTCACCTGATAATTCAATTATCATTTTAGCAAAGTCATACCATGTACATTCTCCTTTACCTGTACAATGATATACTCCATATTCTTCTGTTTGTATTAACTTTAATATATGATAAGCTAAATCATTAGCATGAGTAGGGTTACCTCTTTGATCATTAACAACAGTAATTGCTTCTTTTTCTTTCCCAAGTCTTCTCATAGTATAAACAAAGTTATGACCTATGTATCCATAAAGCCAAGCAGTTCTTACTATAAAATACTTTGAAGAAAATTCTCTAACATAGCTTTCTACGAGTAGTTTAGTTTTACCATAGGCACTATAAGGAGCTGTTAAGTCATATTCAGTTAATGGCTTATTTCCAACTCCACTAAATACATAATCCGTTGATACCTGAACTAGCTTAGCACCTATTTCTGAACTTGCTATAGCTAAATTTCTTGGACCAATTGAATTAACTTTAAATGCAAAATCTTCATTACTTTCACATCCATCAACATTTGTTGCTGCTGCGCAGTTAATTACTACATCAGGTTTTAAATCATTTATCTTATTTTTAACTTGTTCTAGATTAGTTATATCTAATTGATCCACATCTAGTGCTATAACTTCACATTTTTTTATAGCTTCCGAAACTTCTCCTATTTCAGCTTTTCCACTTTTTATTATCTCTAGAAGCTCATTTCCTAATTGACCTCTTGAACCAGTTATTAATATTTTCATAAATCCATACTCCTTGAAATTCTACAATCTGAAATCTTCATAATTACTTAAATCTAAATCTTTAAAATTTGGATGATTCTTATCCTTTTCAGATAAGATTATATTTTCTATTCCATCCATTGGCCATTTAATATTTATATCTGGATCATTCCACATCACTCCACCATCATATTCTGGAGCATAAAAATCGGTACATTTATAGTTAAATACAGCTTCATCTGAAAGTACTAAAAATCCATGAGCAAAACCTTCTGGAATATAAAATTGCTTTTTATTTTCTTCACTTAAAACAACACCTTCCCACTTCCCATAAGTAGAAGAACCTGTTCTTAAATCAACTGATACATCAAAAACTTCACCTTTAGTCACTCTAACAAGCTTACCTTGGCTATGTTTTCTTTGAAAATGAAGTCCTCTAAGTACTCCTTTACTAGATCTAGATTCATTATCTTGAATAAAATTCATATTAAGACCAGCACCTAAGAAATCTTCTCTATTATAAGTTTCCATAAAATAACCTCTATTATCTCCAAAAACTTTAGGCTCTATTACATAAACCCCATCTATACTAGTCTTATTAAAATTAAAATTCCCCATTTTATTATCTCCTTATATATTTTTAGTTGCTGCAATTTCTGACTTAGCTTTTTGAATTTCTATTTCCTCTACTATATCCATTAAATACTTCCCATATCCAGTTTTCATTAATGGTTTAGCAAGTTCAATAACCTCTTCTGATGTTATCCATCCTTTTCTATAAGCAATTTCTTCAAGACACGCTATATATGTTCCTTGAGTACTTTGAACTGCTTCAACAAAGTTAGAAGCTTGAAGCATAGATGAATGAGTTCCTGTATCAAGCCAAGCCATTCCCCTACCTAATAATTGAACCTTTAATGTGCCTTCTTCCATATAAACTTTATTTAAATCCGTTATTTCTAGTTCCCCTCTTGGTGAAGGTTCTAATGCTTTAGCTTTTTTAACTACTGAATTATCATAAAAATAAAGCCCTGGCACTGCATATTTAGATTTTGGTTTTTCTGGTTTTTCTTCTAATGAAATAACCTTTCCATTATCATCAAATTCAACTACACCAAAAGCTTTTGGATTCTGAACATAATAACCAAATACGTATGCTCCATTTTCTAAGCCAGCAGCTTGTCTTAAATGTTCTGTAAAGCTTTGACCATAAAAAATATTATCTCCAAGTACCATTGCTACATTATCATCACCGATAAATTCCTCGCCAATAATAAATGCTTCTGCAAGTCCATTAGGATTTTCTTGAACTGCATATTCAACATTTAATCCTAATTCTTGTCCATCTCTAAAAAGCTCTTTAAAATTAATAATATCTCTTGGTGTAGATATTATTAGTATATCCCTTATGCCTGCAAGCATAAGTACTGACATTGGATAATAAATCATTGGCTTATCATATATTGGAACCATTTGTTTTGACATTGCTTTTGTTACTGGATATAGGCGGGTACCTGAACCGCCTGCTAATATTATTCCTTTCATAATCTTTATCTCCCTTATACTATTAGATTAATAATTTATTCGGTAATTTTCTAGGTTCCTAGGGTATTTGGGCAAACTAAGTAATCATCTTCCTAAATAGAAAAAATTCTCACAACAGAAGTCAGAGCACCACTCCAATCGGTATATTCTAAATACAAAAACATTGCACTAAACTATCATTTAGTACAATGACTTTACCTGGCAATTTCTGTTTCCCCTAGGAGTGCTTCCGACATCAGTATGACTGAAGTTTCTATTCCTTAATTTGGGTCAAACCTGTGTATGGAAGTTTTTATAGCTTTGAAATATTAGTCAAGAACTGTGACTTATTTGCGAAAAAATAGCATATCTAAGTACAATTACAATAGTTAAAATCCAAATGTATCCTTTTACATTTTAATGTTTCATTCATCATAAAAATACAATTTAAAAGTAGGGTAGTTAATGTATTTAAAAGGATATATAAAAGCATATTAGTACATATACCGATTTTATTTAATATAATATTCCTAATTCTAACAAATAAAAGATGTGCAAATACACTCCGAGTGAATAATTTCAAATTCCTAATATCAATGCCCATTCTTCCTTGTATTTCCTCAAAACTATTAATAATATAAATTAATGATAGAATTGATGTTATTTGGGTTTGACTAGTAGCCATAGAAAAATAATTTTGTTCATCCTCATCTTATACATGTATCTAAATTTCCTTAATTATCAGAGTAGGTTAATGAAGTTTTGAGGTTCTAGTTTTAAAATTAGTCATATTATATATTTTTCAATCCTATTAATTACAATAATTTCATGCTATTAGCATATAGTATACTACAAAATATAGCATGTTTATAGACTGAGCCTACTAGAGAGTTAACAATTTATTTAATGTCGCTCTTACTTTTCTTTTTACTCTTTCTATAAATGTAGGAGTTATACATTTTAATATTGAATATTCTAATTCTTCATTTTCTATCATTTCAAAGAACTTATCTCTTTTCTTGTTATACTTAACATGAGTCACAATGTATGGATTATTCTGTATCGCATAATCCAAATCTGTTCCAATTATCTCCATGTTTTTAGATACTTTATCTAACATAGATTTTCCTTTTTTCGTATTCCCTAAAACTAAAGATACTCCTTTATCATCATCAAATCCAGGGTGTATATCCTTCACTCCCCAATAGTCAGCTAATGTTATATCAGCTGATGTGAGAGGTTTTTTAAATTTGCAATCATAACAAGAAGGTCTTAAATAAATATCATTTAAAAATCCTTTCATATATATATTATCACATGCTAATTCCTTTAACTCTCTACCATTTTCAAAAGATACTTTTAAATTATACTTACTCCAACTTGCACTCTTATCTCTAAACAAAATCTTTTTTACTGCTGAATTTCTTCTTAATCTTAATGAATTAAGGTATTTTCGGAATACTTTAGGACTTGGTACCCCATGACAAGCTATATCAACCAAAATAAGATGATCGTATTTCTTCCTTAAGAAAGAATCCAATCCTGATATTTGACATGGTGTTCCACTAAACAGAACCATCTTTCCATCCTGTAAAAATTTCTCTGCTTCTTTGTATGTTTGCCCTATTTTACTTTGTACATACTTAGATCCTCTAAATTGTTCACATTCCTCACTTGTCTCAGCACAAACATGTCTGACACTAAGCCCCATATCAAATGCTACCCCAAAGACTGCTCCTTTGTTGCTAATTACTTCTTCACATAATAATGTAAATAATCCACCTGATGAGCTAGCCTCTCGTACTTTCTTATCTTTATTTTTACAAGCATATGCTAATATAACTTCATCCTCTCTTTTAGGAACATTAATTATAGGGCATACCTTCTCACATAAATTACAATTAATACAAACATTCTTATCTGTTATAGGATACAAAAATCCTTCATTATCACTCTTCATAGAAATACAATTTTTAGTACATACATTAGCACAAGCATGACATCCGCAACAATTCTGTTTTTCAACTATTTCTATCATATCTAATTTACCCTCTTACAAACTTTACTCTTAATAAAATTTAACGGTCCTATTAATAAATCTTTTTCGTAATCATTCATACCAATAAACCAAATTGATAGAATAAATATTATACTATAAACTACTCCTCCTACCAAGAACATTGCCATACTATCTATTCCGATGACACTCTTAAACCAAACACCTACCATGACTGGTACAATAAAAGAGGGAATAAATTTGCCTATTTCCTTCCAGAAATATTTTATATCCAATCCTACCATCTTATGATAATAAATGTTCATAATAATACCATTCCCTATAATAAGTGTAATAGCAGTTCCTATAGACGGACCTATTTCTCCATATACTTTACAAAGAGGGATGCTTAGAAAAATGTTGCCTATTGCAATAATTGTATACACGATAGATCTAAATTTGTGCATATTTTTAGCCCTTTGAATTTCTATCCCCAAATTCTGGATTAACGGAATGGTTACTGGAGTCATTAGTATTAAAGCAATTAGATATGCTTTTTCATATCCACTTCCCGCCCAAAAGCTTATAAAGTATTCGCCAAAAAATACAAAAACTGACAATACAAAGAACATCATAATGAATTGAATTCTACCTACCTTTGTAAACAAATCTGTTAATTGTTTATTGTCATCAACACTGGCTACCATTCTATTTACTTTAGGAACAAAAACAGAGGAAATAGATGTTGACAAAGACAAGTAATATGTGTTAAGTTGAGCACCAATTGAATAGACCGCAACTCCAGCTGTCCCCCTAAAAATTCCCAGTATAAATTTATCTACATTCCAATTGATTTGATCTACAATCATATTTAAGAAAATATAAAATGAAAAAATCCAGATTTCCTTCATTAAGGTAAAGTTAAATTTATCGAATTTAAACTTCATATCTAACCTTTTGAGACAATACCATACATTTATATAGTTTGTAATTATCGTAATTATCGTTGTAATTATTATCATTGCTATAGATTTGTATCCCATTAATAATAATGGTAATATTAGAAATGGATTGACCACTTTCCCTAAAATATCAACTATTTTTTGAAAAATATATTTTTCATTTGCTATCATGTTTGAGGTAAATACACTTCCTAGAAAAGATATTGCTAAATTAAGTACCATTAACATCATAAGAATTCTAGCAGTATTAATTTCATTAGGTGTAAGGCCCTTCTTAAATATAGTTTCAATATTAAATATTAATAAAGTTCCAGCTAATATAGCAATTAATCCTATTATAGAAAATAATATTAAGAACATTCCATTTACCTTTTCAATATTTTCTACATCATCATTTACCTTATACCTACTATAATACCGCATATAAGCACTGTTAAATCCAAAATTCAACAATCCTAGATAACCTACTACAGAGAACGCTAAATTATAAAGTCCATATTCACTTTGTCCTAATAGCCTAAGCATTACAGGAGTATATAAAATTGATATGATACTGCCTATTCCCATAGAGATGTAAGATAGTATTACACCACCCTTTAATTGATTAATTTTCATACTAACAAGAATCCTCCACTACCTTTTATCATTTTTTAATTTCAAAGCATCCTTTAAATATATAAATGCTTTACTCCTCTCAACTTCTAAAATAGAATCTACATTAGTAAAGTCAATATTAAAGATTTGGTTATCATTAGTAATATTTTCTTCTCGCCTAGATTCCATTTTAAATAATGATAACAAAGTATCTAGTCTAGAATTCATCGATGTATGATTATCTTGTCTATCAAAAACTATAAATGGTTTTTTCATAATCAAAGAGAAAACCGATCCATGGAAGGAATCAGTATAAACTAATTCACACTTATTAAATAACCAAATAAATTCATGCGGTGATAAACTATATATATACTTATTACTAAAATCTAAAAAGTTAATTACATCTAAATTATTCTTTTTAGCAATATAATTAATCTTCTCTTCTGCTGACTTACTTTTATCACCTAAAAAATATGTTAATATGTATTTTTTAGGCAACTTCAATTTTGGTTTTTTAGATATTAACAACCATTCATTTTTAGTTAACATTAATGTTGGATCAACTAGAACTACTGCATCTCTTCCTGTTAATTCTTTAATAATATCTGCCCCCGCCTGTTCTCTAATCGATAAACAATCTATCTGTCCAATCCATTTCTTATAGTCATTAATACACTTCATGGGTAATTCACTTACACCAAAGCTTGGAGCATAAGCTATTTTTTGTCCCTTATTAGCAAATGTCAAAAAATCTATTTCCGAATTAATATCAAATTCAGGATTCCACACTTGATCACTCCCACATACAAAAAAATCATACATTTTTTCAATGCCTTTTGGTATTCTATCTTTAGTAATTATATAATTAGTTTGTTGAACATATTTTTCTGTAAATTCATTAAATTTCCTCTCCCTTAAAACATAATTCATTTTTTTTAATTCTATGATCGGAACTCTATAGTAAAAATCAGATAATATCTCCTTAATTCTCTCTTTAATCGTATTTGGGTCTACTATTTTTTGAGATGTAAAGTTTCTAATTGTTTCCACTTCGCATCCTAATGATTCTAAAACCTTTTGAGTTGCATAATTTTGCAGTCTATTTCCGTAATTAATACCATTGGACATAGTCAAAATAGCTATTTTCATTTAATTCATTTCCTTTCCTTTGTATCTAGTGTAAAATTAACAATATCAATTACAGTCGTATTAATATTTTGCAATTTCTTCTTGATTATAATGTTGGCTAAATATAAAAATTATTAATGACAATGCAAGAGAATAGAAAGGTTGTCTGAATATCATTGTATATATAGCCATAAAAGTTATATTAATACTGATTATAATAAAGCTAGTAATTTTATTTTTTTTAACTTTTATTGTAAATATCCTATTTAAAAAATGTGAAAAAATTATTATTAGTATGGATAAATATACTATTCCTCCCTCATAAGTTCTAAAAGAAATTTCACTCATCCCAAAATGTTTTGGTAGAGATTGATCATCATACGATTTTATACTACCTATTCCACGTCCTAATTTATACCCATCTCCAACATCAAGTGCTGTTTTATATAGTGCGATTCTCTCTTCATTAGAATCTGATGAAGTAACATTTCTTTCAATTAACCCAAACTGTTCAAATTTTGATATAACTCTTGTATTAACAAATTTATTGATATTTTCATTATTGTCATACATATATATACCTATGCTCATCATAGCTACTATAAATA
>NZ_MZGT01000028.1 GCF_002029255.1 Clostridium chromiireducens
CTACATACATATCTAGTCATATATTAATTAATGATTTAGGAATACTAAATTTTTAAAAGAGGTGATAATAATGAAAATAAGTTCTATTATAAAACCAAATTTTCATACCATAAATGTAAACGATACTATAAATCAAGCTTTAGATTTAATGGACAAACTAAATGTTAATGGTATGCCAGTAGTAGATAACAAAGAGAAACTTGTCGGAATGGTAGTTAAAGCCGACATATATAGATTTATGGTACATCCAGGTCACTATGTTAGTTGCCCTGTTGAATGGGTTATGTCTAAATCAGTAATACTCGCGCAACCTGATGAAGAGATAATTGCAGTTTCAAAGCGTTTGAGAGAAAATGATATCATTGCTATGCCTGTGGTTGAAGACGAAAGAATTGTGGGTGTAATTAACATCGAAGATTTGTTAGATTATTTCCTAAAAGTTGAATAAGTTTTATATATAGTTACCATGTATCTATATAGTTACCATGTATCTATATAATTTATTAGCTATTTTACAACAAAAAGGTAGGAGGATTCTTTATAATAAAGCGTCCTCCTACCTTTTTATCTTCGGATGTCAAAAAATATTATATTTTCTTATCTACAGCTAAAGCTAAATTAAAATACTTTAATGAATCTGCTGTAGATCCAAGCTCATAATACAACTTGCCCATATCTATATATCTATTTTTCCTTTCATCTCTCGTTCCAAATTTGAACAAAGAATCTAATGATAAATTCATATATTTCTCCGCTTCGGCATATCTATTCATTCTTTGGAGAATTACTCCTTTTAAGTAATATGACTTTTCAATTAGTTTTATATTATCTGTAATAATTGCTAAATTTAATGCTTCCTCTGTAATTTTATAAGATATTTCATATTCTAAATTATCGATAAGTATTTTAGTGCAATAATTTAAAAATTCTACGTTTTTTTCTATATTATCTGTAGGAAATATTTTTATTCCTTCTTGTATTTCTGCAATTGCTTTATCTTTCTCTCCTATTTCAAAATAATATTTTCCATAGTTTCCATGTGATAACGCTAACGAAATAGGATTATACTTTTGATATTCAAAAGCTTTATTTTTATATTCATCAACACTATCCTTATTTAGTTTAATACATACAGCTGCATAGATATGATATATTTTACCTTTACTTTCATCAGTTTTAAGATTCTCAACATAACCTATGATTTCTGATAATATACTATAAGCTTCTTCTGATTTTCTTATATTCTGATAACATAACGCCTCATTATAACCTACTAAACAATATTCTATACCATCAAAGCCATCCTTTTTTTGTTGGAACATTTCTCTTAACTTACTATAGTAAGAAATAGCTTCTATGTATTCTCCATTCTGAGAAAGATACCTAGCCATATCTTTAAAATATATAACTGTATTTTCTTCATTATTATTTCTTTGGTAGAGGTCATAATACTGAGAAACTATCAATTGGATATTTTCAGCCTTATTCTCTTCCACATAATAAGAAAATAAGATGTGTATCAATTCGAAAGCTAAATCATAGTATTTATACTTAAGTGCGTAACTCAAATTATCTTTTAACTTATTTTCAGACTCTTTATCACATGAAATATTTTTTTTAATCATCTTTAGATTATTCAATATCTGCTCGTAAACATCTTCTACCAAATAGTCTAAATCAATTTCAATCTTTTCTGATATAAATTTTAATAATTCTTTATCTGCTTTAATTTTTCCATTTTCTATGCAACTCATCTTCGCTATTGATATTTTATTTTCACATAGTTCTTTTAATGTAATGCCTTTGAATATTCTAGCCCTTTTTATCTTTTCACCTATAGACAGTATTTCCAAATATATCACCCATTTACTCATTTTTTAGTTTTTAAAATTTTCTGCCTTGTTATATAACTTTATTCCTTGATTCAAATAATAAGAAGCTTCTTCCTCTTCCTTTTTATCCATGAAATATTTTCCAACCCTCATGGCTAATTCTGCTGCTTTTATTAGTCTTCCACTATTCTTGGCTAGTACATATGTATCAATTAATACACTTTCGGCTTGTTCTAACTTATCATCAATATTAAACATTGTATATTTAATAAGTTTACATTCAATTCTTCTATCAATATCGTTTTCGCCAATACTATTTTCAATATTTTTTAGTATTTTACCACACTGTTCAGTATTTTTTAGTTTTAAATAATTTTTACAAATATCAAGTAATATATCATTTAAACACCCAACACGATTTTGTACACTAACATTCTTAGATATCTCATAATGCTTGAGTGATTCATCTAAATCCCCCAATTCATAGAATAACTTACCTAAATTATGCTCTATATTAACTATGCTCCTGTTATATTGTATCTTTTTATAAACTTCTAATGTTTTCTTTGAGTATTTTATAGCATTTAATAAATCACCTTTTTTATTAAAATCTTCGGCAAGAGAGAATAGATTTTTCGCATAATCTTCATCATTATATATCTGTTCAAATCTTTTTTTAGCTGAATACGAGTACTGTAGTGCTAAATCCAATTCTTCAATATCATAATATGTTCTAGCCATATTATAATGAATCTCACCCATTAAAAATTCATCTACAATTTTATTATCTAAATAAACTTTTTCAGCTTGTTTTAAGTAGCTGCTTGAAGAATGATACGCCTTCAATTCCAAAGCTATGTTGGCTAAATTTAGAAAAGTTTTTATTATTTGTTCATGATTGGTATTCTTTACGAAGATTACGTTGGCTGATAAAAAAAACTTTTGAGCCATAGGGAAATCTTTTTTATACATATATGATTTCGCTGTTATGAAATATATCATTGCTTTTCTATATTCTAGGTTATATTTGTCACAATAATATAATGCATTATCTATATATCTTTGACCTTTTTCATAATCTCCCTGAAAGATACACGATTCTCCTACCTGCTCATAATAAAGACTTATTTTTTCTGCTTGACTTTCCTCTGATTCCATCAAATATTCGACAGTTGTGTTTAATGCCTCTGCTAAATATTCTAACAAATCTACTGATGGATTTGAACGTCCCGATTCAACTAAACTTATTTGTCCCGGAGTTATTCTGTCTCTAGCCAAATCCTTTAAGGTCATATTTAGTTGCTTTCTTCTTCTTTTTATTTTTTCTCCTAATGATAGAATTTCCATCTTTTCAATCCTTTTCTATTCAACAAATTATTTAATTCATTTAATATAATTTTCTTAATTATAACATAAATTCATAAAAAACTGCATAAAAATATAAATCTACCCCAAATATTATATAATTTAATTTTATTATCCATTTTTATGGATAAAATTATAAAGAAAATAAACAAAAATAAAAAGGCATGAAATTTACTCATACCTTTTTATTTAAAATAATATCATTTATGTTGATATTTTTATAGGCGACTCAAATCATTATCTCATCCAATCTTGAATTCCATGATAAGTAGACTCAGCCACATCTTTCATTCTTCTTCCAGCTCTTTTCATTGTTCTTTGAGTCCTTCTGTTATAGTGTGGCATCATAGCCATTTCAACAGCTACTCCTACTAAAATTCCTGCTACCATTCCCTTTGAAAATCTTTCCATAATCAATAACACCTCTTTAATATTTATTTAATTTTATACAAATAGGTTATGTATTAATTAAAAAGTTATCCAAGTTAATTTTTTCTATTTATTCTAATTTATATTATCTAACAAGTATAAAATAAACTCTTCTTTTTCTTTACTTAATAATTTGGAGATAATTTTTTTGCCCTCTTTATAGTTGCTTCTATATAAACTTATAATCTCCTCAAACTTAATAGTATTAGTAAGTTCATGTTCTTTAATTACTGTATTATTTATGCTAGCGTCAGAATTTTCATCGCTTAAAATTATATTCTCAGCAAAATTAGGTGCTAAACTTAAAATTTTAGATTTCACATCATTATTAGAAACCCTTATTGTATTTTTACTTAACCATTTTTCGATAACTTTATCCGAATTTATTCCTAAACATTCTTTACATTTTTCATCTACAAGCTCATTAAATAAATCCCCAGTATGACTGTCAACTTTTACAAAAATAATTTCAATTCCAGATTTCATTAGCTCCTGCATCTTATTATAATACTCAATAGATGACTCTTCTTTTCTCCCCCATGCTCCAGTTGCATGATGAGCTATGCCTTCATAATCATGAAATACAACAATCTTTTTTTGTCCATTCTCTATAGCATACTCAACAGCTTTAACAGCACCCTTTAATTCACCTGCTATTTGTCTTATGTCTCTTCCTCCTGATAAATTTTTCTCAGCATTACTCTCTATATACTCTACCACATTGTTGTTAACACAAACTACGCCATAAGAGTATCTTCCATCAGAAGAATTATAACTACCATCAACATAAGCATGAATACAGTCCTTAGGATATTTCTCATCACTTTTCTTTAACATTCTGTTACCCTCATTTAAGTAAGCTTTAGCCTCATCTATACTTTCAAAACTCTTATATTTAGCACCTTTAACACCTTTTACATAAGTCAAGCACTCTGCCCATGTATCTACCATAATATTTTCTATACTTCTATTATTATTAAAATCAAATCCCGATTGTATTGCATAAATTTTCTTTGCCATAAATTTTATACTTTCTCCTTTAACTGCATTTCACTTTTTTATTCTATAAAATATAAACTCTTATTTTATAAAGTCGATAAATCCTCTATCACTCCATATAACTTTTCAACATTCTTTGCCCCTGTGAAATTAATTAAATACTCAATTCCTTTTTTTAATACCAAAAGTAAATCATTTTCTCCCTGCCAATTCTCCACAATTATTGGTAATGGAACATCTTTAATAATTTTATTCACTGCAAAAAATGCAACTCCTACATCATCAATTACTCCTATAAAAGGTATATTATTGGGTATTATATTGATTGGTACTGTAATATATGTAATTGCTATTGACATAACCAGTTTGGTTTTTATAGGTACTCTTTTATCCTTAAGTAACCTATAAACTAAAGAAGCTATATCAGGTAACATAAAAATATACTCTTTATACTTTTTAGATTTTTCCGGCAACTTATTCTCTAAGATCTTTCTTCCCTCTGAATAATTATCATGCACTTTATTAACACTTTCTAATTCTGATAGGTTTTCTTCTTCATTTTCTAAAGTTTCTTTCGTTTCAATACTCTTTATTAAATTTCCCGCTAATGAAATTCTAATGCTACTAGCTTCTACCCATACTTCTGATTTTTTCATATATATTTCATTTATATTTAAATCAACAAAGGATATATCCTTAAGTATTGTATTTATATCAATTATTACTTTATCTTTATCATTGCTTATTCCATATTTTTTAAACATTTTAGATAGTTGATTTAATGCAAAACTTCTTAATATCCTAAACATACCTAAGTTTAGAATCTTCACTTTAACTATTCTAGCAACGATTTTATTATTTATACATTCTATTAATTGAATCTTAACAAAAAATTCTATGTTTAATCCCTTTTTTAAGTTTCCTTCCAATATTATTCCATCATCTATAGATACATTTTTTATACTCAGGCCTTCAATCTTAATAAATTCATTTATGATACTTAATATATCACTCCCTAATAGTTTAACCTTAACCCCCGATATATCCATACATCATCCCCCTTTAATAATCTCTTTATTAATTTTAGGTTAATTTTTCCTAAACATACTTAAAAGTATACAATATTCCAATCAATTATTAAAGGCAGGCTTTGAGGATATTATTAATATTATCACACTAAAAAAGAGAGGCATATATGTTTGCATATTCGGAATTATCCTAATTCTACACAACATGTATGCTCTCTCTATTTATAGAATATCTCTAGGCAATTTAAGTAGCTATTACTATTCTATCTTAGAATACTGGAATTACTGATCCATTGTATTCTTTTTCTATAAATGCCTTAACTTCTGGTGAAGTCATTGCCTTTACTAAAGCTTTAATTTTTTCTTGATTTTCGTTACCTTCTTTTACAACAACTATGTTTGCATAAGGCTTAGCAGCTTCTGAATTTTTATCTTCAATAATAATTGCATCATTTGCTGGATTGAATTTAGCTTCAATTGCATAATTTCCGTTTATTACAGCTGCATCAACATCATCTATAGCTCTTGGAACTGCTGCTGCTTCTAATTCATTGAACTTTAAGTTTTTAGGATTTTCTGTGATATCCTTTGGTGTAACTAATTCACCATCTTTAATTTTTATTAATCCTTTTCCTGCTAATAACTTTAGTGCTCTAGCTTCATTTGATGGATCATTAGGAACAGCAATTGTTGCCCCGCTCTTAAGTTCATCTAAACTCTTAACCTTATGAGAATATAATCCCATTGGTTCTAAATGTACAGCACCTACAGATACTAACTTAAAGCCTTTTGATTCATTTTGTTCTTTTAAATAAGGCATGTGTTGGAAGAAGTTTGCATCTAATGATCCTTCAGATACTGCAGTATTTGGTTGAACATAATCATTAAATTCTGTTATTTCTACAGTATACCCTTCTTTTTCAAGTAACGGCTTAGCTATATCCACTATTTCTTTATGTGGTTTTGGTGTTACACCAATTTTTATTACCTTATCATTTTTTGAATCTTTACTTCCTGAAGTAGCTGTGCCCCCACATCCTACTAATCCAAATGCTACTACTCCTGCTAAAACTACTGATAAAATTGATTTCTTTTTCATATTTTTTCCCCCTATTTTGATAATTTATTGTAAAAATAATTTCCTAGAACTTGTAGTCCTTGTACTACTATAATTAAAACAATACATGTTACTACCATATAATCTGTTTGGAATCTTTGGTATCCATAACTTATAGCTACTTGACCAAGACCTCCTCCTCCAATGGTTCCTGCCATAGCAGAATATCCAACAATACTTATTATTGTAAGCGTGATCCCTGATGCTATTGAAGGAATGGCCTCTTTAAGCATAACCTTAAATATAATCTGAGTATTTGATGCTCCAAAAGATTTTGCCGCTTCAATTATTCCCTTATCAACTTCTCTTAATGATGATTCTATAATTCTTGCTACAAAAGGAGCTGCTGCAATTGTAAGTGGAACTATCGCCGCTTCTGTACCTATAGATTTACCAGCAATGAATCTAGTTAAAGGTATAATTGCTACCATCAATATAATAACCGGAAAACTTCTTAATACATTAATAATTAAATCTAGAATAGTATAAATAACTTTATTTGGTTTTAATCCATCCTTCGCAGTAACTGTTAATATTATTGCAGGTATAAATCCTAAAATAAGTGAACCAATAGTTGACGCAAAAACCATTTCTAATGTCTCTATTAAAGCTTTTACTATTACCTCATTCATTATTCAATCACCTCCAATAAAATATCTTTATTTTCAAGATATTTTATAACCTTATCTTTATCTTCCTCTTTAATATTTATTACAAGCCCACCTAATATTTCACTTCTAAATTTTTCAAGTTTTCCCCAAACTATAGAAAAATCTATTTCTAAATCCCTAGCCATTTTTGTAATAAGAGCATTTTCAGAAGAATCACTTGGGAAGAACAACTTAATATTAACTCCATCTTCTGGCAATATTCCATTTTCATCTTCTTCACCTAAGAATTTTCTTAAAGATTTTCCTGGTTTTAAGAACAGGTCCTCTGATTTTCCTTCAGCCTCTATCTTTCCTCCATCAATTAACGCAACCTTTTCGCATACTTCTTTTATTACTTCCATTTGATGAGTAACTATTACTATTGTTATTCCCAATTCTTTATTAATTTTAGAAAGTAACGCTAAAATATCTTTTGTAATTTTAGGATCTAATGCTGACGTTGCTTCATCACAAAGCAATACTTTAGGATCTAGTGCTAATGCTCTTGCTATTGCTACTCTTTGCTTCTGACCACCACTAAGTTCTGATGGTTTGCTTAATTTTTTATCTTTTAATCCAACTAAATCTAATAATCTTAATACTTTGTTTTGAATTTCATTTTTACTATATCCCCACACTTCAAGTGGAAGTGCTACATTATCAAAAACATTCTTTCTTTGCATAAGGTTGAAATTTTGAAAAATCATCCCCAAATCTTTTCTAAATTCTCTAAGGCTAGTCCCTGCTAATGAAGAAACCTCTTTCCCCATTACTTTTACTGATCCTCCATCATAAGTTTCAAGTCCATTTATGCATCTAAGTAATGTCGATTTTCCTGCCCCACTATGCCCTATTATTCCATAAATTTCGCCCTCTTTAATACTTATTGATACGTCTTTTATAACTTGTGTTTCCCCAAAATTCTTGACTACATTTCTAATTTCTATCAAAACACATTTTCCTCCTTTGACTTTGTTTTGTTAGTTTCCGGATAACTAAGGTAGTAATTTAAGTAACTTTTCAGATTATTTAATTAATACCTCAAAACAAAAGCGCCAGAGAATAAATCTCTAGCGCATAAAACACCATTCAAATTTATCCTCTCATCTATCAGCTAATGCTGCTGGAATTAGCACCATATAAATATCGACTTTTATACAATATTTAGGTTGCCGGGTTTCTCAGGGCCAGTCCCTCCACCACTCTTGATAAGATATCAGATTATTTAATTTAGTTACTGAAATGATTATATAAATTTTTTTTTCATTTGTCAATCTCTAAATAATAACCATTGAATCCATTTAATCCAAAGTATTATGCTCGGATTACTATCATTATATATAGTAGATTAACATATTGCAAGAACTTTTTAATATTTACATATAAATTTTAAAATAATATTATAGTTTTATTATCAATAAGATAATTATGCTGCTTTTTTCTGAGTAGAACCATTTGTTGTAATATTCCAGTTATTTGAGTATTGTGGAGATATTTGTCCATGTTCTTTAATATAATTTGTCATCAAGCTTCTCACTTGACCGTCATCTCCAAGAACTTTACCCGAATCATAATTTACAATACTTGCATCAGTATTACTCAATCCAGCTGCTTTCATAAAACCGCCGCCACCATTATATCTATAATTGTTTATGGCAACAGTAAATTCATCACTATCTTTTACTGCCACATCATTTACTTTTAAATTTTTTATTCTATTTCCAGAAATTACTCTTCCAGTTGTTTTATCCACTATACATGAAGGCTCTGTTAAATCTATATCATAGGTTGCTCCATATAGTTGATCTAAATTATAATCTGGAATGTTTAATGCCGAGTCCTTAGCAACTACTTGATTACTGCTATTAGTTTGAGCATAATATCTAACAGAACACTCCATCCAATCTTTAAGCTGCTTACCATTCATCTTTATACCATATAAGAAATTCTCAAATGTATAAACCGCCATCATATCTTTTATTGTAATATCGCCTTTTGGTATGAATGCTGATGAACTTAAAGGTGCAGCAATTGAAATCTTAGTTCCAGCAGATTCTTTTTGAACCTTATTAATTAGCTCCATAATTGCTGTAGGCTGATTTGTTTGTCCTTGCCCAGTGAACTCTCCACTTGAAGTTCCTATTTTTGTATCTACATACTTCAAAGTTGCATCTTGATATGGTTTAATTAGAGTTACTATCTCAGAATCCTCTCCTATATTCTTATCAATAACAACATTCTTAGTTGAAATCCCTGAAAGTTTTCCATTTGAATCAATATTCATTTCAAATTGAGCAATCCCTGTTGCTCCTTTTGTTGATTCCACTATTGGCACGACTTTTCCTTCTGGATTTTTCTTAGTTAAGTCATTGACTTTTAGATGAGTATGACCTGCAACAATTGCATCAATTCCGCTTACTTGCGTTGCAATTTCGTTAATCTGATTTTCTGACAAAACATCTGCTTCTGTTTCTTCCCCACTATGAGCTGAAACTACAACAATATCTGCCCCTTTAGCCTTAACCTCTTTAACCCATTTTTTTGCTTCATCTACAAGATCATTAAACTCAAGCCCTTCATAGTGCGATTTGTCTTCCCAACTTGGTACACATTTATTTTCTAAACCTATTACTGCAAGCTTAACTTCTTTACCATTTACATTGAAGCTTTTTATAATATAAGGTTGAACAAAATTTGAATTATCTCCTTTATATACATTAGCAGCAAGAACTGATATTCCTTCACTTTGGTAATCCTTAATAACTCTATTTAATACCTCTAAACCATAATTGAATTCATGGTTACCTAAAGTCCATGAATCATATTTCATAGCCCCCATTACTTTCGCCATAGGATACTCTAAATTTTTATCCATTACATCATAATAATACGATAAAGGCGTTCCTTGGATAGTATCTCCATTGTCAATTAATATAACATTTTTATTATTTTGTCTAACATTTTTAACATATGTTGAGACTCTTGCTAGCCCTTGACCTTTCTCCGTTGCCTTTCCCATTGCGTAATCATAATCTAATACTGTTCCATGTACATCAGTTGTTGCTAATAATATTATTGAACTCGATAAGTTTATCATTCTTTCTATTTCCTTGTTAGGAATTGTATTTTTGCCATTCTTATCTTTATTATCTTTGCACCAATCAATAAATGCATCTCTTACTAAAATATGAGTATCATTAGCTACATTTAATCCACCATATTTTTTAAATGCTGTAAATGAATCTCCACCCTGAGCAACAAAGTCCGGCAATGCTACAGATAAGTTTTCAGAATCCTTAATTGCGCTTCCATCTTCTCTTGTTATATCCTTAATTCTTTCTCCAGATGGAAGATTTGAGTTATAGGTAAACTTAATTCCTGATACTTGCATTCCCTTGCTATTATCTGCAACTCCTTGTTCTAAAGCTTCTTTTAATTGAGCTTTTGTCATACTTAGTTTGTAAATGGTGTTATCAAAAGGCATAAATTGCCACATAGTACCTACTGTCATATCACCTTGTGGTATATCTATTCTTAGCCCTCCATTATTTTGAATTCCTACATCTGCGTTAACTGCATTTCTTGTGACATCTGTAGCCCAATTTCCCAAGACCGATGAACCATATGGAGAAATATTTATTTTTCTTGTAAGTTCTTTTTCATTATTGTACCCGATAACCTCATTAGTAGTTGATTTTATTTCATTATTAGCATTATCCACCATCTCATTAATATATCTATCCGTTTCTGGATTTTCGGCTTTATATCCCTTATCATTATCCAATGCTATATAAGAAGATTCTATTGTTGGCGTATCAAACTTCACTTTTTTATCACCAGTTATCTTAAACTTAGCATCTATAAATCCTTTACCTGCAGAATTTCCAATAAAAACTGGAATATTTGTGACTTTAGCAATTGCTGAAGTTTTAGTATGGCTGTGGCCACCAAATACCGCATCTATATTTTTAAGTTTGTCTGCTATATTAAATATAGCTCCAGTTGCATTATCTCCGTTATCTCCTTCATGTATTAATGCTAATATTATGTCTGCAGAATTATTCTGCTTCAATTCTCCTGCTATGGAATTAACTTCATTTGCTAAATCTTTAAATTCATAATCTTTCACATACTTAGGTGATACAATTGTTGATGTTTCTGGAGTTATTCCTCCTATTACTGCAATCTTTATTCCATCCTTAGTAACGATTTTATAAGGATCAAATATCCTTTTTCCTGTTGACTTACCATAAAGATTGCTACAAATTATTGAGTATGATGCTCCCTTCATAGTTTCATTTAAAAGTGTATCTAGTCCCCAATCAAATTCATGATTTCCAAGAGTTGTCACTTCCAGACCTATTTTTGACATAACTTCTTGAACTGGAACCCCTTTCATAATATTTGAAATTGCAGATCCCTGATATAAATCTCCACCGCCTAAAATTAGAGTTCTATCTGGATTAGAAGTTTTTATTTTATTTATTCTATCTGCTAAGACTCCTGCAACAGGCTTTCCTGATGCGTCATTTAATGCTCCATGAAAATCAGTTATTTCAACAACATCAAAAGTTTTATCATTTTCTGTTGCATAACCTTTTACGGAGACCCCAGTGAATAAAGTGATTGCGAAAAATAAACTTGTCAAAATTGATACAATCTTTTTAATTTTAAATATTTTTTTCAAAACAATTACCCTCCCCTAATTACAACTCATTTTACATATATTACCTGAAGTCAAATTATATACCATTGAATTTTGTAATACTATATGTTTATTATTTATCAAATTTGAATTTTCATTAAAAATAAATTATATAATATTATTAAATTTAGACTAATTAAAAAGCTACCAAAAATATTTCATCTATATTTTTGGTAGCTTAATTTATTAATATTTACTTCTTTCTTTTATCGCCCTATCCATATCTCTCTTATGAGCTTTTTCTAGCATAGAGTCTCTTTTATCATAATTCTTCTTACCTCTGCATACCCCAAGTGCAACCTTAACTTTACCCTCTTTTAAATATAATGATAATGGTACTAACGTATATCCGTCTTGAGATACTAAACCATCAAGTCTTCTTATTTGATCTCTGTGAAGGAGTAACTTTCTTTCTCTTAATGGATCTACGTTAAATATATTTCCTTGTTCATAAGGAGAAATATGCATATTTTTTATAAATATTTCACCATTATATATATCGGCATAGCAATCCTTAAGATTGACTCTCCCATTTCTTATTGACTTTACTTCAGTTCCAACTAGAACTAATCCAGCCTCCATTGCTTCTTCTACAAAATAATCATGTCTTGCTTTTCTATTTTCCGCTAATGAATTTTCATTTCTTTTTCTTGCCATTATAATCACCTGCTATGGTTATATTTCTATTAAAATTATATTATACCAATCTTTGTAAAGCAACTTATTTTCAATACTTAAATATAGTGATACCTTAATGTAAGTATTATATATTATGGTATCACTTGATTAATCATCTGTATAGATAACGTCTATTTATACCTCAAGTAATTCTTTTATCACTTCCTGAGTGTTTTCTTCTGGTACAAAAGATGTTTCTGATTCCTCTCTTTTAGGTTCTTGTGTAATTTTAAAGAATACTTCTCTATTTGTAATATCCACATGAACACATTCCACCTTAACTTTATCACCAAGTTTATATAACTTCTTGGTTCTCTCACCAATTAGGCTGAGATTTGATTCATTAAATATATAATAATCATCATCTAAATCAGTAATATGAACTAAGCCTTCAACTGTATTTGGAAGTTCAACGAATACTCCAAAAGATGTAACCGAAGATATAATTCCTTCAAACTCTTGGCCAATCCTCTCTTGCATATATTCAGCTTTCTTAAGATCATCAACTTCTCTTTCGGCATCTTGTGCTTTTCTTTCCATTTCTGATGATTGTTTTGATGCATAACCTACTATATTTTTCAACCTATTTATTCTATTTGCATCTATTTCCTTGTGTAAATATTCTTTTATGATTCTATGAATCTGCAAATCCGGATATCTTCTTATTGGCGAAGTAAAGTGACAATAATACTGTGCTGCAAGCCCAAAGTGACCACTGCATTCCGGAGCATACCTTGCCTGCATCATTGAACGTAACAATAAAGTACTTACAACCGTTTCCTCATTTTTCCCTTTAACTTTATCCAATATCTCTTGAAAACTTTTCGGCTGTATTTCTTCTGTCCATTGAACAGTATAACCTAAATTATAAATAAACTCCTTAAACTTAGCTAACTTTTCTTCATCTGGACTCTCATGTATTCTATATACAAATGGTAAGTGAGTTCCAAACATATGCTCCGCTACTGTTTCATTAGCCGCTAACATGAATTCCTCTATCATTCTATTAGCTATTTCACGTTCATAAGGTTTGATTTCTATTGGTTTCCCAAGTTCGTTTAAAGTTATCTTAGCTTCAGCTATTTCGAAATCAATTGCTCCTCTTCTTGTTCTCTTCTTTCTCAAGATATTACAAAGTTCTTCCATCATTTTAAAATCTTCATAAAGATAATCATATCTCTTAATCAACTCTTCATCATGATCTCTTAAAATCTTTGTAACATCTGTATAAGTCATTCTTTCATCAGTCTTTATTACAGATTCTACTATTTCATGATTTACAACATTTCCTTTTCGATCTATTTCCATGAAGCATGTTAGGGTTAATCTATCTACTCTTGGATTTAAAGAGCATATTCCATTAGATAATTTTCTAGGTAACATTGGTACAACTCTATCTATTAGATATACTGAAGTGGCTCTTTTTAATGCTTCTTTATCCAAAGGATTATTTTCTCTTACATAATGAGTTACATCAGCAATGTGAACTCCTAATTTATAATTCCCATTACCCAATTTTTCAATAGAAACAGCGTCATCTAAATCCTTTGCATCCTCTCCATCGATTGTAACCATTCTTAAATCTCTTAAATCTCGTCTTCCTTTGTATTCTTGCTCATCAATTTCTTCTGATACACCTTCAGCAAACTTCAATACTTTTTCACTAAATTCTTCTGGAAGTCCAAGTTTTTTGATGATCATTAAGATGTCAATTCCTCTATCACCTTTTCTACCTAAAACTTCTGTAACAACACCTTCTGCCTTTCTATTTCCTTCTGGCCATTTGGTTATCTTAACAGTAACTACATCGCCATCTTTAGCTCCATTTCTATCTTTTTTGGAAATAAATATATCTTTAGATATTCTAGGATCCTCAGAAACAACAAAACCAAAGTTCTGTGAGTCTTCATACACCCCAACTATTTTAGTAGTATTCCTCTCAATAATTTCAACTACTTCTCCTTCCCTTTTTTTAGTGTTTGTATCTTCTCTTGTAACTTTAACAGCTATTTTGTCACCATTCATTGCTCCATTTAAGCTGTTGCTTGGAAGGAATACATCTTTTTGTCCTTCTTCTTCTGGAATAAGAAAACCAAACCCTTTTACATGCGCTTGAAGTGTTCCTACAATTAAGCCTTCTTCTTCATTTCCTTCTTGATCTATCATATATTTATTTTTTTTATTCCTTGTTATATATCCTTCATTCTCCATCATTTTTAATGTCTTTTTAAATGCATTATATTCATTTCTCTTTATATCAAATACAGCAACTAATTCATCAATATCCATTGGTTTATATGCAGGTTCTTTCATAAAACTTGATAACATTTGTTTAATTCCCATATAATACTTACCTCCATTATACAATTTACTATATATTATTACTTTATATCTATATACTACCACATTAATGTTATAGGATATAGGTTTTATCTTAATTTATACAATTAGTATTGACATATATATACTAATTTATTTATTTACTTATTTTAAATCATCCATAAGAAAAATAAATGTATCGATAATATATTTTAAATCACAAAAAAATAAGAAGTTTATTAAAAACTCCTTTCTGTTTTCTTATTAAATTCTATCTTTAGTCAGATGATTAAATATAAAAAGGCTACTCTAAATAAAGTAGCTCAAATTAATTATTTTATTAAATTTAGTATAACTGTATTTATTGCAAAAAGTGCCATAAACATAAATGTTAATCTAACAAGAATTACTTCTTTAGTTCTTGATTTATTTTTTGAAAAGAATGTATCCTTTGTGCTTCCTTGTATTAAACCACTTAATGCATCGGCTTTACTAGGCTGCATGTATATTGTTAAAATAACTGCTAATCCTAATATTACTTCAAAGACTAATAATATATTTTGCATAGGTAACACCTCCTATAATAATCAACAATGTCTAATCTAAATAATACCACACTTATTTACTTATTACAATCTTATGTATCAAAAATTGTAAATAAGCTTAAGAATATTACATAAATTTATAAAAAAAGTTATAGGGAATTCCCCCTATAACTTTTTTTATGATTAAATTCAATTATAAGTTTTTATAATGCGTAATCACTTTTACTTATTGCTTTATATTAAAGAATGCTTTCTTACCTCTGTACTCAGCAACATCATCTAATTCTTCTTCAATTCTTAATAATTGATTATACTTAGCAACTCTTTCAGATCTAGCTGGAGCACCTGTTTTTATTTGTCCTGCATTTACAGCTACAACTAAATCAGCTATAGTAGTATCCTCTGTTTCTCCTGATCTATGGGAAACAACTGCTGTATATCCAGCTCTATTTGCCATTTCTATAGCGTTTAAAGTTTCTGTTAATGTACCAATTTGATTTAACTTAATTAAAATTGAATTAGCTACACCAAGGTTTATTCCCTTTTCAAGTCTTTCTGTATTAGTAACAAATAAATCATCACCAACTAATTGAACTTTCTTTCCTAACCTGTCAGTTATTAACTTCCAACCTTCCCAATCTTCTTCTGCCATACCATCTTCAATTGAGATAATTGGATATTTATTAACCCAATCTTCAAAGAAATCAACCATTTCAGCGGATGTTAAAGTCCTTCCTTCATGCTCTAATACATACTTACCATCCTTGAAATATTCTGAAGAAGCAGCATCAATTGCTATAAATATTTCTTCACCAGGCTTATATCCTGCTTTTTCTATTGCTTCAATTATTACATCAAGAGCTTCTGCGTTTGACTTTAAGTTAGGTGCAAATCCACCTTCATCACCAATACCAGTTGAATATCCTTTATCATTCAATATTTTCTTTAAAGTATGATATACTTCTGCACACATTCTTAGAGCTTCACTGAAAGTAGGTGCTCCAGCTGGCATTATCATAAATTCTTGTAAGTCAACAGAGTTATCTGCATGTGAACCACCATTTATGATATTCATCATTGGAACTGGCAATACCTTTGCATTTACTCCGCCTATATATCTATATAATGGCATATCTAAAGCTTTTGCAGCTGCATTTGCAACAGCTAACGAAACCCCTAAGATAGCATTTGCTCCTAACTTGCTCTTATTATCTGTTCCATCTAGTTCGATAAGCATTTTATCAATATATGTTTGTTCAAATACATTACATCCTATTAATTCTTCCGCAATAGTTTCATTAACATTTTTAACAGCATTTAGAACGCCTTTTCCTAAGAACTTACTCTTATCATCATCTCTTAATTCAACTGCCTCATACATTCCTGTTGATGCTCCTGATGGTACTGCTGCTCTTCCTACTGTACCATCTTCTAAATATATTTCTACCTCTACAGTTGGAAAGCATCTTGAGTCTATAATTTGCCTTGCAACTACATCTACAATTTCTAAATAATCTTTCATATCAATTACCTCCTTATTTTGGAAAATTCATTTGAGAATTATTATCAATTTAATTATAATACATAAATTGCTAATTTAAAAGTACTTTTTTTAACTTACCACAATATTATTAGTAAATTCCCTAAGTAATATTCATATTTTCTTCTTTTCAATATTATTTATTCTATTCTTTATGCAAAATAAATATTCTCAATAACTATCATGCTAAAGTAAAGATCAAACTTGTTTAAGCACATTTCTTGATTTTCTTTATAATAAGTGCGATAATATATTTTGTTAATAAATGGAATTAAACTCAGGGGGTTTTAAATTGATCAGAAAAATTATATTTGCGGTCCTAATATCAGGAGTGACAGCTCAAACTTTCATACCTACTATATCAGTCTACGCAGATAATCGAGATTATTATGTCAGCGATAATTCAAAATTTCTAGGCCAAACAATCCCGCCAACAGGCAAAGAACATGGTTGGTATAAGTTCCCTGATGAAGAATGGGGGTATTATATAGATTACGGAAAACTCTTAAAAGATGTTTGGGTAAATGAATCTGATGGCGACTATGGTATCGGTGACAATGGTAAAATGGTAAAGGGATGGTTTAAAAACGCTATAGACAATAACTGGTATTATTTTAGTCCAGATGGTAAAGTAAATAAGGGATGGCTTCAAATGGATGGTGTATGGTATTACATGGACAGTAAGGGAGCTATGCTAACCGGTTGGCAGTTAATTAAGCAAAGGTGGTATTATTTTGATACAGTCACAGGGGTGATGGCTTCAAACCTCAAAGTCGATAGTTATTACCTATCAGGTGATGGTTCTTTACAATAATAAATATCCCTTTTTATTTATACCATATAGTATATAAATAAAAAGGGTCATCATCAAGAATCGTATATTTAAGCATATTATTCGTAACACTTGAAAATTCACTTACTATTCTAGCAAAGACAACTGTTGCATGTCACAATATCTTTTAAACTTCAATTCCCATTCTATTGCTTTTTTAGGATTTATTTTTTTTACTCCATAAAAGAATTCTTCCAATACGCCTATTTTATTTAAGCCTTTCATTAAATGCCTAGGATAATCAACTTTTCGTGTATAAGCCTTCTTAGGATCTATTACCATTAGTTTTTCGCCGCCTGAAACATAAATATCCTTGCACCTGATATCTAATTTTTTAAATTTAAGCCTTTTTAATTCTAAAAGTAGTTCATATATATTTTTAGTCAATCTGTCACTTAAACCACTTTGCCTTATATACTTATCTAATCTTTTCCCCTCTACTAAGTCTCTTACCACATAAAATTTTCCCCGATTATATAAACGTGGAAAATACTTCGATCCATTAGTTCTCGCAAGAATGCTACCCTCATCGGTACAAACTTTTCTCTTTAGAAATATTTTTATAGCCTTTTTATTTGGCAATTCATAAACTACTCCATTATGTCCTTCGCCTAAATAACTTGCTTCTCTAAATAACTTTTCTGTAACTTCATCAAAATCAGCGGAATATGCATAGCTTTTTTTCATACTACCAACCCTAAATCTTTTTTATAAATATATTAATTTAGGATTCAGTTTATGCAAATTTAATTAAAGTATTCTCTATATGCCATCAAAAATCCTATTTTTCAAATATTTTATTCGCTTAAATTTGTCTTAACAGAGAATAAACTTGTATACTTCCAACAATATCAAAACATTTATTTCAGTTAAATATTTAAAATAAAAAAAGACTCCCTAAATATAAACTTAAATTATTTAAAGAGTCTCTTAACTATTTATTTATTTATTACTAAATTTTCTCCAGTCATTTCAGCAGGAACTTCAAGTCCAAGTTGATTTAACATTGTTGGTGCAATATCTGCAAGCTTTCCATCATTTAGCTTTTTACCTTCTGTATGATTTGATACCCAAACAAATGGCACTGGGTGTGTTGTATGCGCTGTGAATGGATTTCCTGTTGAGAAATCTATCATAGTTTCAGCATTACCATGGTCTGCTGTAATAAATGCGCATCCATCCATTTCTAATACTTTATCTACGATTTTTCCTACACATTCATCTACTGTTTCAATTGCTTTAACAGCTGCTTCTACAATACCTGTATGCCCAACCATATCTGGATTCGCAAAATTTAAAATTATCATATCATATTGATCACTATCTAATCTATTTAATAACTCTTCAGTTACTTCATAAGCACTCATCTCAGGTTTTAAATCATAAGTTGCAACTTTTGGTGAAGGAATTACTTTTCTGTCTTCACCTTCGTTTTCTTTTTCTACACCACCATTAAAGAAGAATGTAACGTGAGCATATTTTTCAGTCTCTGCAATTCTTAATTGCTTTAACCCTTTGCTGCTTACATATTCTCCAAGTGTATTATTCAAAGTTTGAGGACTATATGCAACATTAACCCCTTCTAATGTTTTATCATATTGAGTCATTGTTACGAAAGTAAGGTTTAAAGTTTCTCTCTTAAATCCTGCAAATTCTTTATCATTAATAGCTCTAGTTATTTCTCTTGCTCTATCAGGTCTAAAGTTAAAGAATATAACCGAATCTCCATTTTTTATATTTGTGATTGGATTACCATTTTCAGTTACTACTGTCGGTAATACGAATTCATCAGTTTTATTATCGTGGTACGATTTTTCTATAGCTTCTACTGCACTGTTTGCAGTTTCACCTTTACCTAAAACTAATGCATTATATGCAAGTTCTACTCTTTCCCATCTATTATCTCTGTCCATTGCATAGTATCTACCACTTACTGTAGCGATTTTTCCTGTACCTATCTCTGCTAACATTTCTTCAGTTTTTTCTATAAATTCTTTTCCTGATGAAGGCGGTACATCTCTTCCATCCATAAATGCATGAATATATACATTTTGAACACCTTCTTTTTTAGCAAATTCCAAAAGTCCTTTCAAATGTTCAATATGTGAATGAACTCCCCCGTCCGATAATAATCCCATTAAGTGTAAAGATGATCCAGACTTTTTAGCATTATCCATTGCAGTCTTAAGAGCTGCATTTTCGAAAAAGTCTCCATCGCTAATTGCTTTTGTAATTCTTGTTAATTCTTGATATACAATTCTTCCTGAACCAATATTCAAGTGACCAACCTCTGAGTTACCCATTTGACCTTCTGGTAATCCTACTGCTAAACCACTTGCTTGTAATTGTGAAGTAGGGTATTTTTCAAGTAATTTATCTAAATTTGGCTTTTTTGCTAGGCCTACTGCATTTCCTTCTGATTTTGGTGCAATTCCAAAACCGTCTAATATCATTAACATTACAGGTTTCTTTGACATCTTCCTATCCCTCCAAATACTTTTGTTAAAAATCATAATATATATTAATAATTCTATATCTCTATACTAATATATTAAAATAGACTATTCTCTCTAGATTTTACTAGCATTAATATATATTAAATATTATTATTTTTTTTATTTATCATACTATTAATCATATAAATTATATTATCTTTTTACACTTATTGCAACTTATAAACTCTAAAAGCCAAATTATTACTTTTTACTCTAAACTACGATATTACTAATTACAAAAGACTATAAACATTATGTTTATAGTCTCCTTTGCTATACTAACTATTAATAATTTACTATTGCAGCAAAATCAGCTGGAACTAAGCTAGCTCCACCAACTAATGCTCCATCGATATCAGACATTTCCATTTGAGCTTTTATTGTGTTTGGCTTAACTGATCCACCATATTGGATTCTTGTTTTTTCAGCAGCTTCTGATCCATACATTTCTGCAACCATAGCTCTAATTGCTTTGATTGTTTCATTTGCTTGTTCATCTGTAGCTGTCTTACCAGTTCCGATTGCCCATATTGGTTCGTAAGCAATAACAAGTTCTTCTACTTGTGCATTAGTTAATCCAGCTATATCAGCTTTGATTTGAGCTTCAATAACTTGATTAGTAGTTCCGTTTTCTCTTTGTTCTAAAGATTCTCCACAACAAAGAATTGGAGTTATATTATGTTCAAAAGCTTTTTTAACTTTTTTGTTTAATGCTTCATCAGTTTCATTGAAGTATTCTCTTCTTTCACTATGACCTAAAACAACATATTCTATTCCCATAGCTTCAAGCATTCCTGGAGAAACTTCTCCTGTGAATGCTCCACTTTCTTCAAAATGCATGTTTTGTGCAGCAACTTTTATATTTGATCCAGCTACAGCTTTTTTAACTGCATCTAGGCATACAAATGTAGGGCATACAACTACATCACATGTTGCATCCTTAACTAATGGTTTTAATTCTTCTACCATTTTAACTGCTTCATCAATAGTTTTATTCATTTTCCAGTTTCCTGCGATAATTGCTTTTCTCATCTTCTTCACCTCATAATTTAATTTAAATTTATTAAACAAAAAATTCTTTTACAAAGGACAAGCTTAAGGAAAGTGATCAATTTCCCTTAAGCTTTATATATATCTGCTGAAATTCATAAATCTACTCTTAACAGCTGAATCCTTGGCCTTGGATTCATCAAATCCCGTCGAATTTGTCTCCTAAAAATCAATTTATTCTTTTCTCAGTATATAGGTATTAATTCTTCAAAGAATTTATAATTTAATAAAAGTTACAAATTTCTTTTTAAAATATTGCTTACTTAAGGCTAATTGTTTTGAAATTAGTCATTTAATGCAGCGATTCCTGGTAATACTTTACCTTCTAAGAATTCAAGAGATGCTCCACCACCTGTTGAGATGTGAGTCATCTTATCTCCAAATCCTAAGATATTAACAGCAGCAGCTGAATCTCCACCACCGATTATAGTAGTAGCATCTGCATCTGCCATAGCCTTAGCTACTGCAATTGTTCCCTTGTTGTAGTTTTCGAATTCGAATACTCCCATTGGTCCATTCCAGATAACAGTCTTAGCATCTTTTATAGCATCAGCATATAAAGTTTCTGTTTTTGGTCCGATATCTAATCCCATATTTCCAACTGGGATGTTTTGATCTTCTGTTACTGTAGCTTCAACATCCTTAAATTCTGCAGCTACTCTGTGATCTACTGGTAATAAGAATTTAACACCCTTTTCTTCTGCTTTAGCTATCATTTCTTTAGCATAATCAAGTCTATCTTCTTCTACTAATGAAGTTCCTATTTCATATCCTTGAGCTTTTAAGAATGTATAAGCCATTCCTCCACCAATGATAATAGTATTAACTTTATCTAAAAGATTGTTAATAACAGCAATTTTGTCAGAAACCTTTGCTCCACCTAAGATAGCAACAAATGGTCTTACTGGGTTTTCAACTGCACCACCTAAGAATTTTAATTCTTTTTGAATTAAGTATCCACATACAGCAGTATCTAAGTAATCAGTTACACCAACTGTTGAACAATGAGCTCTGTGAGCTGTACCAAATGCATCATTAACAAATACGTCAGCTAATGAAGCTAATTCTTTAGAGAAGTCTGCAATATTTTTAGATTCTTCTTTTCTGCATCTTGTATTTTCTAATAATACAACATCTCCATCTTTCATATCAGCAACAGCTTTTTTAGCGTTTTCACCAACAACTTCTTCATCTCTAGCAAAAACAACTTCTTTTCCAAGCATTTCGCTTAATCTTGTAGCAACTGGTGCTAATGATTTTGAAGCATCTTTTCCTAAATGTGAGCAAAGAATAACTTTTGCACCTTTTTCAACTAAATATTTAATAGTTGGAAGGGCTCCTACTAATCTATTTTCATCAGTTATAACACCATCTTTTAATGGCACGTTAAAATCACATCTTACTAATACTTTTTTTCCGCTTACTTCAATATCTTCAATTGTTTTTTTATTGAAATTCATGTATTTTCACCTCTAACATTTATTTTGGACTATTTTAAAATAGTCTGGCTTTATAGCCTTATACTACAAAACCAGACTTATTTACTTTATAACATAAATTTGCGCTTTTATGTTTAAATACGGTTCAAATTACTTTAAGTTAGCGAAGTATCCTAAAGTTCTGATTAATTGGTTAGTGTATGACATTTCGTTATCATACCAAGAAGCAACTTTAACTAATTGTTCTCCATTAACTTCCATAACCTTAGTTTGTGTAGCATCGAATAATGATCCGAAACTGCTTCCGATGATATCACAAGAAACTATTGGATCTTCAGTATATCCGAAAGATTCAGTTGCAGCTTCTTTCATAGCAGCATTTATTTCGTCTGCAGTTACGTTCTTTGATAAAGTACAAACTAATTCAGTTAATGAACCAGTGATTGTTGGAACTCTTTGAGCTCCTCCGTCTAATTTTCCAGCTAATTCTGGGATAACTAAACCGATAGCTTTAGCAGCACCAGTTGAGTTAGGAATGATAGAAGCTGCAGCAGCTCTAGCTCTTCTTAAGTCACCATTTCTGTGTGGAGCGTCTAAAGTATTTTGATCGTTAGTGTAAGAATGGATTGTAGTCATGAAACCTTTTGTTAATCCAAATTTATCGCTTAATACTTTAGCAAATGGAGCTAAACAGTTAGTAGTACATGAAGCACCTGAAATAACTGTATCTTCTGCTTTTAATATATCGTGGTTTACGTTGTAAACTACTGTTGGTAGATCATTTCCTGCTGGAGCTGAAATAACAACTTTCTTAGCACCTGCTGTGATATGAGCTGAAGCTTTGTCTTTTGTTGCAAAGAATCCAGTACATTCTAAAACGATATCTACGTTTAATTCTCCCCATGGTAAGTTTGCTGGGTTAGAATCTGCAGTAACTTTGATTTCCTTTCCGTTTACTACGAAAGCTCCTTCTTTAACTTCGATTTCTCCATCGAATCTTCCTTGAGCTGAATCATATTTGAATAAGTGAGCTAACATTTTAGCATCTGTTAAGTCGTTGATTGCAACCACATTAAATTCAGGGTTGTTAATCATCAATCTTAAAGCTAATCTTCCTATTCTTCCAAAACCATTAATTGCTACGTTTACCATTACAATTACCTCCTAAAAAATGCTTTTCTTTTTTATAAAAATAAATTTTACAAACTAAATTAATCACTGAATTGATTTTCTAATGTACTTATTATTCCTTTAGCCGCAGCTTCATCGGTAACTAATACACCACTAAAATCGTTATATTCAGTTGCTATAATAGACTCAACTTTATTCTTCCCACCTGCTACTGCAATATGTGTATTTATTTTTCTTGCTTCATTAATTTTTATTCCAATTGCGGTAGTTTCTGAGATTATTTTAGAGTCTTTGTTAAAATAACACCCAAACGCTTCTCCAACGGCTCCGTTATTTATCAAATTATCTATTTCTTGCTGTGGAACGCCTCTTTTTCTAGCCATTTGCACAGCATTTCCTATACCATAAATCAAAACATCTGCTTTATGTATAGTATCGATAACAACTTTAACTGCCTCTTCTTTAAGTAAAGTATCTATTATATCTAGACTTAAATTTTCTGAGATATGAAGCATCTTATACGTGCCATTTAATTTTTTCGCTAAAGTTGCGGCTAATGAATTTGCCTGGGTTTCAACTTTTTTCCCCATTCCACCTCTAGCGGGCACTACTTGTATTTGGGATAAATTTGTTATTCTAGGAAAAGCTTCTACAACTTCTTTTAATGTACTCCCACCTGTTAAAGCTATAATAGAATTATCTTCTAAAACATCTTTAACATAATTAGCACATGCCTTTCCTAAATCCTTTAATACTAAAGGATTTTCTTCTACGTCTCCTGGGACTATGATCACTTTTTTTAAATTAAGAAAAGATTCTATTTTCTTTTCTACTTCGGAAAGTCCTTTTATTTCATGAATGAAATCATTTAATTTGTGTATAATTTCCACACCTTCACTTGTAACTGTCATTCCAGAAGTATTAATCTCAATTAAACCTTGATCCTTTAAAAAACCTATTTCAGTTCTAACCGTTCTTTCACCAACATTTAACATATCAGCAAGTACTCTTCTTCCTATAGGTTGATTATGAAAGATTGTTCTGAGTACGTTATACCTTTTCTCCAATGTATTTACAAGCTCAGGAACTATCTTCTTTTGTAATTCTAATATTTCCTGCAACTCAAACACTCCTTTGGTCTCTATGTGTCCCATGCTATTTCTTTATGTCCCACATTTATTATTATAAAACACCTTTATAAAATTTGAAAGCCTTTCGCAAAACTTTTTTTATAATATTTCAAAAAAAACAAAAAAACTCTAACAAAATTAATTATTAGCAATCTTTTTTGTAATTATTTACAAAAATTCATAATATAACTTTTAATATATATTATGTAACCATTTTCTTGATTAATTTTAAGAAAGGGTATTCTACCAAGAGTAAAATACATATACTCAAATTGCTAAAACTCAATCATCGCTGCTTTTCTTTAGAATTCATAATTGAATATTAGCAATCGAGTACCTGTAACAAATAAGTATATTACATTAATTACTACAAACTAAAATATAATATACTACAACCTTTTTCTCATCGATGATGATTTAATTGCCATCTCCTCTCTGTACTTAGCAACGGTTCTACGTGAAATATTCATTTTTTTATCAGCTAACATAGAACTTATTATTTGGTCTGAAAGCGGCTTGTTTTTATTTTCCTCATCTATTATTTTCTTTATCTCATTTTTTATTTTTATGGTTGCCATATCATCATCGTTATTTGAAGAAACACCACTTGCAAACAAGTCTTTTATCTTGATTGTGCCAAAACTCGTTAACACATATTTATCTTTAATTGCTCTACTTACAGTTGAATCATGAAGATTAATAATTTCTGCAACTTCTTTTAGTGTTAAAGGTTTTATATATTGTTTGCCAGATTTAAAAAAGTCTTTTTGTTTATCAACCACGCACTCCAATACTTTGTATAATGTGTTTTTTCTTTGCTCAATTGATTTAATTAAAAATAATGCTTGATTAATTTTATCTTTTACATAAGCATTTGTTTCAGAATCTTGATTATTTTGTAAAACATCTTTATATGTTTTATTAATCATAAGCCTTGGCAAAACACTTTCATTCATAATTATAAAAAATTCGCCATCTATATTTTTCACTTCGGCATCTGGAATTATGTAATTTACTTCTTCTCCAGTATAAAACCCTCGTGATGGCTTTGGCTCTAGCTTTTTAATTAAATCACCATATCGTTGAGCTTCTCTTGGCGTGATATTAAGATCCTTCGCAACCAACTCATATTTATTATCTGCAACATTTTCTAAATGATTTAAAATTATTTTCTCTATTATATTATCTAGAATATTTAATTTTAAACTCTGAATAAGTAGGCACTCTTTGATATTCCTAGCACCTATTCCATAAGGTTCCAATGACTGAACTATTTTCAAAGCTTTTTCTGCTACTTCTTCTGGTATTTTTAACTCCTTGGAAATCTCTTCTATTGGTATTTCCAAATATCCTCTGTGATCTAATGATTCTACAATATATCTACATATAATTAAGGTATATTGATCTACATTTGTCTCGACTAATTGCTCTTGCAAATAATCCTTTAACGATATCTTTTTTTCAATAAAATTAAGCGGAGAAACTTCCTCTGTAGAATAGTTTATTTCTGATTTATCTCTATAATTATCAGCATATAATTCTTCAACTAACTTTTTATGATCGTATATTTCCTGTGTACTTATTTCCTCACTAACTTTTGAGTCATCATATGAATTTATCTCTTCATTGACCTCTAATATTGGATTTTCTGAATACTCATTGTCAATATACTCTCTCAGATCATGAAGAGACATTTGCAATAGTTTTATAGACTGCTGCATGCTTTGTGTTAATATCATTCTCTGTTCCTGGGTCATCTTCATGCTATAATCCAAATTCATAACTCTCCTCCTTATCAATTGAAACCTGATTTAGTCAGCTTTTTAATCCCCCATCTAAATCTTGGTTGAACTTATACCCTCAAGGGCTAACTTGTCTAGTATCTAGCAACTGTTATCTTGCGCTTAAGGAAATGTGAACGTATAGGAACTAGACATTAGATAAATTGTACAGTTTATCTTTAATTTAATTAAACGTATTCATAATGGTCATATTGATTCAGAACGAATCTTTCTTTAAGTATACCTGTCTCTATTTAGTATTGCAAGTGTGCTCTTTATCTCGATAAAAGGAATTTAGACTTTTCCTTAAATTTATACTCCTAAAATCCCCTTACTATTCTTAATAATCTTTTTGTTATATTTCAAAACATGCTTTAAAATATAATCATACATAGTTTAACTAGCAGTATCTTAATAAATTATTTAAACTATTATAAGTATATACTTAAAAGCATGTCTTTATTTTATATTATTATTTTATTTAGTTAAAAATGTAAGACCACAACATCCTGGACCTGAGTGTATGCACACTACTGACCCAACTGGACATTCAATATAGTTTATATTATTATTTTTTAAATATTCTTTAAGTGCTTCTTTAATTTCAACATTGTTAACATCAATTAATAATACCGGTAATTCATCATCTAAATTCGCACTTTCCAAATCACTAATAATTTTCTTAATAGACTTTTTATTTCCTCTAACTTTATCTTTTACAGACATTATCCCAGCTTTTATCTCGAGTATCAGCTTAATTCCAAGCATACCGCCAACTATTCCAGCTGTTTTAGAAATTCTTCCACCTCTCACAAGATACTCCAAAGAATCAAAATGAACCGAAAGTTTTATATTATCTTTAACTCTATTTAATTCTTCTTTCATTTGGATAATGTCATATCCTCTTTCTTTAAGTTTAACTGCCTTTAGAACTAATATTCCAAGTGCTGCTGTAACACTTTGAGAATCAATAACAATTATATCTTCGCTTTCTAAAGTTTCTTTCGCAATACACGCCGATTGATATGTTCCGCTCATTACAGAAGACATATGAATTGATATAATTTTATAACCTTCTCTCAAGTACTTTGTATATGCTTCAATAAATCTGTTAGGAGTTACTTGAGCAGTAGTAGGAAGTATATTAACTTTCTCTATTTTTTCAAAAACTTCATTAGCATTTATTTCGATTCCATCCAAGTAGCTTTCTTCTCCAAAGTTTACCAATAAGGGCAAAACCTCTATATCATATTGCTTATATATTTCTTTTGGTAAATCAGCAGTGCTATCTGTTATGATTTTTATCTTTTCCATATATCTTCATTCCTCTTCATTTATTTCATATTAGGAAATCCTATCTGTCTTAAAGCCTCATAAGCTACTATAGCTACTGTGTTGGATAAATTTAAACTTCTAGTACTTGATTTTACCATAGGTATTCTAAATCCACTGTGCCTTGTATGCACTTCTGGTGGCACCCCACTAGATTCTCTTCCGAACATTATAAAATCCCCTTCTTTAAAAGAAACTTCGTCAAAATGAGCATCTCCATGAGTTGTAGACAAATATATTTTATTATGTCCGTATTTATCGATAAAATCTTCATAGCTTTCATGAATTTCTAACTCTAAATCCTTCCAATAATCTAATCCCGCTCTTCTTACTTGTTTCTCATTTATTTCAAAACCCAAGGGCTTTATTAAATGTAGCTTACTATTCGTAAGAACGCAAGTTCTCGCAATATTTCCTGTATTTTGAGGTATTTCAGGCTCGTATAATACTATATTTAAATTCAAAATTTCACCTTCTTCTATTTTTGTACAAAAAAAAATTAGTCTTCTATGTATTTTAAAATTATACTATATGGTTCATAACAAGTCAAAAATATTCATTTCACCTTTTTACAGTAATATATGAAACTATAACAAATTTATATTCATACCTTTTTAGTTTTATATTAAATTTATACACTAATTTAATCTTTTATAATTTCCTAAATAGTAAAAGCATATTTCCTTAAATATTTATACATTAAGAAAATATGCCCTAATTTCTTTTTATTGACCGGCCTGAACTACTGGTGGTACTATTGGCTGAGCCTGGTCAGCTGGCACGGTTGGAGTCGTTGATGCAGCCGCCGGTTGAGTGCCTTTTCTTACTATTACCCCAACACTTGCATAATTATCCGTCGAGATAACTTCACGTTTTACTTCAACACCCTTTTCATAAGTAATCTGGTATGATTTAGCTTTATATCCCGTCATTCCTGCGCCATCTTTTTCTTCTTTTCCTTCTGGTAAAGTACTATCAGGAACAATTTTGGTTTCTGGAGGTATAGTTTGAAGAATTTCGCTTACCATATCATATGTCTTTCCATTAAGAGCATTAGGATCTCCGTATATATTATAAGTTAGTGTTTTTCCTGATGTAAATCCTTGAATATAAATCGGAAAGTCGTATGTATTTTTGAATTTATAATCTAAATACCCATAAGAAACTGTTGCATCAAGTCCTGGCTGAGCGTATCCCACCACCATAGAATGATTAGTTCTTTCAATAGATCTTAAATTAACTTTCATTGCTGCTCTATAAAGTGTAGTAGATACTTGACATATACCTCCGCCAATTCCCGGTTCCACTTTATTTCCTACATATGTCCCTGCCTCCTGATAACCCCTTTCAACAGTTCTAGGTCCAACAATATCGTTAAAACTAAAAATTTCTCCTGGCATAACTACACTTCCATTTATTACAGAAGTTGCTATTTCAATATTATTACATCTGCCTGGTGTAGATGTAGCATAACTTGTTGAAAAAGTTCCCATTATCCCTTTAATCTTAGACAGATCCTCTTTAGTTATTTTAGGCTTCGTTATTTCAATTTCAATTTCAACTCTATTTTCCGAATTTATTTCACCATTTAAACTTTCTTTTAGTTGTTTGTCTAACGTCTCTAAGTTTATTGTTCTTCCTTCGCTTTCGGGTTTAATTACAATATTATTTTTCTGTATACTAACCTTCGCATCACTAGCTGATTGAGTGGCATCATTTATTAATTTTTCCTCATACTTTTTTAATTTTTCTTCATCATATGAAAAACCTAATTGAACTTCACTTTTTTTGCTACTGCCACTTCTTATGGTCATATATTTCTTCAAAATCCCATCTTCTTTTCCGAATTTATACGCATTTTCCACAGTTTCATCTATATCATATTTAGGTATTATATCAGAATAAATAAGTTCGTATTGTTTGTCCCCTACTGATATAGATAGTTTCTTATTCCCTATAACTGTTTCAAATGATTCGGTAAGCTTGTTTTTTGCTTCCTCCTTAGTCATCCCACTAAGATCTACTCCTTGTACAGTTACTCCTGGATATATCTTATTATCCCACTTTGTAACTATATTTTTAATTGATAATGAGTATCCTGCTAATGCGGCCGCACATATTACTATCAGCGCTACAATTCCCAGCATAATTTTCTTTTGCTTATTAAACGCCTTTTTTGAGACTTTCGCTCTTTTGCTAGTCCGTTTTTCCACTCGTTCTTCTCCTTTCGAGAAATTTAGTCTTATAAAAATATATTTTAATCATTAATTTAGACATATTAATGATTAAATTTACATTAATATTAAAATGTTATCAATATTCCCATTATATCATATTTCAACTGTTATATGATAGTCTATTATATACCCAGCTGAAATATGATAGATTGTTTGTATTATAAATTTACCTTTGAACGCACTTTTGACGTTTCTCCATCATAGTCAAAAGCTTCAATTGATACTTCTATTGGTGTATTCTTCTTCACATTGACCTTATTACTAATTATTGTAAAGTTAGTGGCATTTTCATCTACTGTTCCAACCCACTCCTTATTAATAAATAAGTTATAACCTAATAAATCTACATCATTATTTCTATTCCACGAGACATTTATGTTGCCATTCTGAAATCTTGCTTGTAAGCCTGTAACATTATCAGGTTGAGTCAATAAATCAATATTGTCTGGACCCCAATTTGCATCTACTGGATTTCCAATACCCTCTACTGTTTCAGATTCACTGTATTGCCATATTTTCCACCTAGTCCATCCTCCTACATTCGGTGGTATTCTTGGATTTGTAGGTACTCTCAAATACATAGCTATCCATAGAGGCATATTTTTCAAGGGAAATCCACGCCCAGGAATATTAAAATTATTATAAAGTTCTATAAAAAATAATCCTGTGTACAACATGAGCCTTCTTCTAGTTTTTCTCTCAAATCTTTTTCTAAACCTATCAATCCAATTAATTAACACAGTAGTTGATATTGATTTATCTACAGGTGTTTCTACATCTAAAACTGGAAATAATTCACCATAATCGCGGTTTCCAAAACCTTGTTGCAACACATTTATAAAGTCGTCACATTGTCTATCAGCATCTGTTAAATCATAAGAAGGGACTCCAAAATGATACGCTCCAACTGGGATTCCATAATTTCTACTAGCTGCTGCAAATTCTAAAAACCTCCTATCTACCCTAAACCTCCCAGTAGCCGAGCCTGAAGATCTTAAATATAGAAAGTCTACTTTGGTTGCTATTACATCGAATTGAACATTTGTAGTATATTCATTTATGTCTATCCCAAAAAGACTTCTAGGATTTCTGTCTTGCATATTTCCTCCAAATAAAAATACTCCTATAATATAAATATTAATTTATATAAAAAAAGTGCCTATAATTATTAAATAATTATAGGCTTAATTGAACATAAAAACTTATATTATTACCTACAGATTCAGCCCATATCTTTCCTTCATGTAATTCCACGATATTCTTTGAAATTGCAAGACCTAAGCCAGATCCCCCAGTATTTGTATTTCTCGATTCATCTAATCGATAAAATCTATCAAATAGCTTATCTGTTTTTTCTTTTGAAAGATGATCTCCTTTATTTCTAAATAAAACTATTGCGAAATTATCTTTTTCATATAATCCTATCATTATTTCTCCTGGTTTATATGAATATTTAATAGCATTAGTGATTAAATTCTCAAATACTCTCAGCATCTTTAATGTATCTATAAATACATATATCTTCTCAGACTCAAATTTCTTATATACGGTTAAATTATTTTCATCAAATAATGGTGTTAATTCCTCAACTAATTGTGATAAAAACTCTGCTAAATTAACTTTCGTTTTTGTTAAAGTTATTCCATTATTATTAAGTTTAGTATATTCAAATAAATCTTCAATTAACAATTTTAATCTTTCAGCTTTATTAAAGGCTATACTCAAATATTCTTTCATTTCATCTTCATCTTTATATCTTTTTTGCAGAACAAGTCCTAGGTATCCCATCACAGAAGTTAGCGGTGTTCTCAAATCGTGAGATACATTTGTTATTAAATCTGTTTTTGTTTTTTCCGCATCTCGTTCAGTATTAATTTTCTCTCCTATCTCCTTTGCCATATGATTTATATTAAAGGCGATATTCTTAATTTCATCTGTTCCCCTTTCTTGAATTCTATAATTTAGATTCCCACTAGCAATTATCTTTAAACCAATTGCAATTTCATCTAAATACTTCATTTTATTATTAGTTATAACTACAAAAGAAACTATAAATACCACAAATGTTAAAATCAGAGCAAGCGACGAATTAGAAGTATTAATCGTACTATATGTTATATTAGCTTCAGGTATTTTGGAATATATTAAATAAATTCTTTCCCCTCCTATTTTTAATGGCATTATATAATTTTTTTCCTTTACTTCACCAGACTTTTCATAATTAACATTTGTCATCGCACTTTTTAACGCACTATATATGTCTATATTTTCTTCCACCACATTTTTAGTTTTATATAATACTTTCCCATCTAAATCAGTTATGTAGCTCTTATCTCCTCCTGATACATTTTCCAAAATATTATCGATTTTGCTTTTATCCTTTAGCGTTAAATTTTCTTCTGATTCTATTTGCTTCGCTAGATTGCTCGCAGTCCTTTCAATAGAATCATAATCGTAAGTTATTTTAGGCTCGTTATATTCCTTTTTAAGAAAGTTATTGGTAAAGCTATAAAAAATAAATGATATTAAGAAACATATACCAACAACCATCATCAATTCAAACCTTATGCTTTTCTCGATTTTTTCTTTTGTGATACTTACCATTTTTTCAATGTACTGCAGTATCTTTGAATCAGAGACATTATCTTTCAAGTTTTTATGATTCTTTAGTTCGCTATTTTTCAATTTTATAGCCTACCCCCCACACAGTCTTTATAAATCTAGGATTTCTTGGATTCTCCTCTATCTTTTCTCTTATTTTTCTTATATGGACCATTACAGTATTATCTGATGTCATAAATTCCTGATTCCAAACACTCTCGTAAATATTTTCTATAGAGAATACCTTTCCGCGGCTTTGAGCAAGTAATGATAAAATATCAAATTCTGTTGGGGTAAGTTTTAATAAATTATCTCCTAATAACACTTCATGCGTTTCTAAATTTATACTTAAATCTTCTATTTGTATTAGGTTTTTATCATCTGCAGTTGAAGCACTTTCTTTCTTTCCAAACTTATAAAATCTTCTTAACTGAGATTTAACTCTTGCCACAAGCTCTAATGGGTTGAATGGTTTTGTCAGATAATCATCGGCTCCCATATTAAGACCTAGTATCTTATCAATGTCTTCACTCTTAGCTGAAAGCATTATTATAGGCATTTCTTTCATTTCTCTAATTTTCAAACAGGCTTCTATACCGTTTAAGTTAGGCATCATAACATCTAGAATAATTAAGTCTATTTCATTTTCTTGAAGTATATTAATTGCCTCTAATCCATCACAAGCTTTGATCGTATTATATCCATCACTCTTAAGATATATATCAACTAAATCTCTTATTTCCTTCTCATCATCAACTATTAAAATTGTTCCTTTATCCAAAAAGATCATCTCCTATTTCAAAATTTCTATGCCTAATTCTATTATAATTTCATTTTAACTGAAAGACCTTAAAAAAATCACTAATAGTTCTTAATATTTTCTAAATTATAAACATACTTAATTAAGCAACACATTTATATTAATTAATAAAATTAATATAGATAATTAATGACTTGATTTTAAATAAATCACTGTTATCATTAATTATCTATTCTTTATTTTTCTATTAAATTTTAATCTATAGTTGAGAGTTCTTCCCATTTTTCATAAAGCTTTTCAATACTTTCTTCAATAGCTTTGATTTCCTTATTAACTCTTCCACTTTCAACAGGATTAGAATAAACCTCTTCTTTGCAAAGTTCCTCTTGTAACTTTTCAAGTACTTCTTCATTTTCCGTTATTCTAGATTCTATCATCTTAACCTCATTTTGTTTTGCCTTAGCTTCTTTCTCTAAAGCTTTTTTCTTTTTCTTTTCCTCATTTATTTGAGTTTTAGTCTTTCCAGTTGCTAAGCTCTCATAGGTTTCAAATCTCTGAGGATTCTTTTTCTTTTCAGTATAATAAGTATAATTTCCTAGATATTCATTTACTCCGTTTTCTTCTAGTTCTAATATTCTATTAATTACTTTATTTAAGAAATATCTATCATGGGAAATTACTATTAGCGTACCATCATAACTTAAAATTGCTTCTTCAAGCGCTTCCCTTGAAGGAATATCTAAATGGTTTGTAGGTTCATCTAAAAGAAGCAGATTTGATTTAGACAACATTAGTTTTAAAAGATTTACCCTGCATCTTTCCCCACCACTTAGCTTGTTTATCTCCTTAAATACATCATCTCCTCTAAAAAGAAACGATCCTAGAAACCCTCTAAGTTCACTTGTAGTTAACTCCGGAAAATCATCCCACACTTCATTTAAAACTGTTTTATCAAGATTAAGATTAGATTGCTCTTGATCATAATATCCCACATTAACATTTACCCCTAATACCTTAACCCCAAAATCGCTCTTAACCTTATCCATTATTATATTAAAAAGAGTTGTTTTCCCTCGCCCATTTTCTCCTATTAGTGCAACCTTTTCTCCCCTTTTTAAGTCAAAAGATAGATTAGAAAATAGTTTTTTATCACCATAACTCTTCGCTAACTTTTCAAGATGTAGTACATCATACCCACTTTTAACTGATGCCTCAAATTCAATTTTAGAAGCAGACTTTTCCTTATCCGGTGCATCTACAAGTTCCATCTTATCAAGAGCCTTTTCTCTACTTTCAGCAGCTTTAATACTCTTTTCTCTATTAAAAGATCTAAACTTTTCTATTATCGCTTCTTGTCTTTTTATTTCTGCCTGTTGTAAATTATAGGCCTTTAACTTAGAATCATAATCTTTTTTCATGAGTTCTAAAGACTTTGTGTATGGCGCATGATAACAGTTCACATGCCCATTTATAACTTGGAATGTTGATGTTGTTACAGAATCCAAGAAAAATCTATCATGTGAAATAACAATAACAGTTCCTTTATAAGCCTTTAAATATTCTTCCAGCCATTCAATTGCTTCCAAGTCTAAATGATTTGTAGGCTCATCAAGTAATAATATATCCGGTTTCAATAGTAGAAGTTTACAAAGGGCAACTCTAGTTTTCTGTCCACCACTTAATGTTGATATAGATTTATTAAAATCTTCTTCTATAAATCCAAGACCTTTAACTACACGAGAAATTTCTCCCTTGTAAGTATATCCTCCTCTATTTTCATAGAGGTCATGCGCCATTCCATAATCTTTTATATTTTTTTCATGGTAAGAGGCGTTTTTTTCATCATAAGGCTCATTCATTTTTAATTCTAAATCTGCAATTTTCTTTTCTAATTTTTGAAGATCTTCAAATACTAGAAGCATCTCTTCATATATAGTATTACATGTATCTAAAGCCAAATGTTGAGCAAGATATCCTAATGACCTATTCCTATCAATAAAAACTTCGCCCTCATCCTGAGCTAGTTCCTTTGAAAGTATTCTAAATAATGTTGTCTTTCCTTCTCCATTTGATCCAATAATACCAACTTTATCTCCTTCATTAATTGAAAATGTTATATCTTTTAAAATAGTATCTATTCCATAACTTTTACATATATTTTTACAACTTAAAACAATCATTTTTTATCCTCCGGTAATTTAACTGAAAATCAAAATACACTTAAGTAAAATTTAAATTAATAATTAGCATAGATCCACAATTAAAATTCTTTGTAGCTCTTAATAAACCTAATTGTGCTGAAACAATTTTGATTGCGCTTTAGGATTTTTTCAGCAGTTCTAACTTTTTCTATCTGTGAGAAGTTCTTAATTGTGCTTAATAAGTTCCGAATTACACTTCTCGCTCTTTCTATAGGTGCGCACTTTTTTTATCTGTGTAGATTTTCTTTCTTAATTATACTATTTTCTTGCTGTTATATCAATTTAAGCAAATTTGAAAGATAATGTCTGTATGTATATATACACTTTCGCTTTGATTAATATATAATTTGGATTATTAATTAATTTGATTTATAATTAAAGTGAAAGTATACTCTGGAGGCAGCATATGACTTTAAAAAATATAACAACAAATTTCACAAAAAATAAAAAACAACTTAAGGAGAAAGAATTATTTTTATCAGCCTATGATTTATTTCTCAAGAATGGCATAGAAAAAACTTCTATTGATGATATTGCCAAAAATGCTGGTGTTGCTAAAGGTACTTTCTATTTATACTTTAATGATAAATATGATATTTTAAATAAACTGATTCTCCAAAAAAGCAATGAAATCATAAGGGAAGCTTTAGCTAAAACAAATAATTCAGGAATTAAAGATTTTAGGGAAAGAACACTATTTTTTATAGATTATATAATAAACTACTTAAAGAATAATATATCTTTACTAAAAATAATAAATAAGAATATTTCATGGGGATTATACAGAAAAGCTATAATGAAACCAGAATCCTATGATGATGTAAATAAAGTACTTGATATTTTCATTAAAAACTTAACTAGTGAAGGTATGAGCAAAGAAGAGGCCGAAATGACACTATTTATGATAATTGAATTAGTGGGAAGTGTATGCTTTACAACAATTATTCTTAAAGAACCTACCGATATTGAAAGTATAAAACCAATCTTATTTAAAAAGATTCTAGCAATGATAAAAGTTTAATTTTAAAATTATATAATTAAGAATCCTCTAAAAACTTTAAATAAATTAATTTAAAACTTTTAGAGGATTTTTACATCCAAGTACATGTTTATTTATGTTTATAACCCTTATCACAGTATGCTAATGTTAATTTTATTAACCTTTTAACTACCACTCTTACTATTGGTCGTGGAATTCTATATGAGTAAAGCGTAGCAAAGATACCTGGGTGTGCTCGTTCAATTTTTGAATAGATTTTATTTACATCATTTTCAGATTCAGCTCTTTCAAGATCTTCTGATTCATTTAAATCAAAATCTAAATTTCTAAGAACATCAAATGTACTCGGTATCGTATCATTAGCTATATTGTAATCATCACCTCTACTAAAAGCATCATTAGGATTATCAGAATAGTAACATAATTCTGGAAGTCCTGTTTCAGACGGAAATAAATCTAGACTACGATTTTCACTTCTAGAAAGAAAGTTATCATAAATGTTACTTTCCATAAATGATGGTGGAACAAATCTAATGTCACTATCATCTTGTCTAACTTGAGACATATATTTCTCAGCTGGATTCATTTTGAATTACCTCCTATAAATAATATTTACTACTTTTATTAATATGCATCATAAATATATATAGTACAGAATTTTAAAGAAAAGGAATGAATTTTAGTCCATTATTAAGTGAACAATATATATATTATAGGAATAATATATATTGGAGGAGATGCATATGAAGATAGAAAACAAAGAAGACATCAGAGACTTATTTGTTGGATTAGATGAAAAAGTTTGTGACTGTAATGGTAACTGTATAGATGCAATAAATTTTGATAATGCAGCCACAACTCCGCCTATTAAGTCAAGTATTGAATATATAAAACAATTAAGCAATACTTATGCCTCTATAGGTAGGGGAACTGGACAAAATGCTGAAATAACTACCAATTTATATAGAGAATCTAAAGATTTTTTAATGAATTTTTTTAATGTAAAGGATAAGGAAAAGTATATTGTAATCTATGTAAGCAATACTACTGAAGGTATAAATAAATTAGCAAACACTCTTTCAAAGAGTCCTAATGAATTAATACTAACTTCAAGAATGGAGCATCACTCAAACGATTTACCATGGCGAAAAAGAGGAGAAGTAGATTATATTGAAGTAGATGAACACGGCAGACTTAAAATTGACGAATTAGAAGAGAAACTAAAGAGAAATAATGGCAGAATAAAGTATGTTTCTATTACCGGTGCCTCCAATGTAACAGGCTATAAGAATGAAATCCATTCTATAGCAAAATTGGTTCATAAGTACAATGCTAAATTAATTGTGGATGGTGCGCAGCTTGTACCTCACACCAGAGTTAATATTAGCGGAGAAACAGACGATGAACAAATTGACTTTTTAGTATTTTCATCACACAAAATTTATTCTCCTTTTGGCGTTGGAGTGATAATAGGTTTAAAAGAAGATTTTATTAATCCAGATCCAGATTATATTGGTGGTGGAACAGTTGAATTAGTTCTTGATAATGAGATAGCACTTCTTCCTCCACCAGAGAGAAATGAGGCTGGAACTCCGAACTTTTTAGGAGTAATGGGGTTAATCAATTCACTAAGAATTGTAAATAGTATTGGATATGATAATATAGAGCAGCATGAACGAATTCTATTAAAGCATACTATAGAAGGTTTAAATGAAATTCCTAAAATTATAAATTATGGTGATACCGAAGATATTAGTGACAGACTTGGAATTACAACCTTTAATCTAGAAGATATGTATCATCATGACTTGGCAAATATATTAGCTAAAAGAAAAGGAATTTCAGTAAGGCATGGATGGTTTTGTGCTCACCCTTATTGTAGGAGACTTATGAATGTAAGCGAAAATGAGGCGAAAGAATTTCTTCAAAATCCTGCAAAAAAAATGTTTGGAATGGTAAGGGTAAGTTTTGCTCTATACAATACAATCGATGAAGTAGATATTTTTCTCAATGTTATAGAAGATATAAGTCTTGGAAAGATACAACGATAAGTCTTTATTTAAATCTGCACCTAAATATATTATAAGTTAGTTATCATTTAGATTAATTATTATTATTTTAGGGATGTAATTAAAATAATATTTTAATTACATCCCAACTTTGATAATCAATTATGCTTACTGATTAAATACTCTATACTTAGGAAGATTCCCTTCAAATGTTAAGCTAGGAAGTTCCTTGATAAGTGGTTCAAAATAAGAGTACGCTTCACTAGTCACAAAATTCCCTTCTTTATTAATCCATTCTGTCGGGAAGTATTTCACATTATTCGCTACATCTTCAGCGTTAACTAAGGAATACGAAACTGTATATGGTTCGCTAACTTCCCTATTTATACTAACCATTTTTCCTGTCTCACCTTGTACCGCATATTTTAGAGCCATTTTACCTGCATTATAGGCTTCTGTTAAATCTGTATCTGACGCACAATGCATCGCACAACGTTGAAGTATTCCAAGTTGTAGTGCTTTTACTCTTGTTGTAACACCAGCATCAAGAATTAACTTCCTTAAATAATTTGAAACACCACCTAACTGAGCGTGTCCAAAATTATCTTGAGATACACATTCAAATTCAGAAACAAAGTTATCATTTTCATCTTTTATACCTTCTGATACTATTATGTAAACTTTATTTTGTTCTTCGAATTTTCTTTTGACATCAGTTAAGAACTTAATCCTATCAAAAGCTGCTTCAGGAAGATATATAAAATCCGCAACTGGTTTATCATTTATTTTAGCTAGACATGCGGAAGCTGCAAGCCATCCTGTATCTCTCCCCATAGTTTCTAATATAAATATACCATTATTAATATAAACTGAAGCATCTAAATATGTCTCTAACGCTGTAGTACCAATAAACTTCGCTGCACTTCCAAAGCCTGGAGTATGATCAGTAAATTTTAAGTCATTATCAATAGTTTTAGGAATACCTATAAATTTTATATCAATGTTATTTGCCCTTGCATACTTAGAAAGCTTGGCAATAGTGTCCATAGAATCATTTCCACCAACATAGAAGAATGCTTTAATATCATATTCTCTAAGGATTTCTATTAGAGATTCATATTCTTTACTATTGGAATTAACATCCTTTAATTTGTATCTGCAAGATCCTAATCCTGATGATGGCGTAAATCTAAAATTATGTATATCTTCATCACACACAGATGATAAATCAATTATATTCTTATTTAATATTCCCTCAATTCCATTTAAACCGGCATATACCTTTTCAAAAGCTTTTTGTTCTTTATTCGCATTTAAAAGTCCCACCACACTTGAATTAATTACTGCTGTTGGACCTCCTGATTGGGCTATTATACAATTTGACATGAAATTTCCTCCTTGTCTGTTATACTAAACAGTTCGAATATGATATACTATTTCACTCATAGTAATACACTATTTATTAATATACAATAAAAAAAGTATTTAATAAAGACTTTTTTTAAATTTTTTGCATATATTAAAAGATTTTTAATTATTATAGAGTAAGTTTAATATTTAGAGGGGATGAGAATATGAATTTATATGATGTTATAATAATAGGCATAGCATTAGCCATGGATGCCTTCGGAATTACCTTAGGTATTGGTCTAAATTCATCAGTTAACAGACAACATAAGGTTAAGTTTTTATTATCTTTTGCATTTTTTCAATTTTTATTTACATATGTAGGAGGAAGTTTAGGATATTTATTTGATACTTATGTTACAAATATCCCCTCTATTGCAGGTGGAATAATCATGGGAATTGTAGGAATACTTATAATGATTGATGGATTTAAAGAAAAAGAGAATGAAATACTAATAAAAAATAGTACCTGTATCATACTTGGAATCTCTGTAAGCATTGACGCTTTAGTGATTGGTTTTACTGCATTTCATCATATTCAACGAAATTTACTACTTTGTGTTAACTCAATTTTAATAGGGTTAATCACATTATTTATTTGCACTTTAGGATATTTTATTTGTAGATATATAAAAAAAATAAAATTTGTGACAACATATGCAAATTTCTTTGCCGGTATTGCGCTTATATTTTTTGGACTTGAGATGATTTTTTTCTAAATAATCAGTATATCAAGTAAAAAATTATGAAATATTTAGCTTATTACTATTTTCATGTGCTTGCTTATATATGCTATAATATACTTAATTATTTAGCTGTTAGGGGATATCAAAATGGAGTCAAGAAACATTCTAAAAGAAAAAGGTATTAAAATAACAAAAGGAAGAACAGAAATCCTAAATATATTGCAGACTTCTGAAAATAGTTTGTCAGCTGAAAAAATGTATCAAATTTGCAGGGGCAATAATATAGATATTAATCTAAGTACTATTTATAGAACACTGGAATTATTCGAAGAAAAGGAAATTGTAGAAAAAATTCCTTTTAATGATGGAGTATTCTCTTATAAACTCAAAGGAAAAACTCATAGACATCATTTACAATGTGATATTTGTCATAAAGAAGTTGATATTCCATGTCCTATGATTCAAATAGAAGAAATAGTTCAGAATTCAACCGGTTTTACTTTAACAGATCACGATTTAGTAATGAAAGGTGTATGCAAAGACTGCAAGAGTAAATAGCATCTTCCATAATATAAATTGCTAAGAACCTGAAACATAAAAATACTTGTAGTCTTATGAAATTTTAAGCTTACTGCTAAGCAACCGAAAGGGAATATATGTGTTTGCTTCGGTTCTTAGAATATTTTGCTGGGTGATTCTACGATTATAAGCTGCATCCAAGGTGCTTGCCTCAAAAACTACGTTTTTGAACAAGCACATTTGGAACAACTTATAATCTAGAATCACAGCCAGCAAAATCTTCTTATGAACACTGCGCAAAAACATATATTCCCTTTCTTTGTTTAGTATTAAGCTTAAAATAAATATATATTCATACAAGTATTTTTATATTTCTGTGATTGCAATACCTTAAATTATATTTGTAGCTTTTTATATAATATATATTCCACACTTTTTCAGACTAGGTATTGGTAAAAGACCTAAAGTGATAGCAAAACAAAGAAATAGAACACATATATGTGGAGCAGGCATTGAAAAATAAGCTGCTCTGAATATCTTAATGGGAAGTTGTTCCGTTTTTGCTTGTCCTGTGCTTGCCACAGGAACATTCAGAAATGGGTGCAACTTTCCCATTTAGATATTCCCAGTGATATTTTTCATAGTCCTGAGGAACATATATGTGTTCTATTTCGGTTGTTCATTGCCTCACTCTAAGTTCTTTACAATACCTTTATTATCTGCTGATTTTGATTGAGTCTTCTATAATCATATCTATTAATTGAGAGAAACTTATATTTAGGGCTGCTGCACTCTTAGGGATTAAGCTATTTTTAGTCATTCCTGGAAGTGTATTCACTTCTAATATATACGGTGTTCCCTCTTCTGTAATTATCATATCAACTCTTGAATATATTTCACATTTTAATGCTTTGTAAGTTTCTAAGGCCATTTTTTCTACTTCTTCGTGCAAGTTCTTTTCTAATTCAACAACAATTTCTTCTGCTCCGCCATCTTGATATTTTGAAGCAAAATCAAAAAATTCTGCTTTTGGCTTTATTGCAATTACAGGAAGCATTTTATCCCCATAAACCGGACATGTTATTTCATCACCTTTTATAAATTTCTCAATCATTACTTCACTGTCCCATTTAAATGCTTCTACAACACAACTCTGGATTTCGCTTTCTTCTTTTACAATGAATGTAGCCACACTTGATCCTCCATGAGTTGGTTTAACTACAACTGGATATCCTAATTCGTTTATCTTATCAAAATCTATACTGTCACCTTTTCTTAGATTAATCCAAGGAGCTGTTCTAATCCCGGCAGCTTTCAAAGTTGATTTTGTTATATCTTTATCCATACACATCGCACTACTTAAAGGACCACATCCTGAATAAGGTATTCCTAATGTTTGTAAAACTGCTTGAACTGTTCCATCTTCCCCAAATTGGCCATGCAATGCTAAAAGTGCAAAATCTATTTCTTTGGTTTTAGTTATTATATCATCTTTTTTATCTATTATTATTGATACTACTTCGTATTTATCTCTATTTATATTTTCAATTATAGAATTCCCACTTTTTAGTGATATTTCTCTTTCCGATGATATACCGCCCATTATAACTCCAATTTTCATTGATTTCCTCCAACCATTTATTTATAGTTATCAATATTCTATAATTATAATTATAGAATATTGATAACTAATTCTTTTATCTATATTAATTTTAATTTACTATATATAAATTTAAAAGAACCACTAGTTAGATAAATTATCTTAATTGTGGTTCATATTTTTAGTATGTATTTTTATTATAATTATTAATACTTAATAGCAACTATTAGATATCTTTATTCCTTGTTTTTATATACCTTCGCCTTATATTTACAGAGTTCATTTAACGGACACCCTCCGCAATTAGGATTTCTAGCACTACAGCATCTTCTTCCATGAAATATTAGAAGATGGTGCATAAGTGTCCACTCTTTCTTAGACAATTCTTTTTGTAGATGTTTTTCTACTTCTAATACATTTTCTGAATTTGCTAAACCTAATCTATTTGATACCCGAAATACATGAGTATCTACAGCTATAGATGGCACATTAAAAGCATTTGATAATACAACATTGGCTGTCTTTCTTCCTGCTCCTGCAAGAGATATTATCTCTTCCATAGTCTTTGGAACTTCTCCATTAAACTTTTCCTTAAGCTGATTAAACATAAGGATTAAATTTTTAGACTTATTTCTATATAAACCTATTTGTTTTATCCGTCCCTCAAGCTGGTCATTTGTTAAAGTTAATAAAGAATCTAAATCTGGATAATCTTTAAATAAATCCTTTGTTACTTCATTTACTTTCTTATCTGTTGTCTGAGCAGACAATATTGTAGCTACAAGTAATTGAAGTGGTGTTTCGTAATTTAATTCGCATTTTGCATCAGGGTATGTTTCCTTCAAAATATCTACAATCTTTTTTGTCCTTGCTTTCATATCTTTTGTAATCTCCTTACTTATAAATTCCCTTATACTTTTCAGGCAAAAGATTTGCTATGCTCCTCATTAGAATATCCATACACTTGTCATCATATTCATGTTTATCTTCATCCTTTTGCTTAGGAGGAAATATAATTTTCCCGCCTATATTTATGGTAACATCTGCAGGCTGCCACTTTTCCGAACCCATATTTCCATCTTTACTTATTGGTAGCAATACATCTGTACCAGACATACCAATTGGAATTATTTCTGCCTTTGCCATTCTGGCAAATAACAAAATGCCTTTTTTCCCCTGTATAAGTCCACCAGTTCTACTTCTAGTTCCCTCTGGAAATATCAAAACATCATTACCTTCTTTAAGTGCCTTAACCACCCTAGTAATAGCTTCTTTATCAGCCGAGCTAGGCTTGATCGGTATATTTTTGACTATCTTAGTTCCTAGTTGTGTTATCGGATCGTCTGATAACTTTACTCCTGCAACAAAGTAAGGATCACTTTTTTCTTTTAATACTCTTGACAAAACCAATCCATCAGAGTTACTCAAATGATTACAGACAAATATTCTTGGCTTTTTAGCCTTCTCTATATTATCTATTCCATGAATATTTATTCTCGCATATTTTCTTATATAATTATTTACTATACTTTTCGCTATTTTTATAATTAATCCTTCAGGCATCATTTTTATTATTTTTATTGCAATTGGTGATAACATTACATTCCAACCTTTCTTAATAAGCACATATATATTTATTATATTATGCAATACATAATTTTCCAATAAAAAAATAGTAATTTCTACTCATATCTTAGAAACAACGCATAATATATTTGAGCCTATATCAATATACATTATATATTCTTTCAAAAATCTATGCAATTCTTAAAATATTAATAACCATATTGTAAGTTTTTTGTAACAATCTCAATCTGCAGATGTTAATAATAATGTTCTACATAGTTTTTATTAAAGTAAAAAACTAATATTTTTCATAATATTTTATCCAAATGAAAAAGATATGAAATCTAAACTTATTAGTTTATTCTCTCATACCTTTGTATAAAGTTATTCAATAATTATTAAATAATATCAAACTAAAATTACTTAACACTAAATTTAAATAAATCTTCTAGTCATAGAAACTTCTCATAATTTAAACCCACTGAATCTATATTAAATAAATCACCACTAACCTATCCAAATACTCCCATACATATATCACTAAATTACCATATCATTAAATATTTTCTTTTTATGGCCTTTTACATCACTTATTTCGATTATAGTCGCACTTGCTGTTGTTCGAACAATATTTTTGGCTTGACTTCCTACTGCAGTTGCTTTTGCTGGTACGTTTTTCACAACTACCGCATTAGCTCCTATTTTAGCTCCCTTTTCTATTGTTATAGGACCAAGAACTTTAGCTCCAGTACCAATTAATACATCATCCTCAATAGTTGGATGCCTTTTCCCTTTATCTTTCCCTGTCCCACCTAATGTCACTCCATGATAAATAGTAACATTATTTCCAATCTCAGCAGTTTCTCCTATAACCACACCCATTCCATGATCTATAAATAATCCTTTTCCTATTTTAGCTCCTGGATGAATTTCAATTCCTGTAAAGAATCTAGATAATTGAGAAATTAATCTAGCTAGAAAAAACCTCTTCTTCAAATAAAGAAAATGTGCTATTCTATATGATATTAATGCGTGGATACACGGATATAGTAACAATACTTCTATTTTACTCTTAGCTGCTGGATCTTCGTTTAAAACCCGTTCCAAGTCATAATTCAATTTTTTAAACACAGCGTATTCTCCTTTTCTATAGTTTTCAGTAGAGCTTTTGTTTAAAGTGAAATTACAATTTATATTTAATGCATTTTCTAGTATTTAACTTTCCCAAAAGATCATAAAATAATTTATTTTCTCTTGTAGTTAATTAATTGCCTAGTCATATAATCCCATTGATATATACTTCTCTCCTCCATCTGGTGCAATAGCTAATACTTTTTTGCCTTTTCCGAGCTTCTTAGCAACCTGTAAAGCTGCATACACTGCTGCTCCTGATGATATACCAATTAGTACGCCTTCTGTTTGAGCAAATGATCTTGCTGTTTTAAAAGCATCTTCATCCTTTACTTGCAGTATTTCGTCCACATAATCCTTTTGATAAATTCCCGGAACAAATCCGGCACCAATACCCTGAATCTTATGTCCACCTGGATTTCCTCCACTTAACACTGGTGAGTTAGCCGGCTCAACTGCAAACGTTATAAGCCCCTCAATTTTCTTTTTTAAATTTTTAGATACTCCCACTACAGTTCCACCACTTCCAACTCCTGCTACAAATGCATCTAAATCTGGAATGTCTTTATATATTTCTTCTGCTGTTGTTTCATAATGCTTTTCAGGGTTAGCAATATTCTCAAATTGTTGAGGAATAAAATACCCTTCCCCACTTCCTATCTCTATTGCTTTCTCTATTGCACCTTTCATACCTTTAGCGCCTTCTGTTAATACAAGCTCTGCCCCATATGCTTTTATCAAATCTCTTCTTTCCTTACTCATTGTTTCTGGCATCACTATAATAACTCTATAGCCTTTTAGTTTTCCTATAAGAGCGAGTGCTATTCCTGTATTTCCACTTGTTGGCTCTACTATTATTGACCCTTGCTTTAATATACCCTCTTTTTCAGCTCTTTCAACCATTCCTAAAGCCGCTCTATCTTTAACACTTCCACCTGGATTGAATTTTTCTAGTTTAACATATACCTCAGCAATATTTTCATCCTTAGTTAAATTATTTACTTTTATAATTGGTGTATTCCCTATTAATTCAAGTCCTCCATTATAAATCATACTATTATTATCCTCCTTAAATTTCTACTAAATTATTTCATGTTTTTCATTTATATAACAAAAAAACTTCATCCTCTATAAAATTATAGAGACGAAGTAAAATTCGCGGTTCCACTCTAATTGGATTAAATAATTAATCCCTCTCAACTCAGGCACATAAAATGCCGTATCACTGTAACGGGCGAACCCGGAGAATCTTACTTAGGCAGATGTAAAATGATATGCCTATGTTCAGACTTCAACTCCAAAGGGCACTTCACACAAATTCTTGATGAAAAGTTCTCAGCTTCCTTTTCTCTCTGTAAACGTCCTCTATGTTACTTTCCTTTTTCCTAGTTTTTAATTCTTAGTGTTTTGATAGGGTTTATAATATTATTATATATAATTTATATAAAAAAAGTCAACACTTTTTAAGAAATTTCCTCAAAAGTGTTGCTTGCATTAATTTTTCTTTTTCCAAAGAGGATATAAAAACTCGTCTATTAAATCATGAATTATAACTATACCTATAAGCCTTTCATTCTGATCTATTACTGGTACAGAATTTAGATTGTATTTTGCTGCGACTTCTATAACTTCATTTATCTTATCATCATGCTTTACTCTAGATACTACACCATCCATTATCTCTTTTATTTTAACATTGGTATCATTTATTATCAAATCCCTCAAAGGCACTACACCTTGAATATGCTCCTCTTCATCTGTTATATATATATAATACATAACTTCCTCATCTGGCTGCATTTCTTTTAGTATTTCAATTGTATCTCCAATAGTAATATCCAGGTTTACAGATATAAATTCCTTACTCATTATACTACCAACAGTTTCATCTTCATATTGCAAAAGTTCTTTAACTTCATCTGCATCTTCTTTTTCAAGATTTACTAATATTTTTTCTCTTTCTTCTTCATCTAAATCATCTAATAAGTCAGCAATCTCATCGTTAGGCATATTCTCTAATACTTCAACAGCTTTACTATCAGATAATTCTTTGATTATAGCCCCCTTATACTCAGAGTCAATCTCTTCTAATGTATCAGCGGCCAAATCTTCATCTAAAGACTCCAAAACTTGTTTTCTTGAATTAGTATCAAGATTTTCTAATATATCCGCAAGGTCTGCTGGATGCATTGTAGATAACTTTTTGTATGGGACAGCTAATTTTAGGTTGTTATCAACCATTTCTAAAGACTCAACGTCTTCCCATCTTAAAACTCTATCCTCAATATCTTTTCTCATTATTTTATAGAAAAACTTCATAATGCCTGCTACTTTCAATCTTCTATATCTCGCTAAAGGGCCTGTTTCAACTGCAATTACTCTGTATTCTCCAGCTATTCTAGCAATTCTTAAATCATTAACCCTAACGACTTGTTTTCCATTAATATCAACGATCTTTTTGTCTAGAAGGTTTTCAGATAGAAGATAGCTATATCTCATTGGAAGTATTTCCTTACTTCCTCTGGTTTTTATTTTGAACTTCCCCTCTTTTTGAGTGAACTCTATATATCTGAATTCATAATGAAAGGTAACTCCATCTTTCTTAAGCTTATATCCGATTACTCTAGGATAACCATCCTCCGTAGTTACATAAATATCCCTTATGCTCCCTAAAACATCTCCAAATTCATCATAAACTTTTCTATCCAAAATGTTTGTGTATAGAAATGTAGTTAATTCCATCATAATAATTTCCTCCCCACTTTCACGCAGAAAGGAAGTCTTTAAGTGGAATTCACACTTATAAACTGAACTTTAATATAGTTATTTACATTTACACTAAATATGAATAACCATAAATAGAAGACTCCCCTTCTGAATATATTTAGTTTTTGCTGTATTACATTTTATATTCTGAGGTCCATCCTCCATCTTGTACACCACCTTGTATATCGAAATATTCTATTCTCTAAAATGATTTATCTCTACTTATTATATTACATAGAAGTAAAAAAACAATATGTTTTTGCAACTTAATTAACTTGAATTAATCGTTACTCCTCCTATCTTGTCCCTAATACTGTATAACTTATATTTATGCTTAATTCATAAATTGAATACATTTTTTTACACTTATTCATTAGTTCAAATATTTTGGATTCCTTTTGATATATTTCATTAAACTTACAAAATGATTATTGATACATATTATTTGTAAACTAATTATTGTTATGTTAATATACTTTAAGAATGGGCTTTAAAAGCCTATTCTCAAATCATTGATAATTATGATAAGTAATGAATATTATACTTATTGGAAACTAAAATATTCATTATAAATTATCATCTATTGACTTATATATACTATCTTAAAGTTAGATAATTTTAACAATAAATGATTTTAATAAAATAAATTAAGAATTGGAGTTAATAATATATGAAACTTTGCAAGGAATTTTTACCCATTAGTAAAGAGGACTTAACAAAAAGAAAAATTGAACAATTAGATTTTATAATAGTTTCTGGCGATGCTTATGTGGATCATCCCTCTTTTGGTACTGCAATTATTGGAAGAACTCTTGAAGCACAAGGTTTTAATGTTGGTGTAATAGCTCAGCCTGACTGGCATAGCTCTGAGGATTTTAAAAGATTAGGAAAACCGAAATATGGATTCTTAGTTAATTCAGGAAATATTGATTCTATGGTTAATCACTACACTGCTGCGAAAAAAACACGACGTGAAGATTTATACTCGCCTGGCGGTGAAGCTGGCCATAGACCTGATAGAGCACTTATAGTATACTGCAATAGAATACGTGAAGCCTACAAAGATACTGCCATTGCAATTGGCGGAATAGAAGCAAGTCTTAGACGTTTTGCACATTATGATTATTGGGATAATAAAGTTAGACGAAGTATCCTTGTTGATTCTAAAGCCGATTTATTAATGTATGGTATGGGTGAAAAAACTGTAGTTCAAATTGCCGATCTATTACGATACGGTGCAAATATCAAGAATATTACAACCGTACGTGGAACTTGTTATTTAACTAATGATATAACTAACATAAAAAATTCAATTATAGTGCCTTCCTTTGAAGAAGTATCTACTGATAAAAAAGCCTACGGCGAAGCTTATAAATCAGAATATTATGAACAAGACTCCATTCACGGAAGAGCTATAATACAAAAATATGGAGATCGATATTTGGTTCAAAATCCCCCTCAAGAAAATTTAACTCAAGAAGAAATGGACTTAACCTACGACCTACCATATACAAGAACGTATCATCCAATTTATGAAGCAAAGGGTGGCATACCTGCAATACAGGAGGTCAAGTTTTCAATAACAAGTCATAGAGGATGTTATGGCTCCTGCTCGTTTTGTGCATTAACTTTCCATCAAGGAAGAGTAATTCAAAATAGAGGCCAAGAATCGATTATTGATGAAGCAAAGCTTTTAACAACTTTACCAGATTTTAAGGGATACATCCACGATATCGGAGGTCCTACTGCAAACTTTAGGCATAGAGCCTGCAAGAAACAAATAGAACATGGGACTTGTAAAAATAAACAGTGTATGTTCCCAGCCCCTTGCAAAAACTTAATAATAGACCACACTGAATATCTTTCACTATTAAAAAGAGTAAGAAAACTTCCTGGGATAAAAAAAGTATTTATCCGTTCTGGACTTAGGTATGATTACTTAATACATGATAAAAATGATGCCTTCATGAAAGAATTGTGCGAGCATCATATTAGTGGTCAATTAAAAGTTGCTCCAGAGCATGTTGTTCCAAAAGTATTAAATCAAATGGGTAAACCAACAAGGGAAGTATATGATAGATTTGTAAATAAATATTTTCAAATAAATAAGAAATTAGACAAAAAACAATTTTTAGTTCCTTATTTAATGTCTTCTCATCCTGGTTCTGATTTAAACGCTGCTATAGATCTTGCTTTGTACATTAAAGAAATGGGGTATACACCAGAGCAAGTTCAAGACTTCTACCCAACACCAGGTAGTCTATCAACTACAATATATTATACTGGTATTAACCCTCTAACTAATGAAGAAGTTTATGTTCCAAAGACACCAGAAGAAAAAGAAATGCAAAGAGCATTAATACAATTTGCTATACCTAAAAATTATCAAAAAGTAAAAAAAGCTCTGATTAAAGCTCATAGAGAGGATTTAATCGGAAATGGAAAAAATTGCTTAATAGGCTTTACTCCTGGAAAACTTGGGTATCAAGGTAAGCATAAATCCAATAATGACTCAAAAGATGATTCAGCTAGGAACACTAAGAATGCTGATAAGTTGAATTATAAAGAAAAGACTTCTTCTAGCAATAATCTAAATAAGGGTTCAGCTAAGAATAATAAAAAATCTTCAGCTAATCATACATCTAATAGTTCTTCTAAAAAAAGAAGAGTTCAATAAAAAAAATCCACCAACTAGGTGGATTTTTTATTTTTTAGCCTCTTTCAATTAATCATTTTTTTGACGATACCTTAAATCCTTTTAGTACCAAATCCAAAATTATCAGAAATAACAATTCTCCTAATACTGAATAAGGGAATACTTTAATTCCACCTAGAATAATAACATCTTCTAACATTACTATTGTAATAGCTATAATTATAAACCATATTCCTTTCTTATTAGCAAAAGGCTTATCTAATAAAATTACATTTAATATTAATAGAACCGCTAGAAATATTAATGAGAATAGGAATAAAATCGTTCCTCTATTTATTTCTAATATGAATCCATACAAATAGTTAACTTGTACTGTAACTTTTGAGTTCTGCATTATAGCTGCATATATTAAACACGCAACTCCCGCAATAGCATAACTGCCGCCAAAGTTTAATTTCTCTGACCGTAAGTAAACAAAAGTTATAGCAAGCACAATAAGTGGAATAGCTAAATGATTTAAAAATATTATTGGCTTTAAATAATATATTACAGTACTATTCTCAAGTATGCATAAAAGAAATAGCGCTATATGTCTTAATAAAAATAATGTAATTACTATGGCTAGATATATTTTTATTTTCTTTGGTGAAACTTCTAAATTCTTTTTTATAATCGAAATAGACAAAAAAATTATAAGTAACAAAAATAAATAATATGCAAAGTTCACAAACTACGCTCCAATCCATATTCCTGTTACTTATATTTATTATAAATTATGTTATTTTATACCTAAAAGTTTAATTCCACCTTCAATACATTTAATTCTCAAAGGAAAATCTGGCCCTCTCTCCCCATCAATATCTGTGACTATATCTTCTAAAGATTCAATATATAAATCATCTGTTTTAAAATAAACTACTTTATCTGAATCTAAGTGTTCACCTTTTAAAAGTTTTATAAATAGCGGCAATAATTCTATTACTTGTATGGCCTTAAATATTATTACGTCTAACTTACCATCTGTAATTTCTGCTTCTGTGGCTAAATTAAAGTTTCCTGCTGTTTTACCATTAAACACTAAAAGTAAATACATTTCTCCATCATAATTACATTCTCGAGACAATAATTTAATTTTTAGTTTTCTAAAGTTAGGCAGTTCCTCAAGCCCTTTCAAATAATATGCTAATTTTCCTATTGTATTCTTTAAATTTACATCTGTCTTTTGAGATACATCCGTAAAAAGCCCGGAGCTGGCTACATTTATGAAATACTTATCATTTATTTTACCTACATCAACAGCTACAGGCTTTGAATCTAGAATTTGTTTACATGCCTGTTGTATATCATTAGGCATATTAATAAACTTACCAAAGTCATTTGCTGTTCCTACAGGTAATATCCCTATAGGTATATTTATGTTTTTATTTTTCATGGCATTTACAACAGAATCTACAGTTCCATCTCCACCAGCTATCAAAATATAACTATATGTTTCATCTATTATGTCCAATGCCTCTGCAAGATCTTTGCCTTTTTGTATTCTATACGGAACAACTGTTAAACCCACTTCTTGATGTAACTTTATGACATTATCTAATTCACTTATTATACTATTTTCTCCTGAGTATGGGTTGTATATGAATCTTACTTTTTTCATAAAATAACCTACCTCCAATAATTTTCTTAAATCAAAATTTAATTATATATAAAGATTTCTAGAAAAATTTAAAAATATTTATAGCAATTTGATTAACAAAGTTGTAAATCTTTTAAGTTTCTAATAAAATATATTACATATAATGGCTATTTGACGACCTTTATTATATCATTATACTTATTCAATGTCGATACTAGATAATCTTAATAAAATCTTAAAGTTAATTTATACCTTATATTATTTTAAATAATGTGTTATAATAACTCTTTGTAAGTATTTTTTATAATTTTAGGAGTGATTTTATGAGGAAAAGTTGTATTCCTAATGTATTTACCTTTATTAATTTGTCTTGTGGAATTATATCTATATTATCAGTAATGAATGATAAATATGAATTATCAGCTATATTTATATTACTTGCAGGATTGGTAGATAGATATGATGGTAGGATAGCTCGTTTTTTAGATGTCTCCAGTGATTTAGGTAAAGAATTAGATTCTTTAGCTGATTTAGTTTCATTCGGAGTAGCTCCATCTATATTAGTATTCATACTATTCAATCTTGAATCTTTTGGACCTAAAGGCTTATTAGGATTTATAATACTATTATTATTTCCAATATGTGGAGCATATAGATTAGCTAGATTTAATACTGCTCAATTTGATGGTGTATTCACTGGTGTTCCAATAACTATAGTTGGCTGTTTTATAGCGCTTATTTCGCTAATCATAGTCATGCTTGACCTAAAATTGGCAATGTTAATTTATCCTGTTGTCATATTAATGATTGTCGGCTCATATTTAATGGTAAGTAAACTTCAATTGAAGAAATATTAAGGAATAGATATTATTGTTATCTAGAAGATTTTCTTCTTTATAAAAAACTCTGTCTTATAACTTGAGACAGAGTTTTTTATTAATTTCTATTCTTCTCTTTCTGAATTTTGAAAGTTTAGCTCATTATCTATTTCAGTGAATATTTTATCTTTCTCAGTTGTTGTAGTAATGTAATCATTTTTTATCTTACAATATCTTAAGTATGCCCCTTCACATCTATCTAATGTGCTAACCAGTTTATCAATCAACTCGCCTACATTCTCAACTCTCTCTAAAGCTTTTCTCACTTCACTTTTCTTTGTCAAATTCACATTATATAGCTCTGAAGCTCCTGCAATCAACAATCTATAAACATCTACGTAACTTTTTAGCAACGTACTTAGATTATCTATATCTTGATACTGCTTTTTAGCTAAATCTTCAAATTTCATAATCATTCCTCTACAATTTTAATATTCACTATTAGTATATTTATAATTGCATCGATAAATAATTAAATATATAATTATTTATTATATTCTTAAAGTCTCGCTATTTGCATATTCATCATCTATATCACTTAATATATACTTAGCATTTACATCATCTAAATTATCATCAATTAGATTATCACAACATATTTTTTTATTATAAGTATCTTCATCACTATTAAAAGAATAAATATAAATGTCTTTTGATTTCTCATTTTTATTTATATGAGAAGTTTTATCTTCCTCTGATTGATCAAATGGAACTATTGATTCATCCATATATAAATATTTAACTTCCCATTCTCTATATATTGGATTTAAATCTTTCGTATAAACAACAGGAACTACAAAGTCTTCAGGATATTCATAAATCATATATTTGCCCCCTATTTGCAATCCTCATCATCATTTTTCTTAAAATATGATCTTGGATATCTGCATAATGGACATCTCATAGGTGCTTCCTTACCTTCATAAATATAGCCACAATTTAAACATAACCATTCTGACTCTCTATCCAATTTAAACATTTTCCCATCTTTCACCCTTTTAGCTAGCGCCAAAAATCTTTCCTTATGATGCCCTTCCACTTCCTGAAGTTCTTTATAAAAATCAGCTATTTCTTCAAAACCTTCTTCTCTTGCTATTTCCTCAAATTCCTTGTAAATAACTTTATTCTCTTCTGATTCTCCAAGTGCGGATTCAATTAAATTATTTTTTGTATTATTAACTCTATCTAAAAATCTTCTATATACCTCTCTAGCATGAGCCATTTCATTGCCTGCTGTTTCCTCAAAAACATTTGCTATATACATAAATCCTTCATCTCTTGCCTTTTCTGCATAAAATGTATATTTATTTCTAACTCTGGACTCTCCAGCAAATGTCTTAAATAAATTTTTCTCAGTTTTACTACCTTTCAAGTTCATCTTTATCTCCTAAGACTATTACTTTCTTACATAAATAGAATATTCATTTCTACCCTTTTGGTTACTTTTACGTAAGAAATTAAAGTGGAAGAAGCTGTTACAAAGATGAATATTCTACTAAAATTTCATTTTGTAACAACTCCTCAAAATAATTAGCATATTCTATTTTAATTGCAATTCTTAGGATACAATTATTCTCTTTTCTTGATTACAAGTTAAAATCACATCCTGCTTATCGGTTGATTTAGTGATTAGCTTAACATCATGTCCCCACAATTCTTGAACATACTTTAAAGTTTCCTTTGCATATGAAAGTTCTAGGGCTCTACCATCAAAAACATTTTCTAATGTTAATGTATAATTTTTCTTATTCAAATCTACAACCCTAATATATGGTATATTACCCACACCAGCAGTATAACTTAAAGTATCTCTTATTGCTTTCCAGCCAGTTTCATCTGATATTTCCTCTATAACAATATCAAAAGTCCTTTCGTTATATTGGAACAAGTTAAGTTCTTCACACAAGTCACGAGTTAAATAGCGTCTTAAGAAAGATGAATCTCTTTCAACTTCTCTAACCTCAAATATTTTATCTCTTCCATATCTTCTTTCTATGTCCTCAAATACTTTGAAACCAATGTAATATGGATTTAATCCTCCTATTGCAGGCGCTATTACATCATTGTGTCTTTTTAAGAATTCAAGATGTAATTCTTGAGGTAGATCTAGTTGTTTTAAAAGATTATAATGTGAATAACTTGCCCAGCCTTCATTCATTATTTTAGTTTCGATTTGTGGAATAAAATATTCCGTTTCTCTTTTAACTATCCTTAAAATAGTTTTCTCCCATTCCTGAAGGTGACCATACTCTATTATAAATCCTACAAGATCATCAACAGGTTCTAAAGGAATCTTCTCTAAATCAGGTAACTGTATATCCTGGTACGCATCGAGAATCCCTCTATTTTCTCTTTTACTTTCATACTCTTTTAATATATTTTCTTTAATTTCATCATTGGATAGTTCCCTAATACCAATGCTTCTTTTAGCTTGATATCTTATAGCATGGGCAGCATCTAATATTCTTTCTACCTCAGAATATCCTATACTTGGATCGTCAATGTATCCTCTTATTATCTTCGCATCCAAATTGAACATTTCTAAAGTGTATTTTGCATTTGTCCCCTGTTTAAATAACCTATTATTTTTGAAAAAATCATTATGTCCATATACATGTGCCATAGTTAATATTTGTAGCAATAATGTATTATCTTTCATCAAATATGCCAAACAAGGATCTGAATTAATTACCATCTCATAAGGGAGACCCGTAAGGTTTAAAGAGTAAAGGGTTTTGTTCTTTTCATAAGATTTTCCAAAGCTCCAGTGAGGGTATCTTGAAGGCATTCCTACATAAGCCTCGTACCCTATCATTTCATTGAAATTTATCATTTCAAATTCTTGAGGATAACAATCTAGTCCATATTCTCTAACTTTTTTCTCTATTTTCTCATTCCAAATTTCAATATCCCTAAAACTATATTCCAATTTCTTATTCCTCCTTTAACTCCTTCCTAAGCATAATCTTAAGTGCTTCCCATAAATCTTTCTTTTCCTTTATAATTACAGGAACAAACTTCTCATTTGTAATCTCTTTCCGGAACTTGTGATACATTGTAGTTGTATATGTGGACGGTAAAAGTTCTGCATATCCAAACATGTTACTAACTTCACATATGTTTTTAACTGCAGCAACAGCTCTCTCGTTATCTTCAGACCAGTTATCCCCATCACTTGCATATATACTGTATATATTCCATGCAGCTGGAGGATACTTTTCTTCAATTACCTTTAAAGCTTCGTTAATACCACTTGATATATACGTACCACCTGATTCGGATTTATGGAAAAATTCATATTCATCCACCCTCTTTGCGACAGTAGTATGGTATATGAATTCAAAGGATATATTATTGTATTTTCTTTTCAGAAAAGTAGCTAATACAAAAAAGTAGGAACGAGCTAAATACTTCTTTGTTATATCCATTGAACCAGAGGCATCCATAATAAACAGCATTACCGCATTACTATCTTTCCTCGGTTTTAATTTAACTCTATAATACCTTAAATCTTCTTCTCTAAATGGGAACCTCTCTAACTCCTCTTCACTTTCCAATTCTTTTAATGCTCTTTTCTTCCCTTGTTTTCTTGCAATCTTAGACATAACTGTTTTCTTTTTTGCAAGTCGCGGATTTATTCCATGAGTTTGATATCCTCTCTTTTTACCAGTAGTTTCGGTAACTATCTCCGAATATTTCTTTTGATCTAAATTAGGTAAATTTAGCTCTTCAGAAATATAATCCATCAACTCTTCAAGAGTAATTTCTGTTTCATAAACATCATCACCCTCTTCATTTCCTGCGCCTTGATTCCCTTTGGCTATCTTCTTACTTCCATTGCCAATTTTTTCTCCTCTTTTTTCATTTCCAACGCCACTTGCTACTCCCTTAGAATTCTTTCCATAAACAAATTGATATTCTTTAATCCCCTTAATAGGTATTTTAAACTTTTTATTTTTGCTCTCTCCTACTATACTTTCTTCAGATAATATATCGCCTAAATTTTCTTTTATTGATTTCTCTACAAGTTGCCTATGTCTTCTTCTATCTTCTATGGATCTGTCGTGATCAATTTGATTTTTAGTGTAATCTCTAAATATGGCCATAATTTACTTTAATCCCTCCATAAATTATTAGCTGCATATTTTAGAATCACATCACAACAATGAAGACAATATCCATTCCTTTTCATTTCTTCTACCATAGAATCATATTTTTCAGCTTGGTCCTTATCTCTAACTTTTGATTTAGTTATAATTCTTGATAAATCTTTGACTGAAGCAGTCAATTTCTTTTCTATGGCCTCTTTTAAAGGTTCATAAGAGGTATAATCCAATCTTCCACCATTTCTAACTATATAGAACATATATGAAGTAACATCAGATCTAAATCCTTTAGCAGATGCTGCATACACACCTATTTGTTCTTCTATACTTCTCATAAATTCTTCATCTGGATTAAGTTCTTCACCTGTTGAACCATCTTTTATCTTAGTCTTATTTACATATGCTTCAGCATTATCTATATAATTGTTAAACAAACTCTCAGCTTGTTCTCTAAAAGAATGAATAAATGCTTTAGTAATTTCTCTTTCAAGAATTTTATTATATTCTTTTCTAATATTGTCTTGAATAAATCCTAAATACTTCTTCTTATCATCAGCTGCAATATCAAGTTCTTTTACTGATTTAATTATGCTTTCCATTATGCTGAGTGGATTTATACAATCTTGACCTGATTCAGAAAGAGCATTATCAATAGCCTTTATTATGAATCTTGTACTTATTCCTTTCATTCCTTCATATTGGCCCGCTTCTTCTCTAAGTTCTCCAATATCAATTTTCTTAGTTGTTCCCTTTTCAACAATTTCTTCTCCATTATAAATTTTAAGTTTTGTCATACCATCTACTTTAGCAGAAGGTGTTAATCTTGAAAGTATTGCAAACATTGCAGCTATCTTAATAGTATGCGGTGCTATATGAGCTTTAAAATTACTCTTTTTTATTATCTTTTCATAAATTTTTACTTCCTCATCCAACTCTAAACAATAAGGGACTTCAACTTTTACAATTCTATCTAATATTGCTTCGTTCGTATGATCTGATTTAAATTTATTCCATTCTGCCTCATTTGAGTGAGCAACTATAACTCCATCAAAGTATATCATTGAACCTTTACCTGGAGATGGTACTGATTTTTCTTGAGTTGCAGTAATTATTGTATGAAGATATTCAACATCATTTTTAAATACCTCTATAAATTCTACAAGTCCACGGTTACCAACATTAAACGCTCCATTTAGAGAGAAAATTCTTGGATCATCTTCAGAATACAAATCCATCTTAGAAATATCAACTGATCCTGTCAAAATTGATGTATCCTGATTATTTGGATCAACAGGAGGTACTACTCCAATTCCTTTTCTTGATCTGATAGAAAATCCTGTTCTTTCAACTGGAAAATCCTCATAAACTCCTTTAAGTTCATGAACAAGTCTATATCTGCAAACTGGACATAGATCTCCTTCAATTTGTACCCCAAGCATTTCCTCAAATTTGGGTCTTAAATGCTTTGGAATCAAATGAAGTGGTTCTTCATGCATAGGACAGCCCTTCAACGAAAAGACTGACTCACAGCTTTCTAAAGCAGATTTTAAACTCTCTACTATTGAAGATTTACCAGCCCCTACTGGACCAACAAGATATAAAACCTGTCTTGCTTCTTCACCTTTCATGGCTGCAGATTTAAAATAACTAGCAAGTTTCATTATAACTTTATCAATTCCAAAAAAATCATCTTTAAAAAAGCCATACCTTCTTATCAAATCATTTCCATAGATTTTTCTTACTCTGGGATTCTCTTCAGCCTTTAACTCTTCTACTCCCTTACTCATAATCATTTCATGTAATCTCTTATGAGCAAGTTTAACCATTTCTGGATTCTCTCTTACAAGTTCTAAGTAGTCTAAAAAATTTCCTTCAAACTTTTGGGTGTTATATTTTTCTCTATCTATTTCTATAAATTCTCTAAAGTTCATACTCATAAACACTCCTCCTCCTTTATACCTAAAATATATTCAGTTAAACAAAGACATTATGACTACTTTTTTTAATTAGTTGTTCTTTAATTTGTATTAAATAAAAAGATAAATAATGACTATAGAATTTTTTCACTTTATAGCCCTTATTACATTATTTTATTAAAAAATATTTAAATACTTAGATAAACGACATATAACTTACCGAAATTATAAATTTATAAATGCTGTATTTGTACTTAAAAAAAGGAATATTTAAGTTTCTCAACTTAAATATTCCTTTGACTATTATTTAATTATTTGAGCTTAATTGCTATTTTAACTTAAAATAGCAATTATTTTGAATGGTACTATATACCTACTAATCAAAAGTTCTTGGAATAAACTCAGAATCTTTAGCTTTTGGTTCACCAAAAACTGCCTTTACGCTTTCTGCTTGAGGATTATGATTTAAAGTTTTATGCTTATTGGTATGTTTTCTTTTCATACTATTGTCCATCTTTATCACACTCCTATTCCTTTAGGCACATAAAAGAAAATAACAAGTTCAAAATGTTATGATTATTTTTTTGACTGTGCCTTAACTCTCAATAATAGTATGTACATCTTTTATATTTTTATACTTTGGTTATTTAACACTCTATAAGCTTACTTATTTCATCAATGGGTGCAGCTATTGTAAAAATGATATTTTCATCAATTCTTAATTTGCTTTCGTTTTCATTTATTTTTATTTGGTTAATAGTTAGATTATTGGGATTTATCTCTTTATATCGGGTACTTGAGATATCTATCTTAAATTTCTTATTCTTAATCCCAGTAATTTTTATTGTTATTCCTTCTAGACTTTCTTCGTTCTCAACTCTTATATCAATGATATTATCACCTTTTCCACCGCAGTCTGTTTTTTCACCATCTGGATACTTTAATATTGAAGCCGTGCCTCTAATGGTCATCCATCCTCCATTTAATATTAACTTAACTAATATACCCAACTTATATTTTTCTTCTATTTTTTTTAAGGCTTTCCCTAATTCACATACATCTAACTCTAATTCCATTTTAATATTCTCCTTTTACATAATATTTTAGCATAAATAAGTTTATGTAAAATTATTTTTTACATAAACTTATTGAGTAAAAATATAAAAGGATATATCAAATTAAATATAATAATTATTTTGATATATCCTACTTATTCTATAGGTGATCCTTTTCTTTATGAGGCGGCGCACCTATCTTTTTACCGTCAATAATCCCCAAATCTGCATTCCCCTTAGGGTCTATTTTTCTACGTTCAGCATTAGATTTAGGCCTGTCTTTTATTCTATTTTTATTATTATCCATTTGTATCACCTCATTATTAGGGTGTACATTTAAACGCTTTTTATACTTTATTAAATTGAAAATAATAACCTATTTACTTTCTACTTATGTAAAGTTATTATTTAATAAAAATTATGATTTTGAAAATTTTATTTATTTAAAGCTTATTAATTATGCTAGCATTATATGCTGCTCCAAATCCATTGTCTATATTAACTACACTCACTCCACTAGCACAACTATTTAACATAGATAATAAAGCTGCAATTCCTCCAAAATTAGCTCCATATCCAACACTTGTTGGAACTGCTATTATAGGTTTATCTACTAATCCTCCTATAACACTAGCTAAAGCTCCTTCCATTCCTGCAATTACTATAACAACTTTTGCTCCTCTTATAACATCTAATCTTGAGAAAAGCCTGTGTATACCTGCAACACCTACATCTGTTATCTTCAGAGCTTTGTTACCTAAAATCTTCGCAGTCTCATAAGCTTCCTCCACTACTGGTAAATCTGAAGTTCCTGCTGCAACAATTGCGATATAACTTTCTGTTGGAGATTGTTCCTTCTTTTTAATTGTTATGGTTCTTCCAAGTTTATTATATTCTGCTTCTTCACATATTTCTTTCACCGCATTATACATTTCTTCAGTAGCTCTAGTTCCTAATATATTATTATTTTTTGTTAGCATAAACTTAACGATTTCTTTAACTTGCTCTACTGTTTTTCCTGCACAATATATTACTTCCGGATAACCTACTCTAATTTCTCTATGATTATCTATCTTAGCAAAACCTAAATCTTTAAAAGGTAAATCTTCCAATTTTTCTAGAGCTTCTTCTATATTTACTTTATTATTTTTTACACTTTCTAATAAGCCTTTAATTTCTTCCTTATCCATTTGCCTTATAATCCTCCTAAGATTCTTGTTCACTATTTATTATGCCATTTAAATATACCTTGGTAGTCATCACATTCTGTCAATTTTAATTTTTCGATACAAACATGCAAACTATGCTTTTACTTAATATTTGAATTAACAATCATAATTTTTTACATATGTTAATCAATACACTAGAAATAAGTAAGATAATATGTTACTTATTTCGCCGGGTTGTCACCTAAGTCTAAATATCACTCTGAATATTTATAGTTTCATTAAAACTTCCTACTCTATATCCTTGTAGATCTAATGTTACATATTTAAATCCACATTCTTTTATTTTTTCAGAAATAGTGTCTAAAAGTTCTTCATTAAATAACCTACTTCTATCTTGTCTGCTTACCTCAACTCTTGCTAGCTCCCCATGACATCTTACTCTAACAGCTCTAAAACCGATACTCATCATAAATTTTTCTGCATTTTCAATTTTCTCAAAATCTTCAACTTTTAATTCATTTCCATAAGGTATTCTTGTTAGAAGACAAGCATATGGCGGCTTATCCCAGGTATTAAGGCCTAATTCTTTAGAAAATTCTCGTATTTCCGCCTTAGTTAACTTACACTCTAAAAGAGGGCTTTTTACTTCTAATTCTTTTAATGCTTTAAGGCCTGGCCTATAATCACTTATATCGTCAAAGTTAGTTCCGTCAATTACACAATCATATCCTTGTTCTTTTGCAACAGTTAATATCATACTAAATACTGCTGTCTTGCAAAGATAACATCTATCTTCAGGGTTAAATTTAATTGAATCAATAATTGGAGCTTCTATAATTTCATGCTGTACTCCTAATTCATTAACTAATTCTTTAGCTTCTGCTATTTCCCATTTTGGAATATATGGTGATAGTATTGTAACCGCTTTTACATCATTTCCCAAAGCCTCTTTTGCTACTCTAAGCAAGAATGTGCTGTCTACTCCTCCTGAAAATGCTAAGACTACTCTTCCTAAGCTTTTAAGATACTTTACTAACTCATTATATTTATCACTCTTCATCATTTACTTCTTCCGCCTCTCACACATATATTTTCCATTACTAATCTACTTATTATAAATATCTGAAGTTTTACTATAAATTTCTTTATAAAGCTTTTCCATAGTTACATTATTTTCTTTTGCAATCTTCTTACAATCCTCATATTCCGGTTTATATTTAACTAAATTTCCTTTATAAAAAGATTTTTTAATGGTAACTTCCCCATATTGGGTTTGTACCTTTGAAAATTCTCTATCAAGCATTATCTTCTCAACTTTATATTTTCTTACCCCTATAGAAGTGGTTTCCTCAAAAATTATACCCAAAACTTCTTTTTCGATTTCTTCGCCAATTAATAAACTTAACTTTATTCCTGGTCTTCCCTTTTTCATAAATATAGGTGTTTTAAAAACATCTAACGCTCCCGCATCAAAAAGTCTTTCTTCAACATAACCATAAAATTCTGGATTCATATCGTCTATATTAGTTTCTAATATATATTGCTCTTCTATTTTCTCTGAACTTTCTTTTTCTCCTAGATAAACTCTTAAAACATTAGGAATCTCTAGATCTCTATGACCAATTCCATATGCTATTTTATTTATTGAAAAATCTATTTTTGTTGTAAACTCTTGAACATTAGCTGCGAGTATTGCTGCCCCTGTAGGAGTAGTTGTTTCAAATTGCACTATTCCAGTATTAATTGGAATATTCTTTAATATTTCAACTGTCGCTGGTGCAGGAACTGGCATAAGCCCATGAGCACATTTAACAAAACCGCCTCCAACTTGAACTGGAGATGCAATAATTTTATCAATCTGTAAATAATCCAAACAAATAGCTGCACCTACCATATCAACTATAGAGTCAATAGCACCTACTTCATGAAAATGCACTTCATATAAAGATTTTCCATGAACTTTTGCTTCAGCTTCTGCTACTCTCATAAACATATCTAAACTTAATTTTTTTACATTATCATTTAAATCACTAGAATTTATTATATTTTCTATATCTTTTAAATTTCTATGGTGATGCTCATGTTCATCCGCATGACTATGGCTATGACCATGATTGTCTAAATGATTATTCTCATGATTGTGGCCATTTCCGTCATGATCATCAGAGTGATCATGATCGTGCCCTTTCTCGCCATGTGTATGAGAATGGTCATGGTTGTGAGAATGACTGTGTTCACCTTTTTCATTATTATGTAACTTATTCTTTAATATAACATCTACTCTAGTTCCCGTTATCCCAAGTTTTGCAGCACTTTCAATCTTTATCTCATATTCAGAATCTAAATTAAGTTTTGAAATTTCTTTCAGCAAATATTCCTTAGGCACTCCTAAATCTAATAATGCTGCTAAGTTCATATCTCCACTTATGCCGCAAAAACAATCATAATATAATATCTTCATTAAATTCACTCCCTCAATTTATTGGTATAGGCTAAATAAATTAATTATCACTGTCTTAAACTATATAATGTTGTATTTTCTTAAAAACTCTTCATCTTTTATGATCTTCTCATACTCGTCATCTCTTATTATTTTATGTTCATCAGAAAACACAATAGCTCTATTAAAAACGCCTTCAATATATTCAAAATCATGAGTAGCACAAATTATAGTTTTACCACTTTTATTTAAACCAATTAGTAATTCTCTTAGAAACCTTTTCCCCTTAGGATCTATACCATTCATAGGCTCATCTAGAGTTATCACCTCTGGATTCATAGCTAAAACGCTAGCAATTGCTACTCTCTTTTTTTCTCCTCCACTTAGATTGTAAGGATGCTCTTCTTTTAATTTATCTATATTAAGCAGATTTAAACAATCACTTACTCTCTTATTAATTTCTTCTTCTGGTAAACCCATTTGCAAAAGCCCAAATGCTATTTCTTCAAATACAGTTGAACAAAAAAGCTGAGCGTCAGAATTTTGGAATACAAAACCCACCTTCTTATGAAACAATTTTAAACACTTAGTATCTTTTAATGTTTCTTCGTTTATCTCGATTTTATCAAATATATATTTTCCATGGCTTGAGAAAATAATAGCATTTAATAATTTTAAAAAAGTTGATTTACCACTCCCATTTGGTCCTATTATAGCTATAGATTCACCTTCTTTTATATGGACATTCACATTATCAAGCGCTATTTTATTCTTGTATGTAAATGAAATATTCTCTAATCTTATCATTAATATTTCTCCTAAATTTGTTTAGTAAGACATCTGAAAGGAAATTATAATATAAACAAAATGACCAAAAGTATATTTACAGCTAAATAAACATAATCTGCTTTTTTAAACCTAAGATTGATCTTTGAAGTATATTCTCCCACAAAGCCCCTACATTCCATAGCATGGAACATCTCTTCACTCATTTTGTAAGACTTTATAAATAAGTTCCCCATAATTCCAGTTAGCGAATTATATTTGTTATTAGTTATACCAATTGATCTAAGTCTTAATGCATATAGTAAGTTAATAGAGTATTCACCAAGAAGAACAATATATTTTATGGTTATATCCATAATCCATATAAATATATCTGGTATAAATAATAGTTTTAAAGATTTACTAATTTCACTCCATTTAGTATGATGGGATAACATATTCATAAG
>NZ_MZGT01000029.1 GCF_002029255.1 Clostridium chromiireducens
AGGTAAATAATATACCCTCTAATAATTATTACCATATATTAGATTATAGTTATTATGATATTTCTTATATTATTAAGGACAACTACGTTAAACTTCTATAATCTCATTAATAAAATAGCAAAAGACTAATTATTTCGTTAAATTTATTTAACAAAATAATTAGTCCCTAGTTTTCTAGTCAACAATTCTAAATATAATATTTTACTATTAAATAATGTTAACTATTTCTTACAAAAATTCATTCATTCGCATTTTTAACTTAACTTAACTTTCAAATGCTTGTGATAAATCATAGATTATATCATCAATATGCTCAGTTCCTATTGAAAGGCGAACTGTATTTGGCTTAATTCCTTGATCTAATAATTCTTCTCCACTTAATTGTGAGTGAGTAGTACTTGCTGGATGTATTACTAATGATTTAACATCTGCAACATTTGCAAGTAATGAGAATATTTCTAACTTATCAATAAATTCTTGAGCTTCTTTTGCTTTGCCTTTAATTTCAAAAGTGAATATAGATCCTGCACCATTTGGAAAATATTTATTATATAATGCGTTATCCGGGCTATCTGCTAATGATGGATGATTTACTTTTTCAACTTTTGGATGTTTATTTAAGAAATCTACTACCTTTAATGTATTTTCAACATGTCTTTCAAGTCTTAAAGAAAGAGTTTCCAATCCTTGTAATAGTAAAAATGCATTAAATGGACTAATTGATGCACCAGTATCTCTTAGTAGAATTGCTCTTATTCTTGTTACATAAGCTGCTGGTCCAACTACTTCTGCAAATTTAATTCCATGATAGCTTGGATCAGCTTCTGTTAATTGTGGGAACTTTCCTGATCCTATCCAATCAAATTTTCCTGAATCTACAATTACTCCACCTAATGATGTACCATGTCCACCTATAAATTTAGTTGCTGAATGAACTACTATATCTGCACCATGTTCAATTGGTCTAAATAAATATGGTGTTCCAAATGTGTTATCAACTATTAGTGGAATTTTATGATTATGTGCAATTTCTGATAATGCATCAACATCTATAATATTTGAATTAGGATTTCCAAGTGATTCTATAAATATTGCTTTTGTATTATCTTTAATTGCATTTTTAAAGTTTTCTAAATTTCCTGGATCTACAAATGTTGTAGTTACTCCATAATCAGCTAACGTATGTGCTAATAAATTATATGTTCCTCCATATATAGTCTTAGCTGCTACTACATGGTCTCCTGCCTTTGTTATATTTTGAATTGAATACGCTATTGAAGCTGCCCCTGATGCTACTGCAAGACCTGCTACCCCTCCTTCTAAAGCTGCAACACGCCTTTCAAAAACATCTTGTGTAGAATTTGTTAAACGTCCATATATATTTCCTGCATCTGCTAGTCCAAATCTTGCAGCTGCATGTGCTGAATTTCTAAATACATATGAAGTTGTTTGATATATTGGCACTGCTCTTGAATCTGTTGTTGGGTCTGCTTGTTCTTGTCCCACATGAAGTTGTAACGTTTCGAATTTTAATTTTCTTTCTTGATTACTCATAATTTTTCCTCCATTATTTTTATCTTTATTTTTATTAATCATGGTTATATGATTAATTTACTATGATTTCCACGCGATTTTTTTCTCAATTGTTAATACAAGCTGTCCTATTTTTTATTAATATATAATTAATTCTTTTCCTAAATCTGCAAGCCTCGCCCCCTTTAATTATTATGACTTATTAATCGATATCCATTTTTTATATCATTATTTAATAACTGTAATTTTAGTTTTGTGATTTTAAATTAATGAAGTGTTTCAATATCATAAGGTGTATTTTGATATACACAATAGTTTAGCCAATTACTAAAAACTATATTTGCACTACCTCTCCACGAATGAATAGGGATTTCATTTGGATCATTATTCTTAAAATAATTTTTAGGAATATCTATTTTTTCTCCTTTTTCTTTATCTCTTATATATTCATCATTTAATGTGTTTCTATCATACTCAAGATGTCCTGTAATATAAATTTTTCTTCTATCTTGTGTCGCTACAATAAATATTCCTGCTTCTTCTGATTCAGATAAAATCTCAAGATAATTAACTTTTTCTATATCCTCTCCTTTAACTTCAGTATATCTAGAATGAGGAGCATTGAAAATATCACTAAGCCCTCTTGTAATATCAGCTTTCTCATCATTTACGCGATGCAAAAATATTCCAAACATCTTTTCCTTTAAATCATATTTAGGTACATTATGATGATAATATAACCCTGCTTGAGCTCCCCAGCAAATATGTAGTGTTGAGAATACATTAGTCTTACTCCACTCCATAATTTCAGTAAGTTCTTTCCAGTATGTTACGTCTTCGAATTTCATTTTTTCTACTGGCGCACCTGTTATTATAAGTCCATCAAACTTTTCATTCTTTATTTCATCAAAATAATTATAGAACTTCTCTAAGTGGTCTAACAGTGTGGTATGAGAGACATAGCTCTTTGTTTGAATCAACTTGATTTCTACTTGTAATGGTGTATTAGACAAATATCTTAATAATTGATTTTCTGTTACTATTTTCTTTGGCATTAAATTAATAATTGCTATTTTCAATACTCTTATATCTTGGGTATCTGCCCTTTCACTGTTAATTACAAATATATTATCATCACGTAACACCTTAAATGCAGGTAATTCAGCAGGAATTTTTATTGGCATTGCTCTGCTCCTTCCCTTATTTTTAACATTTTAAGCATCTAATCCATATTCGGATAATATTTCTTCTAATCTTTCTTGTTTCATTGGTTTTGGTATTACAAACAATTGATTTTCTTCTATTTTTTTAGCTAATGTTCTATATTCATCAGCTTGTTTTGCTTCTGGTTCAAATTCAATAACTGTCTTTTTTCTTATCTCTGCTCTTTGTACTACATTGTCTCTTGGAACAAAGTGTATTAATTGTGTTCCAAGCTCCTTTGCAAAAGCTTCTAAAAGATCCAATTCTCCATCAACATTTCTGCTATTACAAATTATTCCCCCAAGTCTTACTCCACCTTTTAATGCATACTTTTGAATACCTCTTGAAATATTATTTGCTGCATACAATGCCATCATTTCTCCTGAAGCTACTATATATATTTCTTGTGCCTTTCCTTCTCTTATTGGCATAGCAAATCCACCACAAACAACATCACCAAGTACATCGTAAAATACGTAATCTAAATCTTCTGTGTAAGCTCCTAATCTTTCAAGTAATCCAATTGATGTAATTATTCCTCTTCCTGCACATCCAACTCCAGGTTCTGGCCCTCCTGATTCAACGCATTTAGTATTTCCAAATCCAGTCTTTACAACTGCATCTAAATCTATATTCTCGCCTTCTTCCCTTAATGTATCCAATACTGTTTTTTGAGCTAACCCTCCTAGTAATAATCTAGTTGAATCTGCCTTAGGATCACATCCTACTACTAAAACATGCTTTCCAAGTTCAGTAAGTCCTGCTGTTAAATTTTGTGTTGTTGTTGACTTACCTATTCCTCCTTTTCCATATATAGCTACTTGTCTTAATCTTTTTCCTCCCATTTATAACACTCCAATTCATTAAAATTTTATACAAAAGTTAGAGGCCAGTATATTCTTAAATATTTAAGAATATACTTAGCCTCTAGTTTTCTAGTCAACTGTTTATTATTAAATTATATTTACCAACAAATCACATCCATTCCTAGGATATTACTTAAGCTTTTATGCATTCATCTTAATTGAACTCTTCTGTTCTGTCATTTTCTGCATGGATAAAATAGAAAAGATATTTTTAATTACCATTGTATAAAGTATTTCTTCTATATATGTAATATAGATAACTTTTATTTTCCACCTACAGTTGACGTATAAATTCTTTCTATAAACTGTAAAGCACCTCTATATCCTATGTGGCTTCTATTCAGTACTACTGTCTCAGAAGAAGGCGGATCTATTTCTATTAGTAATGCATTTTTTTCTCGTGCTACTTCAGATTCCCATGTCGAACCTAATATCAATGGAACTCCTGAACCAAAATCAGCTTCTGAAAGTGATTTTTCTGCAAGATAACCATCTTCAATATATTCTACCTCCACAGACACACCTTCTGATAGGTTTCTAAATTCCTTACTTATTTCCTCTCTAAATTTCTCTGGTGGATTATCCGTAATTATTTGTTTTACTGGTATAAGTCCTATTTGATCTGCCAAAAACTTTGTATATGCAAGTGTATAAGCACTGTCTCCCACAACAGCAAATCGAGAAGGTAAGCCATACCAATACTCTGCAAACATATGTGAAAAAGAATCTAAAAAGTAATAATACAATTCTGTTTCTTCTGCAATAAACGCTTCTGATTTTTCAGCATCAATTCCTGAATATTGAACTAATTGTCTTATAAAAGCAGTAGTAGCTTCCTCACCAACAGGTATTACAGGAATATGCAAATAAGGCTGATCATATTTTTTTTCTAAATGTTTCGCAATATTTACCCCTACCCAAGGCGAAATTACAAGATTAAATTGTGCTTTAGGAATTTCCTTCCATTCTTTTGCACCGCCACTTTGTGGTCCAAAAAGTACATTTACTTCAAATCCTATGCTTCTTAAGATTCTTACAATTTCCAAGTAATCTCCACGCCAATTTGTATTAAAAAATGGTGTCTCAAGCCACAAATTAATTAATCCCTTTTTCTTTTCACCTTTATAATCTCCAACAAATTGATCTATTATTGCTTGCACAACAATTTCATGACCTATAAGGTTTGAACCTTTAAAGCCCGCTGTATCTGCATATACTATAGGATAACCTGCCTCACGATATTTCTTTACAATTGATCCAACATCATCTCCTATAAGTTCTCCAGTACATCCTGTAGCTACCACAAATAATTCACCATTATAAATTGCTAAAACTGATTTTATTAAATCATCAAGTTTTTTTTCACCACCAAATACTATGTCATTCTCACCTACATTTGCACTAGGAACATTACCGCCGCCATAACTAGTAGAACCTTGAAAACCATTTTCAAACCCCATAAAAAAATATTGCTTGTACATACATCCAGGACCACAATTTGCAATCGGAACCCCACCCTTAATTGCTACTGTAGTATATACACCACCAACCGCACAAGCATAATGTGGATGTACTATTGTATTACTTTTTTTCTCTATATTAATCTTAGTCATTCTAATCCTCCTTATATATTCTTACAAAAATTCTTCTCCTGAATTTTCTCGATTTTTTATTTTTTTAATTATTTTATCGTAACGCCAATAGTTATTGATTCCCCTTACCTCTCTTAACCAAAGTCTCAGTGTAACTCACTTACAAAAGTTTAACTCGTTCGTCAAGAACTTCAGGATGTCTTGCAAGCAAAAATGGATCATTTTGACTAAGCCACCATTCATTATACGGACTTTTAACATGTCTAGAAAGAACTTCATTAAATTTCTTTCTAGCAAGAATATCTAACAAAACCTCACCTGTCCGAATTATTCCATCATAACCAACAGGGAAATGTTCATCACCCATGGCTAAAGATGGGATACCAAGCTTTGCTGCCTCAGGTGCAAGTCCTTGATGTCGAATTATTACAAAATCTGTCTCCACTCGTTTAAATAAAGCATTTAGTTGGAATGCCTGTGTTTTACTTACTGTAAAATTAGGAATGTCTCCATAATTGCTGATGAGTTCATGCAGGGTATCTTGTTTCTCATGTCCACCATCATAAACAGGATCGTGATGAAATACCACCGAACCATCAACTCCTATTCCTAATTCACGTAAAACTGAAATAAGGCTATGTGCATAGGATGAGCCTGTCATAACAAATCCTTTAATTCCCTTAAACTTTTCGCGCAATTTTTGAATTTGAGGGAGCACTCTTTCATGCTCAGTCTTTATATACTCTTCGGTTTCTTTTTCTTTGCCAACAATCTTTCCAATTGCTCGGAGCCAAGCATCCGTACCTGCGATTCCATAAGGTTGAGGTGCATCAACTTGAGGAACATCAAATTGTTCTTCAAGCACTGTAGCCATATAAGAACCAAGTGTGTGACAAAAAGTTGCAGTAGCCACTGCTTCAGAAGCCTGAGCAAGTTCATCGTAGCTTGCCATGTCTATCATATAATTTACTTTCAAACCAAGAGGTTTTAATATTTCTGTAAAATAATCAGTTCCCCACAAAGCTACAATGTTAATTAAATCTTTCTGCTTTTCAGGGTTACGCTTCACTATTTGACGTAAAACTCCATGCTGTGAAACATCAAATCCAGTACTCCAGTGTTTTGATCGAAACCCTTCGCAATGCAACGGAATAACTGTTATTCCAATTTCCTCCTCCATCTCTTCTGCAACACTATCTATATCTTCACCTATAATAGCAGTAGCACACGACATGGAGATAAAAATTGCTCTAGGATTAAAACGTTCCTTTACATCCCGTATTGTTTGTCTTAGTTTATCCGATGCGCCAAAAACCATATCATTTTCCAAAAGATTTGTGCTATAAATCTGTAAATTTTGTGGTGGCTTATTCCTTCTTCCAAGCCCCATGTTAAAAGCAAGATTAAACCAAGGATTATCTGCTGAGCACCCAATTGGAGCATGCTGAATAAGTATACAATCTGTAATATTTCCTATTTGACATTCAACAATCGCATTGGCACACATGGTCTGTTGATTTAACGGCGAATCTAATTCACACAATCGACAAGCTTTTTGGTTTCCAGCACAGCCATTTTTTCTTTGACTTCTCAATTCATAATTTGATTCTTTCCACAACTCCGTTGCTGAACCATCCCAAGCAGTTATAGTTCCTAATCTCATTTCTCTGTTATCTACTTCTGTTAATTCAATATTTATTGTTTTTTTTGACATTGTATCACCCTCTCTATACATATGGAAAAATATCTTTATGTAAAATACTTTTCAAATTATAATTATAACTTTGAATAAAGTTATATATAAAAAAGACATGCTTCTATTCTTAGAAACATGTCCTCTGGTTTACCAGTCAGATACTGTTTGATAAATTTTATTATTCAATTTATTAATCTAGGATGTATTCTATATAAGTTCCATTTAGAATTCCCATCAGAAAAATTTTCCTAATGCACTTATTCCCTTCACTGCATTAACTTCATATAAATATCCTTTTTTCATATTACTCCTATTAACTTACTATGTTTTGCTTATTACCAATTATATTCTATACATGTATATTTAGTCAATAATATTTTTATTAAAAATTACTACTAAATTATAATGTTGCATTTTTGCTTGAATAATCTATTCCATATATCAGCACAAATCTATATTTCGGTTTTTTGCTCTTCAGCTAACTTAGTATATAAAGTTCCCATTGCTAAATCGATATATGGAGTTAGAAAAACCATTCCAACAGATGCAATTATGGTAAAGTATTGTTGATGCCAGTATCCAACAATAGCAGCTGGAACAAATATTAATGCTATCCAGCCAATAAAACTTAGTCCTAATGTAAATATATCCATTATATGCCCATCAGTCATTTCAGTACTTCTACTTATTGCTTCATTAATGCCAATGTTTGGATTATCTACCCATACATAAAAAGTCATAGAATATTTAATTGCTGCTATAATTCCGGGAATTATCAAAAGCAGTGACCACAATATAGTATAAATACCCACTACTACGTTTATTGCTAATGCTTTTAAAAACCTTCCAGAAAGCATATCTTTTAATTTAATATTTTGGCCTCTTACTAGTTTCAATATTACGGATGTGTATCCAAACAAAAAAAATGATCCATAGATAGTAGAAATAACTGACATTAGAACAATCACTAAAGTACTTGATTTTGGAATGAAATCCCCAACAATGTCAACAAGCTTATATACCAGACTAATTAATATTATTACCTTCCAAAATCCTTTCAAACTCCGTCTTGCTTCCGCTCTGATATCCTTACAATTAATTATCATAACTAACTTACCTCTATCAATTTACTTATTTTGTTAATTATAGCATATTTACGAAAAATTTTAAACTATATAATATAGTAAGTCGTTCATAAACTCTAGGCCACTACCCCTTAGGTCCTAATGTTGGACCTAAGGGGTAGTGGCCTAGACTTTACTTATTCTCTGGAATTTATCTATTGCAATTGAGGCATTAGTTATTATAGTTTCACTATTACCTATCGTAATAGTGCATTCAAGTATTATTACAAGAAAATTTACTATAACAATAAATATCAATGATTTCTTTAATATATTATTGTGTGCAGTATTAAAATAAATATACCAGTATTACTACTGTTAAGTTATGCCATAAATAAAACCATTCCGACCGTTCAAATATACATAAATATTAAATTTACTATACATAATAATACTGAAAATGTTTTCTATGAAAAAAGGAGATTGAGTTATATTATGGATAAAATCAAATTGAATGACATTGAAGAAAAACTTCTACGAGATGCTTATACATCATATTTAAAAAATAAAAAATGGTGTATTTGCCATCATTCATATCGTCACTCATATAGTAATGAGGATAGACAGATTACTAAGGCAAAAATAGATGGTTTAGAACATTTAAAAAAAATTATATTTATTGAAGTTGATAGGTGTGTGGGTCTTACAAGCTATAACATATTACCAGACGGTATAGGATATATTCAATCTAAATAATAAATGTATCATCAAGCTGTTTAAATCTAATGATACGCTTTAAGCAAGTCGTTCGTAAACTCACGACTATTACCCCAGAGGTTCTGAGCGAAATGAATAACAAATTAGTATTGTATAACTTCTGATGAGACAAAATTTAAAGTTTGCAATTATGCTAAATCATAACAAAGCCTATGATGTACGTTTATAATAATACAAAAAAATCTAATTGATAATATAACCTTCATCAATTAGATTCTTTTAAATAGTTTATAACACTTTTATTAATATTGTTAATGTATTTTTTTTATATTTTACACACCTTGTTGCAAACAAGTTTTTAAATCATCATCTGGTTCACTTATAGGTCTTATGTTAAATGTATCCACTAAATATTGTAATACATTAGGGCTTACAAATGCTGGAAGTGATGGTCCAAGGTAGATTCCTTTTACGCCTAATGAAAGTAATGCTAAAAGGTCAGCAACTGCTTTTTGCTCATACCATGAAAGAATTATTGATAATGGTAATCCATTAACATCTGTATTAAATGCATCTGCAAGTGCTGTTGCAATTCTAACTGCTGAATATGCATCATTACATTGACCTACATCTAATAATCTTGGAAGTCCAGCCACTTCTCCGAAGTCTAATTTATTAAATCTATATTTTCCACATGCCAGTGTAAGGATAATACAATCTTTTGGTACCTTTTGAGCAAATTCAGTATAATAACTTCTTCCTGGCCTTGCACCATCACACCCACCGATTAAGAAGAAATGTCTAACCTTTCCTTCCTTAACCGCATTAACAATTGCTTCAGCATGAGATAATGTTGCATGATGTCCAAAGCCCACTAAGATTTCTTTTTCTTCTTCATCTTCTTTAAAGCCGCCTAATTCTAATGCTTTATTTATTATCTCACTAAAATCCTTAGTTCCATCTTCTAGAACATCGATATGCTTTATTCCATCCCAGCCTACAACACTTGTTGAAAATATCCTATCTTTATAGGTTTCTCTTGGTCTCATCAAACAGTTAGTAGTCATTAAAATACAGCCCGGAATTCCATCGAATTCTTTTTGTTGGTTTTGCCATGCAGAACCAAAGTTTCCTACTAAATGTTTATATTTTTTTAGTTCTGGATATCCATGGGATGGCAACATTTCACCATGTGTATAAATATTAATTCCTTTACCTTCTGTCTGCTCTAAAAGCATTTCTAAATCCCTAAGGTCATGACCAGATACTATAATAAATGGACCTTTTTTAATATTAACATTTACCTTATGAGGAGAAGGATTTTTGTATCTAGTAGTATTAGCTTCATCTAAAAGCTGCATTACTTGCACGCTCATATCTCCAACCCTCATTGTCATACGTATCATATCATCCAAGCTTAAGTTATCATTTGTAGTAGCTTCTAATCCTAAGAAATAAATATTATCTACCTGGTCATTATTGTAATTAATAAACCTTGCTTGATGCCCATAAGCAGCCACACCTTTTAATCCATATAGAATAGTTGATCTTAAGGAACGAATATCAGCATCTAGATTCTGATCATACATTATCCCTGCTTTTACTGAATCCTTTAACATCTCTTCTTTTGTATCACTTAAATTGTATGTAGCTGCATCTGGATATTCTCCTTCTGGTGCTTGATCTCTTAATGATTCTTTTATCTTTTGAGATTCCTTCAATAATCTCACATGAACTTCAGCATCAAAGTTTACATTTGTTAATGTTGTAAATAAACCATTCTCTACAAATTTAACTATTTCTTTATCTATAATTTTACCTTGTTCAATTAAAGGTTTTGCATAACAAGAAATTCCCTTTAATTGATATATTAATAAGTCCTGTAAATTTGCAATTTCTGGTGTTTTTCCACATACACCAATCTTTGTACATCCTTTTCCCCCTGCTGTTTGTTCACACTGATAGCAAAACATAGGATTTTCATCCATAAATATCACTCCTTAAATATTAGTCTATTTTATTGTCTTCATAATATTAGATAATATTCTTTAATGGCTTAAGTAATCTTTCGATTTTTAGAAAATATAAGGCAGAGAAATAAAATAAAACCAGGGCTTATTCTTAAACCCTGGCTTCTTTTGAAATAAGTGTACTTATGGGGATTTAAAAGTTATTTTCGGAGTAATCCCCAAATATCATCTTCAAAATCGTTTCCCATGACAATCACCTCTTTCATATATTATTTTGTGCAGTTTTAAATTATATATACCAGTATTACTACTGTTAAGTTATGCCATAAATAAAACCATTCCCACCGTTCCAATATACATAAATATTAAATTTACTATCCATAATAAGATTGAAAATGTTTACTGTCGGAAAAGGAGATTGAGTTATATTATGGATAAAATTGAATTAAATGAAATTGAAGAAAAATTTCTACGAGATGCTTATACATCATATTTAAAAAATAAAAAATGGTGTATTTGTCATCACTCATATAGTAATTATGATACTTTACTTAAAAAGCTCTTTGCATAATCTCTATCTTCAATTATTAACCATTTCGAAATTAAATTATCAATTTGATAATCTATTGAAATTGGATTTTGCAAAGTTTTCTTATCCATACTTTAAAAAGCTCCTTAAATCAAAATAACCTAACGTGGTCCGCATTGTTAAGAGGCGTGTTAGGTCTTATTAATTATAATATACGCTAAATTAATTCTACTGTCAATATTAAAAACTTTGACTCATAGATTAAGTCATCATTGGTTGAAATGTATAGCCGTTGGTATTTTTCTCTTAATATCTATTATCTTAGATTTCTAATATTTTAATGGATATACCTCAATCCGGCTATCGGTACAATTGCCATATTACTTGGTTTAGATGCCTTGTAGTGCAGCTTTTTTTTATTTATTTGCAACAAATCGCCTTCCTTTTTTTGATCTATCGAATTTAAATAATTCTGTTTATTCATCTTGCATAACCATCCTAACAGTCCCATTGATTTTTCTTCATATCAACATGATTCTCATCTTTAAAGGATACACCTTCTTCTAATAGCAGAAATCGTTGTTCCTGCCATCCCGGTGCCAACCTTCCAGCATGATTTACCACTCGATGGCATGGATATCTACCATAAAATTCTGCCTGGCTAAGAGCCTTCCCCACAAGCCGTGCATTTTTTTCTCTGCCAATAAGGCTGGCAATTTGTCCATATGTAGCTACTTTGCCTGCAGGGATCTCTTCCACAACAGAAAGTATTTCATAAATTAATTGTTCATTCATAATCTTTTTCATATATTCACCTGTGATACGAATCCTTATTTGGAGATATTGTTATACTTTAAAATTATTAACCATTCCGACTAATTTATTTGTACTAGTGTTAACTTCTTTTATTAATTTCACCACATTATCAGATTTTTCAGATATAGTATTCAATTTTTCAGCAATATTATTTGTTCCATTTGCAGATTCATTATTTGCATTAGTTATTTGATTTACGGATTCTGCAACTGTAACCATTGAAGTCATTATTTTATTGGATTTTTCACTAAATTCAGTTGTCATATTGTTAATCATAATTGCATCATTATTATACTGCTCGCCAGTATTAACAATCATTTCGTAATCCCTTATAACTTGAGTGTTTATGAACTCAATTATATCTTCTGATGTAGCCACTAAGTTTTGTACTGTTCCTACAACTACGCTGCTAATATTTTGTATTTCTGATACAGTGTTTTTTGAGTCTTCCGCAAGTTTTCTAATTTCTTCTGCTACCACCGAAAAACCTTTTCCAGCCTCCCCTGCTCTTGCGGCTTCTATGGCTGCATTTAATGCTAGTAAATTAGTTTGAGATGCAATTTGTAAAATAGCTTCAGATAAAACACTTATTTTCTCTACTTCTTTAGATTTTTCAATAGCATCTAAAAGCTTGTCCTGCGTTTTGCTATTAATTTGCTTTGCTGTTTCTTTAGAATAAACAGCTTTATTTTTAAGATCATTTGCTCTATCTTTAATTTCTGATGATTTTTCAGCTTCGTTCTTTGCCTTTTCTGCAATTGATTCTATTTCTAACTCAATTTGAGAATTTGCTACACTCATTTCTTCTGTTGATGCTGCAGTTTCTTCCATGCCACTAGATAATTCTTCTGTTGTAGAATAAACATCTTCAATCAATAAAGATAACTGATCAATATTTTCATTAGTTTTCTTAACTTTATTTTCAACATTTCTAGATTCATCAATAACAACACTAATTATTTCTCTAAATGAATTTTGCATTAAGTTAAAGTTATTTGCAAGTTCACCAATTTCATCTTTACTAACAAAATCAATATGCTTTGTTAAATCTCCTTCACTACTTGCCATGTCTTTTAATTTTGATAAAATTAAAGTTATTGGATTAGCAATATTTTTGGTAACATAGATCCATGCCATTATAGATAATATTATTACAGCTAAAATAGATACTACTATTAAAATTATTGTATTTGTTATTGATTTTTCTATATTTTTTATAGAAACTTCAATATTTTGAGAAGCTAAAATCTTAAAGTTATCAACTTCACTGTTAATTGCTTCAGCAGTACTATCAAATTCTTCCATAGATAAATTACCTTTATCAGGGCCCCCATCAATATATGCTCTAGCCATTGTTTTTCCTGTTTCATAATATGGATCAAAACTTTTCTCTATTTTTTCAATTTCTCCTGTACTTTCAGGATTTATTTGTTTAAGCTCTTGTATAACAACTTTTACATCTTGTGCATAGGTTTCAGCCTTATCAAATCCATCATCAAATCCTTTTGCTGCTCTTGTTGCACTTATGTCCGTAAGCCACTGTTGAACCTCCACAACATCAAGTTTTAATTTATCAGTTTTGGAAATAGTAGAAAAATATTTTGTATTCATTTCTTTTACCAATTTTAAATTATTTTTCGCGAAGATAAACTGAATTGTCATGAAACCCACAAAAAATATAATCATTAAAAAAAGTGGTAATAATATTTTGATCTTTATATTTCTCATAAATACCCTTCCCTTCTTTTGTATATACGTTTATTTTAACATCAATATATTATTTAATAAACAAAAACTGTAAAAGGTTACTCAGATTTAATAATTTCTTTAATTTCTTCTAATCATTGATATATATATTCGTCAAATAGTTCTAAACGCTAGATAAAACAGAACTTTCAACAGTCGAAACTTGTTAATACTCTAAGCATAAAAAACCCCTCACTAAACATTAACTTAGTGAAGTGCTTCACTTATATCAATATTTATACGATTAGCTAAAACAACCAGCCACCATATACATTCAGCAAGCTATGTTCAAGTTCAGAAGTTGTATATCCCCCTTTAGGCCAACGCTCTTGCTGAGACATGGTTAAACGTCCAACCAAACCATCATCTGTTAAAAAAGTAAATACTTCTCGCAAAAAATCCATAACTGCTAAAGAATTAGCTGAAAACTTCAAAGTATCAACACGAACTATTTATCGAGATGTTGATGTTCTTTCTTCCGTTGGCGTACCTGTATACATGAGTAAAGGTAATGGAGGCAGAATACATTTTGGGGAAAATTATACATTGAGCAAAGCGCTTTTTTTCTGATTTAGAAATCAAAAACTTAATGTTATTACTCAAAGCCATGCAGGCAACTCAATATCATGAATTAGACAGCGTACTTGAAAAGATGGGCCACTGCTTCTCAGCCTTTAATTAACTTTGCTAGTTTATTCAATGAAAATCATCATTTCATTTCTAACTTTTTATTTAGTATAAAACAAAAGAATACATACTACAATTATCTGTAATTAAATTATATAACTATGTCTTTTTAAATTAAGATGAATTTCTGTGGCTAAATCGCGATTTCCCATCGTGACTATTATACTCAAAAAAATGAAGAAAGAAGAAAAATAAACAACTCTAACTTTAACATGACATACTGTCGTCAAGTTTGACATGATAATATGATGACAATGACAATATGTATTAAAAACAAATTTTGGAGGTAGCATACATTGAAGAAAATTAGTATTGAGCCAAGTTTAATATTCTTTCCACAACCTATATATATTATTGGTACCCAAAATGCCGATGGTTCACCCAACTTCGGTACTGTCACATGGCTAGAGGTAACTATTGACAATACTCCGCATATTGTTATGACCATCGGGGGGAATAAACAGACGAGAATTAATCTCCTAAGAGAAAATAAGTTTTCTGCTAACTTAGTCAGCAAGGATATGATTTGGCTTGCAGATTATTTGGGATCAACTACGGGTACTAGCGAAACAAAAAATAAGGTCAAATATGATTACATATGGAATGAGGATCAAAATATACCTATGCTTGAACAAAGCAGATGGATATACGAATGCAATGTTAGCAAAGTAATTGAGTTAAATGGAAGTCATTTATTCATTTCAGAAATAGAAAATATACAAATAGATGAGGCCTTAGAAAATATAGATTTCAGTAAGATCGATCTAAACAAACTGGATCCTGCTATTTATGCCCCATTTAATTATTATGCTATTGGTAATAAAATTGGAAACCGTGGAGACTGGATGAAATATTTGAAATGATTCAGATATTTTTCCTAATTATTTTTTATGTTAATATCAGCATTAAGCGCTTTCAATTAATCTACTCCCTATGTAAATCAATATCAAGCGCTTAATGTATCTCCTAACACACCTCAATAATTCATTTACAGCATTAATAATTTATCTGCTACTCTTATGGATATATGACTAGTGCTATAAAAATCATTAAATATTAATACTTTTATAAAAAATCACTCTCAATCCGCATTTTAGGCGCATATTCTTTAGAATATATATTTTATTATGTTTTAGAATATATATTCTCCTATGGTAATATTCTGAAGAATAAGTACCCGTAACTCTTTAATATATTGAATATAATTTATATGATTTGTATAATAATTCTAAAGTAATATTTAAGATTGTATAGTTAAAATATAATGATGGGAGGCAGTACATTAATGAATATCTTAAACTTAAAAAAATTTATGATAATTTTTATTCCTATAACAATCTTTATTTTATACTATACAAATTATGATTTTCATCTTATTATTAAAAGTACTTTTTTTGCAACTAATAATTACACGGTGCATTACAAAAAAGATAAAGAATTATCTATTCCATTACCATCCAACTCTGCTTTTTTATTTAAAACTCCAACTGAAATTTATTATAATAAATATGACATAAATAAATGTAAGTCTTTTTTTGATTCAACTTTAAATAAAATGAAACAAAATCAACAAATTGGTAATTATAATTTTAATGATAGTGAACAAAAATATATAATAGAAATAGATGACCAGCTAACTGTTGAAATTTATCTTATAGGAAATGAAGATTCAAGAAGGTATGGAATTTCTAATTCTATTAATAAATAAACATTAATAAATAAATTCTTTCTTACATATTTATTAATGGTATATTAATAACATTTTATATATCTCGACGCAATATTCTAGTGTATCCCCAATTGGTATAATTAAATATTCCATGGGTTTTTCTACCTTATAATTATCTAAAAACCCTATTTCTTTTAATACAAAAAATAATCTTGTAAGCCCAATAGATATTCCTACCCCTGGTAAGATGTTATCTGTATAATTTTCAGCTAGGTTATCGTACCTTCCTCCTGAACATATGGAACCATAATTTTCATTTCCAATTAAAAATGTTTCAATTACTGTTCCTGTATAATAATCAAGTCCTCTTATTATTTTTAAATTTATTGTATACTCATTATCGTCTACTCCTAAGATCTCTAGCATTTTTCTAACTGTTTCAATTTCTTCTATGCCCTTTTTAAATTCCTCTGAATTCAAATATAATTTCTAGTTGCTCTTTTTTGTACCATTTTATCATCTTATTATCTCTTTAAAATAGAAAAAGGAATACTCAAAACTTCTATTGTTATGAGTATTCCTTTTATTTTGATTATGATAATATATACTTATATCTTAGTTTAATACCTTTTAAATTTCACATAAAAAAACTCCGAACTACCTTTATGTAAATTAGTTATTTAAAACTATTCTGATTCTTTTGATAGCCCTAACTGCTTAAAAATTAATAGAATCACACAGTTTTCTGCCTTTTCAGACTAATATGACAGTGATAAATCTATTTCAGGAACGTTATCAATACCGAGCCAATCACTTAAAGCTTTTACTATAAAATCATGATCCAACTCGTGTGGAAAATTAGATACGATCAAAACCGCAACCATTTCCCCCGTTTTCAATCGAATTGGAAATCCACCTCCGCAAAATATATAATCTTTCTCAGTCAATCCATGGGTACTAACCACTTCACCAGTAGTAGCGGCAACCGCCCATGCACCTAGTGAACTTCTTTCCATTAAGGATACTGTATTATATTTTCTATCCATCCAGTTTTGATTATTAAGGTTTGTTCCTTCTGTACAATGCTGAAAGAGAATATTTCCATTTAATTTTCGAATAGCAATAGCTAATTCCTGTTTCTTTTCATAAACTTTATTTACCATATAATTTCCTAGTTCCCAAGCATCTCTATTTGAAAACTGCGGAAATCTAAGCATCTCTTCCTGTTTTAATATAATCTCATTCAATTTAATATAATCTTCACTAGTCATATCATCTAATCTCCTTACAGCATCAAACGATAAATATTTACAACATCTTTTTCGTTTAGCGTTACAAAGCCGCCTAAAGTACCAGCTTTCACATCTCCATAACAAGCAGTATGAGCCAATTTTTCAATGTCTTCTTCTTTTGCTCCCAGTTCCTCAAAGTTCTTTGGCATGCCAATGGAAATCAAGAATTGACGAAATGCCTGAATACCAGCTTTTGCTGTCTCTTCTGGATGATTAAAATCCATTTCACATCCCCATACTCTGCATGCAACTTGAGCAAAACGCATAACATTATGCTCCATGTTATATATCATAACTGCTGGCATCGTTACTGCTAAACCAGCACCATGAGCACAATCATATAGAGCAGATAACTCATGTTCGATATCATGACTTGTCCAATCTTGTGACCTTCCCACACCACATGAATTATTATGTGCCATCATTCCTGCCCACATAATATTAGCACGTGCTTGATAATTATCTGGATCGGCAATAACTCTTGGTCCTTCATGAACCATAGTCATCATCAATCCCTCTATCATACGATCTGTAACTTCAACTTCTTCAGTATTAGTAAAATATCTTTCATATAAATGTGCAAGAATATCCGTGATTCCACACGCAGTCTGATATTTTGATAAAGTTTGAGTCAATGCTGGATTTAGAATAGAAAATTTAGGTCTTAGTGCTTCTCCTGATGTAGCACGTTTAAACATTCCATTTTCATTTGTGATAACAGAATCTGCCGATCCCTCACTTCCAGCAGCAGAAATTGTGAGAATTGTACCTATAGGCAATGCCTTTTCTACTACTTTCCCTTGATAATAATCCCAAAAATCTCCGTCATAAACTGCTCCTGCTGCAATTGCTTTCGCTGAATCAATTGCACTTCCGCCTCCTACAGCTAGAATAAAATCAACTTTTTCTTTCTTACAAATATCAATACCTTCATATACCAAACCACTTCGTGGATTTGGCTTTACGCCGCCTAATTCCACATAAGATAAATTTTCCTTTATTAAAGCTTCTTTTACTTGATCTAATAACCCAGAACGAATAACTGATCCACCACCATAATGAATTAAGACTTTAGTTCCGCCAAATTTTTTTATATATTTTCCTGTCTCATTCTCCGTATCTTTTCCAAATGCAAAATACGTTGGTGCATAAAATGTGAAATTCTCCATAGTAAATACCTTCTTTCTCTTAGTCTAAATATATTTTATTTCCAAATGAAAACAAATACAAGAAGGCACTTTTTTTTGCCTAGGTTACTTATATGTACCCTACTTACTCCTCACAACACTGCCTATTTGTCACTTCATATCTATCCCCTTCGTTTTGACTGCCCCATTCACACATCATTTCCAAAATTGGATATAACGTTTCCCCGTGCTTTGTGACAGAATACTCTACCTTCACTGGAGTTGTTGAAAAAACTTTCCTTTGTATAATTTCCTGTTCTTCTAGTTCGCGTAACTGATTCGTCAAAGTTTTTTTAGGTGCACTTTCCAAAAAATGCAGAATCTCATTATAACGTTTTGGTCCTTCCTCCTGCAAATAATGCAAAATAAGAGGTTTCCATTTACCACCAATCACTTTCAACGTAATTTCCATTTCACAAGTAACTTTTATTTTCTCCGACATAATTTCCTCCACATTTTTATATTAGTTAATGAATATTCTACCTTTGGTGGAACTTCTAGACATACTTTGCTCTCTATAAGTTGATACTTTTCTAAAGTACGAAGTTCTTTTGTCAAAGTAGCTTATGTTACATTTGGCAACAACCTATCTAATTCTCCAAAGCGAATAATTCCAGTTATAGTATATCATGATAACTCATCCCCAACAATTTCCATACAATTATTCTAGTATCTCAATCTACTATATTTTAATTTTAAACATAATAAAAAAAGGTTTATAATGCGTTATTCAAATATTTGAACGCCTCATAAACCTTTCAATATCAATTTATTGCTCACTTTATCATATATTTATAATATGGTCCACAGTATTATTTATTTAGTTCTAATGTAAATTTTTTGATATATTCCCTCAGTCGTTTCTTATATAATATACTTTATTATTATCTTGCTTGAAGTTTAAAATTGTAATTATTCAAAGAGGTATGAGGTTTATAAAATTCTTCTAATGCTGCTATTTCATCCTCTGATAGCTCTAATTCCACCGCTTCTACAGCATCTTTTATATGTTGTTCTTTTGTTGCACCTACTATTGGAGAAGTAATGACACTTTTTGAAAGCAGCCATGCTAACGCAATTTGTGCCATAGGTACTCCTCTTCTCTCTGCAACTTCAGCTAATCTATCAACTATAGGCTTATCTAAATTTGTTGTTATGTTCAACTGTGATGCATGTGCATCAGTTTTTCCTCGTTCTGTAGTCTGCACGCCATCCACCCAAGGACGAGTTAATCGACCGCGCGCTAATGGAGACCAAGGTGTAACACCTATCCCCTCACTTTCACATAATGGAAGCATTTCTCGTTCTTCTTCCCTGTAAAGAAGGTTATAATAATTCTCCATTACCACAAAACGATGCCATCCATTGGCTTTTTGAATACCAATAGCCTTCATAAGCTGCCATGCATACATAGTTGATGCACCTAGATAACGTACCTTACCAGCCTTCACTAAATCATTAAGAGCTTCTAAGGTTTCTTCAAGAGGTGTGTTATAATCGAAGCGACCTATTTCATATATATCAATATAATCTGTACCGAGTCGCATTAAACTATCATCTATTTCTGTCATTATTGCCTTACGAGAAAGCCCCATGCCATTTGGAACTGGACGCATTGGTGCAAATACCCTATCTGCAATAACTACATCGTCTCTACGAACGAAATCTTTAATCGCTCGTCCAACTATCCTTTCAGTGTCTCCATCAGAGTAATTATTTGAAAGATCAAAATAGTTCACACCGTTATCTAAAGCTAATTTTATAAATTTCCTGCTCTCCTCCTCGCTTAAAGTCCATGGTCTCTCATTTATACCTGTACCAGTATTTCCATAGCTCATGCATCCTAAACATATTCTAGAAACTTCTAATCCCGTATTACCTAATCTCGTATATTTCATAAATAACCTTCCTCACTTTCTTCTATAAAATGTATTGCTCCCTATTTAAAGTTATATTCTCAAATTTCCTTAAAATATCGAAAGTCCTTTAAAAACTGCTTTAATATTGAAGCTATGCATTTATAATTATTGTTTTCTATTTTCTTTAATGTTATTATAAAATGCAATTAAGTATTAGTAAAACGGAAATATCGAATAGAATGATTTCGATTTATCGAATTATCTATATACAATGAAGGAGGAAGTATTTTGGACATTCAAGTTGTAAAAACATTTTTCAGCATATTAAAAAATGGCAGCTTCCAAGAGGCTGCAAAAGAACTTGGTTACGCTCAATCAACTGTAACCAATCATATACAAAGCCTTGAGACAGAACTTGGAGTGGTTCTTATGGAAAGAGGCAAGAAAATACGATTAACTCAGGCTGGAGAATTATTTAAAAATCCTGCAAAACAAATGCTCACTGATTATGAAAATCTTATGATGTCTATAAATGAATTTTCAGATAACACAAAGGGAACTGTACAAATTGGTGCAAATGAACCCATCGCCAGTCGCATATTACCTAAAATTCTAAATTCCTTCCACAAACAATTTCCTCTTATTAATGTTGAAATTACAATTGATACTAGTATTGCTTTAAACAACATGGTAATCGATGGTAAACTAGATTTTGCTATCTGCACCTTGTCCATTAATAATAATGACATGAATTTTATCCCTGTTCTTGAACTTCCAATCCTTTTAGCGGTTCCTATCTCACACCCACTTGCCTCAAAGAAAAAGGTGTATCTAAAAGATTTACGGAATGAACGCATTTTAATGCCAAGACCACAAACCTCAGCTTTAAAAAAATTAGAAGACTTATTAGATAAAAGAACAGGCCCCTATGTTTCCGTTAAAATTACAAATATGATTTCGCCAATGGCTTTTGTGCAAAATGAATTTGGTATTGGCTTTTTAAATAGTCTCAAGGTAGACTCTTCAATGCCAGGGGTTACTCTAAGAGAAGTAGAAGATTTAAAAGATAAAAACATAAATGGAATCTTTATAAAAAAAGATAGCAGACTTCTTACTCCAGCCACTTGCAATTTGGCAGCTTTTATAAAAGACAGTAGTTTTTTACTTTAGAATCACATAAAGTTCATCTTAGTGTTTATACGCACTTCTTTTATGTCCTGAAGAGGTGGAAGTCCAAATAATCTTCGATATTCCCTGTTAAATTGTGAATAGCTTTCATAACCAACTTTTATGGCCACATCTCCCACACTCATAGATCCACTAACTAATAAACGTCTTGCCTCTTGAAGTCGAAGATTTTTTTGATATTGTAAAGGTCCCATGTTTAATGTAGCTTTAAATTTGTGATGAAGTCCAGACACGCTCATGTTGCAGAGTTTTGCCAGTCCTTCAACAGTAAATGGCTCTGATATGTTTTCTTTTATTAAAGTGATTGCTCTACCAATACTATCTATATTAGAATCAATAAAGGCTTGTTGAAGAAACAATTGACCATAGTCCCCTGTAAGTAAATGATATATGATTTCACGTTTAATCAATGTTGACAGAAAAGGAATAGAATCAGGCTTATCAAGCAATCTTAGTAATCGCATAAGAAGATCTAATAGTTCAAAATTGGATTTCCCAATGAATGCAGCCATATTTAAGTTATTATCTTTTGAATTCACATTAATTTTTGCATCCATCATCACTGAGAAAATTTCTTGGGCAGTAAATTCAACACGTAAGCCAATATATGGTTTATCTTCGCTTGCGCCAATGACTTGTGCTGAAACAGGAAAATCAATCAAAGATGCTACATAGTCTCCAGAATTATATTGAATTATATTCTGATTAATATGAATATTTTTTTCCCCTTGTAGAATAAGACAAATTGATGGCGTTAAAATTCCAGGAAGTAACGGTGTTTCCTTGCTGCTTTTATAAAGTGTTATAAAAGGAATTGCTGTATCGACCTCTCCATCTGATGTAAGATTTTTTTCGCATAAAGCAGCCAGTTGATTTAGAACTTTTTGATAGCTTGCATTTGACTCTGTATAAGCTTCTTTATTTGTAATGCCCTGTTGCTGCTGAGACATATATTTGCACCTCACTTTAATTTGTATATTAAAAATAAATATTTTTTTATTATACGTCATCAGATAAGGTAATTCAATCTTGCTCTAAAAATACCTATTGCAGTATTAGGCAATTTTTATACATTAATGTGTCTAGCTGCTTTTATCTATTTAAGGCATAATTTCATCATAAAGATTTTAAAAATAAAATCTTATTATTTATTAATTTTTATGGAGGTATTTTTTATGAAAACAGAACAAAAACCTATAGGCTCAGGTTTTGGAGCCGCTTCTACTACTAATGACGTTATTACTGGTATCAACCTTACGGGGAAAACTGCTATCGTAACCGGTGGTTACTCTGGGCTCGGGAAAGAAACTGTTCGTACATTGCGTTTAGCAGGTGCTGAGGTTATAGTGCCTACAAGGGATTATGAACGAGCTAATGCAGCATTGAAAGACATTGATGGCGTAAAAATTGAGTTAATGGATTTACTTGATCCTTCTTCTATAGACTCCTTTGCTGATAAATTCCTAGCTTCTGACCGATCATTGCACATTTTGGTAAACTGTGCAGCTATTATGGCATGCCCATTATATCGTGATAGTAGAGGATATGAATTTCAGCTTGCAACCAATCATCTAGGACACTTTCAACTTACTACAAGACTTTTGCCAGCTCTAAGTAAAGCCAATGGAGCTAGAGTAGTCTCGGTATCCTCTTGGGGTCACCACTTTTCACCTTTTGTGCTTGATGACCCTAATTTTGAGAATCGTGATTATACTCCTTGGGAAGGCTATGGTCAATCAAAAACTGCTAACGTCTTATTTACGGTTGAATTAGATAAACGCTTTAAAAAAGATGGTATAAGAGCCTTTTCTCTTCATCCAGGCAGCATTGCTGGAACAGGCTTAGGTAGGTACTTACCAGAAGAGGCACTTTTAGCTTCAGGTTCTTACGATGAGCAAGGAAATCCTATAATCGATCCTTCAAAAAATCTCAAAACAATTGAACAAGGTTCAGCTACTATCGTATGGTGTGCGGTAAGTCCTCAATTGCACAATATGGGCGGCGTATATTGCGAAAACTGTGATATAGCTTACATAGATTTTAATAATTATGAAAATTGGAAAATTGAAGATACAACAGACTTTTCAGGTGTAATGCCTTTTGCTATTGATAATGAAGCAGCTGAAAGCCTTTGGAATTTAAGTGAACGACTTATTGGCGGAAAACAATAGTTATTATTTCTATTACACTCTAATTTTAAAGCAGTGTGAAATATGTCATTATAAAAGGTAACATTTCCTCAACTAAAATGATGGAATTTACCTTTTTACCTAAGCTATACCAATACTGAACGCCATCATAAATAGAACTGCTTATCATAGTAAAAATTAATTCTATTTTCATTTTATCATGGGCAAACTTATTTTCATTTTTTATAAAAAGTGTAAGCATTACCTGGCGCAATTGAACTTTAGCTTTAATCTCTATTACAGAGGCAAAAGAGCGATAGCTATATTTACAACGCTGACTTAAATCTTCATGGTAATCACATATGGACAGAATCAAATTCCTTATAACTTCTTCTGTTATTTCTAATTTGTCGCCAATTCTTTTAGAAATAAAATATTCTAACTGATCGGAAACAATTGATTCTAATAAATCATACTTATCTTGAAAATGAGCATAGAACGTTGACCTGTTTATTTCGGCCTTTTTGGCGATATCACTTACTGTAATAGCATCAAAGTTCTTCACTTTTGATAAATTAAAAATTGCTTCTTGAATTAGTCTACGCGTCTTAATTACTCTTGGATCTTTTTCATTTAGTTTTAATGCCATAATTAATCCCTTTCTTCTTCAAAATAAAATTCACACAACAATTTTCTTGTTCTGTTGAGTACCCAACAGAATAGGTTTATTGTTGGTTGTTTCAAGTATTATTAGGCCTTATAATAACATATATGTGATACATTATCAACAGGTGTTGCTTATGTTTCCATATAGATATTCATGAAAATCTTTATAATTTAACAAAATATTTTTGCATTAAAGTATGATAGGTATACCGAAAAATCCAAGATACATTTTACAATAACGAAGAAAAGGAGAAAAAATATGAATGAAGTATTAAAAACAATAAAAAATAGAAGAAGTATAAGATCTTATCTACAAGATCAAATAAATCAGGAAGAATTACATTTAATCATAGAGGCAGGTATTTATGCACCTACTGCACACAATGATCAACCTTGGCATTTTACAGTAATACAAAACGAGGAATTGCTTTCACATATAAACGAAAAAACTAAGGAATTAATGGCTAAGTCTGAAGATAACTTTATAAGAACTCTAGGGTTAAATCCTAAAATAAATACAATATATAATGCTCCTACTTTAATTATAGTTTCCGGAAAAAAAGATGCTCTTGAACCAAAAATAGACTGTTCAGCAGCAATTCAAAATATGCTAATTGCTGCTGAAAGCTTAAATATCGGCTCTGTTTGGCTTAGTTTTATGACTCCTTTGTTTAGTTTACAAGATGAAGTAGAAAAACTCGGCATACCAGAAGGATATGAGCCTTATTATGGTGCAGCGTTTGGTTATAAAAACATAGAGAAAGAGTTAACTGCTCCAAAAAGAAATGTTGATGTAATCAATCATATTAAATAAACAAATATACTAAAGTAAAGCCTTCGATATTCACGAAGGCTTTATTACAATACTATCTAAAATCCCGGTGCAGCGAAAAGTATTTATATATGCTTCACTATCCGGCTTGTTTAAAACTATAAAGAATTTTTCATCTAGTCAAATAAAACAAGAATTTCGTCTTAAAGTCTTGTTCCTCCTCCATTTACTTATATTTACATTTATTTTAACAGCCTTAAAATAAAATTTCAAACAAATATCAGTATACTTATATTCAAAGTAGATTAATAACTTTTTCTTCCCCACTAGCCATATCCTTAATTTTTATTTCTCTTTTTAAAACTTCATTTTCTCCAATTAATATTACATTAGGTATTGCTAATTTATTTGCATAATTAAGTTTTTTCTTTAATTTATCTTCTTCTAGATATATTTCTGTATATTTTCCTTTAGCCAATAACATTTTATATATCTCGACGCAATATTCTAGTGTGTCCCCAATTGGTATAATTAAATATTCTATGGATTTTTCCACCTTATAATTATCTAAAAATCCTATTTCTTTTAATACAAAAAATAATCTTGTAAGCCCAATAGATATTCCTACCCCTGGTAAGATGTTATCTGTATAATTTTCAGCTAGGTTGTCGTACCTTCCACCTGAACATATTGAACCATAATTCTCATTTCCAATTAAAAATGTTTCAATTACTGTTCCTGTATAATAATCAAGTCCTCTTATTATTTTTAAGTTTATTGTATACTCATTATCGTCTACGCCTAAGAGCTTTAACATTTTTCTAACTGTATCAATTTCTTCTATACCCTTTTTTAATTCCTCTGAATTCATATCTAATTTCTTCAACTCAGCTAATATTTCTTCATTGCTTCCATTAATATTAATGATTTTATTAATATAATCTGCTTTTTCTTTACCTATTAATTCAATTAATGAACTTTCAAATTCTGCTGCTCCTATTTTGTCGTACTTGTCAATTAATATCAAAACTTCTGTTGTATTCGTAATTTCTAACTCCTTCAAAACAGATGATAATATTTTTCTATTGCTTATTTGTAATTTATAATCCTTTAAACCAATGGCTTTAAAGGCTCTTGAGGCCATACTAATTACTAAGGCATCATTATTAATACTCAGTTTATTATTCCCTATAATATCAACATCAAATTGATAAAACTCTCTATATCTTCCTCTTTGGTTTCTTTCCCCTCTATATACCTTTCCGATTTGATATCTTTTAAACGGGAATATTAACTCATTAAAATACTGAGCTGAAAATCTAGCGAAAGGCACTGTCAAATCAAATCTTAAAGATAAATCATTACTTCCTCTATTAAATCTGTATACTTGTTTTTCTGTCTCACCTGCACTTTTAGCTAATAATACCTCCGACTTTTCAATTATTGGTGTATCCATCTCTAAAAAGCCATTTTTCTCATAAACATTAGTTATTTTTCTTATTATATCCTTAAATATTTGTTGCTCTCTAGGTAATAGCTCCATAAAGCCGGGTAATATACTTGGTTGTATTTTATTATTTTTCATAATCTCTTTCTCCTTACTTATGATAAATTTTGAATCAATAAAATTAATTTAATCTTTATTTTGAATAACAAAAAACCATGCAGGCATATATCCCACATGGCTCAATAAATTATTACTAACATTTAATTTATCATCACCAGAAGATACAAGCCTACAAATTATAGACTTGCATCTGCTTTTGAACAGACCAAGTCTTGCTAGTGATGATGATGTATGAAGTTTACTACTTTCAAATTAAATGCTTTCATAATATTTCCTCCTAGAATTTAATTGTTAGTATTATACGATATATAAATTTAATTTTCAATGCTGACTAATTTTATATTATCTTATTTTCTTATATGCAGATATGTTTGATTTCATTAGTTACTATAATCTAAAAGTTCCATATATAATTATATTCTTATTTTGTATACATAACTAACTCTTCTAAGTCTAAAATTATTTTTGCTTCTTTTAGGAAATCTAATCCTAATAATCCATTAATCCTTTCATTTGGATCAATTTCACCAAAGTCTATCTTAAAATCTTTCAATGCAACAGAATCACAGCTAATTGAATCAATCTTTTTCCTTACAGCATAGCTAGATGCTCCACCATATCCCGACGCCTCAATAAGTTTATCGTCATTTGAGAACTTTGCGCCAAGTTCATCTAGAAAGTCTGTTGTTATTATTGTATGAAATGCCCCTGTGTCAATAATAACATTATCAATAATCACATAGCTTCCTTCATGAGTTAGTTTTATAGAAGTATATAACAAGCCATTTTTTATATTTAATTTACTTTTCATCATATACTCCTTCTAATCCCAATATGCTTTATTTTTTCTATCTCGATACTTTCATTCTCAGTACTGTATACTAATTGCCCTTTTTTACATTTTGTAAATTCTACCATAGCATCTCTTCCATCTTTTATCGCCTTTATTACTGCGACATCATCAACATATTTGAACTTTTCATCTTCATGAGATTCTACAATTTCAAATTTCACGAATTGATTTGGATACATTTCCCTGACTTCCTGCCATTTCATTTTAATCAACTCCTATCTAATTTAGACTAATTACTCATATAATTATTTCTATATTACTTTAATTATATCGGAACACACTTTCCAGATAAATATTTATTATATAATTTATTTATTTATAATTTCTAATTGTATCTTATACTAATAATTAAATATCAATACTTATTCAATTAACTACATAAAATATCCTATTTTCCGGACATCCCAAATACATTAATTCAGCTTATCTAAATTTAATAATTCCCACTTATTCATATAAAATATGATATAATTAACACACTTATCTTTTAACTAGAATTATCGGAGTATGTATAGGAGGATTAAAAGTTGGACACGTATCATGTAGATGAATTATTATATCCAATAGGCAATGGAGCTACTATTCCTATACTTGGAGTTGTTAATAATAAAAATTATATTATAAAAACCTTCAACAATATCGAAGGAAATAAAACTTTAATAAATGAATTGGTTTGTCATTACATAGCTAAAAAATTAAACTTTCCAATTCCTGATGCAAAATTAGGCATTATAGATGCAAATACAGTAATATCTAAAAAAGTGTTAGACTTAGAGGACTTCTCTGATTCCTGTTTTGGATTAGCCTTTTGTTCAGAATTTTTAGAACCTGTTACTGTAGTAACCTCAAGCAAAATGCTGCAACTAGCAAGTAATCATAAATGGTTATTGCCTAAATTAATGTTATTTGATCATTTAATTTATAATAAAGATAGAAATAAGGGTAATCTTCTTATTTCACTTTCAAAATCCAATAGACAGCTATATATTATAGATCATAGTCATACTTTCAATCTAGAAGCGTTATGGAATACCCATGCACTTGAATATAAGATTATTGATGAAGACTTTAAAGATTCTGCTATAATGGCTGATAATTGGTATCACTATGCAAAATTCAAATCAGTCTTAGAGCTTGACCTTATTGTTATGAAAGAAACAGTAGATTATTTCAAAGAAAATTTAACAAAAGACTTTTTGGAAAGTATCGTTGACAAAATCCCTGAAGTGTTTGAACATAATAAAAATGAATTAAAGGCATTAATTCAATATTTACTGTATAGAATGGAGCATATTGACTACTATGCAGATTTAATTCTAAATACTAATTATTAGGAAGTGATTTCATGTTTACTATAGATTATTCTATTTTATGCCATCATCCATCTTTGGTTTCAAAAGACTGCATAACACTAGCTATTTTATTATTTAATAGAGATACAAAAGAAACCGCTTTAATTTCAACAAAAAATTGGGATAGAGTACATTTATTTAATGAGAACTTAGATATCGATTTAGTCAAATTACAACTTGAAGGTATCCAAGATGAAATTGTGGATATTGCTAAAGCTCCTAAGTTTACATTAGATAAATATACTAAGTTTTATATTAATGATTTAAAATTTACAGAAATTATTTCAACTAAGGCAGAAAACTTTGAAGACTTTGTAAAAAAATGCTCAAGGCAATATTTAGTTTCTGATTTTAATAAATCATAAAGCCCTTCCACCATTTCCGAGGTATTATCATAAAAAACACCTTGGAAATGGCCATATATAATATAAACCCAATATTATTCTAGCTCCACACGATGCAAATGTGAAACTTCAATGATTCTTTAAATCATCGGTTATACTCCCTATTCAGCTTGCCTATTAACAAAACTACGACTCTCTTGCGCTCAAATATATTACCATCTAGATTAATTATACATAATGTTTCTTCAAATCTTGGTAGATAGAAAATTTCTTACGAAGTTCAATAAGATTTTTTCCAAAGCTTTCTTCTAGTAACTCTCTATGCTTCTCCATTATTTCCATAATATACAGATCGTGAATCATGACTTCTGTAATAGGCATAACCAATCCTTGGTGCATAGTCCACGCTGCTCTGCTATCTTTTCCGAGCGAAACAATACCTGCTACAACTTCTGAATTATCAGCACTTGCTACAAGCCAGCGTCCTCCATATTCTTCTGTAATTTCTGCACTCATATCATGTAAGTAAACATTTGCGAAAGTAGATGTTATTTCTCCATAAGCAATAATAGTTACTACTACCCCTTTGTCAGCTGCCTTATTTAATTCAGTTTCTAATTCCTTAAATTCCTCATCCCAAAGTTCAATCAAAATTCTATGTTTTGCGGAAAGGATACATTCTTTCACCTTATCAAGTATTTCATCACGACCAGTTATATTCCAGATGTTCTCACGATTTTTTGATGCTTTATTATATTGCTCTAAAGATTTTTCTGCTAGTTTAAAGTTCTCTTCTGCTTTTACTCGACGATTCTTAATAAGTTCTTTTGCTGGAATTGGGACATATTGTTGTGTATTTCCATGACTAATCAAAATATCTCCACGCATAGCAAGACTATCTAAAACCTCATATATTTTTGAACGAGGTACGCCTGAATTTTTTGCTACTGCATAGCCTGTTAGCGGTGATTCCTCTAATAAAGCAAGGTATGCCTTAGCTTCATATTCCGTAAAATTTAAATTCTTTAATGTATCTAAAATATTATCTTTCATAAATCCTCCAATAATATTAGTTGCTACTTTAGTAACTAATATTATAACCAAATCTATTGACACAATCAACCAAAACTGATATTGTAATTAAAAGTAGTTACGTAGGTAGTCACTATATAGATAAAAGGGGGATATATTTAATGTTAAAGGCCAAACCATTAATAAATAATCAAAAAATGGATTTATTTAAAGGAACATTACCTCACTATTACTTAGCTAGTACTGGCGCCGTTATATTGTGGAGTGCATCTTTTATTGCTACAAAATTAGCTTATGAAACTTTTGCTCCTATTCAGTTAGGTGCAGTTAGAACACTTTTTGCTGTAATTATCTTTTGGTTCATACGAAGAATCTCATCAAATGATGAAAAAATAAAAAAAGAAGATCGTATACGTATTGCATTCAGTGGATTTTTAGGCATTACACTATATTTTGCAATAGAAAACATTGGGGTTAGTATGACCTCTTCTTCAAATTCTGCCTTGATAGTAGCTTCCTTTCCTGCCGTTACAACGTTACTGGAATTTTTTATTTATCATTTAAAACCAAATTTAAAAAAGGTACTTGGAATTATAATTGCCATCATTGGAGTTGCTGTTCTAACTCAAATTAATGTGGATGGTGATTCTAAATCAATGCTCGGAAATGTAATTCTAATAGGAGCTGGAATTGTATGGGCCTTCTACAACTTTATTACTAGAAATCTAACAAATAAATATTCTTCTATAACATTAACTTATTATCAGATGAAGGCAGGTTTAATCTTCTTTTTACCACTTGTTCTCATTGAGAATAAGACATGGAAAATGCCAACTATCACTTCAGCAAGTGCATTAATATACCTAAGTATAGGCTGCTCTATTGTTGCATTCCTATTATATAATTTGGGGCTTAGAAAACTTTCTGCTAGCATTTCAGTATCTCTTATGAATCTAGTTCCTGTTTTAGGTTTGGTATTTTCAATATTAATCTTGCATGAAAGTGTATCTGCCATACAAATATTAGGCGGAATTATTGTCATCTTCGGTGTTATATTAAGTTCTATTCAGAGAGGAGAAAATTAAAATGTATAATGAAAATAATGAATTTTTAACTGTATTATCTGAAGTCCCAACTCGCTGTACTATTATAATGAACAGCTCTTTATCAGGTGGTCTGCTTGCTAACGCAATTGCTGTAATAGCACTAACAGCAGGTAGACGTCACCCTGTACTTCTTGGAGAACCACTCATTGACGCATCGGGTGAAGCACATCCAGGTTTAATTCCTACTGGAATTCCTATGTTGTGCACAACTCAGGACGATTTACAAGCTCTCCGTAAAGCTGCATTAGAAAAAGGCTGCGATGTTATAGACTTCCCTGTAGAAGGTCAAAAAACAAAAAATTATGAAGAATTTCTAGCGATCACAAAAGATATACCATCAGAAGATATGAACTACCTTGGAATAGCTTTAGTTGGTGCAAAAAATAAAATTAGCAAACTCACTGGGAAATGTGAAATGATAAAATAGCAGATGACTTTCGCAGCTTAGCACCTGCTATACTTAGAGCCCAACAATAAAGGCAGACTAAATCTCTACAATTTAATCTGCCTTTATAATGTTTATATAATTAGTCATAATTATTATTTTATCTAATTCTTTCAATAAAAATAATTTATTTCATTCCTAAATCAGCTAACAATGTAGGTCCCTCTGGTTTCCATCCTAACCACTTCTGTGTAAGTTCATTAGACGTAGGATTATCGCTTACAACGAAACCTGCAAGCCAAGTAAAATGTCTATCTGCTGCTTCACTGGAAATGCTTTCTACAGGTAGGTTAAGGTGGCGCCCAATTGCTTCGGCAATATGCTTAAATGGTATTCCTTCTTCACCGACACCATGCAAGCATGAACCAGCAGGAGCAGATTCCAAAGCCATTCGATATAATTTTGCTGCATCAAGCTTATGTATAGCTGGCCAAAGGTTCAGTCCATCGCCAACATAAGCTGAAACACCTTTTTCACGTGCTATATAAGTCAAGGCTGTAGCAAACCCTTGACGATTTTCATCATGCACACATGGTGTAAGTCGTACTACTGAAACACGTACTCCGTGAGCTGCCATTGAAAGTGCTGCCTTCTCTGAAGGAATACGTGGTGCTCCGATAGAATTTGGATCAGTTTCGTCATTTTCCGTTCCAAGACGACCCGCCTTAAGGGCTGTGATCACTGAAGTGGTAACAAAAGGTTTATTTGATCCTTTAAGAGCCTCTCCTAGTGTTTTTATGGCACGGCAATCTATTTCACATACATTAGCTAGATCTAATAAATCATTTGTAAATCCTGTATGAATCACACCATCTGCAGCGGCTGCTCCACTGCGCAAACTTTCAATATCCTCAAGAGATCCACGATGCACCTCTGCACCTGCTGCCAATAATTTTTCTGCTGCCTCATCAGAACGTGCAAGCCCCAACACCTGATGCCCTGCGCTTATTAATTCTTGAACAATAGCTGAACCTATGAAACCTGTTGCCCCTGTAACAAAAACTCGCATTATAAATTCCTCCTAAATCCTATTAACTTAGAGTTAAATCCTCCTTAGCATAAGACACACAAAAACAAATAGTGCTTAGCTTAGTTAGATGTAATACTCTGAATTCATTATAATCTAGGTTTCAAAAAAATTGTTGCTGCTTACTCTCAACTTATTGCCTGATTCTCTTGTTGTAAATATATTTCTTCTACTAACTGTCATATACTTTATCAGATTTTTTAAGCTGCTGATATAGTATAGAAATATCTTTTTTGGGCGGATTTCCAAAATAGTTGCTATAATCCCGACTGAATTGTGATGCACTTGCATATCCTACCAACTGACATGCAGTAGTTGCATCCATTTTCCTAGATAACATAAGATGTTTAGCTTCTTGCAATCGTAGTACTTTTTGGTATTGCAAAGGGCTCATAGATGTTGCTTCTTTAAAATGCTTGTGAAAAACAGAAACACTCATATTTGAAATAGTCGCTAAATCAGAAACCTTCATTGGCTGAGAGAAGTTATTTAACAGCCACTTAATAGCTTTTGTAATATGCTGCACCCTAGACTCTGCAAAACCTAATTCCGCAATTTGAATACCAATCGGGCTGCGCAAAAGACGCATTAAAATCTCATCCTTAACAATTGGCGCAAGTAATTCTGCATCACTAGAACTTTGCAAACATTCCATAAGCCTCGTCACTGCATTTATAATACCTGCATCAGCTTTTGAAGCATAGGCAGCACTCCGTTCTGGCATAGGTGGCAGACCTTTGGGATAAACTTTTGGGACAAATTCCGCGATTTTTTCCGGTTCCAAAGTTAATCCAATGCCTAGAAATGGCTCTTCAGAACTAGCCTGTATAGTCCTTAGAGCAACTGGTACCCCAACTGGAAGCATTAGTATACAACCTTTGTCTATCTGAAAGATTTCCTTTCCTATCCTAACAGCCTTTACCCCCTGTGCAACAATTATCACAGAAGGAAAGTAAAATGATTTCTCCCAATCCTTGCTTATTTTGGAGTAACGTCTGGTATGCAAGCCAGAAATACTTTGACTAAAGGTACCATCCTTCTGAGAATTATTATAGATTAAGTTGACCAACCTACTTATTTCTGTTTCATTTGATGCCTGAGAATTAATTGTACCTAATTCTTCACAATATTTGCCTAACATTATTAAAGCACTCCTTTCCTAATAGCAATAATCCTATACTTGTTTTATTCAATCTATTATTCACCTAATAAACCTTTCTAAATCCTCTTACACTATCTGTAAATCCATGATTCTCATAAAATTTATGTGCATTCTTTCTAAAATCAGAAGATACAAGAATTGCATAAGCACAGTTTTTTCTTTCAGCAAAATCATCAAGTGCTTTCATTAGTTTTCCGCCTATGCCTTTTCCTCTTAATCCATCTTTAACTACTACATCTTCTATTACTAAAAAAGGTACTGCTAATGTTTTGCAACATATTCCAGTTGCAGTACCAATAATTTCTTCATCTTCTTTAGCAATTACCAAAAAATAATTTTCATCCAACAACATTTCCTTATATGTCTCAAGTGCCTTATCAAATGATATTTCAAACGGAATAATTGTACTATGTAATTCTAATACCTGGGAAAGTTCCTCTATTTTTAGCTTTTCAATAATCATAATATTTAAATATCCTTTCCTTGAACACATATTATAATTTTAACCACTAAATTATAGCATGTTTACAAATATTGTACTATTTAGTTTTTACGAACCTTTTTGATTATCAAATTTTTTTATTCAAAGAACTTGCAATATGTATCTAAAAGATATATATTAAATATATCTTTTAGATACATATTTTACATATACAGGAGGAATAAAACAATGAATGAACTTTTTATTTTAGGTGAATTAATGGAAGAACCACAAAGCGGTTATTATCTACGTAGTGCATTGCAAGTCTCTTTAGGTCATCATCGTAAAGTCAGCTATGGAGTGATTTATCCCCTACTTGAAAAATTAGAAAAAGATGGTTTGGTAGAAATAACTACTGTAGGAGCAGACGGAAAAAATAAGAAAGTTGCTACTATTACAGAAAAAGGAAAGAAGCGTTTTTTTGAACTCATGAAAATGCCTGTTCCGAGTGGCGCTCACAATGCCGATATCTATTTAATAAAGCTTGATGTTATGCAGCACCTTACTCTAGATGAACAAATACAACTATTAGACCAATTCTATCAGGAACAAAAAGATATCATTAAAGATACACAGGATATACTTGAAAAATTAGCTGAAGAAAATTCAAAAGATCACTGGTATGCAAGTAAAAAGTTTGAGTTACGACTTCAGCAGGCCAATGTTGCAATTGAATGGATCGAAAGATTTAAACAGGAAATGAAGAAAGAATGGTGAACATAATGACAAAAGAAATTAAAATAGCCTTATTAATGGCTGCTAGTCTCTTTATGGAGATTTTAGATGGAACAATTGTAACTACTGCCCTTCCTAGAATGTCTCAATACTTTAGTACGAGTTCAGCAACAATTGCTTTACTTGTCAGTGTGTATTTAATTACCGTTGCCGTTTTTATCCCTTTAAGTGGGTGGATGGCTAATCGATTTGGTAAAAAGAAAATTTGGATTATTGCCGTTATAATTTTTACTCTTAGTTCATTAAGCAGTGCAATAGCACCTAACTTTTCCTTCCTTTTGATAATGAGAATTATACAAGGAATTTCTGGTGCTTTGATGACACCTACAGCAAGATTAATTGTATTAGAAAAGACACCTGCTTCACAGCTATTAAGAATGTTTAGCTATCTCATTTGGCCTGCACTTATAGCTCCAGCAATAGCGCCAGTGGTCGGAGGTTTTATTGTTACTTATTGGAACTGGCAATGGATTTTCTTGATTAATATACCAATAGGTTTAATTATCGTATTAATTGGAACAAAGCTAATCGATAGTGATAAAGTAAAAACGGAAGCTGCTTTTGATTTTTTAGGATTTATAGAAATTGCATTTTCATCCGGTATTATTTTAGTTGGAGCAGAAGTAGCGACTCGTGGAGAAAATTATTGGCTTATTGCATTAGGATTAATTATTTTAGGATTGATATTAGGCTTTGTTGTTTTCAGGCACCTAAAAACAATAAACAATCCATTATTTTCACTCGATTCATTAAAAGTAGCTTCTTTTAGAATCTGCCAAACAAGTGGTTCTGTTATGTGGCTATGTGTTGGAGCATTACCTTATATATTAACAATCTTTTTACAAACTGTCTTTCATTGGTCTGCAGTAAAAGCTGGAAGCTATGTGTTATTTATTTTTGTTGGAAATATTGGAATCAAGCCTTTCACTAATCCGATTATTCGTAAATTAGGCTATCGTGGTTCATTATTATCCTCATTTGGAATGGTATTTATTACATCAATTGCCTTAGCATTTATTCAAATTGATACCTTACCTATTTGGATAATGTTTCTTGCATTAGTTTCAGGTGTTGGACGTTCATTAGCTTTAACTGCTTACAGTGGACTTAGTTTTTCTGAAATAGCTCCTAAAGATCGTAACAGTGCAAATACTTTAAATGCTGTAGTATCAACATTGGCCCAAGGAATGGGAATATCACTTATTACAGTAATTGTGAATTTACTTCAAATTTACTTTTCAATTACTTTAGCATATAAATTAGGTTTTATTTTCCTTGGTCTATTGATGCTATTTCCAGCAATTGAAGTACTATTTCTACCTAAAAATATTGGACATGCTACAATTAGCTAATTTTACTTGCTATCTAAATTGTTGCATGAGATATTCGCCTAATAGAAGAATATCTGAAAGTAAAGAAATTATATAAATACATGTAATTTCAAAGAAAATAATACAATTAGGTATTTGAAAATTAACTGAAAAAAGCACTTAATAAAGGATTATTTTACTTCTGCTTATCAAAATAGTATTTGAATCAAGTTGAAGTAATGCAACCTTTCATTTAGTGCTTTTAGTGATATTTTCATAATTTAAAGAAGTAAACATTTATATTACTTGGTTTGATTTTCACATAAACCAAATTATAATTCGGAAATCAACTGTATATTTCCAGAGTCTAAACAAAATCAACAAAACCTATTAAATTATGATTTTTGAGGAGGCCTCTATAACAAAATCTTTAAATATTTTAGCTGAAGGCGTCATATATCCATTCTTTAACCATCCCATATGTACAGTTCTATAGCAATAAGGTTCTTTTATTCTTAATACTGATAATTCATGGGTTATTAAATTTGGGGTATCGGGAACTATAGAAATACCAATTCCTGCACTAACAAAACCTGTTACCACCATACTGCTTTCATTAGGTCTCATGGACACTTTCGGGATAAAACCAAGATTTTCAAAAACAGAACACATTTTTCCTTTGATTCCCTCTGAAAAAAACACAAAAGATTCCTCTTTTAAATCTTTTAGAAATACTTCTGTTTTATCAGCAAGATGATGATTTTTAGGCACTATTACAACAAGTTCCTCATTTTTTATTGGAAATGACTCTATTTCTTCATACTTTTTAATATCTTCAAATTCGTCATAGAAACCAAAATCAAACTTACCATCCTTAAGACCTTTTAAAATATTAGATGTTGATTGAATCCCAAATTCAAATTTTATATTTGGACTTTCCTTCAAAAACTCACTTATGATTGAAGGAATAAAATGTGTTCCAATAGTGTAGAGTGAGGAAATAGAAACAGTACCTGTCATGGGATTAATTATATCCTGTAATTCTTGAACTCCTTCATTAATTTCTTTTATTGCAATATTTGCGTGCTTTAAAAACATAATGCCAAAACGAGTTAACTTTATATTCCTACCACTTTTCTCAAATAAAGGTACATTTAGCTCTTCTTCTAATTTGGAAATAGACTTACTCAAGGCTGGTTGAGTTACAGAAAGTAAATTAGCCGCTGATGTAAAATTTTGTGTTTCTGCTACGGTTTTAAAATATTCTAATTGCTGCCAATTCATAATATGCACCCCTTAATCTATAATATCTCAAATTATAAAGCATCTATAACTTATAGTTATGGATTTAATGAAAAATATCAATTAGACATATTCTATACATATTGATATCATTATACTACTTTATAAATTTCATTTAAATTTCGATTAGTTAATTATAAAATTATTTTATATATTAGTCAAACATAGCAATGTTCTTTATAAAGTAAAAGTCTAATATATTTTTTCATCATCTAGTAAATACTAAGATAGAATGAAAATGTCTTTTACATTGAAAGGAGAAAAATTATGAATGAAGTAATCCAAAATATTTTAACAAGAAGAAGTATAAGAACTTATAAAGAAGATCAAATTTCCGATGCTGATTTAAATACGATCTTAGAAACTGCCCAATTTGCTCCAAGTGGTATGAGCAAACAAAGCTGGCATTTCACAGCAGTTCAAAATAAAGAAAAGATTGAAAAGCTAGTTTCTGCAATAAAAGAAGCTATGCTAAAATCTTCTATAGAACAATATAGAAAGATGGGAGAAAATCCTAATTTCAATCCATTTTATAATGCGCCTACAATAGTTATTACAGCTTATGATAAAAATTCACTAACAAAGGAATCTGATTGTGCAGCAGCACTTCAAGATATGCTTTTAGCTGCTCATTCACTTAATATTGGATCATGTTGGATTCACATATTAGCTCTTACTGGTAATGATCCTAATGTTAGAAATGTACTTACAGAACTAGGCGTTCCAGAAGATTATTCAGTATATGGTACTGCTGTTTTAGGTTACAATAGCAAAGAAGAACCTAAAGCAACACCAAGAAAAGAAGGAACTATTAATATAGTAAAATAACATTAAAACGCTGGTAACAAGCTTTTTTGCTTATTACCAGCGTTAATTGCATCCCAATATTTTTTTATTTTAATTAGTCTGTGAGTAATTAATGTTCCAAAAACTTTCAAAATCGGTATTAAGTATTTCTATAAATTGTAATAATTTCTTATAACTTAAAAATATATTACAATTATATGTATTTTAATGAAAATAACTCCAAATATGATATAGTCAAAATGGATATTTTTTTAATATGACAAAACAAATGCTATCAAAAAAGGGGGGCCTTATATTTATGTTAAAAAAATACAATCTAGATTTTACATCATTAAAGAAATTGGATTTTAAATTATTAACTACTTTAGTTCTCCTTACATCATTTGGTATTATTAACATATACTTATGTACTAAAGGTGGGGTTTTCAATGATCCTTTTTTATTTACAAGAAAACAATTAACATGGTTTTTTATTTCACTAATTTCAATTTGTTTATTTTTAACTTTTGACTATAGAGTTATCTATCAATATGTTCCAATAATATATTGGATAACAATTGCACTCCTAATTGCAGTTTGGATACCTGGAATAGGTATAAATATTAATGGGGAACGTGGTTGGATAGATTTAAAAATTTCTTTATTGCAGCCATCTGAAGTGGCTAAGTTTTCTATAATTTTAATGTTATCTAAATTGCTAGATGATATGAATTGTCATATTAATAATCGGGATAATTTCAGAAAAATTTTACTTTATGTTTCACTTCCTGTGGGGTTAATTTTAATCCAAAAAGATATGGGAATGACAATGGTATGTTTCTTTATTATTTTAGGCATGATGTATATAGCCGGATTAGATGAAAAAATAATATTAGGTGGATTTTCAATCTTGGTATTAGCTATAGCTCTTTTATGGAATTCTGGATTAATCTTTCAACATCAGAAAGATAGAATTCTGGAGTTTTTAAATACCAATAATAATACAACAGGTAAAGGGTATCAGCTTGATCAGGGGCTAATTAGTATTGGATCTGGCGGATTATTAGGGTATAGTTTATCATTAGATCCAGAAGTATCCCCAGAATATGCTGGAACTCATGTTCCCGAAGTTCAAACAGACTTTATTTTTACTGCCATAGCTGAACAATGGGGCTTTATAGGATCATTGTTTCTATTATTTTTATATGCAATATTAATTATACAAATATTAAAAATTGCAAAAAAAGCTCAGGATAGATTTGGAGAATTTATTTGTGTTGGTATGGCTTCATACATTTTATTCGCTGTAACCCAAAATATTGGAATGACGTTAGAATTACTTCCAATTACAGGTATAACTTTACCATTTATAAGTTATGGGGGGAGTTCTTTATTTACAACAATGATTTCTATGGCATTAATTCTTAATATAGAAATAGGCACAAAAAAATTAACTTTTAGTAAATCAAATATAATATAGTTTTATGTTAGGTTTATTCAATATACCCACAGATATGTAGGTAGTAACATATGTACATCCGAAGTTACATTTTCTAATCTGTAATACAATGGCTTACATATCCAACCATCGCCGCTAATGACTAGCAAGTCCAGTCATTTGGCTTTCACAAAACCCCTGGGCGTGCCTCTAAGGCCGAAGGACTGAAGTTGATCATTGTAATAAAAATATGAAAAAGCTCATCTAAAAATAAAGATTAAGTTTTGTATTTTTAGATGAGTAAAATGAAATTAGTTCATGTGTCTTAATTTAAAATTCTATCATTTTTACTTTTTGTAATTAATGGTGTTATTTTCTAATTCTAGCAGCTGTAAAGGTAATTGGTCCATCAACAAATACATTTTTATTACCTGTTGTTTCTTGAATAGTTATTACATACTTCACATTAGTAGCATTTTTATCTATAACATCTACATAAGACAATGGAGTATTAACTAAATCTCCATCGCCTTCTTTATCAACCTCTGTAGAAATTGAATAAACTTGTTTACTTGGGATAAATACATCCCCTTTAAATATTTTTATATCAAAGGAAGCATAAGTTGTTTCATTGTCATTATCAAGACCACCAACCACACCAGTTAACCAAATAAGATCACCTACAATTACTTCATCTATAACTAGTTCACCTATTACAGTAGGAGTGCTTGTTACTGGAATTAAATTATCAGTAGCTGAGGTAGCTCCAGTGAAAAAGTCAAATTGTTGTATAGTTATTGCCATTTTAGTTCCTCCTCAGATTATAGCTTTTAAATTGTGAAAAGATATATTTTTTAATCTATTCAAGGTCTTATGCGTAATGCTGTAAAGGTAATTGGCCCTCTTATAAATACATTTTTTACATTACTAGTTAATTGTACTGTTAACACATACCTGACATTTGTAGCAGCTTTATTTATAGGGTCAACATAAGAAAGAGGGACATTTGTAATATCTCCATCTCCATCTTTATCAACTTCTATATAAGACGAATATATTTCCTTTCCTGGTATAAAAACATTTCCCTTATACAAATTAATGTTAAGTGATGCGGCTTTAGTTTCATTGTCATTATCCACACCACCAATTACTGCATTTATCCAAATAAGATCCCCAGGAATAACCTCATCTATAAACACCTCACTAATTACATAAGGCATAATTGATACTGGTATTTCGGTGCTATTGAATTCATTAGGATTCAGCTCAAAATACTCGAATTGTTCTATCGAAGCCATTTTTACTCCTTCCAAACATTTATACATACTAGTTAAGAATATAATCCCTAACTAATATATTGTATGACAACCGTATCTTATTAGTTACTACATTTTACAATTAAAATATTATTTTTTATATAATATAAGTAAGTCAAAATAAGAAGAGGCAGCATACATTTGTTACCTCTTCTTTTCATTATAATCTTAAATTTTTTATTCTAGTTTTGCATTTGATTTATCATCATTTTTGCATTTGAAAGAACAAGCTCAGTCATTCTTCCTTCACATGAAGGCCGAAGAGCTGAAGTTGCTAAAGGAGCGACCACAAGACACCTTATAGAAGTAGGTGAAAGAAATTTTATGGATTACTTATTCCCATGATTTATTTTATTTAAATAATCTACGGAACATTTTTCAGCTTCTACACGTTTCACAAAATCTTCCGTTATAAAGTATTCTCTTAATTCCAAATATATTTGCATTATCACCTTTAACGATTTTATACAACTTTCTATGCTATATGATGGTATAGTATCTTTCAATAGGCTTATGCTATCTGGAGCAACAAATTCTATTTTTCTAACTCCCCTTGGTAATTCTCCATTTTTCATTAATATTAGTGGACCTATTACCATTTGCCTCAATGATGATATAAATTCTATAGTCTCAAAAATTTCACCTCGGCCTATTTTGGTAGCTCCATAATGAATCCAAACCCAAAATCTATCCTCTATCCATTGTAGTTTTGGAATTGGAAATTTTGCATTATCTTGCTTTAATGCTTCTGATACACAATTGTCTCGTTCCCACAAAATAACAGGATCTTCAACTCTATGTGCTATATCATTTATTGATACAAATTTCAAATCAACATGTAGCAATTCTGGACCATATAAGCATATTAAGAGTCGTGGTTCTCCAACATGTTCTCCTGTAAATGCTGATAATAATGTACCTAAATTTGCTGCTATTTTAGTCCTCTCATTCATTACATCTTCATAGTAGTTAGAATCTACTGCAATTATAAAATCAATATCTGAATATTCATCCATTTCATTTGTAATATATGATCCTCCTGTTGCAACTCCTACAATTCTAAAGTCATCCTTTAAAACTTTTATTGAATTATCTATAAAACTTTTATGATTTATTGGTATCATATCAACCATCTCCTTTTAAAATAGCCAAACTTTAAAATTAGGCATTAGTATAGAATATCATATTCTTAAAAATATTACTATACTCTAAAAAAGCTTTTAAATTTTAATGCTTAATTCATCTTCCAATAAATATTTAGATAATTTAGTAGGTTTATATTTTATAATCATTTTTTCTCAAGTAAAGCTAGTCAGCTTTAGCATATAATATACTAAAAACATAAAGTCCTACTCCACTTATTATTGGTAATATATATGCCGGTATACGATTTATAAGAGCTCCCGCTATGATTAGCGCGATAGGTAGAATTATTTTAGCTATGCTAATTCCTATACTTAATACTCTTCCTCTAAAACTTTCTGAAATAGTTTGTTGTAGTATATAAAAAATAGGTATATCAATCGAAGATACAGCTATGCCTGCTAATAACATTATCAAACTGAAATATATTAAATAAATGTTTTTATCATATATTTTATAGTGCATTATAACAGAGATTCCTATTGCTATCATACATATTGATAATATGATAATAGAGGATTTTATAATTTGGAGATAGGAATACTTATTCATAACTTTTTTTATTATTAGTGCACCAGCAATCATTCCTACAGAGAAAAAAGCCTGTATTATGCCAAAAAAATTAGCATTTAATTTTAAAATATTATTGATTATATATGGCATTGGCACATTAATTGAAAGTCCAATAAAAAAATTCAATGCTATAAAAATTCCAAACATATTTATAATATTTTTTTTACTTCTTAAATATTTGATGCCGTCAATAATGTCAATGAAAATATTAATTTTTTCTTCAGTTTTCTCATTTTTATCATAATTGAACTTAAAATTCATAAATAGCTGAAGTAATGCTGAAATACCGAAAGAAAAACCATTAATTATTATGAATAACCTTATATCTAACAAAGCAAAAACTATACCTCCAACCATTGGACCTAGTATAGAAGAGGAAGCTTCAATTACTTTATTGATGGAATTTATATGAATAAGCCTTTCTTTTGATACTATATTAGGTTTTGCTGCTTCAATACTTATTCCATAAATAGTAGCAGATACATTTAAGAAAAATGTACTTAAATATATAATTGTTAGATTTAGATTCTGTTTTGTAGTTAACATAAATATACCTAATAATAAAATTCCATTTAGTGCATCTGTAATAACGGCAAGCAGTTTTTTATCAATTCTATCAGCAAGTACACCTGCAAATGGATTTACAAGAACGGTAGATAGAATGGCAATTATTAATGTAGTTGCAAAGCTTAATCCTGAACCAGTAAGCTTTAACACATATAGGCTGATGGCGAAATTATATATTGACGTTCCAAATAGAGATATAAAACTTGCAATTGAAAATAAAAATACATTTACTAGCTCCGTATTCTTTAGAAGCTTTTTTAATGATAAGACTGATACTAACAATTTAATTCCTTCTTCCTTAAAAATAATATTTCTAATTTCATTGTAAATAGTAGTCTTATCACCATATCAATTGATTAATTCAGTAAAATTTTGTGCTAAAATGAAGAAAAGATAGGGTTAACCCTACCTTTTTCCAAAAATCAAATATGAATATACCTTTTCTCCATCTCTAAAATAACTTTCATATTTTCCGCCTTTTTCTATATAGTTTGATATATTTTCTTCAAAGATATTATAGTTAAGTTTTGAAAGCTGATTCTTAACATTATCTATTGTGAAGTTTTTTCGGTATTTATCTTCTATTAAGCAGTTTGATGCAAAATTTTTGAATAGAATATAGCTTCCTATTATATCTGCACTATCCTTTACATAATTATTAACTTGATTTAATAAAAACTCCTCATGATCAAAACTGTAGTTACTTGTTCCTGAAATATCTAAGAGCATATCAACAGATTTATCTTTTATTGGAATTTGCTCAAAATCAGAACAAATGAATACTATATTCTTTTTACAATTTATACTCTCTAAGATGCTTTTTAAGAATAAATGTTTATTTATATCGTGATCTACATCAATATATATTGAATCGTCAGTTAAATTTTGATAAACATTTCTTAAAAAAAATCCAATTCCAGAACCTAGCTCAAGTAAAACTTTATTTTTTAAATTCTGAAAATCAATTTTTTTATATATCCAATCCATTCCACGATAAACATTTTCAAGATAAGCTTCATTAGTAGAATTTATATAATCTATAATGTAGTTAAAGTCAAAATTAAAATCAGAATCTACTTTTGTATTAGAGACCCTTAATATGCCGTCTTCAATTATATATTCCTCACCACAAGAGCATTCCAATTTTCCATTTATAATTTGATTATTTGTTATATTACCTTCAAGAAGTTCTAAATCTTTTTTGCATCTAAAACACTTTAAAATATTAAGTGCTCTAATATCTATACCTATAATAGATTTATCTTTGGCTTCGACATTTGAAAGATCACTTAATTTTGTTTCGAGCTTTTGCTTCATTCCTCTAAGTTCTTTTATCTGATTTTCTATTTGCTTATATTTATTTATGAAAAATGTTTTAAAACATTCCTCTTCCTCATATTTAGTTAGTTTACCTAATCTTTTAAACATAAAAATTGATTTAATTTCGCTTAATGAAAAACCCATTCCTTTAAGCAGGAGCACATCTTCCAAATCACTTTGGCATCTATTATCAAAGTTGTATTGTCCACCTTGCTTTTCGGGTATTATCAGAGTCATATCCATATAATGTCTTATAGTATCTATTGTCAAATTGTTGACTTTAACAAATTCACCAATTTTCATGTTATCACCTCATATCCAGTAAGTTTTAAAGTAAATAATTATTACCTAAGTCTATACTTATTAGTTAACTATGATGTATTTATATTAGAGATTATAGCATATTTTTACATAACGTACGACCTACACCATTTATTTATATATTAACCGTAGAATATTAATCGCTGATTTTAGGATAGAGTCCCAATCTACTTAAGGAAAATTTTCATCAGTTTATTATAAAGGGGATTAACCATATAACCTGAAGGATTGTGAGAATACCTTTTGCCTTTATTTAGTTGATTAACTTTTCCCATTTCTTCACTGGATAATTCAAAATCAAACAGCTGAATGTTTTCTTTTATTCTTTTTGGATTTGATGATTTTGGGATAATAATAATTCCCCTTTGCGTATGCCACCGTAGAATGACTTGAGCCACTGTTTTTTCATGATCATTTGCAATTTCCTCCAACACCTTATTTTTCAATAAATCTTTATTCCCTTGCCCTAAAGGTGCCCAAGCTGCATGTAAAATTTTATGTTTAATTAAATAATCATGTAAATCATTTTGCGGGAACTCTGGATGAGTCTCAATTTGATTAACCATAGGTGCAATCTTGGAATGTTTCATTAATTCTTCAAGGTGCTGAATTTCAAAATTCGCAACTCCAATGACTTTGATTTTTCCTTCAGAATACAAATCCTCCATAGCTCTCCATGCTTCTAAATAACAAGGGGCTGCAAAATGAATTAAATACATATCAATATATTCTACATTTAGATTTTCACAAGTTCTTTTAAATGCTTTCTTAGTAGCTTCATAACCAAGATCCGTATTCCAGACCTTAGAAGTAATAAAAAATTCCTCTCTAGGTATCTTACTTTTTTGAATTTCCATCCCTAACTTTTTTTCATTTCCATAAATTTTAGCTGTATCAAAATGACGATAACCATTTCTAATAGCTTCCCCAACTGCATTCTCAAAATCTTCTTCCTTAATTAGTTTATATACTCCGAACCCTACTTGTGGAATTTTCACCCCATTAGCTGCCTTTATTTCTCTGTTAGCTACATTCATTTACTTACTCCTTTCAAAACAATTTAAAATACTATAGCAATTGTAAATTATTATTTATATCTCTTTTTCATCCAAATTCTCTTTCCAGCAATCAGACATAAATTCTTCAAGATGGGAAAATAACAATTTCACCAAAGCCAATCCACTTTTTGCTGGATTGTTTATATGATAAAAATTCATCGTACCTTGTTTTACCACATTCACAATTTTTGCTTCTTTCAATATTTTCAAATGATGCGAAACGGCTGGGCGTGATAAGTTTGTTCTTCTAGTTATTTCTCCAACTCTCATTCCAGGATATGTTCCTTTAGACAAACTTAAAATAATTAATTGTCTTGTCTCATCCCCAATAGCAGTTAACACAGGTCTACATTCTTTGAATTCATTTTCTAGCTTTTTTAAATTTTCTAATTCATTCATTGATATGCCTCCTTTAAGTAAAGAATCAAATAATGAATGGTTAACTCCTTTTACAATAAATCAACTCATTCACGTATTAATGGTTTAATCTTTTAATCAATAATAGCAATTTATAATTACCTTATCAACATCGGGAAAGTAAATCGAGACGAATACTTTATCATATAAATTAACTTGCTAAAGATAAATTCTTTATATCTATAAATGGAAAATCAGATAAACTAAAATTTGAAGCATACACAAAAGCACTATCCTATACAGAATAGTGCTGTAATCTCTTAAATCTTTATATTAAATTTTATTTTCATATTAGAAGCTCTTTTAATCTTGATATAATATTCTCTTCACTGTTTTCACAGTCTGTTCCATCAATAGATATACTTGGTTTAGTTTTACCATGAAAATCACTTCCACATGTTAAAATCAATTTATTTTTTAAAGCAAATTCCTTATAAAAATCTACTTGTTCTCTGCTATGATAACTGCTGTAAACTTCTATACCTTTAATGCCACAAGAAATAATATCTCTTAATAGAGGCATATTTTCTTTAACATTATTTCCAGGGTCGCTAAAACAGGTATTCCACCACTTTCTTCAATAATTTTAATTGCTTCTTGCAAGTCTATAAACTTTACTTTCGCATAAGCAGGCTTCCCTTGAGCACAATAATCCCAGTAAAAATTAACATACGGATTATCATGTCTTGAACCATTTTCATAATACGGCATAAGTAGTGGATTTTTATGTTCCTTATCGAATTCCATAGCAGCTTCAGCAATCATCTCACCATTAACTACCCCATTCCTAGATAATGATGCAATAACTTCATCTGAAAAATCTATTCCTAATTCACGAATCAGCTTCATACGTTTTTTTGATGCAGCTTGTTCCTGCTGTATAATATTTTCTTCAATTTCATGAAATATAGAATTTTTATAATCTATGCCGTAACCTAAAACATGTAAGTTAACTTTATCAATAGTGCAATCTAATTCAATTGCCGGAATAATTTCAATATCCTTGCCAATTCAATATTCTTTTGCTTCCTCTATTCCATTTGTACTATTATGGTCTGCAATAGAAAAATATTTTATTTTATATTATTTATTTTTAATAATACATTATATCCCCAAAATACTTAGATGTCTTATTCTAAGACTTTATAAAGGCGCCTCACATAAATTCAAGAATTCTTCTTCATTTAATAACTTTATATTTTGCCCTTTTTGCTTTAAATCCATCACTTTTTTAAGCTTATTACTCATTTCCTCTCTATGCAAATCTTCTATATTTTTCGTATTAGTGACTATACAGGTTGTTTTCTTAGTTACAGAACTTCCTACAGTGCCACTAAGCTTTCTAACTAGATTTATTGCTTCATCTCTTGTCATAGAAGCTAATCCACCAGTAAATACAATAATCTCATTTTCAAATGCAGTAGAATTAAGATTTTTTACTGTATTTTCATTTTGTTTTGAAAACTGTTTATTAGATTTTTTTAAAACTTTTCCTTTTATTGAACATGGAGTATATTCAATTTTATTTACTGTACCTAAAGTCACTCCAACTAATTTTGATATTTCATTAATATCTTTACAGTTTAATTCTTTACTTATATTAGTTAAGATATTACCACAAGCTATTGCATCTGCTAAAGCATCATGGTGTTTAAATTCATATCCTAAAAAATTATTTACTGTATTAAGCCTTGCATTGTCAAGATTACTATAAAAATTTCTAGAAAGCTTCATTGTACATATATACTGAAATTTTGGCATTTCTATTTCATAAAGCTCTAATGTTCTTCTTAACACAGATATATCAAAAGAAGCATTATGAGCTATTATCAAATTATCATTAAAATATTGCTTAATTTTTTCCCACACTTTATCAAATTCTAATTCATCCTTTACCATACTAGGTCTTATTCCATGAATTCCAATATTTATTGGCATAAATCTCATTTCCTTAGGCTTTATTAAGTGATGTTCTTTTTCTACAATCTCACCATTTATTACAACAATAATTCCTATAGAACATGGACTATTTCTTTTTTCATTTGCAGTTTCAAAATCTATTGCTACAAAATTCATTGATTTTTCTCCCATATCTTTAATTATGATAAATTATTATACTAATTTTTTTATCATAAATTTATGTAAATTACAATGGAAACTCAGTTTGGATAGAACTCATTAATTCATGTTAAGGTTAATCAATACAAAATCAACTATTACTTTTTGTAATAGTGACAATTTAAATACATTGTTATACAGTGAATTATTATAACCTTGTAAAAACTCTCGATATTTCTATAGTGAGTTTTTACTTTACGCTCGACTTTAAACCAATGCTTATAAATTAGTATCTTAAAAGTTATCAGGTTAATTTGTCCACTTTTATTTTTAGTCGTCTATTAAAAATAATATGTAATACAAAAGCTATGTATTATACTATATCCCTTGTTGTTCATGTCTAAAAAAGATGTAATACATTTTTCATCAATAGATAAATCCCCAATATAGTAAAGATAATTATTGTAACAATAGCTCTTCCTAGAAAGAAATTTTTCATATACCTATCCCCTTTCAAGTCAAATTTAAATATTAGTAAACTTACAAAAACAATACCTAAAACAACAATTATTGCTGGCATAAAGTTTGAAGATGAATTTTTATTTAATGCCATTCCGATAAATGCTCCAATAAATAATAACGCTGACATTACAAGAAATAGCTTTTTCTTGATTGAAGATACTACTCTTTTATCATCTAATTCTGTTTGAATTGGCAAAGTATGTCTTCCAAGCTCTAGTTTACAGCTTTCACAGCTTTTTATATGCTCTGTAACTAATTTAATACTATCTTCACTCGCAACGTTATCTTTAACTAGCGGTATTAAATCCAATATGACATCACATGATATGTTCAAATTAATTCCTCCTTTTTCAAAACGGATTTGAGCCATTTCTTTGTTCTAAAATCTAGTACTCTTGCCGAGTTTTCAGAAATACCTATTTTCTCTGATATTTCACAGTAACTTATCCCATCAACACGCATACTTACTACCTTTTGTACTTGCTCATCTTTGGTTTTTAAGAGTTCACACACTCTATGTGCTATTTGTTTTGTATTAAAGTTGTCAAAGGCACTATCTGCAATATATAACTCTAAAAGATCACTATATTCCACAGCAGGCTTGTTTTTTCGTAAATTTTGCAACCATAAATGGCGAGCAATGCTAAATAACCAGGTTTTAATTGATGAATTCCCCTTAAATCTTCCAATAGAATAAATAGCCTTTATAAAGGTTTCTGAGAGCAAATCTTCTGAAAGGGTCTGATTATGAGTAATACTAAGCAAATAATTATATATATCCTGCTTATATTCTAAGTACAATTTTTCTATTTGCTTCATTTAAATCCCCCTTTCATATAATTAGTCACATTAAAACTCAAAATATTACACTACTCACAAAAAAAATTTTAGCGTGCCAGTTTTAGACACGCTTGTAGTAAATATAAAAAATCTTGTGCTACAATAGAAATTTGATTTCATCTATATTATGACCTAGTTTCATAAAAGTATCTACATGGACACTTGTTTAAAATGGATTCTTAAGTTATACAAGACCAACAGATGTACTTAAAAAGGCTGATAATGAAAAACAAGAAGTTTTCAAGAAAGAACCGATTAGTTCATGCCCATGCTGGGCACACCAAAAAAATAGCAGAAAAAGTCAATGGTTTTATTAAATAAACTTTACCTTTGTCAGTTTTTCAGATACTTCCCAAAGCTTTGAAGCCACCTCAACATCCATAGCTTGTGGTGCAACTTTAGCTATCGTAGGATACCCTCTCATCTCTTTCATTTTTGATGGACCATAATATGTTCCGCCTTTTACATTTTCTGCTGTCGCAGCATAAAGTGATGGCCATGCTCCATGAGCTGCTGGCTGAAATAAAAACGGACCCATTAAACGTCTTACAATTCCAGTTGGGCTATTCTTTCCAGCTCCATTAGGGATTAATTCCGTTCTTGATATCCCCGGATGTGTACTCATGCTAGTAATCCCCCAGCCAGCTGCATCACTTCGTCGTTGCAATTCAAATGCAAACATAAGGCATGCGAGTTTTGACTGACCATAGGTTACCATTGGTTTGTAATTGTGTTCTGATTGAAGATCACCAAATTCTATAACTCCTGCAGTATGAGCTAAACTACTCAATGTGATTACCCTAGGCTTGTCTCCTTTCTTAAGAAGAGGAAGCATTTGTGCTGTTAATGCAAAATGTCCAAAATAATTTGTACCCATTTGTAGTTCAAATCCATCTTTTGTAACCAAACGCTTAGGCGGAGCCATTACCGCTGCATTGTTTATAAGAATATCCAAACTTTTGCGCTCTGATCTCATTCGTTCACCAAAGGCCTCTATAGAAGCAAGATCTGCTAGGTCAAGTTTTTCAAAACGTATATTGCCATTAGGATTTACTTTCTTAATCTTTCTTATAGCTTCTTCTCCTTTATCCTTATTTCTACCTGCCATTATAACTTCAGCTCCAGCACGTGTCATCTCCAATGCTGTCTCATAGCCAATTCCGCCTGTTCCAGTAATAACAACTGAACGACCTTTTTGTGAAGTAATATCTTCTGAAGTCCAATTTTTTTTCATATTTTTTGCCATAATAACAGCTCCTTATTATTTTATAATTATTGAGATTCCGTAAATGAGTATTATGTCTACTTCGCACCTTTAAGCTAATCTATAGGTTTTATTGGAACTGTTGAGTATAACGCAATTTAATTGCTAATAGGCAATTTAATATGTATTCTTATCATATCATCCTCACATTCAGCCCAAACCTCACCATAATGAAGTGCTATAATTTTTTGTGATATTGCCAATCCCAGTCCTGAACCTTCAATTTTGCTTGATCTTGAAATATCAACTCTATAAAATTTCTCAAACATCTTATTCAACTTGTCCTGTTCAATATGTTTACCCTTGTTTGAAATAGAAATATGAGTGTAGTCTGACTTGTTTTCTGCCTTGATAATAATTTCTGATGGTTTAATACTATACTTTTCTGCATTATTTAAAATGTTATCAAAAACTCTGACTATTTTTTCAATATCTATTTTAATTGGGATTTCTTCAGCTATATCTGTTATAATACTTAAACCTTTAGTTTCAAGCACTGGAGTATATTCTCCTAGTATTTGAATAAGTATAGAACTCAAATCCACTTCTTCAAGTTTTAAGGATATATCTCTACTAGATAGCTTTGTGTACTCGAATAATTCATCAATAAGATTTTTCAATTTTATTGATAAGTTATATGTTGAGATTAAATGTTCCTTCTCTTCTTCTTTACTTTTATATTTTTCATTTTTTAAAATATCTATATATCCAATTATCGCTGTTAAAGGAGTTCTTAAATCATGAGAAACATTGGTTATTAACTCAGTCTTTGTATTCTCTATTCCTCTTTCATGTTCAAACTTATCCTTTAGCTCCAAAGACATAGAATTAATGCTTTTGCAAAGTTCTGCTAATTCATCATTCCCACGTACTTTCAAGGTTGAACCTAATTGTTCATTTGCAATTTTAGATACTTCTTCAGAAATATATTTGATATATTTTATTTTCTTATTTACTAATGATAAGAAAATGGCCAAAAAAGCTGCTATTCCAATTGCAGAGATAAGAAAGCTTATAATACAATAATCTATTACTTCCCCAGCATTATCTCTTGCCAAGAAATAAGGTATAGTAATAAAAGTCGAAGATATATATACTAACAAAAATGCAAATGAGACAGAAATTATAATTGATAATATAAGTTCAACACTGATTTTTTTTGTAAATATTGAAAATTTCATATCTTATACCCAACTCCCCAAACAGTCTTGATATATATAGGTTTTCTTGGGTCTTCCTCAATTTTTTCTCTTATCTTTGTTATATGCACCATAACTGCATTATCTGATTTATAAAAGATTTCTCCCCATACTCTTTCGTAAATCTTTTTTATACTGAAAACAATTCCTTTATTACTTGCAAGAAGTTCAAGTATATCAAATTCTTTTGGTGTAAGTCTGATCTCATTGCCTCCTGAATACACTTGCCTTGTATCGGTATTTATTATCAAGTTACCAATTTCAATTATATTCTTTGCTATATTTTGGGGAGTGGAGTATTTTGTATATCTTCTAAGCTGCGACTTAACTCTTGCAATAAGTTCCATAGCATTAAAGGGCTTTGTTATATAGTCATCAGCACCTGATGCCAGACCATGAATTTTATCAAGTTCTTCTGATTTTGCAGATAAAAAGATAATAGGCATCATATTAACTTCTCTAATTTTCATACAGAGTTCTATCCCATCCATAATCGGCATCATGATGTCTAAAAGGATAAGATCAATATTATATTCATCAATAAGTTTAAGAGCCTGTTCTCCATTTTCTGCTTTTAACACCTCATAGCCTTCGTTTTCTAAATATATCCCTGTAATTTTTCTTATTTCACTATCATCATCAACTATTAAAATTTTGTTTGACATAAAGTTACTCCTTTTCTTTAAGAATTTTGACATTTTAGTACATAAGCTGGCGGAACATTAAGTACCACTCTTTCTAAATCTATTTTTTTAAAAAATCCTGCAATAAATTCTTTCTTTAAAAGAGTGTACTGAAAAGTTATAAATAACCCATCTTTCTTCAATATACTTCTAGTTTTTCTTAATATGTTATTTGAAACATTCTTAGGTAAACTTGCAAAAGGTAGACCTGAAACTACATAATCAACTTCATTAATATTGTGCTCTTTTAAATATTTATCTACATTTTCAGCAGAGTCATTTTTTAAGATAATTTTATCATATCCCTTATATCTTTCCTCTAGTTGCTTACAAAATTCTTTATTAAATTCTAACAGCAGTAATATCGTGTCCTTTCTTTTCCCCTCTACAAGCTTGTCTGTAAATACACCTGTACCTGGTCCGTATTCAACTATGCACTTTGCATTTTCAAAATCAATATCTCTGATCATTTTCTCAGCTAACCTTTGTGAACTAGGAGCCACGGCTCCAACAATTCTTGGCGATTTAAAATATTCTCTCAGAAATTTTACTATCTTCACACTAAATCTTCCCCCTTATTTTTAATAATTGATGGACAGCTATTGCTGATTTGTTTTAAGAATTATTACATGGTCCTAGTATAAAGATAAAAGCTTAACATTCTCCCCCAAAAAATCTTAAGAATTCTTAAGAAAATGACTGTTACAAATCATTATTCAAATGTGTTTCCATGTGCAATTTAGAAAGACATAGATTTGTTGCCTATGCCACTAATTCAATTAAAAATAACATGAATGATCTTATAAAACGAATTAAAACTAGAAGCTCAACTGGAGGATATGATGCTTTAAGTCTCCTTGATGATTTTGAAAAAGAACTTTAGATTTTATTTTCTTTAAAAACAATACAGTTCAAAAATATACTCATTTTTAAAATATGTGCAACTCTACAGCTACTCGAAAAAAGAAAGTTGCTTTAAATAAAATCTTCAACTATATTTCCTTAAATTATCAAGCTTAAGAGCTCCAAGATTACTAAATTCTTGGAGCTTTTATTTTCATAATGAGATTATTAAGTTCAGATATACTGTCAAATGAACTTGTTATTTTTTGATTTTGCTGACGCACTCTTGTTAAATGTGTGAAAGTTCTGAATTGCAGCATAGCTGCTTTTTTTATAGGTGTATATTCTTCTATGGTAATATTCTTCAGAATAAATATTGTTTAGAATATCTATTCTAGTATTCTTTAGATGCATCCAGCAAAATTCTCAGCAACTGGAATAAATGCATGCACCTTATTTCGGTAAGTTCTATGCTAAAGTATAGTTTTCAACTTGTTTATCTATATCTAAGCTCATTTGAATTGTATATCGTTATGGCGGAGAGAATACTCACAAACATCATCGTAAATACACAAACTAAGCCCATAGAACTAAATATTTCTCTATTTCCCGTTTCCACCAAAGCTTGCCCTATAAAGCTCAAGCCTTGTATCCCATATATGATTGATGCTTCAAGCCAGAATGTTTTCTTAAAATCATCTCTTTTTTCCACTATATCATATCTTGAGATGTAGATGGAAAAAATCTGTAGAAATATATAGACTACTAAAAACCAACCTAAATAGTTTGAAATTGGAACGTTAAAGTAACTGCCTCCATCCTCCCATATCCATACTTTATAAACTGTTGCAGTAATAGGATCCATAACTACATCCCACATTACCATAATAAAAGATGCAATTAACGGTACTAGGAATACATGAGCACCTTTAAGTCTTTTGCCAGTCTGTCCATTTAGTATGTTTGATAAAGTCCATGCCATATAACCCATTCCAAAGTAAGCAGGCATTATTAATAATGGGACTTCCAATATTCGTGGACCAGACATGGTATAGTGATAATTCCCAAAAGGAAACCCCATGTAAATACTTAAAGCCTCAAAGGAATTACTGACTATCCACGTAACTACAAAAAATATAGCCATATTTTTGAATCCATAACGCTTACCCCCATGAATAAACGCCAAAAGGCATATGCAAAGAGCACCCGCAGGCCTTGCAACGTCACTTAAAGGGTTGTGTGGGGCAACTAGAATTGAAGTATACAGTATAAATACAACTGCAATTAATGACCATCTTAAAAAACTAAATTCTTTATTTTTATTCGTTGTTATTATATTTTCATTTAAACTAATTGAACTATTTGACATAGCTTTTCCTCCTCATTTTTATTTTTCACACATTGATGCTATCTTGTCAAAATCTACACTCGTTAACTGTTTTGAAACTTCCCATAAGCGTTTTGCAACATTTACATCTTGTGCTTTAGTCGGTATCTTAGCTTGTCCAGGTAGACCTTTAATTTCATAAAATCCACCCGGTCCGTAATACCCTCCGCCTTCAGCATTTGGTGCAGCTGCTGCGTACAGGGAAGGTAACGCTCCATTTTGAGCCGATTGTCGCATAAATGTAAAGATATTTAACATCCTTGCTAATAAACTTTTTTCACCTGGACCATTGGCCATCAAATCCGTACTTGAAATTCCTGGATGAGATGCGATGCTCATGATACCCCAACCTGCTGCATCACTACGACGTTGAAGTTCTAAAGTAAACATTAAATCTGCAAGTTTTGATTGATCATAAGCATCCATTGAGTGATAATTACGCTCTGACTGCAAGTCATCAAAATTAATTTTAGCTTTTCTTTCTCTGTTTGCCATACTGCTGACAGTGACCACTCGCGGTTTATTTCCTTTTCTTAATAGTGGCATTAGATGAGCAGTTAATGCAAAGTGCCCAAGGTAATTTGTCCCAAATTGCAACTCAAATCCATCCTTAGTGACTTTTCGCTTTGGTGGCGTCATCACACCTGCATTATTGATAAGTAGGTCGAGGCTTTGACGCTGATTTTTTATACGAGCACCAAATGCTTCTATAGATGCAAGATCAGCTAAGTCGATACTCTCAAAGCGTATATTAGCTGAAGGAACTATTGTACGAATTTTATTTACTGATTCAGCTCCCTTTTTTTCATTACGACCTGCAAAAATGACCTCTGCTCCTGCACGAACCAAAACCAATGCCGTCTCGTATCCCAATCCACCTGTACCTGTAATGATAACTGAACGACTATGTTGTTTGGGAATATTGATATTTATCCATTCTTCTGATTTTTTCATGCTTTTTCCCCTTCCTATCTCTAATTAATGTTATAAGTTGCAACTCCCTTGTGGTGAATATTCTTGAAATCTCCTGTTAATTGGACATTGTTGTTTTGTTTTTTACTTAAGATAAAATCTCGTTAATTTGTTAAACTTTTTATCGTTCCGTTATATTTGTAACGTTACATATGCAACGGATTAATTCTTATATTATATTGCTAATCACCTGAAGTCAATACTCTCAAGGCCGTCTGTTACAATAGAGAAAAATTTGTTACGCATGATTCATAAACTGAAGCTCAAAAAATCACATGATTTCAATATGGTTGCAATGGTACATCATAATCTATACCTATGTTTGAGTTTGCTTGTACCTTAGGCAATATCCGCCCATTATAAATCTGGGAAAATTCTTAATGAAGAAATGAGATTTATGGAATTGTTATTTCGGAACATCTGTAGTTATCCATTTTCTAAATTACAAGTGTAACGTTACACTTGTAATGGATTTATTCTTATATTATAATGTTAATTATTGAAATTTATATTCCCAAAGTCATCTATTACATAAAGGGGGAATTTATTTTGCCTGATTCTTATACCGAGGTCCAAAAAAAACTCACAAAAGAAAGTATATTTATTGCCCTGATAAAATTATTAGAAAAACATCAGTTTAATGAAGTAACCATAACGCAGATAACTAATCTTGCAGGTGTATCAAGAATGGCTTTCTATAGAAACTATAATGTTAAAGAAGATATTATAACCACCTATCTGGATGAGCTGTTCAATGAATTTATGAATGAAATTAAAAATTCAAGGGCCAGCGAAAAATACGATGTTGCGTTGCTTTACTTTTCTTATTTTAAAGAAAGGAAAGATTTTATTGAAGTATTAATTAAGTCAGGATTGATATATATCTTTTATGATAGATTAAGTTGTTATTTATTCAACTTTCTTGAGAGTATAGGTGGTAATAACTTGCCATATAATAATTATCTTACAAGATACGCATCGGGTGGCCTCTACAGCATTTTAATAGAATGGATAAATAACGATACTAAGGAGAGTGTTGAAGAAATGGCCAAACTTATTGCTGAAATTAATATTTAATGTCAATTCTTATAATAAAGAAATACATATGAAATACTACAAAATGAAAAACCTAATCATATAGATAAACAATGTGTAACTTAGACTTATGAATGCAACTCGCCGAAAGAAAGGGTATTCTGTTGCTCGGTTGCGAGAGAATACCCTTTCTTTCTGGTGAGGAATATACTTCAAAGTATAAATCAAACTCTTGTTTGGGTTATCTATAGTAGGGGCAGTTTTTTCAGTGCTCTCCAGTTACTAAAGAAAAATAGGCTTTACCTTCAAAACGTTAACATTTTGAAGGTAAAGCCTTATTAATTTACAATTCTTATGTGCATGTTGAAGCACTTATCTTCAGAGCTGCCAATCCATCAAATCTAATATACTACTGTTCTATCATTTTACTCCTTATGAAGAAGATAATATTAAGCTCCATACATATTTACATCATTAGCTAGCTTCCGAGACGATGGCTATTCCGTATCCTAGGTGGCTGATATTCTAGGATTTGGCAGCGTATCATATTTCTCCAAAGTATTTCGCATCGTTAATTCCTGTTCCCCTCAAGATTTTATTCGTGATTATAGTTATTAACCCGTCATAAAATTAATTTATAGATTATTCATCTTTTACAAAATATATACAATTAAGCCACCAGACAAGAAAAAACCATGACCACCTGTAAATAGCTATTTAAGCCATATACAAATGATCGTGGATTTCATGGTGGAGGCAAAGCGTTCTATACACATGTTCAAAAAAATACGTTATTTATGATACGGTTCCCCGTATCGCTACTAAGCACGATTTTTGCTTAATGGAAGACAACTCAAAAACTTAATGATTGCCTGTTATTTAGAGGAACTTAATATATTTTAATGTCTATTTATCAATTAATCCAAGTTCAATCATACTTTTTGCAGTTGCCACGATTGCTTCTTCTGCTGATCTTGGCTGCCAGCTAAGTAACTTTTTAGCTTTTGCATTGCTGCAAGCTGTGTTTTGTCCTAAAAATGTCGCTGGCATGCGCAAATCCTTTTTAAAAATTGCCATAAATTTAATTATAAAATCCGGCAGTACCTTAGTAGATACTTTTTTTGCTGTACTTCCTAAGTATCTCTGCAAAATTTTAGCTTCTTCTTTATATGTCAGATTTTCACCCGTAGTAGCAATAAATCGCTCTCCCGCTGCTTCTGGACATGTCATTGCAAGCAAATGTAATTCTGCAACATCTCTCACATCAACGTAATCAAATCCAATTTTTAAGAGGAATGGCATATTCCCGCTGAGCATCGCACGAATAATCTGATTAGAGTGAGAAAAATCCTGTCCAAGTACAGGTCCCATGACTGCCACAGGATTAACAGCAGAGAGTTCCATATTCTCTTTCTTTGCAAATTTCCAAGCCGCAAGCTCTGCCATAGTTTTTGAACGTTGGTATGCATCAATATCCCCTGACAAGTCAGTCCAATCTTCCTCTGTGAAAATCTCCGGGTGAGACTTATGGCCTGCAAGCACTGCCCCGGAAGCAGAAGTTAGGACTACACGTTTAACACCTGCCGCTTTCGCTGCCTTCATCACGCGCAATGTACCATCAACCGCCATTTTCACCATTTCATCACCATCATCAGGACGTGTGGCTGGTGTTGGTGATGCCACATGAATAACGTAAGTCGCATCAGTTGCAGCCTTCATCCAGTTTATATCACTTGTCAAATCTGTCTGTATAAACTCAAGGTTTTCAAAATTAACTGCTCCACCTTGTTCAAGCATTGACTTAACCTCATCCTGACGTGACAATGTGCGAAGTGTTGTACGAACTTGATATCCCCGTTTCAAAAGCTTTAATATTATATGGACGGCAATGAAGCCGCTTCCGCCTGTTACTAAAACTAATTCTTTTTCCATAATAATTCCCCCTCACTAAAGTTTCACTTGTAACCTCTGTGCCATTAGCATATACTATTATCAAGATGAAATCAACACAGAAACGATCATATGTGACAATAAGGAAGGTATTGTAATGGCAGCAACAAATCACTCGCAAACCATCAAAAAAGATACAAAGGATTTTATTACAACTGCTATGTTGCAATTGCTTGCAACAGAAAAGTTATCAGAATTGACAGTTTCACAAGTTTGTAAACGGGCAGGGGTAAGCCGCATGGCTTTTTACCGAAATTTTAACGATCTCGAGCAGATTTTGTATGAGTATTACAAGCCAAAGATTGCGGCTGTATTTTATACGATTCAGCAGAATCCACCCTTCTCTGATAAATTTGATATCCAATTAAAGTTTTTCAGTACCTTTAGTGATGATTTACTTTCATCTGTTGACCGTGGATATGAACCAATTATTCAGCAGATTTTCATAGAAGAAATAACCAAATTTTATGCTCCTGATAGTGGTGAATACTGGACAACTTTCATGTCAGCGGGTGTTTATGCTGTTTGGCGAAAATGGTTTCTAAGTGGCCAGCAAAAACCACTCCAAGAAATAATGGAATTTTTTAAGCAATTTGATACATTAAAAAAGACTTTTTAAGATTTCTGCATCTATCACTTATCGTACATTTTTTATTAATTGTTGAGCAAATACTTTTAGTCTCAATCTTTTTATCTGGTATAAATTCAGATTTATAACTAAAATTTCTTTCGACAGGCATTCCAATATCTCTTAATTGAGAATGCTTACAATAAATTTAATGTAGCTTAGTCTTAGGCAAAATTATAGAAGCTTATCCGTGTAAAAAATATCGGATAGTAAAATTAAATACTTTCATTAACTAACCCTGCAATGCAAAGCAAACTTAAAAGTACGAAAACCCATAAAAATTGTGTTGTATTATTTATCAATTTCACTTCAGGCGCCATACTTGTGAGAATTATCACTCCAATAGAAGCACCTAAATATCTGCTGAGTTGAATTAATCCACTTAGCACAGTTCTATCTTCACTGTTTACTGCATTTTGAGAATTTGTTAGAAACATTGCCATAATCGCACCAGTACATATACCAATAATTATATTTAATGTATTAAGTACCATTAGATTTCCTCTATTTAAAAAATATAATATTAAACTTGAGCTAAAACATAATATAATCCATAATATTCTTGTCATCTTCATTGAGTTTAATTTTACTAATTCTCTTCCACCTATAAGCATTCCAACAGTAATTCCTAACATAAAAAAGAACAGTATTCTACTTTCATTTATCAAAGCTCCCTGCTTCATAAAAGCAATTCCGCATAAAGGAAGAATTGTAATAAGACCATACATAATTGCTCCAGAAATTATTGCACTAAAAATTGCCCTTCTAATAATTTTATTTTTAAAGAATTCTAGTTTTATAACTGGATTTTTATGACGTTTTTCATTTGATACAAATAATAGTATTAATATTACTACTCCTATTAGTAATAAACTTGATTCTATATCAAATTTACGATGCTTGCTAAGCATATCAGAAAAACCTACAAGAGCAACACAGAAGCTTCCAAAAAGTAATCCTCCTTTAATATCAATTTCAGATAATCTGATTTGAGAACTAGTTTCTAATACTTTAATACCAACACTTACTAAAGCCATTGCAAGAAGTATCATAATCGCAGTTACAAAAAATATCCAATGCCAGCCTAACTGTCCTGTTATAAAGGTTCCAATAGATGGACTTAAAATATTTGATAAGAGCTGAACAAATCCAAAAAGCCCTATCATCTTTCCTCTTTTACTCTCCTCAAACATATCAGAAATCATAGCTAAGTACACAGGCGTTATAATTCCTGCACCTAACCCCTGAAGCACCCTTGAAATAACAAGCTGATACATATTGGGCGCAAATCCACCATAAATAGTTGCAAAAGCAAATATACAAAGCCCTAATAAATAAAATTTCTTTTTTCCAAATATATCTGCAAGTTTTGAAAAGATAGGGATAGTTATAATAGATGAAAGCATATAACTCGAAAAAACCCAGCTATAAAGACTATCCCCTCCAATTTCATTAACTATATAAGGAAGTGCAGTGGCTAGTACCAGCTGCATCATTCCCATAGCAAACATGCTTAAGAGTATTCCCATAAATCCTATCATAGAAAACACCGCCTATTCTTCTATTACCATCACATACCCGTTATTTCCGTCCACTCTGATTTTTTGACCTGTTTTAATCTTTTGGGTAGCTTCTGATATTCCTACAACTGCTGGTATTCCATACTCTCTAGCTACTACAGTCCCATGAGTTAGTAGACCTCCAACTTCCATAACTAATCCAGCTGCATTTATGAAAAGTGGTGTCCATCCTGGATCCGTAAAAGGTGCTACAAGAATCTCCCCTTTATTCAAGGCTGCCTTTGAAGGATCAGTTATTACCTTTGCAATTCCTTCAATAACTCCTGAAGAAACTGGAATGCCTGGAAGTGCTCCTTTTGGAAGATTCCCTATCTTATATCCTCCTTTTATTTCTTCCCCTTCACTTGTAATAACACGAGGAGCATTTAACTTTTTATAATGTTCATATTCTTCTTTTCTTTGTTCTACTATTGTTTTAAGACTTTCATTATTTTCAATCGCTCTATATAATTCACTGAAATTTACATAAAAAATATCCTTTTCTTCATTTAAATTACCTTTAGCAACCAAATTTTCTGCTTCTTTTAGCAATTCCTTCTTAAAAATCATACAAAGTCTCATCATCATAAATTTGTGATGTTCTCTTATTGGAAAAGAATTTCTTAAAACAAATATAAGCCTTTTTGCAACTTTCGCTTTAATTTTACCATGCTTTTTTTGTATTTCCTCTATCATATTTTCTGTTGCTGCCTTAGCTTTTTTTATAGTATTTTTGTATTCTTCCCTATGAGCGCCTTCCTCTGATGTTTTAATAGTTGCAAGTATCGATTTCACAAGTGGCTCTGGGTTTTCTGTCCATCTATCTCTAGCTATATCTATTTCTCCTGAGGCACGCACTCCGTACATATTTATGAAATCATTGAAAAAAATCTTAAATTCCTCATTTCCTTTAACTTCATTTATTCTTGAAGCCAAAGTTTCATAATCTTCATTTTCAAACTCATCAATTAAGCTTTGAGATCTTCTCACCATATCCGCCAAGTCTCCAGTAAGTAATCCCATTTCTGTTGTAATGTTACCTTCTAAACCTTTTGCAATTATATTAGTATAATTATTTGTTCCTAGAAGCTTCATTTCCAGCTTTTCAAGAAGCTTAAAAGCAATAATTCCTGGTGCTAAATACGGAATTACTTTTTTAGCATCCTCATAAAGACTTGCTTTTTCATATATTATATTTAATCTTTCAGCACCTTGCTTTGCATTTAAAATAGTCTTCAAGGTATCTTCTTCACGCTGTTTAATGTAGTTATTCATAAACTCTATTGTTCCCTCAGGATTAGTGAAAATAAGATTTTTCATAACTTTAACTGCTACTGGAGCTATATATTTCAAGAAAGGTTTAATGTTAGTTTTCTTTCCTCTAAACTTTTCCTCAAAATCTTTTCTTTTTAGAAGCTCCCCTAAAGCTTCTGCCATCAAGGCATCTGCATTTTTTAATAAGTCTAAACTCTTTTCCTTTATTCTCTCTGAACACATAAGACCACTTACATCTGCATAAATTCTACCACCTGCTGAAGCCAAAATCTTATATTTTTCTTCTCTTTTAATATTTTTTCCAAAAGGCAGCATATCCCTATATAAATCAATCCCTAAAGGAGACATTGGATCTGTCATAACTTGAAGATGATTTATAGAAATATATACATGTGCGTTATCATCATTATTATTAGGAGTTGGAAGTGGAAATAATGATGTAATTGCACGACTCTGCACAATATACAGCTCACCATTTTCTAGACACCACTCAATATCCTGAGGGCAGCCATAATGTTTTTCTATCTTCATTCCAAGTTCAGCAAGCCTTTTTATCTCAGAATCCTTCATTACCTGGTTAGTAGATTTTTCACCTGTAATATCAACTTTTTTAGTTCCCCCACCTTGAATTGGCATTATAGCAAGTTTCTTTTCTGCTATAGTCTTATCTATTATTTCCTTTTTCTTCTTATTAAATTTATATATATCTGGGGATACAAGACCAGAAACTAACGCTTCTCCAAGTCCAAAGCTTGCATCAATAGAAATAATTCCTCTATGTCCTGATACGGGATCTGCAGTAAACATAATACCAGCTATATCTGGTAAAACCATCTTTTGAACTACTACAGACATATGTACTTTTTCGTGCTCAATTTTATTTTGCAATCTGTAAAGTATAGCTCTATCAGTAAATAATGACGCCCAACAATTTCTTACGGAATTAATTAGTGAAGCTTTTCCTTTAATATTAAGATAGGTATCTTGTTGACCTGCGAAAGAGGCAAAAGCTAAATCTTCTGCAGTAGCACTGGATCTAACAGCATAATAGTTATCAATCCCAATCTTATCAGCTGCTTTAATGATTTCTTCTTCTACTTTTTTAGGCATTTCTGCTTGTTCTATTTTTTCTCTTATTTTAGCTCCTATGGTAGCAATATTTTCAAGATTTGCATCTTTAATTTCTTCTATAATAAAATCATAAAGTTTATTATAATTTATAAATTCCTTATAACTTTCTGTAGTTACACAAAAACCAAAAGGAACTGGAAAACCAGCCTTAGTCATCTCTCCTAGATTTGCACCTTTGCCTCCTACAAGTGATAAATCTTTCTTATCTATTTCATCAAAATATAATATGTAGTTGTTTTCCATGGCAATCATCTCCCTCTAATTATTTTGTGCCCCTGCTCCATTTATAAACAATTCTATAATTTGTGCTTTTGATATCTCTAAATTAATATCTTCATTTCCATAAACACTTGAAATGAAATAATTCATATACATGAATTGAAAATTTCTCGCCATTATTACTGAAGGAATATCATTTCTAAGCTCATTATTTTCTTGTGCATTTTTTATAACTTCTGAAATCAAATTTTCCAATCCACTTCTATTAGGATTATCTAAAGGATTGACGCTAAAAAGTGTTTGGAGTCTGTATCTAAAATAAATTGCTGTATATTGAATATTTCCACTAAATATATGATTTATGAAATCTAATATCTTATTTAATGTTTCTTTTATATCTCTTGTTTCTTTGAATTTTTCACTAACTTCACTAAAATTATTATCATGATTATTTATAAGACCCTGAAAATAAGCTGATAATATTGACTCTTTATCTTGGAAGTAATTATATAATGTACCTTTAGAAATATCAGATTTAGTAGCTATTTCCTCCATATAAGTCTCTTGAAAACCTTTTTCTTCAAATAGAGATAATGCACTATCTATTATTATTTCCTTAGTCAATTCTTTTTTACGTTCTCTTCTATTTATCATTGTAATTCCTCCCAAAAATTTATTTTTGAACTAAGTTCATTTTTATACTTCGTATAATTTTATACTACATCAAATATTTTTAGAAGTCAATATTCTTTATATTAAGACTTTGAAATAAAAAACACGACCATCTGTAAGCAGCTATTTAAGCCACATACAAATGGTCGTAGTTCATGGTGAAAGCGAAGCACTCGTTATTTCTGTTCAAAAAATAATATGTTATTTATGATACGGTTCACACTTCATCATCCTAAACTTTTTTCAATATTATAAGTCTTTTATTATATTCGCTTCATCTTCCCATTATAAACATTATGAGAGTAAATCGCTTGCTCATCTGACTTTAGGAAGAGGAGTTTCATCTATAGTGGGAGTGTTACGGATGCTAGCTATCGGTTAAAATTTTTCATTTTTATACACCTCGTTGGAGATATATGAAATTTCACCATATATACTATATGTAGAGAGAATTTTATATTTCGCACTACATATAGTGG
>NZ_MZGT01000030.1 GCF_002029255.1 Clostridium chromiireducens
ATATAATATTTACTGATTCTTCATCTACATACATATCCCCATATTCATTACAAATCAGTATTTTATCTAAAACCAAGCTTTGCGTTATCTCTACGAACCCATAATTGAATAAACCTTCTTTAAATGAAATATAATAATACACTTCATTATATTTCATCAAAATCTTAGCAGTGAAATTCTTATTTTTTAAAATACTAACCAAAATTTCCTTTATTAAAAATTGAATAGGTTTTATTTCAATATTTTTTGCACCTTCCACTAATTTACCAATTCTTTTAGCACCTCGTATAGAATATATAGAAATGACCTTATTCTTCTTAGTCAGCATATAGTCGTATAATAGATCACCATTCTGTGGAAAATCACTAGCAATTTTTAAAATTATGAAATCGTATATTTTACGTTTCCTAATTTTATAAATAAACTGCTTCACACAAAGCTCCTCCTCAAGTACTATTATTTTGATATTATTTTTTATAATACATTTAATTTCATTAATTTTATCAAAATTATACTCCTCTCCCTCCAATATAAATGAATTTCTTTTAATAAGAACTATAGATTTTTTCATTCAAAACTTTCCCCTCGAAGCGAAATATATTTATATAATCACCACATTTGATAACTTTATTCATTACTATCTTGAAAGCTATATGTTGGAATTAATATTGCTGTATCATTCTCAAAATTATATATAATCTCTCTTGTTCTAATAACATTGTTTAAATTCTTTGTGATTAGAAATAATTTATTATTACTTTTATAGTATTTTAGTGTACTGTTATCAATTTTTCTTTCAAAATCTTCCGAAAATAATTCTATGCTGTTACTTTCTCCATCAATGGAATCTTTCACATTTTCTTTTATTTCCCTATTTATATTTTTCATGTAATTGAAAAGAATTTCTTCTTCACTCTTACTTATATCGTAAATATCTTTATCGAATGAGTATAAATTACATAACTCAACATTATTTCGTATCATATTATACATAAAACTTCCTAGAAGGCTCATTAACGATAAAATTACTATAGCACTAATCAAAACGGTGCCTTCCTTTTTTATATGCATCTAATGAATTCCTTCCCATCTTTATCATATATTCTAAAATATATTAAATTTCCCTTTTTCCTTATTTCAAGTCTATCAATATCTTCTAGCATGGTATTTATTGTTTGAGTAACATTATTTCTTGTATATTTAACAAGAATCTTACCATCATAAGACTTAATAGTTTTATCTAAATTATTAGATTTATTATCATTTGAAAATGTAACATAATTTTTATCTACAATTATTTTTTGAAGCCCACCTTCTGAAATAATGTTATCAAGGTTTATAAAAAAATTTTGATAGTTATTGTACTTAATAGTCAATTGAGTTATTTCTATATAATTCTTATACATTGATACAAATATATCAATTCCTTCAAGTAAAATTACAGTTGTCAAAAAAATATATACTAAAGATTCTATAATAGTGAATGCTTTCGTTTTTCTATTTTTATTATTATCTTTGTATTTCATCCATCCACCAACTTTTAGTAAATTCTTTCTCAATGCTTGTTTCAATCTCATCGTTTCTAATATTAGCAACTATTTTTAATTTTAGACCAATTTCCTCATCACTAACTTTACTTATCCAAATCTCCTCTCCATTTTCGAGATTTTCTACATTACTACTAAGTAACTTTGTCGAAAAATCTCTATTATACCTAAATCCTATTTGTCCATTCTCTAACATTTTCTCTATTTCCTCAGATGATATATTATATTTAAATTCATTTATTAAATTAGCTACGGCTCTATTCGCTTCTTCACAAAGAATCCTCTCTTTTAAAATCTTGGAGTTTTGCATACAAGCACTAACAATAAATGTTGTAGTTAATGATAAAATCATGATTGAAGCTATAGCTTCAACAATTATACTGCCTTGTTTCTTCATCAAATCGCACCATTCTTAATAACAATAAAATCAACTCCGACACCAATTGTTATATCTTGTCTATCACCATTCTTATCTTTAATTTTTATTGTACAACCTTTGGATATCTTACCTTCAGGAGTAACTAGCACACTAATATCCTCACTAATTATCTGAATACCTTCAGGTAGATTAATAATCTTTTCTATTGCATCCCATCCTTCGATAAAGCGAATTTCATTTTTATTTGCTTTTATAGTAACTTTACCATACTTATTTTTTTCTCTACAAATAGCTTTTCCATATGACAGTAAATTTTGTATTTCATAAGTATACTCTGTGTAATTTATATCAAGATATAAATTACTACTCCATTTACTTAATGATATTCCTATACCAAATAATATAATTAAAATAAATATACATATTATTGTTTCTAACAAAGTAAAGCCTCTTTTTTTCATTATCTAATTCCACTTTTCAAGCTACCAAATAACGGTAAAATAAAATCTGCAAGAAAAAATGCAATAAAACTAGCCATTATTATTACAAAGGTAGGACTAATAAGTCTTAGGTATTTTTTTATTTGTTCATTCAAATTATATTCTAAATTATTTGATAATTCCTTAAATCCTTCTTCAATTGTTCCGCTCTCCTCCCTTAATCTCACTATCGCTATAGTATATTTAGAAAAAATACCTGTTTTCTCTAACGATTCTGTTAATGTACTCCCTCCCAAAATGCATGTATTAATTTCTTTTATTTTACTTTTTAAAAAATTGATATTTATACTTTTCTCACAATACTCAAGTGAATATGAAATATTTATTCCTGTACTTGTTATTATAGAGAAAAGTAGGATCATGATATATTCAAAAACTAATTTTACAATCTTTATTTTAATAAATTTCTCTGCATTTAATTGTTTTAAAAAACACTTTAAGAAAATAATTATTGCTATTATCCAAGAGATTGCTGATATTGATATAAATATCAAATTGCTTTTTACTATATTATAAATACCATATACAAATTTGCAGTTTGCTGGCAATTCAATATTCATCGATTTATATATCTCGCAAAAGTTTGGAACAATTATACTTATCAGAAATATTCCAAGAACTATCATTGATAAGAGAATGAATAGTGGGTAAGCACTTGCATTCCTAATTTCCCTTTTAATAAAAGTAGATTTATCATAATAAACCTTCAAACCTATTAATACCTCATATAATTTCCCCGTATTTTCGCCGATAGAAATTATCCCCGTAAAAAACTCAGGATATAATTCCTTGTATTCTGCAAATGCCTGTGATAGGGATTTTCCTTTTTTTACACTATCCAGTATGTTTACTAAGCTGCTTTTATATATTTTATTGGACAAGACATCAGCAACTAATTCTATTGCAGAAGTTATAGATATTCCATCTTTATAAATCTGAGCTAAACTTCCTGCCACTAATGATAACTGTCTCTCATCGACCTTATTTTTAATTAAAAATCCTATTCTTAAACCACTGTTCTTTTTATTTTTAAAACTGTCATAAGAATTTGTATAACGTTCATATTCTTTATCTTGACTTTGCCCATTTCTTTTATTATGCATTTAGCCCTTCTCCCTCAATAAATTCTTCAAAATCAATTTGAGATATTTTTCCTTCACATAATAGTCGCTCTAAATCATATTTCATATTAATGTTTGACAAATAATTTCTATCCATATACAACTCATCAATCTTCTTTTTTTCTTCCTCTTGCAAAAAGTAAACTGCACTTACTATTTCCCTACTTGAATACCCAGAATAATTGCATGCTTTACATCCACATTTCCTATATACTATTTTAGTATTTGCAGAGTTTTCGTAATCTACAGTTTTACATTTGTCACATAATATCTTTACCAATCTTTGTGAGATAATCCCAACTAAAGCATCACTTATCAGATATGGTTTTATTCCCATGTTTTCCAATCTTATATACGCTTCCCTAGCAGATTTACAATGAATTGTACTATATACCTTATGACCTGTAATCGATGCACGAACTGCCATATTGGCCGTCTCTTCATCTCTAATCTCTCCAATCATAATTACATCTGGATCTTGTCTTAATATACTCCTAAGCCCATTTGAAAAATCTATATTCAACTTTTTATTTAAGCTCATTTGGTTAATATTTGGCATTACGATTTCAACTGGGTCTTCAAGAGTCGTAATATTTAGAGATTTTGAATCTATCTCATTTAAAATTGTATAGAGCGTTGTACTTTTTCCAGATCCAGTCGGCCCACAAGTTAAAATCAATCCATTCTTCAAAGATATTATTTTTCTTATTATCTTAATTTGACCTTCAGAAAACCCCAAATCTTCTAATCTATAACTAAGATTTTCACAATATAGAATTCTTATTACTAATTTTTCACCATATACTACTGGTATAGATGATATCCTTAAATCATATTTCAAATCATTATAGTCAACTATTATTTTTCCATCTTGAGGTCTCCTCTTTTCAGTTATGTCCATATTGGCTTTAATCTTTATCCTTGATACTAAGCTTGTATATTCATTGAAATCAATTTTATGAACTACAACTAAACTCCCATTAATCCTATATCTAACATAAATACAATTTCCTTGAGGCTCAAAATGAATATCACTCGCTTTCTTATCAATTGCATTAAAAATTATTACATCTTGTAAATCTCTATTTTCTTCACCAAAAATTATGTTCTTCAAATGTTCGTAATTACTTTCTTCAATTTTTACAACTCTTACATTTTTATTGTAAATAAATTTTAAATAATCATTTGCTTCTTGAGAATCCTCGATGGACAAAACAATTATGCTGTTAGCATCTTCCCCAATAGGAACAATCTTGTACTTTTCACATATTTCTCTTTTCAAGCTTTTAGCTATCTTTAAATCCACATCTTCAATCTTGTACTCTTTAATTTTAGGATCACCTCTTAATATAGAAATTTGTTTATAGAAAAAGTCTAGACGTAAAAACTAATATTTATTCATGTACAGTAAACTTTTTCACTTTTTAGTAATTTAGTACTTGAAATCCCTTAATACAAAATTCAAAAAAATATATAACCGTTTAACTTTATTAACATAAACCCAAAAGAGGATAATCATGCATTAACTACATGATTATCCTCTTCTTTAATTAAGTATTGTATTCTATGAATACATAATCTGTTGAATTTTTTGTAACTAAACTTATACTTCCATCTTTTGAATATGTATATATTTGTTCCTGTTTATCATTTAAACTATTAGTTCCTATAAATAAAATATTATTATTTTCATCTATAGCAATGCCCTTTTCAATTTTAACAATTGCCGGAAAATCAAACACTAACCTTTTGGGTTTGTTATCTCTAAGTTCGTATAATGAATTTACATTACCTGAAACTCTTCCAGTAAAATATATTTTTTCGTCACTTACTATTATGTCAGATAATTCTTCTATACTATCACTTAAAAATTTTACATCTTTTTTCTTCTTATCTATTGCCATTAACTTTTTGTTGTTCTCTAAAGTCAATTGTATGAACATTACATTATTATCTGTTCCTTTTAGGAATGCTAAATATCCTTCTTTTATATTGTATAATAATTCTTCCTTATTTTCCTTTATATTGTAAGTAAATAATCCATTTATCCCATCATCACTAATACCATAATACACTAAAGTATCAGAGTCATACCAATCATAAAGCGTGCCGGATATAGATACATTCGACTTCATCTCTATTTGTTTATTTTCTTTTGTTGTATCGAATATCTTCAACTTAAGTCCATTGTCATCAATAAAATACGATATATACTCTCCACCTTTTGATAATTTAAGTTCACTATGATTTTTATCTTTTATTTCATTCTTATATCCATTATGAACTACGAAATTATTTCCTTCTTCCACATATACGTAACTTGATGTATCTTTGTCATAATCTAGTATCACAACATTATCTTTTGTACTTTCATATTTACCATTTTCATAATTATATAATTTATAATTTCCATCTTCATTTTTAAGTACTGCCCCTGAATTTAATTTTATCTCCTCTGCTATACTAGGCTCTTTTCCTTTTTCAGATGAACACCCTAATATGAACAGAGGCAAGACAATGAAAGCTAAAATTCCCCACGACTTTCTTTTAGATAGTTTCATTATTCTTCCCTCTTCTATGATTATTTACAAAGATAATTTCCCCTCAAAGACCACTTCTGCTGGTCCTTTCATAAACACATCGTCTCCTAATACTTCTATTACTAATTCTCCGCCTGGTGCCTTAACAAAAATTTCTTTATCTTTATGTACTAATCCAAGTTTTTTTGCTACCACAACTGAGGCACTACATCCAGTTCCACATGCAAGTGTTGCGCCCGCTCCACGTTCCCATGTATCTACTTTTATATGAGTTTCATCAATGATTTTAACAAAATTGACGTTACTACCTTCTCGAAATAAGTCAATCTTTTCTATTTTTGATCCATCTAAAATTACGTCATACTCTTTATCATTCTCAAAAATGATAGTGTGAGGCACTCCTAATAGTACAGTCGTCATATTATACGTTTTATCATCAACTGTAATGTCAGTCTTTATAATGCTTTCCATATTATTCAAAGGTATATCACGTCCATCATATGATGGTTTACCCATATATACTCTAACATATCTGACTTTTTCATTAGCAAGGATAATTTCAATATCCTTAACTCCATCTCCAGTTTCTACGGAAAATCTATCTCCATTGGCTATATTATGTTCATAAACATATTTACCAAAACATCTTATTGCATTTCCACACATATTTGCTCTTGATCCATCAGCATTTATTATTACCATTTTTGCATTAGCTATCTCTGATTTCCTTACAATAACTAATCCATCAGCCCCAATTCCAAAATGTCTATCACAGAGTTTCTTTGCAAGTAAACACTCATCCTCTATCTCATTATTAAAATCTTCAATAAATACAAAATCATTTCCTGCCCCTTGCATTTTATAAAAATTCATTTCTATTCCTCCTACTTAGTTTAATAGTAAAACTTTTATTTTGTATATTTATAAGTACAGCATACCTTGGGCTTTATTTTCTTATTCATTAATAATAATATCACCAAGTTTAAATTATAACTTATTTAATCCATTTTCCATATATATTTTTTATATTTTTTTATATTTTTTAGTAATTTTTTATGCATATCTTCCCATCCTATTAAAAACCTTAGTATCTTCTTCTATAAAAAATTTTTTTTACTGAAACTTCCAGCAATTTATTTCTTCATATTTGGCTAACAATTGATAATTCTATAATTATGATGTTATACTATTGTTAGTTACACTAAGAAAGGATGGCATAACATGGCATTAGATGGTATATACTTACACAGTTTAGTTAGTAATTTACAAGAATCAATTGTAAATTCAAAAATAGATAAAATAAATCAACCAGAAAAAGATGAAATAATTTTAACTTTAAGAAAAGAACGTAAAAACATTAAACTTTTAATTTCTGCATCTCCTCGGTTTGCTAGAATACATTTAACAAGTAGTGTTAAGGAAAATCCAATAAAGGCTCCAATGTACTTGATGGTTTTAAGAAAATATATACTTGGCGGCCGAATTACAAACGTAATTCAAAAAGATACTGATAGGATTTTAATTATTGAAATCGAGAATAGAGATGAACTTGGTTTTGATAGCATGTATTCTTTAATAATAGAACTCATGGGAAGACATTCCAATATTACCTTACTTAGAAATAGAGATAATAAAGTTATGGAATCAATAAAACACATTACTCCAGATATAAATAGTTATAGAGTATTGTATCCTGGTGTTAATTTTGTTTATCCTCCTTCATCTACTAAATTAGATCCTTTTTCTGTTTCTTATGAAGAATTATCTTCTTTTATAAGTAATAACTCTGTAGTTTTCGATCAAAAATTTTATTCTAATTGTTTTACCGGAATAAGTATGCTATTGTCTAATGAATTATATTATAACATTACAAAGGACAACAGCTCCCCAACTCAAGAAGAAATTTATGAAAACATCAAAGATTTTAACAGTAACTTACGCAACAATATGTCATTTAATATCTATACAACTCAAACTGGTATCGTAAAGGATTTTTACTCTGTAAAATTACAAACCCTCGAAAAAGAGTATGTTTCAATTCCTTATGAAGATCCTAATATTTTAATGGACGCTTTTTTTGAAAGAAAAGATAAACAAGATAGGTTACAAAATAAATCAACTGATTTACAAAAATTAATTAATACTAACATTGAAAGGTGTAATAAGAAAGTAAAAATATTAAACGAAACTCTTAAAGACTGTGCTGAAAAGGAATCTTTTAAAATAAAAGGTGATCTTTTAACATCCTATATTTACACAATAAAAAAAGGTGATAGCGAATGTACCTTATTAAATTTTTACAACGAAAGTGAAGAGGAATATATAAAAGTTTCCTTAGATACAGCTAAAACACCATCTGAGAATATTCAATATTATTATAAAAAATATAATAAACTTAAGATATCAGAAGAATACGCAAAGGTTCAATTAGAAAAAGCTTCTGATGAAATTAATTATTTAAATTCTGTTTTTACTAACATACTTAATGCTGAAAGCTATAATGAAATAGATGAGATAAAAAATGAATTGACTGAAACTGGATACATACGATTTAGAAAGAATACTAAAAACACTAACAAAATAAAAGCTTCTAAACCACATCATTTTGTTTCTAGTGATGGAATTGATATATATGTTGGGAAAAATAACTTACAAAATGATTACTTAAGTTTAAAATTCGCTAATAAAAACCATCTTTGGTTACACGCAAAAGATATTCCAGGATCCCATGTAATAGTTTGTGCATTTGATGTCCCAGATAAAACACTTGAGGAAGCAGCGATAATTGCAGGTTATTATAGTAAGGGAAAAAATTCATCAAAATTGCCTGTAGATTATACAAAAGTAAAGGAATTAAAAAAACCAAATGGATCAAAGCCAGGTATGGTCATTTATCATACCAATAAAACTCTTATAATTAATCCAAATGATTTTAGTAATATTCTTAATAATTAATTTAATTAATAAATTCTTTACTTGTTTGAATTTTCACTAGAAATAAAAAATTATATTAATAATCTTTAACTAAAAATTGAGGTTCAACTGTATGTTGATACCTCTTTTGTTTTATTTGAATACTTATTAAAAACTAAATAAATAGATCGAATTTTCTCCAAGCTTCTTCTAATAGCTGAACATTATTTGTAAAGAAATCTTTCTTTTCTTTTTCAATAGATATTATTAAGGCATTGATTAAGCTTAATGGTGCTGCGAATGATTCTATATCTTTTGACCCCTTACTTACAGCCGTTAATGCTACATCTGAATATGGTACAAGTGGAGATAACATATTATCAGTTAATGCTATAGTAGTGGCTCCCATTCTCTTTAAATGAGTGAAGATTTCTACTGTACTTCTAGCATACTTCTCAAAAGCGATTCCGATAACTACATCTTCATCATCTATTTCACTAATTTGCTTTGGTATTTGTTCAATATTATCAATTAAATTAACATTAATAAACATTAAATCAAGATAATATTTCAGAAATGCTCCAAGTACGGAAGAACTCCTCCTTGAAACTATAAAAATCCTCTTTGCTTTAAGCAATAGCTCGACCGCTTTTTTTAGTTCATATACATTGAGGTCATCCATAGTTGATTTAATATTATTTAAATCCTCTTCAAATATTTTATAAATTTCACTTTCTTCACTAAATTCTTTTTCCGAATCCATTTTCATTCTTTCTGCTTTAGACACTTGTTGCTGCATTGACTCTTGAGTATCTTTCAAGAATTCAGGGTAGCCTTTGTATCCTAGGAATATAACAAATCGAGTAACTGTTGCAATACTAACTCCTGATAGCTTTGCCAGTTTTTCAACAGTTAAAAATGGTGTACTATTCGGATGTGATAATATATATTTTGCTATTTTTTCTTGAGCCTTGCTCATGTTAGGTATTTTTTCGGCCATCTTTTGATATACTTCTGCCATTTTCTAACTCCTCCCTATCATTATTAAAATCTCATAATTTACACCCTATATTTTTTATTCTAAATCGTTTTTTAATGACTCATTTATAGCACTCTTAAATATAGAAAATAGTTCTTTACAATTAGCTTACCCTAAATCTTTGGTCATAAAATTTTGAACAAAAAAAGTGCTAACAATTATAACAAATTGTTAGCACCGTTGCTACCATATTTTACTTTAATTCATTTTATCATGCACATCGAGCCTTGTAAATATATTTTCACTGTTCTTATTACTAATCTTTCATTAATTAACTATTTGATTCATTTTCTTTAATTAATTAACTTTTCATGTGTTAATATTTAATTTATTAACATACTAATCCATTAATTGATTTATCAACAAATCACCCATGTTTTTAATTTTATCATTATTAAGATATTGATAATAGTAACATTTAATTTTGCCATTATATAACTTTCTATTTTTAGTTGACTTTATTCCAAATGTTTTTTCAAACAATTCAAATGAAGTTAATATATTAAAATCCCAAGTCTCTAATTTTTTCTTCATATTTCCCATGTGCTTATATAGAGAAGGTAATATTTCTTTTTCTCCAATTCTTTCTCCATATGGTGGGTTTGAAATTATAAATCCATATTTTCTTGAGGTTGAAAATTCCATGAAATCTCTTTTTTGAAATTGTATATATTTATCAACTCTAGCTTTTTTCGCATTTTCCATTGCAACTTTTATGACCTTATAATCTATATCATATCCTATTAGTTTAATGTCTTTATTTTTTTCAGATTTTCTAGCGCCATCTCTTACGATATCAAATGTATTTCCACTCATTGATGGCCACGTTTCACATACGAAATTTCTATCTATTCCTGGCGCTATATTCTGAGCTATCATAGCAGCTTCAATTAATATGGTTCCAGAACCACAAAACGGGTCAATAAGTTCAAATTCATCATTCCATCGTGAGATTAATAACATTGATGCTGCCAAAGTTTCTTTTAGTGGTGCCGCCCCAGCAAGCTCTCTATAACCTCTCTTATGTAAGCCAGGTCCCGTTGTATCTATTGTAAGGGTAACGACATCTTTCAAAATTGCTACCTCTATTTTGTATACAGGACCAGTCTCACTAAAAGTATCTATACCATAACTTTCACTCATACTTTTTATTACAGCTTTTTTTACTATAGATTGGCAATCTGGAACACTATAAAGTGTTGATTTAACACTTTTACCAACTACATGCATAATTCCATCCTTTGGAATTATCTTACTCCACTCTACTTTTTTTGTTCCTTGAAATAATTCTTCAAACGATTTTGCCTCAAATTCAGCCATTTTAATTAGTACTCTATCAGCTGTTCTTAAATGAATATTGCAAATTGCAATATCCATTTCATCGCCTTCAAAAGTCACTTTTCCATTTTCAATTTTTAAGTCTTCATATCCTAATGCTTTGAGCTCTTTTGCAGTTATACTTTCTATTCCAAACGTACTTGTTGCGATTAAGTCGTACATACTTCTGTATTCTCCCTTATTTGTTACTCTTTATCATATATTTTAACTGAATCTTCTCCATCAATTTCTTTCAGCGAAACTGCTATCACCTCATTTTTAGAAGTAGGAATATTTTTACCAACATAATCTGCTCTTATTGGTAATTCTTTATGTCCTCTATCTATTAATACTGCTAATTGAATTCCCGTAGGCCTATTAACATCTATTACAGCATCAATTGCTGCTCTTGCCGTTCTGCATGTGTATAGAACATCATCCACTATAACTATTTTTTTATCCTTTATTTCAAGACCTAAGTCCAGATTTCTAATTTCCAAATCTTCACTTATTTTAGTCAGGTCATCTCTATATAATGTTATATCTACAGATCCAACAGGAACCTCCTTGCCTTCAATCCCCTTTATGTAATTTGCAATTCTCTTAGCAAGAGGATATCCCCTTGTCTTAATCCCTAGCAAAACTAAGTCTTCAATACCTTTATTTCTTTCTATTATCTCATGAGCAATCCTTATTAATGTTCTATTTACAGCTTTTTCATCCAATAAAACTGCTTTTACTTTCATATTATGCCCTCCAACTCTTATTATTTTAATTCATTTCTTAGTTTATTTAATATTTCTTCAAAGTATTGTGGCAATTCTGTTGTAAACTCCATATACTCATTTTTACTTGGATGAATAAATCCTAAAGTCTTGGCATGCAGCATTTGCCCTTTTAATTTAAATTTTTGTTTTTTAAATCCATACAGAGGATCACCAACTAAAGGAAAACCGATTGATGACATATGCACCCTTATTTGATGGGTCCTTCCTGTTTCTAATATGCACTTTATCAAAGTATAACCATTATATCTCTCTAAGACTTCATAATGTGTTATTGCATTTTTACCGCCTTCTACAACAGCTATCTTAAGCCTATCCTTTTTATTTCTTGCCAAAGGTTTATTTATCGTTCCATTGTCATTCTTTATTCTTCCTTCGACTAAAGCATAATATTCCCTCTTCATTGAATGATCTTTCAATTGTTCCGAAAGTTTATTATGAGCTTCATCATTTTTAGCAATTACTAAAACACCCGATGTATCTTTATCAATTCTATGGACTATTCCTGGTCTTATTACCCCATTTATACTTGATAAATCTTTACAATGAAAAAGTAATGCATTTACTAAAGTTCCATTGTAATTACCCGGCGCCGGATGTACAACCATGCCTTGTTCCTTATTAACAACTACTATATCTTTATCTCCATATAATATAGTTAGCGGTATATCCTCTGGGTCAACTTTTAGAATTTCAGGTTCACTAAGCAATACTTCAATCTCATCATAAGGCTTTAGTTTATAATTGCTTTTTTGAATTTTATTATTAACTTTAATACTCTCTTTTTCGATAAGTCCCTGAATGAAAGATCTTGATTTATCATCAAATACTTCAGATAAATATTTATCAATTCTAATACCTTTATCTTTTTCATCAACTATAAAAATATTTTTTTCCATAAATCAGTAGCCCTTCCTCTTTAGCATATTCTTTCAACATTATAATATAATAACCTACACTTTACAATTGAAAACTTAATATTAAACAATAAATTTAATAACTCAGAAACTATAAAGGAATGAATTAAGAAATAAAAAAAGAACCGCAAATAAACGGTTCTTTTTTATATTTCTTACATCTTATTCACTTTGAACAAAAAAGCTTTTGATTTCATTTAACTCATCGTTTAATGAACCATACTCATTTAATTGTGAGGATTCCTCTGATTTCTTTTCATTTTCATTATTCTCACTACTAATTTCTTTTTCTATTATATCTTCTTTAATTTCATCATCATCTATTGGATCTGAAACATTATAATTTTTTATAAAATCCTTTTCTAAATCATCAAAGGTTTCTAACTGTGTATTCATAAAATTTCTATATTTTGCTCTAAATTTTATAAACTCTTGTTTTACTTTTTCATACTCATCATTAATTTGTATAACATCATTATGTGCTTTATCCAAAATCTTTTGAGCTGTTTCGTTTGCATTTTTTAATAATAATTCAGCCTCTTTCTGAGCAGAATTTTTTGCTTGTTCTGCAGCATTTTGTGCAAGTAACAATGTATTTTGTATAGTTGTTTCAATTTTCGAATAGTGATCAACCTTCTCATTAAGATTAGATAACTTTTCCTTCAAGTTTGCATTTTCTTTATACAATTCTTCATAATTATCAACAACTTCATCTAAGAATTCATCAACCTCATCTGAATTATAACCTCTCAAAGCTTTCTTAAATTCTTTATTGTTTATATCCATTGGTGTTAATTTCATACTTTCACCTCAACTATGTATATTTTTTAATAATAATTTTATTTCTTCCGCTTTTGCTATTCCCAATAGAATTACCCAAAATAAATTTTCCAAAACCTCTTATAGTAATTCTTTCTTCACCTTTTAGTTCATAACTTTTGTCTTTTATTTTAACATAATTAACGAGCACTAAACCTTGCTCAATCATTGACTGAGCCTTAGATCTAGATATATTTATAATTTTAGAAACTACCCCATCAATCCTTAAAGAAGAAACTAAAATAATTTCTTCTTTAAAAACTGTCTGGGGTAGAGTTCCAAAATCATCGACTATTTCTATATTACAGATAACCTTAGAAATTTTCTCTAAATTATATAAAATAAAATTTTCTATTTCTTCGTGTATGGGTACAAAGCACGTATTATTATCTACTTGCAAATCCCCAATTTTGCTTCTCTCTATCCCAAGTGACAAAATTCCACCTAAAAAATCTCTATGAGTAAGATTTGAAAATTTTGAAGTGCTCTGAATTTTTATTAATTTCATTGGATATGGAATCTCATAAATATTATTAAAAGAAATCATTCTTCTCTCAGAATCTTCGAATAATCCATAGCTATTAATTTTAACATCATTGCCTAAGTTTTTTTCAAACCAAGTCCATATATTGGGAGTATAAAAGTTTTTTCCAAATACACATATACCTTTATCTCTAGACAATATATATTTCTCATATAAATTTAATACGTCGTTCTTTTCATCATCCGAGAAGTTATTAATTATTTTATCTTTTATATTCAAAGTATAAGACCTCTTAGTAAATTTATAACTAGAAGAGCAATTATAGGCGAAAAATCCATTGGTATTCCTGAAATTAGTCTATCTTGAAGCCTCCTAAATGGCTCTAAAATAGGATAAACAAAATTGTGTATTAAATTTAAAAATTTATTTCCCTGAAGTTGAGGAATCCATGAAGCTATGCACTCTATGATTATAGCTAGTTCCAAAATATTAAAGAACATATCTAGAACCATATAAACACTATTAATCATAATTTTAACCTCCTATTTTGACCAATTGAATAACGCTTTCGAACTAAGTTCATTCTTTAATTCATTTGTAACTTCAACATTTGAAGGCGAAAGAATATATACACCTTTTTCTATTTGTTGCAATTCTCCACCTAATGCATAACAAGAACCGCTAATAAAATCTAATAATCTTTGAGCTATCTTTAATTCTAACACTGTTGTGTTAACTAATACTATTCTTCTATTTTTTAATGCTTCACAAATCTCTGTCGCTTCTTCGTAATCAACTGGCTTAGTTATAGTTACTTTTGTAGTAGAAGATGTGTGTATGTTTACTACCTTACTATTTTTCTTATTAGTAATAACTGGTTCTATTGTATCATCATCTTTAGAATCATCTTCGAATTCATCTTCAATATAGTCCTCATAATCCTCATAATCCTCAAACCCTAATAAAGATTTAACTTTTGATATAACATTACTCATTACTTTCGCCTCCTAAATTATAATTTCTTTCTCCAAATATTCCTGTCCCCACTCTAACTAAGTTTGAACCTTCTTCTATTGCTGTCATAAAATCATGAGTCATTCCCATAGATAATATGTTCATATTGATATTCTTATATTCTTTTTCCTTAAGCTCATCAAAAATCTTTCTAGTTTTTCTAAAATACTTTCTGTTACTTTCTTCATCTCCTATTGGAATAATTACCATTATACCTTTTACAGAAACAAAATTACATTTTTCAATTGCTTCTATAAGTTCATATAAATTTTCTTCTAAAATTCCACTTTTGCTTTCTTCTCTTCCAATATTAATCTGAATTAGTGTGTTCGCAATCTTATTCGCTTTACCAAAGCTTTTTTCAATTTCATTTAGTAAGCTGATACTTGATAGCGAGTGTATTAGGTGAACATTATCAACCAAATACTTAACTTTGTTACTTTGAAGATGTCCTATAAAATGCCACCTGACATCATCATGAAAACTTTCTGCTTTTTTTGCCATTTCTTGAACTTTATTTTCTCCAAAATCTCTCATTCCAGCCTTATATGCTTCTTCTAAATATTCTAATGGCTTCGTTTTGGAAACAGCTAAAAGCGTTACTTCTGATGGAATTTTAGATTTTAGTTCTTCAATATTTTGCTTAATTCCCATAATAAACACCTATAAAACTATCCCTTTCCTTTACATAATAATTATTCTATATTAAATTTAAAATTCCTGCAAAATTATAAATTTATTTTATTTCTTACTTTCATCTCTACTCATGTATTTAACATTTGAGTTGGCACTTGTTGGAGGCATAATAATTTTATCCACTTCTTTAATATCCACATCAAGTTTTCTAAACATAAGTTGTTTAATATGACTTCCATCCTCCAATAGAGCCGCTTTTAACTTTTCAGAATCCCCTATTACATAGATATTAAAAGGAGCATATTCCATTCCCCCATCATCAAATCCTATAAAAGCCCAATTGCATATAACTCCTGACCATGGCACAATTCTATGGTTATTAACACTAATAGCTTCTGCACCTGCAACTCGAAGTTCATTTAGAACCAAGGCCATATCATTATCATGCAAAAGCTTATTATTAATTTCGTCTGTATTTTCTTCCATTGCATTAGTTTTCCCATCATTTATCCTTAATATTATCCCTGGCCCTTCAATTTTACTTAATCCAATAAACATTTCATAATCATTAATCTGAGCTTTCATATCCTCAAGAATCTTATCATCTTTTTTGTCATTATTAACATAATTCCTAATTTTATCTATTTTCTCAATATTATCTTCTTTCAAATTACCTATTTCTCTATACAAGGCTGCTCTTTCTTCAACTGCATTTTGATACTGGGATGAATTTAGTTGACTGTAAGATTGAATTCCTTTGAAATTAAAATTTATAGATATTAAAAATCCTAATATTATTGTTGCAATGAAAACAAAGAGAAAGTCTTTATTATTTTTCATCACATCACCTCATCATTTAATCTCATCTTGTTCATTTACCGAATTATTTTTCAATTTATTTTTTCTCCAAATCTTAAATTGCTCTAATAACAACCTTCTTATGATTGCGAAATTATCAAAGATTCTTCCTCCAAATACAATTACCGCCGCCATATATATGGGTATCCCTAGTTTATCTCCTAAATATGCAAGACACGCTGCTAGTAAAGCATTTCCAAAAAATCCCGATATAAATATATCAGGTTGAAAATTTTTGGAAAGGTTACCTCTAATTGCCCCAAAAACTGAATCTAAACATGCAAGAATAGCCACAGACATATATGGTGAAAACTTATCAGATATATTAACATCTAATACAAATCCAAGTATTACTCCAATTAGTAGTCCTATTACTGCTATCAAATCTACTCTCTCCTATTCTTTTACTGATTTAATAAAATCACTTTTTAATGATTGTGTTGTTTTTCCTATAAATATATCCTCTTCTGTTTTCACTTCATTATTATAGTTAGGAAGAGCAAGATATTCTAAAGAACCTGGAAAGGATATTCCCACATTAAGTCTGCCCTTCTCTCCAATTGCCTTAATTACAATCTTATCTTTAGGATATACTTTTCCGGTCGATCCTATAGCAATTCCGTTCCCAGCCGTTTTAATTCCTGTCTGAGGAGTTATTCTAATATCATTTATAGATATAGCTTCTGCTCCTGAATACCAAAGTAAATTTACTATATGCACCAATTCATCTTCTCCTAGATTTCTACCGTTATCACTTGGGTTAGAACCAAATATAGATGTTTTCGGTGTTATTGTTAGTACAATACCTGGTCCTTTTACATCAACCACCCCTAAATGCATTCTTGCATTATCAAGCTGATTCTTTATATCTTTACCTAGGTCACCATCTTTTGCTGCTGTTTCTTCCATTTGCTTAAGTTCATCAGATAATTTTGTATTTGTCTTTGTCAATTCATCTTTTTCCTTTTTAAGTGCTTCTACTTCAGAAATTATATCATTCTTTTCATAATTACTAATATTGGATTCCATATTTTTATTAGATAATACTTTAAATTGATATGCTAATAAAAAACCTAAAAGTCCACAAACAAGTGCTATAAATAATTGCGATCTAGATAACTTCATTATTATCTTACCTTTCTTTATAATATACAGGTGCTCCATTAAATCCTACGTCAACATAACCTTTACTAATACCTATATTAGGATTTTCAATTATATGTAACAACTTATTCATCTTATCCGGTATGTTCTCATCATTGCCTAATCTTCCTTCTACTTGACCAACACAAACTTTTATATTCATAAGATCACTTATGTCAATATAATTTATATTATAATTAGTAGGATTTTTATTTATTATCTGAAAAAAAATATCTAAAATTTTTATTGTTCTATCATCATCAATTGTCTTTTTTCCAGGCTCTACGTCCTTTAAATTCATTCCTATTATGTTAACCAAATTTCTATTTTCAATATTATCTGTTTTCTCAAGAAGATTACACTCACTATCTAAAATATAATAGTACCCATCCTTCTCCACATAGTACAATCCTTGCTTTTCTAAAACTTTAATATTAACTTGTTTCGGGTATGTTTTACTAATCTCAATATTTTGTACATATGGATTTTTCTTTGCTTCATTTGTAATATTTTGCTTATTAATAAATAAAATATTCTGTCCAATTAAATTTTCCGTTCTCTTCTTTACATCCTCTCCGCTCATAATAGGATTACCTACGATAGATACTTTCTTAATGATAAAGAAATCCGATTTTGTTGCAAAAACAATTCCTCCAATCATCAAAATTATACTGATCATTATTATTTTTTTTACTCGCCTTTTTTTTTGAGCCTTTAAAATCAATTTATTATTTCTTTGTTTTATCATATCCATCCCTATTCTTTGTACTACTTGTATAATAGCATGAGTTTACATATATAATAATACCACTTTAACAAAATATTTTCATTAAATTTTCCTATTGATTTTATATATTTCTCAGTTAAATGTTTTCACAATTATATTAATTGTGAAAATTATATTTTATTATTCAAACATTCAATTCTAAATACATCCATGTGAGTAAAAAAATAAAGAGTAAGGAACTATATCATAATTCTTTACGCTTTATTTTATTAGAACATTTTCTTTAATTTCCTTTACTCTCTTCTTTTCCTTCAATTTGCCGCGATATATTTAAAAGTATTCCGACAGCCGTCATATTTATTAAGAGTGCCGTTCCTCCATAACTTATAAATGGTAAAGGTACTCCTGTTACTGGCATTGATCCAGTTACAACTGCAATATTAATTAAAGATTGTACTGCTATAACAGATGTTATACCTATTGCAAGAAGTGTACCATAGGTATCTCTAGCCTTCATTGCTACACTTATTCCTCTCCAAATAAATATTATAAATAATGTTATTATACATATACACCCAATCAATCCCAATTCTTCTCCAATTATAGAGAAAATAAAATCATTATGTGGCTCTGGCATATATAAGGTCTTTTGTCTCGATTGACCAAGCCCTAATCCAGTTACTCCACCTGCTCCTAATGCATAAAATGATTGTATTAACTGATATCCATCACCTATCGGATCATTCCAAGGATTCGTAAAACTCATTAATCTCTTCATTCTATAAGGTTCTAATACTGTAAATGCAACTGCAGCTGCAAACATTACAGGAGCAACTATCCCAAATAGATGCTTTAACTTGCCGCCAGCAGCAAAAAGAGTAATAAATGTTACAATCATTATTACTGACGCTATACTTAAGTTCTTTTGCGATAATACCAAAGCTGCATAAAATCCTGAAACACCTAGGTAGGGTAGTATCCCAGTCGAAAATTGCTTTACCCCCTCACCCTTAACTTCTAGGCTTCTAGCCAAAAACAGCACCACCACATACTTTGCTAATTCTGATGGCTGTAGACTACCAAAAGGTCCAAGAGGTATCCATCTTTGCGCTCCATTAACACTCGGGAAAAGAAATACTACTAATAATAAAGGAACACATCCTATCATTATCATCGCAGTATATTTCTTTAACTTATGATAATCCATACTCATTGTAAATGCCATTGCAACAACCCCAACAAGTGCTGCGATTCCCTGCTTTTTCAAATAATACATACTATCTCCCGATCTAAACATAGCATAATATGAACTTGCAGAATAAACCATAATTACACCAATAGAAAGCAGCAAAACTACAGTGTAAAATATACCATAATCAATTTCACCCATTTTATTTTTTCTTTTGGACCTAATGATCTTCATACATAAATCCTCCAAATCTAATTAACTAAAGTGCTATAAAACCTATTATACACAAAACTGCTGTAATACTTGAAAATACTGTTACTATTTTCACTTCACTCCACCCTAAGTGTTCAAAATGATGATGTATAGGAGACATTTTAAATACCCTTTTACCAGTTAACTTAAATGAAGTAACTTGAATTATAACAGATAAAGTTTCGATTACATACATACCCCCAACTATAACCACAAATAACTCCATTTTTAGCATTAATGCAATTGTCCCTATAGCTCCACCAAGAGCTAAAGATCCTGTATCTCCCATAAATATTTTTGCTGGGAAAGCATTATATTTTAGGAATCCAAGTAACGCTCCTGCTAATGCTAGTGCAAAAACTGCCACTTCATGATTTTGTGTTCTAAAGCCCACTATAGCAAAGAATGTCAATACGATAACAGTAACTGAAGTTGCAAGTCCATCAATCCCATCTGTTAAATTAACTGCATTGGTTACAGCCGCATAATAGACAATTATAAATGGTATATATAGTATACCTAAATCCATTCTATAGTCCTTGCTTGCAAAAGGCCATATTATATCTGTACCAATATATCTATATCCATACCATGCTAATGCTAATGAAAATAATAATAATAATATCATCTTTTGTCCCGCTTTTAGACCTAAATTATCCTTATGTATTATCTTTAAAATATCATCCAAAAATCCGATGAACCCAAATGCTAGAAATGAGTATAAAATAATCATTTCTTTACTCATTGGTTTTTGCCCCATAATTAATATAGCTGTGGCAGTAGAAATGAAAAATATCAATCCCCCCATTGTAGGAGTTCCTGATTTTTTCTGATGACTTTTAGGTCCATCTTTTCTTATATTCTGGCCAAATTTTAGTTTGTGTAATATTGGTATAAATATAGGCCCAAGTATTATTGAAAATATAAACCCTATTACTAACGGCCCCAATATTCTCCAATTTATCAATGAATTTATTACTTCCCCCATCCAGTGTTGCCTAAGGCATCAAAATAAATGCCTAATTAAGGCAAGTCACCTCCTTCGTTTTATTTTATTTTTCTATATATTTTATTATTTCTTCGAATTTTTCACTTCTAGATGCCTTAACCAAAATAATATCATCTTTATTTATTATATTTACTAATTCTTCCATTAATTCTTGTTTGCTCTTAAATATTATTGTATTTTCTTTAAAACCTTCTTTATAACAATCTTTGAATTCACCTGTAGTTAATAAAATATCGGCTTTTCCCCTCGCATATTTTCCAACTTCAGTATGTGCCTCTTTTGCATAATCTCCAAGTTCTCCCATAGTTCCTAATACTGCAATCTTTTTATTTCCATTATAATTTTTAAGAACTTCGAGAGCCGCCTTCATCGAATCAGGATTAGCGTTATATGAATCATTTATAATTGTAAAATTATCTTTTTTAATAAATTCAAGCCTCATCGATGTTGCATTAAAATTTTGTAATCCCTTTTCCATTTCATCAAAAGTCAACCCGAAATCTGCTGCTACTTGTATTCCCAAGAGTGCATTTAAAACATTATGCTCTCCAATCATACTTAATTTAAATCTATGGCTTTTGTTTTCTTTTGTTATTGCATCAAAAGAGGTATACTCAGAAGTTAATTTTATATTCTTAGCGTGAATATCATAATCTTCATTATAACCTATCTTCTCTAAACTATATTTATCACTTTTATTTACTAACTTTAACATATCATTTTCACAGTTTATAATTAAAGAATTCTTTGCTTCAAAATAATCAGCTATTGACATCTTCTCTTTAAGTATATTTTCACGTGTTTTCAAATATTCTATATGTGCTACGCCAACATTAGTTATTGCTGCTATATCGGGAAGAGCAATACTTGCAAGTTTATTAATTTCTCCAAAATTACTCATTCCCATTTCAAGCACAGCAATATCATAGTCCTTTGAAAGTTCAAATATCATTAACGGTAATCCAATTTCATTATTAAAATTACCTTGTGTTTTAAACACCTTATATTTCCCACTTAAGAATGCGGCAACTAAATCTTTTGTAGATGTTTTTCCTGTAGATCCTGTTATTCCGACCACTTTTATTCCAAGCTTTTTCCTATAGAATCTAGCCAGATCACCTAATGCTGTTTTAGTATTGTCAACCTTAATGATAGTTCCTTTATTTTTCAAATCTTTCAACTTAAATTTCACTTCATCAACTATTACTATAGACGCGCCTTTTTCAATAGCTTGAATTGTATAGTCGTTACCATTGAACTTTTCTCCTTTTAGCGCAATAAATAAATCATATTCATCTATCTTTCTTGTGTCAGTAGAAATCTTTTTAAAAACCCCTTCATTATTTTTAACTAATATCTCTCCATTGACTGCTTCAATTATTTCCTTTAAATTCAAATCCAAATCATCCACCCCTTTTTATCAGTATATGTTAAAGCAAAACTCTATAATTCATTATTAATGATTTCTTTCTCTGTCAAGTATTTCTTTAACGACCTCTCTTTCATCAAAATGAATTGTTTTATCTTTCAGAATTTGATATGTTTCATGACCTTTACCTGCTATAACTATTACATCACCTTTAGTTGCAATATCAATCGCTCTTTTTATAGCTTCTTTTCTATTTTCAATGATAATATACTTTTCCTTATCAAGACCAACTTCAATATCTTTTATAATGCTCATTGGATCCTCACTTCTTGGATTATCAGATGTTATTATTGATATATCTGCTATATCTGTTGAAATCTTACCCATCTGAGGTCTCTTCACTTTATCTCTATCTCCGCCACAACCAAATACAGATATTAGCTTGCCTTCAGTAAAGGCTTTTGAAGTGTTTAATATATTTTCAAGACCATCTGGCGTATGGGCATAATCAATTATAATTTCATAAGGTAAATTATACTCTCTAGCTACTCTTTCGCACCTTCCTAAAACAACTACGTTTTCTATGCCTCTTTTAATTGCCTCAACTGGAACCCCTGATTTAAAGCATGATATTATTGCTCCTAGTGCATTATATATATTATATTCCCCAGGTATATTTAAAATAAATTGTTCTTCTTCTTTTATATTAAGTTTAAATTTAATTTCTCTACTTCCCATTTCTTCATTAAATGCTTTATAGTCAGAATCCCCTTTTACTGAAAATGAATAAACATCGTCACTATTTAAAGCATATAAGTCACTCACTACTTGTCTTCCATAATTATCGTCAATATTAATAATTTTTATTCTTGATCTTTCAAATAACTTAAACTTTGCTTTGTAATAATTTTCAAAAGTCTTATGAAAATCTAAATGATCTCTTGTCAAATTTGTAAAAATCCCCACTTCAAAATTAACACCGTAAACTCTATCCAATTCAAGCGAGTGCGATGATACCTCCATAACACAATACTCCACACCTTTACTAACCATCTCAGAAAATAATTCTTGTAACTCTAAAGATTCAGGAGTAGTTCTTTCTGTATGGAGCCTTTCACTACCAATATAATTTGCTATAGTTCCAATTAATCCAACTTTTTTATTATACGCTTCAAGAATATCTTTAATCATAAATGCAGTAGTTGTTTTCCCATTTGTCCCAGTAATACCAATTATCTTCATCTTCTCGCTTGGATTATCATAGTAGTTTGCTCCCATTAAAGCCAAAGCTTTTCTTGTATCTGCACATTTAATGACTGTAATGCTATTATCATCTATCTCTATATCATCTTGAATAACAACTATCTTAGCTCCATTTTCAATTGCTTTATCAATATATCTGTGCCCATCAGTTGCATAGCCTTTTATACAAACAAAAATATCAAGATTTTTAACTTTTCTACTATCATAATTTATTTTATTGATTTCTACATCAATATCACCTTTAACAACTTTAAAATCTATTCCATCTAAAATACTTTTCAAATTCATATTAAATCTCTCCTAACTAATTTGCCTTATGCTACAAACTATAATAATTATTATCTTTAAATAAATACATAATTCATATTGTCTATTAGAATTAATAATTAAGGTCAAAATCCCCACAAAAGTTCCAAATTATCCGTTCCAATAAACAGTTATGAATTTCTTTAGAATTTGTGAATTAAAAAAATATAGCATGCGAGCATTCCCACATGCTAGTATTTTATCCTTAGTCTGATTCACTCTAAATTCTCTACATAATTTCATTTAATCTCATACTGGTTTATTATTTTTTGATTGTTCCTTAATCTTTATAATCTACACTCAATGTTAATTTAACAGTTGTTCCTTTAGTAATAATTTCTCCTTCAGAAATATCCTGTGTTGAAACAGTTCCATTTCCATCAAAAGTGACTGTAATTCCAAGCTTTTTTAATAAAGTATCTGCATCTTCTTTTGAATATCCCCTAACATTTGGCATTACAACATTATTATTATAAGTCGCATCACCACTTGTGTAAAGTGTTATTTTTGAACCTTCCCTTACTGAATTCCCTGGATATGGAGTCATATTTACTATTGTTTCTCCATCCCCATCTATAAGACAATCTAGTCCTATATTTTTCAATACTTCTTTAGCATCTTGAGGCTTCATATTTCTAACTTCTGGAATAACAACATCTTTACTAATTTTTTCTTTATCATCAGAATCTTTACTATTTAGATAGTTAAAAACATCCGTAAATAATAGTTTAGCATATGGTACAGCTACTTGTGCTGCATAATACGCACCATTACTAGGTTCATCAACGGTTATCATAATAGTAATTTTAGGATCATCGACTGGAGCCATTCCAACAAATGAAGAGATATACTTACCTTCTCCATATTTTCTACCAATAACCTTTTGGGCTGTACCAGTTTTACCACCAATGTGATACCCATCAATAAAAGTAGCTGTAGCTGATCCTCCTTTCACAACACCTTCAAGGTAAGTTCTAAGTTCTGCTGTCTTTTCTGGACTTGCGACTGTAGAACTTTTTGGCTTAAAAGTATCATCTACAATTTTAACATTATTTTCATCATTATGAGTTACTTCTTTCATTACATGAGGCTGAATTAGCGTACCTCCATTTGCTATTGCATTAAATGCTGCCATATATTGAACCGAATTTACTGTGTTAGTTTGACCAAATGATATTGTAGCAAGGTCTGCTTCTGAAACTTGATCAACTTTTTTTACAATTCCAGATGCTTCACCCGGCAAGTCAATTCCACTTACTTTTCCGAATCCAAATTTATCAATAGATTCACATAACTTTTCTTTACCAATCATTTGTCCTAATTTTACATATCCAACATTAGAAGAGTTTTTAAGAATTTCGGGTAAATTTTGAAATCTATTCAGTTGTTCAGCATTTCTTACAGTAATACCTCCTACTGATATTGATCCATTATCTACAAATTGTGTATCTTTATTAGCAACATTATTTTCTAAACCTGATATAGTAGTGATTACTTTAAATATGGATCCAGGTTCAAAAGTATCATTAACTAACCTATTTCTCCACATTTGCTGCACTTTGTCATTAATATTAGCACCATCAAATTTATCCGCCCCGCTATATGGATTATTTGGATCAAAATCTGGTTTATTAACCATACCTAAAACTTCACCTGTTTTAGGGTCCATAACTAATATTGAAACTGCTTTAGCTTTATTTTCATCATAGCACTGTTTCGCTATCTTCTCAGCAAAACTTTGAATATTTTCATCAATAGTTAAAGTAACATCTTTGCCCTTTATAGGCGCCGTATAATCAGGAACAGTATAAGGCAAGTCTGTATTATTTTTATCAAACTCTGCAATCTTCATTCCAGGAATTCCTGTCAAATAAGAATTATATTGAAATTCAACTCCTGTTAGTCCTTTGCCATCTGGATCAGTAATTCCTAAAACATGTGATAGAAAGTTATTATTAGGGTAATATCTTTTTGTATCTTGTGAAACTATAATTCCATTTATATTAAGTTCCTTGACTTTATCAGCCACACTTTTTTCTATTTTCCGTACTACAGTAACAGATCCCGCATCAGCACCACTTGGAAGCTTCTTTTCTAAGTCAGCTTTTATTTCTGATTCATCCATATTCAATGCCTTTGCAATCACAGGCGCAATATCATTATAATTTAATCCAGCGTTTCCTGTAGGTACAGGAATACCTACGCTTTTCATATGATCCAGTTCCTTGTTTGGAATAGATGTCAATTGTCTTTTTAAGTATGATCTCATAGAATTTAAATCAAAATCTACCCTGTAGACATTAGCAGATACGACGAGTTCATTTCCACTTCTATCCAGTATTCTTCCCCTTTGGGCATCCATCTTCACTTCGCTTGTCCACTGTTCTTCTGCTCTTCCAGAATAATCCGCACCATTAACCACCATTATATAAGATAATCGAATTAATAATAGCGCAAAAACTATTGTTAATGATAAAGCTATATACAGCGATCTTTGGCGCATTTTTCCTTTATTTATGTATCTTATCTTTTTCAACGACGTTCCTCCGTTTATTCTTACGAATTAAATCAGCTAACCTTTTTATAATTACTGTTAAATTACAATTAGTAAAATTTTCAAAAAATCTATTTAAGGCTTAATAAAATTGCTATTAAAAAATATTAGTATGTGAGCAATCTCTCACATACTAATACTTTTTTATTTTCAACTCTACCACAAACACTTCACAAACTCATAAACATTTAAGATTAAAAACCTTAATATTAACCCTGTTATACCTTTTTAATCTTTATAATCTGAGCTTAAAGTAAGTTTAACTGTTGTTCCTTTAGCTATTACTTCTCCTTGTGAAATATCTTGATCCGATACCGCTCCGCTTCCATCAAAAGCAGGCACTATTCCAAGGCCCTTTAACAAAGTAGTAGCATCCTCCTTAGAATATCCTCTAACATCTGGCATTACAACATTATTATTATAAGTCGCATCACTACCTGTGTAAAGATTAATTTTTGAACCTTCTTTTACTGAGTAGCCTGGATATGGTGTCATGTTTAATACCGATTCACCATCTCCATCTATATTAAAATCTAATTTTGCATCTTTCAATACTTTTTTAGCATCAGCAATCTTCATATTTCTAACTTCAGGAATTACTATATCTCTAGTAATTTGCACATTATTTTCATCTGAGAATTTACTATTTAAATAATTAAAAATATCTGTAAATAGTGTTTTAGCTGGTGGAACAGCAACTTGAGCCGCGTAGTATACCCCATTGCTTGGCTCATCAATTGTTACCATAATAGTAACCTTTGGATCACTAACCGGAGCCATTCCAACAAATGAAGATATATATTTACCATCTTGATATCTACCATCAATAACCTTTTGAGCTGTACCTGTTTTACCACCAATATGATATCCTTCTATGAATGTTCCTGTACCCGACCCACCAGTAACAACTCTTTCAAGATAACTTCTAAGTTCGGCTGTTTTTTCAGTACTAGCAACTGTTGATGTTTTAGGTTTAAATGTCTCGTCTACAATTTTCACATTATTTTCATCTTCATGAGTTACTTCCTTCATTACATGCGGTTGAATTAGGGTTCCTCCATTAGCAACAGCATTAAATGCTGCCATATATTGAACAGAGTTTACAGTGTTAGTTTGACCAAATGCTATTGTTGCGAGGTCCGCGTCTGATACTTTATTAACAGGCTTTACAATACCCTTCGCCTCACCTGGTAAGTCGATTCCACTTGCTTTACCAAATCCAAACTTATTAATGTATTCACATAATTTTTCTTTGCCAATCATAGCTCCCAGCTCCATGAATCCTACATTACATGAATTTTGAATTATATCTGGGAATACCTGCGCTCCATGTCCTTGTGTTCTCCAGCATTTTGGATGAATGCCACCAACTGCTAATGATCCATTACAAAAGAATTTTGTATCCTTATTAACAATATTTTCTTCTAATCCTGTAATAGCTGTTACAACTTTAAATATGGACCCTGGCTCAAATGTATCATTTACTAACCTATTTCTCCACATCTTTTGTACTTTATCCTCTTTAGTTGCTCCATCAAAATTATCTGAACCCTCTCGTGGATTATTAGGATCAAAATCTGGCTTATTAACCATTCCTAAAACTTCCCCTGTCTTAGGATCCATAACTAATATTGAAACTGCTTTTGCCTTAGTATCTTCATATGCCTGTTGAGCTGCTTTCTCAGCAAAATTTTGAATATTTTCATCAATTGTAAGAGATACATCTTTACCATTTACTGGTGATGTAAATTGAGATATTGTATAGGGTAAATCCCTGTTGTTTTTATCAAGCTCTGCAATCTTCATGCCAGGAATTCCTGATAGATATGAGTTATATTGAAGCTCCACTCCAGTTAATCCCTTACCATCGACATTAGTACTGCCTAGTACATGTGCTAGAAAATTATTATTAGGATAATACCGCTTTGTATCTGGCGAAACCAAAACTCCGCTTATATTAAGTTCCTTAACTTTATCTGCCTGTTCTTTTTCTATTCTTCTCACAAGAGTAGCAGATCCAGCATTTGCACCACTTGGAAGTTTAGTTTCAAGTTTATCCTTAACTTTTGTAACATCAAGGTCCAATGCCTTTGCAATAGCAGGCGCTATATCATCTGTTTTTAATCCTTCATCTCCAGAAGGAATAGGAATTCCTACGCTCTTCATTTGATCAATTTCAGTCTTTTTCAGATCTTTTAATGTTCTTTTCAAATATGACCTTATAGAATTCAAATCGAAGTCAACTCTATAAACATTAGCGGATACAGCAAGTTCCTTACCATTTCTGTCTAGTATTCTTCCCCTTATAGCATCTATTTTTACTTCGCTTGTCCATTGTTCCTCTGCCCTTGCCGCATAGTCAGCTCTCTTAACTATCATTATATATGAAAGTCTTATTGTTAATATTGCAAAAACAAAAGTCAAGACAAAAGCAGCAAAACTCATCCTTTGGCGCATTTTTGCTCTATCTTTATAATTTTTCTTTTTCAACGTCTACTTCCCCCATGTACTTTCTTTTGGTATATGAAAAGACAATAAGTCAAAGATACTTTGTATATTTTATGTTATATACAATATCCTTGCCTTATAGTTACTCATTAGTAAATATACTTACCATAGCACATCATAAAGTTAATCTAACAATGGAAGACTTCACCTTCTAAAATTCAGTAAAATATATCTTCCATTTAGATTTAAGTACAATAGTACACATTGACTTATTATTCCTAATTATACCTTACATAACCCTGAAAATACCGATAATTTAACTTATTATTATTTATGTGGGAACACAAATTACTACGACTACTTAAGTAAACTTGTTAGTTTAGAGAATAAAGTATCTTTTTTAGGGTTAGATTCTGTATTGGTCGGTTTTATATCCTCAAAATAATTCTGAGCAAAATCAATCCTTACAGTTTCCTCTTTCTTTGGAACAAACATAGCCAATTTATTTGAAGCATTCTGTTCTATATTGTTTAAAGATGAAAACTTAAGTAATTTAACTTTTATAGCTTCATTTTCTTCTTGTGTTAGCTTAATTTCAGCACTTAATTTACTTACTTTACTTTGCATACTATAAATTTTATTATCCCCAGAAATAGTTATAAATCCAAGACCAATTATGACTACTGCTACAGTTAACATATATTTTCTATCATTTCTTCTGCTGTTTCTCAATAAATTGTTCTTGTTTGTTATATTTTTTCTTCTTTGTATTTCCTTATATTTCTTCTCTGGTTTACGTACCCTGGTTTTTCTTTCTGGTGCTAATGCTGTATTCCCTTTTATATAATCATATTCTCTTCTTCCCATTTTATTCACATCCCAACATATTTATAACATAATAATAATTATATTTTTTCAATTATCCTCAATTTAGCGCTTCTACTCCTTGGATTTTCTTCAATTTCCTCTTCAGTTGGTGCTATGCCTTTTTTTGATATATTCTTAACTTGTGGTAATTTTCCACAAGCGCAAATCGGAAATTCTTTTGGACAATTACATGGGTTTTCTAATTCTCTAAATTTAAGTTTTACAATTCTATCCTCTAAAGAGTGGAAAGTTATTATTGCCATTCTTCCCCCTTTATTTAATCTATTCACTCCATCTTCTATAGTTTTATTTAGTATTTTCAATTCTGAGTTAACTTCTATTCTAATCGCCTGAAATGTCCTTTTAGCTGGATGAGGTCCTTCTCTTCTCATTTTGGCTGGAATAGCAGCTTTAATAATATCTACTAGTTCAAAAGTTGTTTCTATAGGCTTTTCTACCCTTCTATTAACTATAAAATTTGCAATTCTTTTAGCAAATCTTTCTTCACCATAATCCTTTATGATTTTATATAAATTTTCTTCTGAATAAGTATTTATAATTTCATAAGCAGAAAAATCATTATCTCTGTTCATCCTCATATCCAATGGTGCATCCTTCATATAACTAAATCCTCTAGATGCTTCGTCAAGCTGATATGATGAAACACCAAGATCCATTAAAATTCCATCAACTTTTTCAATCTCTAAATCATTTAAAATGTTATCTATACTATAAAAATTACTATGAACATATTTTACATTACTAAAATCCCTTAGCCTTTCTTTAGCTGCACTTAGCGCATCTTTGTCTTGATCTATACCTATTAGCACTCCATCAGATGATAGATGCTTTAAAATATGGGAAGAATGTCCTGCACCACCTAAAGTACAATCAACATAAATTCCATTTTCCTTGATATTTAGTGCGTCTATGCACTCATTTAATAATACTGAAACGTGTTTAAATTCCATACTAAAAACTCCTTATATTCCTAAATCATTCATTTTTTCTGCAATTGAATCAAAATCTATACTTGATTCGTTATATTCATTCCACTTTTCTTTGCTCCATATTTCTACTCTAGATAATACTCCAATACTTACTATGTCCTTTTCTATACTTGCATATTCTTTTAAATTTTGTGGAATTAATCCCCTACCTTGTTTATCTAATTCTACCTCACAAGCCCCAGAAAAAAAGAATCGTACAAAAGATCGTGCATCTTTATTTGTTAAAGGCAAAGTTTTTAATTTATCTTCTAGTATTTTCCATTCTCCAAGCGGATAAGCATATAAACATCCATCTAGGCCTTTTGTAATAACAAATTTATTTCCCAGACCTTCTCTAAGCTTCACTGGAACAATTATTCTATTCTTAGGATCTAACGCATGTTGATATTCCCCAATAAACATTATTCTCAGCTCCCACTTTGATACTTTTTGAAATTCTCCTCTATTTTATACCACTTAACACCACTTTTAACCACTTTAAGTATATCTATTCTATAAAAACATGGTATTTCCTCCTTCATACTGATATTTTTTTATAAAAATTAAAAAAACTACGTAAAAACAATATATATTTTTACGTAGTTTTTCATCTTTTAAAATAAAATTCTTATTATATTATACTTTTTAGTCTCTTAATGTGGCTCCAAGTTTATATTCCAAAGATTTTAGAATCTTTTCATGAACTTTATTAACATCTTTATCTGTTAATGTTTTACTTTCATCTCTGTACCAAATAGCATAAGCTATACTCTTCTTACCTTCTGGAATTTGTTTTCCTTTATATATATCAAACAATTCCACTTTTTCAACTAAGTTTCCACCAGCTTTTTTAATTGTTTCATCAATTTCTTGAACTAGAAGACTATCATCAACAAGTAATGCTATATCTCTTGTCACTGCTGGGAATTTAGGTAATGCTTTATACTTTTTATCCATATCAGCATTTTCATATAAAACATCTAAATCTAACTCAGCAACAAAGCATGGTACATCTAAACCATAATTCTCACAAACATCTAAGTGAACTTCTCCAAGTGTTCCAGCATTGTTTCTGGCAACAACAATCTTAGCTGTTTTTCCAGGATGGTAGCTTACATTTTCGCTTTCTCTTTCATATTTAACATTTTTTATTCCAAGACCCTCAGTTATGTTTTCAACAACACCCTTAAGTTCTAAATAATCACAATCTCCATACATACCTATAGTTAAGGTATTTTTTTCTATTGGAAGCTTTGTTTCATCTTCATTTGGAATATAAACTTTACCCATTTCAAATAATCTAACATATGAATTATTTCTAGAATAATTTCTTCCGAGAGATTCCATAATTGAAGGAAGTGTTGATGTTCTCATTACACTATAGTCTTCTCCTAATGGATTCTTTATCTTAACAACCTTTCTAAGTTCACTATCTTCAGGTAAATTGATTTTATCAAATACCTTTGGAGATACAAATGAGTAACTAATAGATTGATTTAATCCACTTCCTGTTGCAAGCAATACTACTCTGTTATCTAACATTCCTTTTCTATATCTAGGTTCTCTTTCTGTAGACACCTTGAAAATTGTTGTAGGAATCTTTTCATATCCATAAATTCTTGCTATTTCTTCAGCTATGTCTTCTCTAATTGCAATGTCAACTCTGAAAGTTGATGCTGTTACAACTAAATTTTCACCATTAATTTCTGTGAATAAATCAACACTATCTAAACATCTCTTCATCTCTTCTTTAGAAAGATCTGTTCCAAGGAAGTTATTAACCCAATTTGAATCAACAGTTACAGTTGATGCTTCTTTTTTATTGTTATAAACATCTATAGTGCCTTCCATAACTTCTCCAGCATTTAATTCACATATTAAACTACATGCTCTGTTTATTGCTATTTCAGCCAAATTAGGATCAATATCTTTTTCAAATCTGCTTGAAGCCTCTGTTCTTAAATTTAACTTCTTAGAATTCACTCTTATGTTAGTACCATCAAAGTTTGCACATTCAAAAACAACTTCAGTAGTATCTTCTTTTATTTCTGAGTTTAAGCCACCCATTATTCCAGCAAGGCCTATAGTGTTGCCTCCATCTTTAATACAAAGCATGGAATCATCTAATTCTCTTTCTACTTCATCTAAAGTCGTGAATTTTTCTTTATCTTTAGCTCTTTCAACAACTATTTTATTAGTAGTGATTTCTCTCTTATCAAAAGCATGCATTGGTTCCCCAATTTCAAGCATTACAAAATTTGTTATATCAACTATATTATTTATAGGTCTAATTCCTACTTCAAGAAGTCTTTCCTGCATCCATCCTGGTGATGGCTGCACTTTAACATTTTTAATTCCTCTTGCAATATATCTATTACAAAGTGAATCTTTAACTTCAACTGTTAGTTCATCACTTATATTCTTAGAACATTTTGCTTCATAATCTAAATTAGGCATTTTATAAGTAGTTCTAAGCGCTGCCGCTGTTTCTCTTGCCATCCCAACCATGCTTAAACAATCTGGTCTATTTGAAGTTATTTCGAAATCCAAGATAGCCTTATTTAAACCTAAAACTTCTTTAATATCAGCTCCGATTTTAGTATCCGCAGGTAAAATCATTAATCCATGTACTGGTTCATCTCCCGCTATGCCTAATTCTTCTTCTGAACAGAACATACCATTTGACACTTCTCCTCTAAGCTTACCTTTTTTAATTTTAGATCCATCAGCTAATGTAGAACCATGAAGAGCAACTGGTACAATGTCTTGTTCTTTCATATTGGTTGCAGCTGTAACTATTTGTATTTCTTCAGTGCCTATGTCAACCTGACATATACTTAATTTTTCTGCATCTGGATGCTTTTCTATTTTATTAATTTTACATGTAACCACATTTTGAATTACATCACCTTGAACAACAAGTTCCTCTAATTGTGAACCAGTTAAAGTTAATTTATCTCCTAATTCTTTAGGACTAACATTTATATCAACATAATCTTTAAGCCAGTTATATGGTACTTTCATTTTGCTTCCTCCTCTTTTAACAACGAAGTAATTAATTCGCTCTAAATCTAATATCTCTTACCCTCATTTTTATAAGTGTAAAAGTTCTTAATTGTGCTTCGCACTTTTTTATATGTGATAAGATCTTAATTGCAGCATAGCTGCTTTTTTTAAGGTGCATATTCTGAAGAATATATATGGTAATATTCTCTAGAATATATATGGTTAAAAATATATATTCTTAAATCTCCAAGTTTCTAATTACTAGAACTCATGAAAGATGTTATGCTATAAGTTCTTAAAATTGATTTAAGAATCTCATATCACTTTCATAAAGTAATCTTATATCATCTATTCCATATTTCAACATTACCATTCTATCAACACCAAATCCAAAAGCAAATCCACTATAAACTTCTGGATCAAGCCCACAATTTCTAAGAACATTTGGGTGAACCATACCGCAACCTAATAATTCAATCCAACCACTGCCTTTACACACTCTACATCCTTCTCCACCACAAACAAAGCAAGTTGCATCCATTTCAGCAGATGGCTCTGTGAACGGGAAATGGTGCGGTCTGAATTTAGTTTGAACCTTATCTCCAAACATCTTCTTAGCAAATAATTCTAATGTTCCTTTTAAATCAGCAAAAGTAACTCCTTTGTCAATAACCAAACCTTCCATTTGATAGAATATTGGCGAGTGAGTAGCATCTACTGAATCTGATCTATATACTTTACCAGGTGATATCATTTTTATTGGAGGTTTTTGATTTTCCATAGTTCTAATTTGAACTGGTGAAGTTTGAGTTCTTAGAACTATATTATCGTTGATATATAAAGTATCTTGTTCACTTCTTGCCGGATGATTCTTAGGGATATTTAATGCCTCAAAATTGTAACGGTCAAGTTCAACTTCTGGACCTTCTTCAATAGTGAAACCCATTGAAATAAAGATTTCTTCCATGCTTTGTAATGTTAGGTCTAAAGGATGCCTTTTTCCTATTACTTTTTTTCTTCCTGGAAGTGAAATATCTATAGTTTCTCCAGCAAGTTTTTCTGACTTTTCCTTATCTTTAATAGTTTTTAATATGCTTTCTAGTTTCTCTTCAACAACAGCTTTAGCTTCATTCACCATTTTTCCAACTATCGGTCTTTCTTCTGGAGATAATCCTCCCATACCTCTTAATATTGTAGTAAGTTCTCCTTTTTTACCTAAGAACTTTACTCTTATCTCTTCTAATTCACTGCTATTTTTTACAGCTTCAATTTGATTTAATGCAAGCTCTTGCAATTCTTTAAGTTTTTCTTTCATAATTGTTCTCCTTTCAATAAATTCAGCAAACAATGTGATATTATTTACTTTTAGTCGCCAATAAAGTGATTTTTCATTTATTTCTTAAAACACACTTCAAAAATCTTAACCCCTTACCGGCTAGACTTGAATTAATCACAAATTATTATACTGAGCAAATTTTTACACAAAAAAAATCGCCCCCATAAAAAGGGACGAAAAATCCGCGTTACCACCCTAATTGGAGCTTTATCACTAAAGCAACCCAACTTAATTTAATTAACGACTTTTTTTGCCGCTAGCTACTACTAAAAATTTCACAGCTAGAACTCCTGAGTGAACTTCAATATTATATTATTTAAGAAGGCTTGCAGTCTATGACCTTCTCTCCCTTAAAATTCTTCTAATATCTACTCTCTCATTCACAGTTTTTAAATATTTCATTAATACAACTAATTATACAAATAAATCCTAAAAATATCAATACTCAATTTTATGATATCTTTACAAATTACTTTGCCTTACTTTTTCATACATTATAACTGACGCAGCTATAGCTACATTTAGAGATTCTGCATTACCAGGCATAGGGATTTTAACTTTAGTATTAGCCAAATCAAATACTTCACTACTCACTCCATTACCTTCATTTCCAACAGCTAGCAGAACTTTACCCTTTAGATCTACGTCAAAAAAGTTTTTATCAGTATCAAGTGATGTAACAACTATGTTGAATCCCTTCTCTTTTAATTGCTTAACTAATGTTAAATTCTCATCATCATAATGAATAGGAATATAAAATATAGAACCCATTGTAGATCTAATAGTTTTTTCATTGTATATATCTACAGTTCCTTTTGTTAATATAATCCCTTGTACTCCTGCCGCATGAGAAGTTCTTATTATAGTTCCTAAGTTACCAGGATCCTGTATTTTATCACAAAGCAAATAGAAATCACCATTATCACTTAATGACATTGAATTCATATTAATTACAGCAATTATTCCTTGTGGCCCTTCTGTAGAAATTAATTCTTTAAATAAGCTTTCACTTATTTTATATATTTTTGTATCCTCAGTTATGTAATGTAATAAAAATTGATCAATTCTCTCAAATGCATCTTCTGTAACAATTAAATAATCTATATTAACTTTCGCTTTGAATGCCTCTTGAATCAATCTAAACCCTTCTATTATATATTGATTATTTTTATTTCTATTTTTTCTTTCTTTAAGTTTCTTGGTATACTTAAACAAATTATTTTCTTTACTTTCAATAAATATCAAAGTTCTACACCTCTAACCTATTCAGCTTTTCTTACAAATCATACTTTCAAGCTCATTACCAAGAGCCGCCACAACATTCCTATATACTTATATATAATCTTCGAAACAAGAAACAGCTATACCATTACTATAAATTATTTTATAAATAAAATAAAATGCGGCCTAAGCCGCATTTTATGTATTAAGCGTTTAATTGTTTCTTAGCAACTTCTACTAATTCTGAAAACGCCTTAGGATCATTTATAGCTATCTCTGATAACATTTTTCTATTGATATCTATTCCAGCTAATTTAATTCCGTTCATGAATTTTGAATATGATAAATCATTCATTCTTGTAGCAGCGTTTATTCTTGCGATCCATACGCTTCTATAATCTCTCTTCTTATTCTTTCTTCCAACATAAGAATTTCTTAATGCTCTTATTACTGATTCATTAGCAGTTTTAAATAACTTGCTCTTTCCACCATAGTATCCTTTTGCAAGTTTTAAAACTTTTTTATGATTTTTACGAGAATTTTTCGCTCTCTTTACTCTTGCCATTACTTAAACCTCCTGCACTACCTCTATTTTATAGGTATGGTAATAATTTCTTAATAGTTTTTTCTTGTGTTACTGAAACGTATCCAGCTTTTCTAAGATTTCTCTTTCTCTTTGAGCTCTTCTTAGTTAAGATATGACTCTTAAACGCTTTAGCTCTCTTGATCTTTCCTGTACCTGTCTTTTTGAATCTTTTTGCTGCACCTCTATGACTTTTCATTTTTGGCATGATTAAAATCCTCCTCTCAAGTTATGCCTTCTTAGGCCCTAAAACCATTGTCATGCTTCTGCCTTCTCTTTTAGGATGTTTCTCTATTAGGCAGACATCTTCTAATTTAGAAGCAAAGTTATTAAGAATTCTTTGCCCAATGTGGGAAAGTTCCATTTCTCTACCTCTAAATCTGACAGTGATTTTAACTTTATCTCCATCTAATAGGAACTTTCTTGCATTTTTTGCTTTTATGTCAATATCATGTTCCTCAATAGTTAGACTGCATCTTATTTCTTTAATACTTACAATTTTTTGCTTTTTCTTAGCTTCTTTTTCCTTTTTTGATTGCTCATATATATACTTACCAAAGTCCATAATCTTACAAACTGGTGGTGTAGCATTAGGAGAAATCATAACTAAGTCCATTTCTTTCTCTTCTGCAAGTCTTCTTGCTTCAGCTGATGAGATAACACCTAATTGCTCCCCATCGCTTCCAATCACTCTAAGTTCTTTTTCTCTTATTTCTTCATTCATAGAAAAATCTTTATTAATATTTTTCACCTCCGAAAAATTACATACATAATAAAAAGACGGCCATATAGCCGTCTCAACATTATCAATACATCATGCATAATGCATAAATAGATATCCATTAACCCAACCAGTAGAATTAACACTGTTAGGTGAGAAACGGCTGTTTCTTCTTAACGAATATTAGTATATCATCTTTATTAATACGTGTCAATATTTTTTCGCAATTATTTTTTCAGAATTATATTCGTTGTTTGCTTCATAAAAAGTCACTCTATTTTCAAACACATTTTCTATTGTATCCAAAAACTCCTTATTGTTGCAATTTTCTTTACCAAAAATATTTATAGCTTTTGGTGCATTTGTAATAAGTCCACTTATTAGTATGTCCTCAATATTTAAATCTACTTTATTTTGTTCCGTTATTAATTCATTGCAAAAATCGTAATATAAATTTTTACCTTCTTTATCCCGAATAATATAATTATTCCCTTCTTCTATTATTATATTAACTTCTTCTATCTTAGATTCCTGTAACTCTACAAAATACTTTAGTAATTTTATAAATTCCTTATATTCCTTTTCGACCATATATCTTTCCACAACTTTATCTATAATTTTCTCAATATCACCTCTAAGTTTTCGCATTCTAAAAGTTATAAACCCATCTATATTAAGTTCTTGTTTTTCACTTATACAATCTCTAATCATTTCTACCATTAAGTTTATTTTATTTAAGCAATATATAGAATCTTCATTTTGAGTAGTTTCTTCATATTTTAATACTTTAACTATTTGATCTTCCACCTCCAGTATCTCACTTTGTTTTAAGAAAAAATAGTTATCCGTTATGAATTCAAACATTTCTTTTTTTCTATAATTATCAATTACTATTCTATATAAAATATTACTAACATATAAGTTAATAACTTCTTTTATTTTTTCATTATAACATTCATCCTCAGAAATTATCTTAATTATATGAGTATTTCCTTCGATGCTTTCAACAAACCCTATTAAGATATTTTTCTTCTTCAGTAGCTCTCTTAGCTCTTGCAGGTCCCGAGAAAAAGTCAAGTCTTCACTATAAGCTAATTTTAAAATAAGCATGGATTTCACTCCCTTCTTAATATTAGTATGTATAAAAAATCTAATGATATGCAGAGTTTATATTTTATTTTTGGTTAAACACAAGTTCCTTTTTTACGTATAATCGTTAATTAATTGACATATCTAAATCTAAGGTTCAAAATATAATTTAAATCAACTGCCTTGCTAGATTGCAAAAGCAGATTATTTATCACATTTTTTAAGGAGCATTTTATGCATTGTTTTATTGATTATAGAGCGACAAAAGAAGAATTACTTAATCTTTCAAAATTTGGAATCAATCCAATTCTAGTCCCAAAATCTAATGATGTTTATGAAGCTATAAATGGTCATCCTGATATTCAATTAAATATATTAAAAAATAGTTTAAGTGATAAAATCATTATCCAAAAAAATATTTCTGAAACTTTCATTAATATTCTCAAAGAAAATAATATAGATTATATTTTTTCTAAGAGCTCGTTGACTAATAAATATCCTGGTGATATTATTTTAAATTCCTTAATATTAGAGAATTATTTTATACACACATTAAAATTTAGTGACGATAACCTTTTAAAATCGCAATATTTAAAAAAACATATTAATGTTCCTCAAGGATACACCAAATGTTCTATCCTACCCGTTAATGAAACTGCATTAATTACAAGCGATAAAGGAATTTTTGAATCTTTAAAAAATTATAACTTTGATATTCTTCTGCTTCCTCCCGGAGATATATTACTACCTTCACTAAATTATGGCTTTATAGGCGGGGTTGGTGGTATGATCTCTAATAACAAAATGGCTTTCTTTGGTGATCTAGATAGTTACAAATGGGGAGACGAAGTAAAAAAGTTTCTTTCAAAATATGACGTCGCACCCATCCCACTAAGAAAAGGAAAATTAATAGATCGAGGTAGTCTACTTACCTTATAATCATGTCCACTATATAATATGATTTCTGTTTTTTTATGTTACTTTTATATTAGGCAACTGAAGCATTATATAAAATACAAAAAATTACTTAAATCTCCTTTATAATGTTCTCAAAAACAAAAAAGATAGCATGTGTAAGATTCCTCTTGACTGCTATCCTTTTCATTTTTATCTTATTATCCTATTTCTTATCTCACTGCTCAATTTTTCAGCTTTTTCTTTTACAATTCCTGTCATAGTTCTAAATTCGCTACTCATATCTTGAGTGAATTCTTTCATTTCACATCTCATTTTTTCTGCCTTTTCTTTTATTTCTTTGTTTAAATCTAGCATGATAATATCTCCTTTCTTAAAAAATCTTTATATTATTTATAATTGCTAAAAAATTATATTTATAAATGTTTTTTTGTAATATAAGTTTGCCCCAAAATAGGAATATTATTAATAAAACTCTGACTTATTTTTAATTTTTCAAATATTTATGGTCATATGTAAAAATTTTTCATATGACCATCACAATTTCTTACTTTTTGATTATTTCTATATTTCTAAACTTAAAAATTCGCCTTCCATATATAAATCAAATTTATTAAATGCCCAAGAAAATAAGAAATTTACTTTGACATAGTAGCTTCCTATCATTTAAACTATTTTAGAATAGATTTATAACGAATTATTTTATATTTTAGGAGGAAATTAATGAGCGTACTTACTGTTAAAAATATGAATCATGGCTTTGGAGATAGAGCTATTTTCGAAGATGTATCATTTAGATTATTAAAAGGTGAACATGTTGGTCTTATTGGAGCTAATGGAGAAGGTAAATCAACATTTATGAATATAGTAACAGGAAAACTTATGCCTGATGAAGGTAATGTTATATGGTCAAATAATGTTAGAGTTGGATATATGGACCAACATGCTGCTTTAACTAAAGGGCAAAGTATAAGAGATGCTTTAAGAGATGCTTTTAAATACCTTTTTGATTTGGAAGCCGAAATGAATTCTTTATATGAAAAAATGGGTGATTGCAGTGAAGATGAGTTAAATAAAATGTTAGATAGAACTGCTACAATTCAAGACATGCTTGATCATAATGGATTTTATATAATTGATCCAAAAGTCGAGGAAGTTGCGAAGGGACTTGGACTTTTAGATTTAGGCTTAGATAGAGATGTTGATGATTTATCAGGTGGACAAAGAACTAAAATTCTTTTAGGTAAATTATTACTACAATCTCCTGATATTTTACTTTTAGATGAGCCTACTAACTATCTTGATGAAGAACATATAGAATGGCTTAAAAGATACCTTCAATCGTATGAAAATGCATTTATACTAATTTCACACGATATACCATTCATAAATTCAGTAGTTAACTTAATTTATCACGTAGATGAAAGAAAGCTTACTAGATACGTTGGAGATTATGATGAATTCCAAAGAATATATACAGAAAACAAGAAGAAATTAGAAGCTGCCTTTGAAAAGCAACAAAAGGAAATTGCAAGACTTGAAGACTTCGTTGCTAGAAATAAAGCTAATGTTGCTACTGCTAATATGGCTAAATCTAGACAAAAGAAATTAGATAAGATGGATGTAATTGAACTTTCTAAGGAAAAGCCAAAACCTGAATTCAACTTCAAACCAGCTAGAGCTTCTGGTAAAGTTATTTTTGAAACTAAAGATTTAGTTATAGGTTATGACTCTCCTCTTACAAAACCATTAAATTTATATATGGAAAGAGGACAAAAAATAGCATTAGTTGGAGCTAACGGACTTGGTAAATCAACTCTTTTAAAAAGTTTACTAGGTATAATCAAACCACTTAGCGGAGAAGTTAATCTAGGAGATTATCAATACATAGGTTATTTTGAACAGGAAGATAGAGGCGATAATAGTAACACTTGTATAGAGGAAGTGTGGCAAGAGTTCCCTGGATATACTCAATATCAAATAAGAGCTGCTCTTGCTAAATGTGGACTTACAACTAAACAATTAGAATCTCAAATAAGAGTTCTATCTGGTGGTGAGGCTGCAAAAGTTAGGCTTTGTAAAATTATAAATAATGAGACTAACATATTAATACTTGACGAGCCTACAAATCATTTAGATGTTGATGCAAAAGATGAATTAAAAAAGGCACTTAAAGAATACAAAGGAACAATTCTATTAGTTTCACATGAACCTGACTTTTATAGAGACATAATAACTGAAACTTGGAACTGTGAAGATTGGACAACAAAGATAATATAGCAATTATTAAAAATGTAGTCAGTTTATTAAAACTGGCTCTTTTTTGCATTTTAAACTTTATCACTTTATATAATCTCTCTATAAAACCTTATCATGGTGTTTATATATAAATTCATATATTAACTATATAAAATACAATAAAATCTCATAATGCAAATATAATAATAAACAGTTCTCTTTTCATTGATACTTTCTTCTATTATAATAATGTTTAAGAGATAAAAACACTGTTTCTGTTGGTAGTCAGAACCTATATTATAATATAGCAGTAACCTGCCCTCCTGGGGTTGTCCATTCTCCGTAAATTTATTTCATACAGGAGGATTTAATTATGGTAACAATAATTAAATTAACAGTTCTTTTTGATGATCCATTTTGGATTGGTGTCTTTGAAAATATTGAAAATGGCGAATATAATGTATGCAAAGTTACCTTCGGCTCAGAACCAAAAGATGAGGAAACTTACGAATTCATACTAAAAAAATTCTATCATTTAAATTTTAGTTCGCCGATATTGTCTGATGAATTTAAATCAGTAGAAAGGAAACACAATCCTAAAAGGCTTCAGAGAAGTATTAGAAAAGAGGTTAATGCTAAAGGCATAGGAACTAAAGCTCAAATAGCTATGCAATTACAGCATGAACAAAGCAAAATAATACGCAAACAAAAATCAAAAGAGCAAAAGGAGCAAGAAGAGCAAAAAAAGTTTGAGTTAAGAAAAAAGAAAAAGCTAGAAAAGCATAAAGGACATTAACAGTAAAAGTCCTCTATAAATCTCTTCTTTTTTAACTATTATACTTCATTTTGTAACTATCTAAAATGCTCGAAAATAACAAGTTAAAAATGCTACTAATGTCTTAAACACAAATAAATATCATTTTGATAAATGATATTTATTTTTTTATGATATTGCAGCATTATATTAACTTGTTATTTTTTGTTCTTCTTTATAATTTAAATATACTTTTTTATTTTATCTCACAAAGTTCACTGTCTTAAAAACTCTTACTTGACATAAAATGCTAACATGTTATCATAAAACTATTAGCTAAAAGCAATATACATATAAAGGGGATATTACAAAAATGATGACACTAGATAAATTTGAAGAAGCATACGAAATCGTACAGAGAGTAATTTTAAAAACTAAATTAGTGTTTAGTGATTATTATTCAGATATTACAGGAAATAAAGTCTACTTCAAGCCTGAAAATATGCAAAAAACGGGTGCTTATAAAATAAGAGGGGCATACTATAAAATCAGCACGCTTTCAGAAGAAGATAGAAACAAAGGTCTTGTAACAGCTTCTGCTGGCAACCACGCTCAAGGAGTAGCTTACGCTGCAAAATCCTATAATACAAAAGCAATAATTGTAATGCCAACTACCACTCCACTAATGAAGGTTAATCGTACTAAAGCCTATGGAGCAGAAGTTATTTTACATGGAGATGTTTATGATGAAGCTTGTAATTACGCTTTAAAACTTGCCGAAGAAAAAGGCTATACTTTCATTCATCCTTTTGATGACTTAGATGTAGCAACCGGTCAAGGCTCAATAGCGATGGAGATCATAAAAGAATTACCAACCGTTGATATAATCTTAGTACCAATAGGCGGCGGTGGACTCGCTACAGGAGTTTCTACACTCGTTAAACTTCTTAACCCTAACATAAAAGTTATTGGTGTTGAGCCCGCTGGTGCAAACTGCATGCAGGTTTCATTAAAAAACGGAGAAGTAATCACTCTTCCTTCAGTGGATACTATAGCTGATGGTACTGCCGTTAAAACTCCTGGCTCTAAGATTTTTCCATATATAAAACAAAATCTTGACGAAATCATAACTATTGAAGATCACGAGCTTATAGGAGCATTCCTAGATATGCTTGAAAATCACAAAATGCTTGCTGAAAACTCAGGTTTATTAACTGTAGCAGCATTAAAACACTTAGATGTAAAGGATAAAAAAATTGTATCTATTATAAGTGGTGGCAACATGGACGTGATTACTTTTGCATCCTTAGTACAACATGGTTTAATTGAAAGAGAACGTATTTGTACAGTTTCTGTTTTGCTTCCAGATAAACCTGGTGAATTAACAAATGTATCTAAGGTAATTGCAGAAGCTCAAGGTAATATAATCAAACTAGATCATAATCAATTTGTTAGCATTAATCGTAACAGTGCGGTTGAACTTGATATAACTATGGAAACCTTTGGGCATGAACATAAAGAAGCCATTATAAAAGCCCTTAGGAATAATGGTTATGATCCAAAAGTTATAAACCCTAAAATGATTTACCAATAATTAAACTTACGAAAAATGATCTACAAAAAACTTTTAGTAGATCATTTCTATTTATAATATATTTAGGTCTTTTATTTTAGCACCTTACCAGCGCCATTACACTTAAAAACTACAACTTGTCCTACTTTTAATAATATATTCTTCTACATACCAGTACTTTAAAGTTATATTAATTGATTAAAAATACTAATTCAATTTATTATTTTTAATCAATTCTTTTACATCAATTAACCGTTCACATATTTTAAATGCTAATTTTTTTGTCTCTTCCTCTAATACTTTCATATCCGGAACATGTATACCAGTCATTCCTGCTGAATGAGCCGCCATTATCCCAGCGTCTGAATCTTCTATAACCAAACAATTTTTAGGGTCCACATCTAATTCTTCTGCTGCCTTTAGGAAAATTTCCGGATCTGGTTTGGAATTTTTCACTTGATCACCGCAAACTATAGAATTAACTTTCTCTTTTATCTTTGCTTCTTCCAATAGTTCTAGTGCTCTTTGTCTCCTTGTTGAAGTTGCAACAGCTATTTTAAATTTTTCTTTATTTAAATAATCTAGTAATTCATGAACTCCCGCTTTAATTTTAACACCATTTTCATTTGTTGTTTTATGTGCTAATTCAGATTTCTTCTTATATATCTCATCAAACGGGAAATCACTTCCATATTCCTCCAACATAACTAACTTTATGCCATCAACATTTCTCCCAATAAACTTTACATAAAACTCTTCAGCTATTTCATATTTATATTCTTTAAGAACTTCCTTATAGCATTGAAATGATATTCTTTCTGAATCAATTAATACTCCATCCATATCAAAAATTATTGCATCTATTTTTTTCATACGTTTTCTCCTCTTCTCCAATTAAAAATATTGCGTACTTTTTATATCTTAACATTTTACTTCAAACTTTCCAACTAATAAAACAATTCCAAAAATCTCTTTGCTGCACCCCATAAATATCTCTCCTTAATCCAAATCGCTGTAATTTGAATCTTTAAAGTATCTCTTAATAATAAGTAGTACATCCTTTAAATCATTTAGATCAATTTCCGCACATTCATTCATAAACTTATAATATTGACTCATCACAACCACCATCGGTTCAGATTCCCTACTTCTCTAGCAGCCGAATTAGTAATTTCTATTATATGTTTAGCCCTCTTATAAAGAAGTTTGCCAGCATCTGTTAATATTATTGTTCTTGCTCTACATTCAAATAATATTAAATACTAACTACAATAAACTGCTCTAAATCAATTGATAAGAGCAGTTTATTATTAAAATATGTACAATTATTATTTATATATAAAATTCCGTATTCTTTCAAGTAACATACTTAACGCTACAGTATTTGCTCCACCCTCTGGAATTATTATATCTGCCCTTCTTTTGCTTGGATCTACAAACTCCTCATGCATAGGTTTCACAGTTCCTAAGTATTGATTTATTACAGAGTCTAAATCTCTACCTCGCTCTTTTACATCTCTTAACAATCTTCTTATTATCCTTACATCACCATCAGTATCTACAAAAACTTTTATGTCCATCAAATCACAAAGTTCCTTATTTTCAAATATCAATATTCCTTCTAATATAATAACCTTAGTTGGCTTAACTTCAACCTTATCATTTAGCCTAGTGTGTTCAACAAATGAATAAACCGGATGGTATACTGTATTTCCTTCCTTTAACTGCTTAAGATGATCTATTAAAAGATCAGTATCAAATGAATTTGGATGGTCATAATTTAGCTTCTTTCTTTCTTCTAATGAAATTTCTTCATTAGATTTATAATAATAATCATGACAAAGTATAATAACTTGCTCCTCGAAGACTTCCCTTATTTTCTCAGCTAGCGTAGTTTTACCTGATCCACTACCACCAGCTATACCTATTATCATTACATCTTGCATATCTTCCTCCATAGTATTATATATATATTCTAAATTAAACTTATATTATCATACCTTTTAGATTTTATTACAAAATAAAAAAAAAGACAACTCTTATCAAACCTTAATTATCTCTATTAGGGCCTAACAAGAGCATTGCTGTAATGCTTTTCTTATCAAATTAGTGAATTCTATAATGCATTTTTTTGGAGCACTGATGATTTCTTATATAAGTATACAGTGAGATTCTTATTCTCTTTATTGACATTCCTTAATATTATTGCATTTTCACTATTATTTTCAATACTTTCTATATCAAAAAGTTCAATTGCTTTATTAATTTTTTTAATTTCACCATTTTCTTTCTTATATAGCACGGATAAGGTTTCATCAAAATAATAATCTTGTTCTAATGTTTTATTCTGATTTTCTTCCGTTTCACCATAAGTAAATCTATCTTCTCTTCTTAAATAAGCTTTTTTCTTACTATTTATTCCAGCTTTGTTATAAACATTTTGTTTTTCATGAATATTTATATTCTTCAAAATGCACTCTATCTTAATTACAAAATTTTCGTATTTTTCAATCATTTCTACTAGTTCACTATACTCAATAACATCTTCACCATACTTAGTTCTAAAATCATCAAGCATATCCTCAACTTTACCTCTATCATATATTCCTTTGAAAGATATATCTTTTGCTAGCTCTTTTACTATATTATTTATACTTTTATAACGTATAAACTGTAGCATTTTTATAATAAAAAACATAGACAACACACAACAAGGTACTGAAATTAATGGGAAGTTAATTAGTAGAGCTCCAAGAAAAATTAGCAGCATAAAATTCCTATTGGCATCTTTATATATCTCGATTCCTTCCACAAGTGCAGGATTATAGGATAGAATCTTCTCTATCATCAAGTTCTTATTTTTTTGATTAATCTTTCTATCACTTTTAATAATTCTCCTTGATTCTTTTCTTTTACGTCCTCTCATATCAGCTACCTCCTCTTATTGTAATGTTTTCCTTAATTTTACATCACATATTATTTATTATCAAGCTCTTCCATAATTTAAATATTTCTATGTTTTACTCTTATTTTTCTTTTTTCCTTGTATTTTTCTTTATTTCTCTAGCCTTTTTTACACTACCATGTCTATTTTTAACAAAAAATTCTTTAATCACCTCTCATTAAATTAACTTTCTCATGATTTATAACAAATTGACCAATTACTTTATTTCCATTTATCTTATCAATCTCAAAATCAACCTATTGACACAATTACACTCATGTGATATATTAAAAGTTTTATTTTTTTCACAAATATGTTATACTATAAAAATAAAGAAAAAGGAGGTGGATTTTTTGTTTTCCATAGGAGATAAAGTTGTTTACCCCATGCAAGGCATAGGTACCATAGAAAGAATAGAAAATAAAGTTTTCAGCGGCAAAAATAAAGAGTATACAATAATAAAAATTCTATCAAATCACTTAGAAATAATGATTCCAAGTGATAAACTAGCTAATTCAAATTTACGTAAAATTAGCGACAATTCTACTCTCGAGAATGTATTATTTAATATTAATAATCAAGAGAATAATTCTCAAGTTATGTCTGCTAAAGAAAGATATCAAATTAATTCAAATAAAGTGAAATCTGGTTTGCTCAAGGATAGTGCTGAAGTTGTTTACGATTTGATGATTATAAGGAAAGAAAAATCACTAAACACAAGTGAAAAGCAGCTCTTCAATACTGCCCACAAATTATTAGTTCAAGAAGTTTCATTGATTAAAAATATTACTGAAGTGGAGGCTGAAAATTTTTTAGATTTGAATTTGGGATGATATAATATTTAATTTTTATTTTGTTGATTATTTATTATACAAACCTCTACATAAAAATAATAAAGTTATATCTATAAAAACTTAATCAAGAATTTATAGATATAACTTTATTAACTAAAAAAGCTATAAGAGTAAACTCTTATAGCTTATTGCTTCAAACAGAAACTATCTTCTGTTGTTTTGTTGCTTTCTAGCTCTTCTACAATCAGCACATCTTACTGGTTCATTTTCGAAACCTTTTTCTTTGTAGAATTCTTGTTCTCCAACTGTGAATATAAATTCTTTTCCACAATCTTTACATACTAATGTTTTATCTTCCATTTACAATTCCTCCAAATTTAAAGACTTAGTTAACCAATATTTTCTCATAAGGAGAAATTATAATATAATTAAATCTTTTATATATTTTGTTCTCATCGAACTTCTTAAGTATACCATACTATTTTTAAAAATACAATACTATTTTTTAATTATTCTCTGTTACTCCAGATGAAATATTTACAAATGAATTTGTGATAATGTATTTATTATCTCCAACTCGAATGAATTTCATTTTGACACTATCTCCAACCTTAGTTAAAGCAACTTCTCTAGAAGTTTCTGTTGAAACTGAGAATATATTTGGATTATTCTTTATTTTAACATCATAAATACTTTCACCTTCTTTTATAACAAGCCCTATTCTTTCAACTTCTCCTTCTACTACTTCTTCCTGATTCCCACTTTCCAGTGAAATATTAGTATTAGTCAAACCTTCAAGATATTTGTTCAACGTTGCTTGAAGTGTATCTCCAACCCCCACAGTATTATAATTCTTAACATTTACCATAGAATATTGCTTAACTAAACCATTAGAATCTTTTAAAGTCATAAAATATGTTGGCTCATTCTGAATATTAATTAAGTAAGGAAAAGTTGCTTTATATCCATACTGTTGAACCTTCCCCTCCGCTGATCTCATACCTGCTTCCTCTGTAGCACCAGCAGTTTTATACAGTTTTGTTTCTCCATTCCTCGTATTAGTTAGTGTAAACCCTACAAGTGATTCATCGCTTCCTACTGAAGTAATGCCTGTATAATAGTAACAGGTCCCTTTATTATAAATTATATTCATACCATTTGTTGATTTTAGCTTATCTTTGTCAGTAAAGTTTAAAACCCCATGAACTAATTCTCCCCATTTATTAATATATCTATTTATATACTGCTTAGGCTGTATTCTATCGACCCAACTTGGTAAATTATTAATATCATAGATAACTGAGTTTCCAGTCTGCGCATCCATTACTAATGCCCCGATAGCTTTAGCTTCTATAATACCTACTCCGGTATCATATCTTGTTATTACCCAATAAGGTCTTCCAGTATCATCCAACTCAAATGTATAATCTGTATGTCCAGCTTTCATATCCTTAAAGTAAGCTGCCCTGCTTAAATCACTAAAAAAATATGCAGAATTTAAATATTTGAGTTTAATATCATTACCATCAAGTTTAGTAACCAATTCCACATCATTCTGATTTGTAGCACTTACTTTAATATATCCAATTGTCCCTTCTCTATTGGTAAACCATTTAAGAAAAGATGAATGCTCAAGTGGAGCCACATAACATAGTTGACCATTTACACTTTGTAGATTTAATTCACCAATAGTAACTTGACTCCCAAGGCTTGTAATTTCACCGAGTTTTTTATCTGCAAGTTTATATGCAAGTTCTTTATCTATTGTAGGTAATTGATTTATATCCATATATTCTATTTGGCTTGAAAAATCTACTTCATCTATACTCCCAATCAAATTTCTGTGAGCATTATAGCTAATTAGCGGACTATAAAAGATAAATATGGCAATATATAATGCAGCAACCGATGATGCTGTAATTATATATTCTTTTCTTCTAAGCAAAATCCCATATGCTAAAGTACAAATTACGAATATTCCAACTATAGTACCTGCACTAAGACTAATATCTAAAATTAAACTACTTGAAAATAATAAAATCAATCCAATAATCAAATACGCACTAAATAAAATTTTAAGATATCTAATGAAATTTCTATTATTCATGTTTCTCCTCCAATATATTTATATTTTTTGTATAGATTATTATAGCATATAAAAATACTCCTGTATTTATGAAGCTATATAAATACAGGAGCTCATATATTATTAAAAGGTAAAATTTCTAAAATAATATAGCTATTAATATGTGGAAACTATATTATAAAAATGTGTAGATATGCAATGGCAAAGCATTCTTCACATTTAAGAAATATTCCTTTTGGGGGCAAAGTATAATAGTATTTTTTCTTTAAAATATTCTTTAATTAAAATTTCCTTACAACTTAATTGTAAAAGATATTTATCTTATTCCTTATTTTTACTTTATGATTATTTATTTACAAAGTCAAAAAAGAGATAAGAAGGCCAAACTTTACAATTGTGAGACCTCATTATCTCTAATCTATAAAACATATTTACATGATAACAAACATTTTATATATATTCAACATTTCCAGAAAATTCTTAAGAAACGTAAGAAAATATATCATCATACTATATTTTTTAAAGTTTTTGCTTAGATTTTTTTCACATTTCTTGTTGCTACTATATCTACATTAGTTCCAAGAATATTTTTAATTATTATATCGCCAATTTTGATAGGTGCATTTACTGTAATTTTGTTGATCTCCTCCATGCATTTAAAATTAAGATCTTTAGGAATTGGATTTTTTGTTTTTACAGGCACCACTGCCAATTCTCCATTTTCTACTTTAACAGTTGAAGTTATTACTCTTACTGGGTTTGTAACTTCATTTATCCCATATTCAATACCTCTATTGCAACCATTTCCTTGTACACTATTATTTTCTGCATCTACTTTTAAATGACATCCCTTAGGACAACATATACAAATTAATTCTTTTTCCATTTTATTCACCATCCTCTAATGATATTGTTATATCACCTTTAACCTTATCTAATAGCACCTTACCTAAAACTACTTTTTCCATTTCTGATGGTGCTAAATGAGCTCTTTTAAATTTAGCTATAACTTCATCATTACATCTTACAACTAATGCTTTATCGTGATATATATTATTTACTCTCATAAATATAGTCAATTTATCATCAACTGCATCTACATTAAGTCTTTGAGGAACTGTATAATTCACATTTGACCCATTTATAATATTTATATATTTATTTTTATTAAGCTCTCCTTTAATATATTTTGCAGCTGAAAAACCAGCATGTTTTGATTCTTGACTTACAAAGTCTACTAAATCATGAACATGTACTACATTCCCACATGCAAATATACCATCTACTGATGTCTCCATACTTTCATTAACCATTAAACCATTAGTTCTTCTATCTCCCTCAATTCCAGCATTAAATGATAATTCATTTTCAGGAATTAATCCAACTGACAATAACAAAGTATCTACTTCAAATTCTTTTTCAGTTCCTTTAATAGGTCGTTTATTCTCGTCAACTTCAGCTATTATAACTTTTTCAAGCCTATCTTTTCCTACAATATCTACCACTGTGTGAGAAAGATATAGTGGAATATCATAATCATTTAAGCATTGAACTATGTTTCTATTTAATCCATTTGAATATGGACATAATTCAACAACCGCTTTAACTTTTGCTCCTTCAAGAGTCATTCTTCTTGCCATTATAAGCCCAATATCTCCTGACCCTAAAATAAGAACTTCTTTTCCCGGCATATATCCTTCTACATTAATATATCTTTGAGCTGCTCCAGCACTAAATACTCCTGCTGGTCTATCACCTGGTATATTAATCGCCCCTCTGGTTCTTTCTCTACATCCCATAGCAAGAATTATAGCTTTTGCCTTAAGTTCCATGAATCCTTCTTCTGTGTTTATTGCATAAACTGTTTTATCTTTTCCTATCTCTAAAACCATTGTATCAAGCTTTATCTCAACATCTGTATCTTCAATCATTTCTATAAATCTTCCGGCATATTCAGGCCCAGTAAGTTCTTCTTTAAAGGTATGAAGCCCAAAACCATTATGAATACATTGATTTAATATACCTCCTAATTCTTTATCTCTTTCTAAGATTAATATCTTTTTTATCCCATTATTATATGCTTCATATGCTGCTGCAAGGCCTGCTGGCCCTCCACCTACTACTATTAACTCATAACTCATAACACTACCTCGCCCTTCTACTTACTTTTACCCACTAGAATATAAGAATTATCCTTTTCTAAAACAACACTTTCAAGTGGAACACTATATTCCCTTGCAATTATTTCTTGAACTCTTGGTCCACAGAATCCACCTTGGCATCTTCCCATTCCCGGTCTGCATCTTCTTTTAACACCATCTAAGGAAAGAACTCCAAAACTTCTCTTTATTGCATCTACAATCTCACCTTCTGTTATACTCTCACACCTACACACTATTCTTCCATACTGTGGATTTTTCTTAATTAATTCTGCCTTCTCCTTAGGTGACAACTCCATGAAATGAATTTGCTCTCTGCTAGCTACAAAGTTTTCTTTTTTCTCTAATTTGCACCCTGCCTCAGCTAATATATCTACAACTCCTAAAGCAATAGCAGGAGCTGATGTTAATCCAGGCGACTTCATCCCTGCCACATCAATAAATCCCTTAACCTCATCATTTTCTTCAACTATAAAGTCACCTGTATCTGGATTAGCTCTAAGACCTGCAAAGTTCCTTATACTTTCTCTAAAATTAACTTTTTTTGTAGATCGCATTGAAGCTTCTCTTATAGCTTCTAACCCTTCTGCAGCTGTTCCTAAATCCTCTTTATCCTCTATATCCCTAGCATCTGGCCCCACCATTAAGTTTCCATGAACAGTAGGAGTTACTAAAACCCCTTTTCCTAATTTTGATGGGCATTGAAATATTGTACTATTCACTATATTCCCCTGACTCTTGTCCATAATATAATACTCACCGCTTCTTGGAATTATTTTAAAGCTCTCTTTACAGATTAGATTATGAATCTTATCTGCATAAAGTCCGGCCGCATTAATTACAAATTTAGCTTCAACAAGTTCTCCATCTTGAGTTGAAATTCTAAACAAATCCTTTTTATCTATAGAGACAACTTCTTTTTGTAGTTTAAGTTCTCCACCATTTTGAACTGCATTTTCAGCGAGCGCAATTGTATATTCAAACGGTCCTACTATACCACCAGTTGGTGCATATAATGCCCCTTTTATTTCTTCATTAATGTTTGGTTCCATTTCCAGAACCTCACCCTTATTTAATATTTTTAAATCTTTTACTCCTATCTTATTTCCATTTTCATAAAGAGCTTTTAACGTATTTAAATCTTCATCATCAAAAGCTAGAATTAGTGATCCATTTCTTTTAAAAGGAACACTTAATTCTTTGCATAAATCTTCAAACATTTCATTTCCTGTCACATTGTACTTTGCCATTAAAGTGCCTTCTTTAGGATCATAACCAGCATGGACAATTGCTGAATTTGCTTTACTTGTACCCATTGATACGTCTTTCTCTTTTTCTAAAACAACTACTTTTAAATTATACTTAGTTAATTCTCTAAATATAGAGCTCCCTATAACTCCTGCTCCAATTATCGCCACATCATACATAAAACATCCTCCTTATTATAAGACATAAAAAAAGTCAAGCAAAAAACACGATGAAAAATCATCCTAGTTTTATGCCTGACTCTATATTCTCTCAGCATTTATATTCAATTACATTTATATTATATCCTGTAAAGGTATACTTGTCCAGTATAAATATTAAACTTTTTTAAAACTTTTCACTTTATTTATCCATTACATTTTATTCTATTCTTCTTCCCAAGCTTCTGCCCTTTTAACAGCCTTTTTCCATCCTCTATATAACTTTTCCTTTTTATCCTCAGATAGATTTGGAGTATAAGCCTGACTTACAGCCCACTTTTCAGCAATTTCTTCTTTTGATTTCCAGAAACCTACAGCAAGTCCTGCTAAGTATGCTGCTCCAAGTGCTGTTGTTTCTGTTATTATAGGTCTTACAACCTCTGCACCTGTAATATCAGCTTGGAATTGCATTAATAAATTGTTTCTACTAGCTCCTCCATCAACCTTAAGTCTTGTAAGTTTACATCCAGCATCTTCCTGCATTGCATCAATAAGATCTTTGGATTGATATGCAATAGATTCAAGAGCAGCTCTAATTATATGATTTCTATTAGCACCTCTTGTAAGCCCAAATATAGCACCTCTTGCATACATATCCCAATATGGAGCTCCAAGTCCAGTAAATGCAGGAACAACATATACACCACCGTTATCTTCTACTTTTTTAGCAAAGTATTCTGTATCAGCTGCATCATTAACTAATTTAAGTTCATCTCTAATCCATTGGATAACAGCTCCACCTACAAATACTGATCCTTCTAATGCATATTGAACCTTTCCGTCTATACCCACTGCAATTGTGCTTACCAATCCATTTTTACTATGAATTAATTTTTCTCCAGTATTCATAAGTAAAAAACAACCTGTTCCGTAAGTATTTTTAACACTGCCTTCTTCAAAGCAAGTTTGACCAAATAAAGCGCATTGTTGATCCCCAGCCATACCAGCTATTGGTACTCTAACTCCTCCAGTACCTCCAAGGTTTGTATATCCATAAACTTCTGAGGAATTCTTAACTTCTGGAAGCATTGATTTTGGAATGTTAAGTTTTTCTAAAATCTTTTCATCCCACTTTAAATCCTTTATATTATAAAGCATTGTTCTTGATGCATTTGTATAATCAGTTACATGAACCTTTCCATTAGTAAGTTTCCATACAAGCCAAGTATCGACTGTACCAAATAATAACTCACCTTTTTCTGCTCTTTCTCTAGCACCTTCTACATTATCTAAAATCCATTTAATCTTTGTTCCTGAAAAATAAGCATCCAATAATAATCCTGTATTTTCTTTTACGTATTCTCCAAATTCATTGTCTTCCTTAAGCTCTTCTATTATAGCTGCAGTTCTTCTACATTGCCATACTATTGCGTTATATACAGGTTCGCCAGTATTTTTATCCCAAACTATAGTTGTTTCCCTTTGATTTGTAATTCCAATAGCTGCAACTTCTTCTTGAGTTATATTTGTTTTTGCAATTACTTCTTGTAAAACTCCGTATTGGCTTGCCCATATCTCTAACGGATTATGCTCAACCCATCCTTGGTTTGGATAGATTTGTGTAAATTCTTTTTGACTTACTCCAAAAATATTTTGCTCCTTATCAAAAACTATCGCCCTTGAGCTTGTAGTTCCTTGGTCTAACGCTATTATATATTTTTTCATACAATGCACCTGCTTTCTATATTTGTAAATTTTAATTTTAAATACTAAATTTTGCAATAAATCTTATTGATTGATATTTATTAATCATTTTAGAATTTAAATGTTACTTTACGCAGTAATTTGCTCATAATTATAGCCACATAAAACATTCATTTATACTTACAATGCTTATTATATCTTGCTGCATAGTATAAATTTAAAATTTACTTAGGTAAATAATATTAATCTAAGTAAATTTAGTTTTATGTGGCTTCATTCTCTAATTCTCTTTAGCCTACATGTCCCAAATTTCTTTTTTAGTAGTAGATACACATGTTGCTCCTGAATTCAATGCTTGCATTACATCTTCTTTGGTTTCAATTAATCCGCCAGCAACAACTGGTTTATTAGAATGTTTCGAAATAATTCCAAGTACTTTAGGAATTATTCCTGGTAATACTTCTATTGCATCACATTCAGAAATCATATGATTTTTTACATTATTTAATGAAAGTGTATCGAAAATAAATACTCGTTGAACTCCTAATAAATTATATTTTTTAGCGAGTTTTACAACTTGAGGTTTTGTACTAATAATGCCACTAAATTTTGTTTCATCCTTTATATATTTTATAACAACTTCCTTGTTAGTAAGGCCTTCAACTAAATCGATGTGGATTATTCCTATTTTATTCTTAGATGATATAATTTCACTGATATTTTTGATGTTCATTATATCTCCAAATAAAACAAATATAATTTGAGCATCTGAATTTATTGCTAGTTCTAACTGTTCTTCATTTTTTACTGCTGCTATGATCGGATTTTCTTCTAATAATTCTTTAATATTCATGCATACTCCCATGTAATTGTTTTCTTTTTTTATTTTAAGTATTACATATTTATCTTTTAGTGTCAAATCTAATTGACTAAAATAATAAATCAAATTCTCTAAACTTTCTGGATATTTTTTTTGTTTTTTTCAAAATTTGTCACACTTAAATTATATAATTATTTACTATTTATATTTATATTTTCACTTAGTAATCTAATAAATAAGTTTAAAAACCACTTTGCTTAATTACATAAACACTGTGTAAAATACCGCTCCTAGAACAGCTCCTACTATTGGTGCAACAACAGGAATCCATGCATACGACCAATCTGAATCCCCTTTGTCAGGTACAGGTAGTAATGCATGTGCAATTCTTGGCGCCAAATCTCTAGCTGGATTAATTGCATACCCAGTTGTTCCTCCTAAACTTAAACCAATTGCCCAAATTAAGAATCCTACAAATAATGTTCCAATTCCATTTGTTAAATTTTGCGCTCCAATTCCTAAGATTCCAAATACTAATACAAATGTTCCTATAACCTCACAAATAAAATTTAATGAATTATTTCTTACAGCTGGTCCAGTACAAAATACTGCTAGCTTGTCCCCCTTGTTATCTGTTGATTTAAATTGATCATAGTTAAAAATCAATACTAATGCTGCTCCTAAAAAGCCACCTATAAATTGTCCCGCCAAATAAATTGGCACCTGTCCCCAAGCAACTTTACCTATAGCTGCAAGAGCAATAGTTAATGCTGGATTAAAGTGAGCTCCACTATAACTTCCAAAAATTAGAGCGGGAACTGCAACTGCAAATGCCCATCCTGTTGTTATTACCATCCATCCTGAACCAAACCCCTTTGAATTCTTTAGTACAACATTTGCGACAACACCATCTCCTAAAAGAATAAGTAATAATGTCCCCACTAACTCTGCGAAAAAAATTGTCATAACACTCTCTCCTTTTCAAAATAACAATATTATTCAACTTAATATTTAATATATTAAGTTAATTTGCTTTTGATTTTCATTCCATACATTTGATAGTTTCCACATGACCTATTGTTATAAATTTCATTCTTCTTTTGATTCAGAGGCGTTATATTTTTTCACTACTTTTCACCCACTCTCAAACTTTATAATTCTATTAATATTTCAAGGAAATTAACTAATAGCTATTTATGATTTTAAGAACTATACTAAGTAAATGTTTGATTTTTAAAATCCAAATAAACTTAATATTAAATAAATTTGCTCATAATTATAGCCACATAAAACTCCCTTGTAATCTATCAATACAACATAAATCAGTTGCATTGATAGATTACAAGATTAAATTCACTTAAACGGATATAATTCCCTAAGCAAATTCAGTTTTATGTGGCTCTATTCTCTAATTCTCTACAGCCTAAATTTCTAAAGTTTCCCTTGAAATTTTAATGTAATTGTTTTCTTATTGATTTTAGTATCACATATTTATTATAAGGTGTCAAGCTTCGTTAACAATATAACAATCATAATTTACCAGTTCATTTTTACCAATTATAGAAAAATAGAGTATTAAAAACAATTATCTATCTTATAACATCTCATATTTTTTTCTAATTTCAAATTATATAGGTTCTTATTGTTAAATTTTTATTTATCATATAAATTGCTAGATTAACAGACACTACTAACTCAAAAAGAATGATTAATCCAGCTATCTTCTGAGATTTAATCATTCTTTTCTGTATGTAAATTAAAATAGGCACCATAAAATCTTATTTATATATGTCAGAGAACTCTATATTTATCTTTTCAATATAATTTTTTCCTATGGAATCACAAAAAGAGAATTCCTCCTCAACTTCATCAACTAATTTACATGGTATTTGGATTATAAATTCTGTGCCTTCATTGATATGACTTTTAACCGAAATTGTTCCTCCCTGCAATTCAACCAAAGATTTTACAAGTGAAAGCCCTATTCCACTTCCCTCATGATCTCTTGTTAGAGATTTATCCACCTGCATAAATCGTTCAAATATAGTATTAAGTTTATCTTTCGGAATGCCTCTACCAGTATCTTTAATACAAATACTAATATTTTCACCTATGTCTTGTACATTTACTAAAATAGTGCCGCCATTAGGTGTAAATTTCACTGCATTCGATAAAAGGTTTAGTATAATCCTTTCTATTTTCTCAAGATCGCAGGCAATAACTTTTTCTTCTACATCTGTATCAAATATTAGTGATAATCCTTTGCTTTCAACATAATCTGCTACAGATATAACAATGTTCTCAATAAGACTAATTATATCAACATTTTGCTCACAAATATCGAAATATCCCGAGTCAATTTTTGTTATATCAATTATATTATTAATAAGCCTTAGCAATCTATAACAATTTTGTTTCATAATTTTAGTATATTTATATTTATCTATAGATTCATCTGGAAATGAACATTTTTTTAATTTTAAGTCATGCATTTGCAGGGCAGAAAAAATGAGGTTAATTGGAGTTCTTAGTTCGTGAGATATATTTGAAAAGAACTCTGTTTTTATCCTATCGTATTCCTTAATCTCATATAATTTCTTTCTTTCATCTTCTACACTTCTACGTAATTCTTCAATATTCTTTCTCTCAGTTATATCTATAGCCACTCTCATAAATAACTTATGTCCATCTTGTAATTCTCCAATATATGCTGAATAAAAGTTCCAAAATCTTATATTACTTTTCCGCGTTTTTACAATATATTCACCATCATTCTGCCTCTTTTTAGATGTAGATAGCTTTTTTATATTATTATCCGCCAAGTCTAACTTGAATATTTCTGATACTTCTGCCCATTTAGAAATTGTAGACATATCTTTAATTGTATAGCCTGTAATTTCGACCCATGTTCTATTAATTGTTTTAATATTGCCATCTTCAGTATATAACATTATAGGTAATGGAGCTTCTTCTAATGAATAACGAAATTGTCTTTCACTTTCTTTTAGAGCTTCTTCTGTTTTTGTTCTTTCAGTAATTTCTTCTTCGAGTACAACGTTGAATTCTTTTAATTCAAGAGCTATCTCTTCAAATTGTTGATTTTTTTCCCTAACCTCTTTTTTCAAAACTTTATTAAGATTAATTAATTCTTCATTAGTCCTCTGTAATTCACTAATCGAATTACTATTCTCATTTTTTATTTTTTCTAGTTGAAGTTCCATAAATCTAAGCTTTAAGTGCATTTCAATTTTCACTACTACTTCTAGTTCATTAAAGCAACTACATATATAATCAACTCCTCCAACACTAAATAATTCCTCTTTATCATTATTTTCTTTTGAGCAGATAAAAATAATCGGAATTTCCCTAAGTTCTTTATCTGTTTTTAATATTTTACATATTTTATATCCAATTTTATCATTTTCACTAATATCAATTAAAATTATATCTTGAATATTTTCTTTCACATAGTTTACGGCTAAATCATAGTTCGAAGTATTTTTAATATTATTATAACTTTTCTGCTTAAGTATCTTTGTTAATGCCTCAAAATTTTTAACACAATCACTAAAAATAAAAATATTGGCATTATTTAATAATAGTTGCATATCTTCCATTACTTATAACCTCATCTCAAAATATTTTAAATAGATACCTGGAATATCTCTTCTCAAAATAACTTAAATTTAAGAATTAAACGTTTTATTTCCACTAATGTATAAGGAATCTTACATTTCTGTCTTAACCCTAAACACAAGCATTGTCGATGATTGATTCATATGACCTATAAACTGTTCCCCATAGGCGGAAAAACCAGCTGTAGGGATATCTTTAAATATTTCTGCATATTCATTCAATAAATTATCTCTTTCTAACTCAAGTATTCTATGAATGCACTGAAAATTTATCATCCCTTCTATTCTCCCAAACTCATTTATCTTGTTATCGATAGCTTTTTTAGTTTCTTCAATAATATTTGTTGATTTAAGAAGTTTAACTTCCATTCCTTCAAGTATATTACAATAAAACGACATACTTGTCCCAATTACTTGTTGCGGTGCTCTTATAAAAATATCTTTTTCCCCAACTATTAGTCCTAATGGATTTGTCATGAAATATTTTGGAACATCATCTAATGAATGTTCTCCTACAGCATCTGCATATTCAAAAACTGCAGGCCTATTGTTAAACTCTATAACTTTCCGTTTTTCTTCATTAACCTTGTTAGCAATAAAGACATGATCCAAAATTTCAAAGCTTTGTGTTTTTATTATATCAAATTCTGCCTTATCGCTTATTTTTAGTAAAATAAGAACAGCAGAATCATTATAAACATTTCCATTTGCACTAACAAACGTTTCTGAAAACTTATAATCATCACCAGCTGATCCACCAACAAAAAAAACATTCGTTCTATTACCAATCAAGTCCATAATTTTTTCTTCTTTCATGCTTAGTCCGTCAATTAATGTAATACCAACAAACTTTTTAGTATCCATAGTATATAGGCTTTCTTCATAGTATTCTTCGAATGACTTAAAGGCTTTTTCTATACTTAAGTTTTCTCTCATATTTTTGACAACTTCTACCTTAACATCTGAAACAATATTTGATCCGATAGCCATAGCTACAACAGAATTTCTTAAAACTTTACCACTTACTAACTCTCCCGCTGTGGAACACCCTACTACTATGCATTCCGGAAAATTTTTACTCATGAGTTTGCTGATCTTCTGTTGATCAAAGATGGAGGATGCAAAAAAAATTATTAGCTTTGTATCCTCAACATTCAACTGATCTTTCAAATCTAATACAACTTCCTCTTCTATGTACTTAGTTGAAAATGCAGACTTCATATTAATCCCTCTATTATCAAAACTCCTTATATTTAATTGCTTAGCTATTTCAAAAAGTTTCTCAATTATTGCAATATCATCTAAAGATTTATTATCAAACTTTGTTGGATTAATCCCTTTTAATATTAATTTAGCTATAGTCATTTCTTTAATAGCAGGATTACCTCTAGATCGTTCTTGAATAATCTCATCAATCATTTCTTTTATTTTCCCCGGCAAAAATACCACTCCTATTCATTCTCTCTTCACACATTCTCAAAATCATCCAACCAAGTATATATTTTATATCAAAATAATTATAATTATAACATATAATTCCTATTTTTTACTTAATTTTCTTTCAGAATATCTTATATTCTATTCATATATTTTTTAAAAAAGCATAAAATGCCAACTATATTATTCACAATATAGTTGGC
>NZ_MZGT01000031.1 GCF_002029255.1 Clostridium chromiireducens
AAGATGAGATTTCCCATAGCATAAGCTAGTAAGACCCCTTGAAGACTACAAGGTTGATAGGTCAGAGGTGTAAGTATGGTAACATATTTAGCTGACTGATACTAATAGGTCGAGGGCTTGACCAATAAATAATCAAGTTGTAATACATTAAAGAACTATGTGCAATTTTGAAAGAACAAAGTTTTTTCAAAAGATCTCGTGATGATGGCATAGAGGTAACACTCCTTCCCATTCCGAACAGGAAAGTTAAGGTCTATAGCGCCGATGGTACTGCACGGGCAACTGTGTGGCAGAGTAGGACGTTGCGAGGTAAGATGGCTCGATAGCTCAGTCGGTAGAGCAGAGGACTGAAAATCCTCGTGTCACTGGTTCGATTCCAGTTCGAGCCACCATAATGGCTCAGTAGCTCAGTTGGTTAGAGTGCCGGCCTGTCACGCCGGAGGTCGAGGGTTCGAGCCCCTTCTGAGTCGCCAATTTAATTTAAATAAAACTTAATATGGCTCCTTGGTCAAGCGGTTAAGACACCACCCTTTCACGGTGGTAACAGGGGTTCGATTCCCCTAGGAGTCACCAAGTAGGAAATAAGTTCTAGCATAAGCTAGGACTTATTTTTTTTTCAATAAAATCATTAAATTATTATTGACTATTCTTTGTAAATTTCATTGGAAAATGATATAAGATTGACAAGCAAACGGAATCAAATTACAATATATGTAATTTGATTAATTATTATGTAAGGAAAACGACGTTTTGCGGAGTAATATAGGATAAGGAGGATGAAAAATGAATGAGGAAATCATTAAAAGGGCTGGAGAAATTGTAGAGAAAAATACAGGAGAGGCTTCTTATTGCGTATTGTCACTAGTTGATTTGGATGGTTATCCAACAGCATCTACAATAACTGCTTCAAAGGCAGGTGGTATTAATTGGATTACATTCTGTACTGGTCTTGGAGGTACAAGAACCAATAGAATTAACAAGTGTAATAGGGCCAGCGTTTGTTTTAATGCTGACGATTATAATATTACCCTTGTTGGTACTATAGAAATATTGAACGACTCAGATGTAAAAAAAGAAATGTGGTATGATGGCCTTGCTAATCATTTCAGTGGTCCAGAAGACGCTAATTATTGTGTTTTACGCTTCAGAACACAACGCTATAATCTGTTGGTCGACTGGAAAGAAGCAAAGGGAATAATATAATATAATAAAGTTTATATAAACGAGCTTAGTAAGCTTTCAGCAGGAATAACTCAATTAGCTTCAAATTCAACTGATAGTATTCACCGATTAATTGAGATTAAAGAAAGCGCTAATTAAATAAATGCAGTAGCAGATTAATGATGCAGAAAGATTAAATGAGTTAGTTTTAAATTTCAATATATAAGTTATCTAAAATTTATGTTTAAAAATTAATAGTTTATAGCAAAATAGCAGTAGTATGAATAAAACTACTGCTTTATTTTGTGTGATGCAGTAGTAAACCTCATAAATTCAAATGATTCATTTAAAGGAGATTTATATGAGAAAAATATTACGGAAATTATTAACATTAATTACTATTATAAATTTTATAGGAATAATACTTGAAGGTGCTGCTACAATAGATAATAGTCAAATAACAAATGTAACTGAGTCAGTGAAAAAAGATAAATTGGAAACTATAAAAGAAAAAGGGAAAATAACTGTTACTACACCATTAAAGGATATTACATACTTTTATTTAGATCCTAAAACGCATAAGATATCAGGAATTGATGCTGATATAGTAACCGAAATCGTAAATCGACTTGGAATTAATAAAATTGAAATAAAGGTATCACCATTCTCAGAACTAATAGAAGAACTAAAAAATGATGACAGTATAGATATTGCAGCCGGAGGTATATATATAACTCCAAGGCGTGAGGAGATAGTATCATTTACTCAGCCTTTATATAAGGGATCAGAGGCTATCGTAGTTCCGACATTTTCGAAAATTAATTTTATGAGTGATTTAAAGAATGCAGTAATTGGGGTAGAGAAAGGAACAGTATTTGTGACACAGGCAGAAAGGTGGAAAAAAGATAACTTAATAAAAGATATAGAAATTTTTGAGACACCATCTGACTTATTAAATGCTATAAATAATTATAAAATTGACGCAGGTATTGTAGATTCTGTTATTGTAAAACATCTTTTATTAGAAGACAAAAATCTTTTATTGAGGATACTAAAGGATTATACGCCTGAAGTAACTGGAAATGTGGGAATAGCAATTGAAAAAAATGATACAGCATTGTTAAATGCATTTAATGAAAAGATTAATGAGATGAAAGCAGATGGCACTCTATATGCTATTCTCGTAGAGAATGGACTTGATAAAGAGAATATGATTAATTAGCTTTATCTTTATGATCAGTTTTAAGAGGTATATAGTTATAGCATAAATGGGTGGTTTAGGATGATAATACTAGATAATCATGGTAGAGTGATTACATATAGAGTTAGAAATATAAAGATATACAGAATGAGCAACCTTATAGATAAAATAACATGATTTATGGAGGAGATTTTTATGAGAAAAATATCACATAAATTGTTAATATCAATTGTTATTATAAATTTTACAGGAATGATACTTGGAGGTACTACTACAAAAAATTATAGTAAAACTGAAATAGCGAATGTCTCAATAGAAAAAGACAGATTGCAAACAATAAAAGAAAAAGGAGTAATAACTGTTGCTACTCCTCTATATGATTATCCTTTTTTTTATAAAGATTCAGAAACAAAGAAAATATCAGGAATTGATGCAGATATAATAAATGAAATCGCAAAGCGCATGGGTGTAAATAAAGTTGATATGAGGGAAACAGTATTTTCAAATTTATTAGAGAAATTAAATACTGATGATAGTATAGACATGGCAGCTGGAGGAATATATATAACACCTGAGCGTGAAGAGATTGTGACATTTAGTGAGCCTTTATATAAAGAAGCAGAAACTGTTGTTGTTCCTAAATATTCAAAGATTAATTTTATGGATGATTTAAAAAATTCAATAGTTGGGGTAGAAAAAGGAACAGTATTTATGGAATTAGCGCAAAATTGGAAGGAAAATAATTTAGTAAAAGAGGTAGTGATTTTTGAGAATACATCTGACTTATTAATGGAAATAAATAATGAAAGGATTCACGCGGGCCTAGCTGATGGTATAGTAGTAGACAGCTTATTAGCAAAAGATAATAAACTTTTATTAAGAACATTAAAAGACTATACTCCGAAGTTGCCTGGAAATATAGGAATTGCAGTTAGAAAAAATCATATTTCTATTGTAAAGGAAATAAATAAAATAGTTAATGAAATGAAGGCGGATGGTACTCTTTATACTATTATTAAAGAGTATGGATTGGATAAAAATAATATGATTTCAAATCAAAAATGTTGTGCGTCAGAAGAATAGTGAAGAGTTTGAAAAAGTAAGTTGTGCAATAATAGGTTGAAAGATGTTACAGAATAAAGTAAAATTGGAGATGACTTTATAATATGTCGATTAAGAGACGATGTATGTATAAGGTAAATAGCAATTATTAAGTTATACTTAAAGTTTTAAATTATTTTAAACTACTTTTGGTAAATGTTTTAAGAATATACTATGGCGAAAAAGGGGAGAATTAAAATGAAATTTTTTGTTAATCTAGGTGTTAAAAATAAACTTGTTTCAGTATTTTCAGTGATTTGTATTTTTATGATTGCAATAGGGGCAGAAGGTATTACGAGTGCTGGAAAAATAAATAATAGTGCTCAGAATTTGTATAGCTCGTATTTATTTTCTATTAGGGATTTAGGAGAAATTAAAGGAAATATTAATAACATGAGAGCTACCTACAATAGGCTAGTTTTTGAAAGAGATAATTCAAAAATAAATGATTATGTAAAGACCATAAATGATATAGATGCAACAAATGATAAAATTATGATAGAATTTGAGAGCTTAATTACATCAGAGGAAGAAAAACAAATTTATGAGGCATTAAAAAATGACTTAGCTAAATATATTCAAGTAAGAAATAATGCAATTGACTCTGCTAAAAAAGGTGATTATGATGAAGCGGTTAAAATTAGCAATGGTGAACTAACTAAAATAAAAGATTCTTTGCTTAAAAACATAGAACAATGTATTGAGGTAAATTCTAATGCTGCTAAACAAGCTAATTTAGATAATGCAGCTCAATTTAGTAGTGTTAGATATACAATAATAATTGTTACAGCCGTAGCCTTCTTAATTATTCTTTTTATTGCGTATATGTTAAGTAAAAATATAATAGGGCCATTAAAAAAGATAAGAGATTTTGCACAAGGATTATCCAGTTATGATTTTTCAACTCCAATTATTATAACAAGAAAAGATGAATTTGGACAAACAGGTGCAGCTTTAAATGCTGCACAAGAAAATGTAAGCAGATTAGTAAAAGCAATTATGGAAAATTCACAGGATTTAAGTGCATCTTCCGAAGAACTTTCAGCAACAGTTGAAGAACTATCGTCAAAGGCTATTGAAATAGATAAAGCAGTAGATTCTATCGCTTTTGCAATGCAGGAATCCAGTGCTGTTACAGAGGAAATAAGTGCATCTATTGAAGAAGTGGATTCAAGTGTTACTGTACTTTCTTCTAAAGCTATGGAAGGAAGTCATAATGCAAATGAGTCTAAAAGAAGATCTACAGAAGTTAAAAACAATAGCCAAAAGGCAATGGAAAATACGAGAACAGTGTATGCTGATAAACAAGAAAAGATGCAGAAAGCTATCGAAGATGGAAAAGTAGTAGAAACTATAAAAGTTATGGCAGAAACTATTGGAAGTATAGCCGAGCAAACAAATTTGCTTGCATTAAATGCTGCAATTGAAGCGGCTAGGGCAGGAGAACAAGGTAAAGGGTTTGCAGTAGTGGCTGAAGAAGTCAGAAAACTTGCAGAGCAATCCTCTGATGCAGTAATAAATATTCAAGGTACTATCTCTAAAGTTCAGTTTGCATTTGATAGCAGTATTAATGCAGGCAGCGATATATTAGAATTTATAAATACAGATATAAATGAACAATTTAATGCTTATAATGAAACAGGTAATAAGTATTATAATGATTCGAACTTTGTAAGCAATATGTCAGAAGAAATTGCGGCTATGTCAGAAGAAATCTCAGCAACTGTTGGACAAGTCAGTGAAGCTGTTCAAAATATGGCACAAACTTCACAAAAATCAAGTGAAGAAGCTGATATGATAAAAGATAGCATGGGTGAAACTACAAAAGCAATAGAACAAGTAGCATTGACAGCACAAAGTCAAGCAGAGCTTGCACAAAAACTTAATGAAATGGTACAGAAATTTAAGGTATAGTTTATATATAAATGACATTTAAATCAATCAATTAAAAAACTTAAAATAGAGGCTGATTACAAAATAGAATTAAAGTAATCAGTCTCTTATCTAATATCCCTATCTTTTAAATGGGAATATTTCTTGTATTTATTATAAACATAAGTTAAACTATTATCCGTAAAAGCTTATTCATAAATTTTGTTTTAAAATAGGTGAATTTGATTATGAAGAGTGAATATAATATTAATAATTTGAGGATTATCTAATTTATTTTCTTAAGTTAAAATATATAAAATTGGGGGAATGATTATTGTGAGAATACCAGGAGGGTGGAGAGTCCATAATATTATAACAGATGGAGATATCAAAGTTCTTAAGACAGCTCTGAATGGATTAGTAAGTGCAGATTATGAGCCAGAAATGTTAGCCACTCAAGTTGTAAATGGAACAAATTATTGCTTTATATGTAAATTAAGAGTTTTGAGTCCTAATGGGCCAGAAGGTATCGCGAAAATTATGATATATAAACCATTAGCAGGAGAGCCTATAATTAAAAGTATCGAAAGCATACTGTAAAATAAATTATCATAAGTAAGATATTGAGAAATTTTCATTCAAATGCAATATTTGTAAACGTTATAAAGGTAGATTATGTAGAAATGCTTAATATGCCTTTATTTTTTAATAAAATAAAAAAGGCAGTAGCCATAGCTACCACCAAGTCCATTTTGCAATTTTATATTAACTTGTGTACTATCTATAAATCAAGGGGGATAATAAAGAAAATTAATTTAGTTTCAGAGTTTTAATTAGATATTTAATAATATAATATTGTAGTTAGCTCCTAATAGTCGAATTATATGACAATTGTCATTGATAAAATATAATTTTTATCACTATTTTAAATTTGTACTAAATGATATTGTTATGATAAAAGATTGGTAAAAAATAATAATATTAGGAGAAATGAAACTCATGAATAAAGTGAAAATAAAATATGCACTCGTAAGGATTGTTGCTACTGTTGTACTTACTCTTGTTGGAATCTTTTTAAAACCATTTACTTTTCTGCTTGTTAGTTTACCACTTTTAATTCGATTTATTTTCCTTTTTGGAACATCATGTGGAAGAGAAATAACAAATTATAAAGATCCTAAACAAGCGCTGATTATTATGGATGTGCAGGAGGACATGTGTGGAGAGAGAGGTATGTATAAAGATTACTTGAAATTTTTGAACAAGGTGAATGATTCCATTGACTATGCCATAAGAATGAACTATAAGATCATTTATGTTTGTCAAGAATTCAAAATTATTGAATGGCCATTTGCAGCTCTTGTTACAGGTGGTAGGCTTCTAGCTAATAAAGATGGCACAGAACTCAACAGGCGGCTGAAAATTGTTGATGGTAAAATTTTTGTTAAGCATCAACAAGATGCTTTTACATCAAAAGAGTTTTCAAAATACCTTGTAGAAAATGAGATTGATACAATATATCTGACAGGACTAGATGCAGCTACTTGTGTATATAGGACAGCACTAGGAGGACTTAAAAGAAAATATAAAGTAAATGTAGTTAAAGATGCAATTATTACTACAAATGGTATTTTGATGAAACACATAGTAAAGAAATATATTAAGAAAGGGATAGGGATTGTTGAACTGAAGTAATAGGGCTAATTCTAGTAGTATGCAATATTCCTATATTCTGGAGGAGGAAATATATGTCGACCTTTAGTATTAACGATAATCCATTTGGAATGATTTTAATTATACTTCCACTACTTACCTTTATAATATCCTTATTGTCGCAACTTTTAGTTAAGAAAAAAATAATTATTTTAAGTGTTGTTTTTATAGGCTATTTAATTGCTACATTTACTATATTTAATTCATCTTTTCTGATATGGTGTTTTGTTTACACAGGTATTTCATTAGTTGGGACACTTATTGCAGATTATTTACTTCAGATGAGGTGGTGAGATGAAAACAATACCGAATTACATATCGTTTTGTAGAATAATTTTTTCTCTAACTTTGATTTTTATTGAACCACTAAGTGTAGCTTTTTATGTAATATATATTATTTGTGGCTTCAGTGATATAATGGATGGGTTTATAGCGCGAACGACAAGAACAACAAGTATACTTGGTGCAAAGCTTGATTCTGTTGCTGACATGATAATGATAGGTGTAGTATTACTTTTGCTTTATCCAATCATAAATCCTGCAATTGAAATTATCATTTGGATTATTGTAATTGCTATTATTAGATTATCATCGATGATTGTAGCACTAAAAAAATATAAAACGTTTGCAAGTATTCACACTTATGGAAATAAGATTACTGGTATAGTTTTATTTCTATTTCCAATATTGTTTCATTATATTAATACAGTTGGATTAATGTATATAATATGTGTTATAGCAACCGTATCAGCGATTGAGGAATTAATTATTAATCTAATATCAAGTCAACTACAATTAGATAGACAAAGTATATTCAAAAAGTAAGCTCGATCTGAAGTTTAGGCAATCATATGTAAAAAATATTGTGTAGGAGGAAAGGTTTGAAATTTCTAAGATGAAAGTTCTGATTTAATTTTTCTGTTTCTGATCTAGAATGGGCTGCTAAATGTATTGTATGCCTTAATTATAGGATAAATAGGAAATGCTAAAAGACACTGTAAAAGTGTCTTTTAAGAGAAAGCTAATTGAACACCATCTCCATATATTATAAACCTAAATGAATTTTTAAGAGGAGTTAAGGTATACTTGGGAGATGAAGGCTGTATGCGTAAAAGTTGCTGAATCATTTGATTTTCATCCATTACTATAACCACTCCTCTATTATAAGGAGAAAGATTTTGAACAGAATAAGGAATGTTTTCACTTAAACCTAGATCTTTCATAGTATAAAAACCTTGTGAAAATCTTGTAAGTTGAGCAGAAGAATGTATCGAATTTATGTTAAGTGATATTAATAAAAAAATAAATAATATTACACTAAATCTTTTCATTTGGATAACCACCTTAAAAATTATTATTCGATTAAGTACCTCTTTATTATGTGAGAATAAATAATAAATATTCAGAATTTTAAATGACCACAGGACATTATTAACTAAAGAGAGTATTGAGGAATAATTTGAAAAGGCATATATTTCAAACAATAAGATCAATTAGCTTTCTATGGAAAAATTATAAGTGCATATATAATTGAATAATATATTCCGAAGGTTTTAATTTAGATCACATGAATACCACAAGATTCATAAATTTTAATTTTATAAAATTATTGGATACGAATGGAAAATTATCTCAAATCATAATTTTCAAGAAATAAAATGAAATATATATATATAAAAATTGGTATAAAAACTATAATTTGTTAGGTTTTCAGTTAAAAAGAGTTTTAGTAAAATAAATGTAAAGTTAATTCGAATTAATTAAGTTATATAAAATTCTGTACGACCGCATGTTTTTACTACTGCTATGAGGAATGTCATAGCAAAATTTCTTAATATTCTAATAGACATATCTTTTTTTACTTAAAGTTTCACCATTAATTGACAAAATATTAATACTTTTTTTGAGATTTTTATTGCAGCAGCTCAGTTTTAATTGATTATTGGAAAGATATCTAAAATCAATACTTTTGTTTTTTTATGAAAAATTCTTTTTATAAAGGGGGTGACAGATGAAAGCTTTAGAAATGTTACATAGGATAAATTACGTACTGGAAAAACAACGAATAAAAAATGAAAGAGAGTGATTTATAAGAGGTAATATTCAAATAGTATGCAGGTAAGTAGATAATAAATAGAACTATTTAATATTATAAGGTAACTGAATAGTTACAATCTATAGGGGGAAATGAAGAATGAAAAAAAGAGGATTAAAATTATTTTTGGCATCATTAATGTGTTGTACACTTGCGCTTTCTTTTGTAAACGTAAACGCGAATGCAGCGACAGACTATTGGCAAAATTGGACTGATGGTGGCGGGACAGTAAATGCTGTTAATGGTTCTGGTGGTAACTATAGTGTTACATGGTCAAATTGTGGAAACTTCGTTGTAGGTAAAGGCTGGAATTCAGGATCATACACTAGAGTAGCAAACTACAATGCTGGTCAATTTGCACCTTCTGGTAATGGGTATATATCTCTATATGGGTGGACAAGAAACTCACTTATAGAATATTACATTGTTGATAACTGGGGTACTTATAGACCAACTGGAACTTATAAGGGTACTGTAACTAGTGATGGAGGAACTTACGACATATATACAACCACTAGAACTAATCAACCATCAATTGACGGTACTGCAACTTTCCAACAGTTCTGGAGTGTTAGACAATCTAAGAGATCAACTGGTACAAACAACGCCATCACTATGAAAAACCATGCTGACGCATGGGGAAGCAAAGGAATGGCTTTAGGATCTAGCTGGGCTTACCAATTAATAGCTACAGAAGGATATCAAAGCAGTGGAAGTGCTAACGTAACAGTATGGTAACAGCTTAGGACTTATATATTATAGAACAATATACTTACCTGCATATTACTTAAATATTATCTTTCTGAAGACGAAGAGATTCCTGTAGAGCTACATTTTTGGCCAATCAGGTCGATTTTAAGACTATCTGAATATTGTATAACACAATATATAACTTTTCACATAAGTTTAAAGGAGATACATCAATGAGAAAATTATTAATATTTCTTTCTATGGCAATAATGATTGTTTTCAGCGCTTGTTCCCAAGTAAAATCAGACAACCTTATATTAGTCAAAGGTGGGACTTTCATTAACACAAAGTCTAACTATTATGGAAAAAACATAGAAATTTCAAACTTTTATATTGGCAAGTATGAAGTGACTCAAAAAGAGTGGAGTGATGTAATGGGAAATAATCCTTCACAATTTAAAGGAGGTAATTTGCCGGTAGAAATGGTAAGTTGGTATGAATGCGTTGAGTACTGTAATAAAAGGAGTATAAAAGAGGGATTAAAACCATATTACAATATAGACAAGAATAAAAAAGACCCAGATAACAAAAATAATAACGATGATATAAAGTGGACAGTAACAATCAATGAAGGCACTAATGGTTATAGGCTGCCAACAGAAGCAGAGTGGGAATATGCTGCAGATGGAGGTCAGATGAGTAAGAATTACACATATAGTGGTAATAATAAAGCAGATGAAGTAGCTTGGTATTGGAGAAATGCTGGAGATAAATACCTATCAGGAGACTGGAATTGGCCTGCTATAGAAAATAACAATAATAAAACAAAATCTATTGGTAGTAAGAAACCAAACGAGTTAGGACTTTACGATATGTCAGGGAATGTAAGGGAATGGTGCTGGGACTGGTACAAAGGTTTGGATATTAGTGTCATCTCCGTGAGAGTTTGTAAGGGCGGCGGTTGGATTGGTGATGTAACCAGCTGCGAGTCGTCTTTCCAAGGCAAATATGATGCAAATGGTATGGGGCCCGATCAAGGGTTTCGTGTGTGTCGTAGTGAGTAAATAAGATATCTTATTTACAATAGTTTTTTAAAGTGCTACTATAAGAAAATAGCCCTAGGGAATAGTTGGACTATTTAACTAGGGTACAAATGAAAATTTATTTCATAACATTTAGATATTATTTCTAACTTTTGGGGAAATTATTCAAAATATATAGCAATTAATAAAATATATATTTATTGACTTAATGAATATATATTTTAAATTAGAATATCGCAATATTCAATAAAAAATGAATTTGCGATATTTTTTTGTTGCGTAATTTAGTATGTATCAAAAAAAGCAGGTTCATCACTTGCTTTGAGATATTACCTTAAAACTTGTCTTAAAGAACCTCTTTTCAAAAAACAAAAGAAATTTTTACCAAAACATATATTGACATAGATGGATTACAGTTGTATACTTAAAGAAGATTACAATTGTAATTCTAAAGTAGAGGAGTGAAAGTTATGGTAGAGATACCTAAGATATCAGAGGCAGAATGGGAAGTTATGAAGATTGTATGGGCAGATTCGCCACGCACATCAAATCAAATTATTGAGGCTTTAGAAAGTATGAAGGATTGGAAGCCTAAAACAATAAAGACATTGATAAGCAGATTGGTTAGTAAAAATGCGCTTGGATTTAAAGAAGAAGGTAGAAAATATCTTTATTATCCGTTAGTAAATGAAAATGAATGCATACGTGCTGAAAATCAAACATTTTTAAGTAAGGTTTATAACGGAGCTATTAAAAATATGCTAGTAAGTTTTCTAAAAGAAAGTGATTTAAGCAAAGAGGATATAGAAGACCTTAAAAGGATATTGGATGAAAGGAATAAATAGTGTATGTATACAGCTATGAATTTTTTTAATCAGTTATTTAAAATAGTAATCCAAACATCTATTACCGCTAGCATTTTAATTTCTTTAATTCTAATCCTTAGAAAATTTGCTAGAAACAGATTAGGAATAAAATTTCAATACGCGTTATGGTTCTTAGTAATACTACGTTTATCAATATTTAAGCTGCCTGAAAGTGATTTTAGTATATTCAATATTGTAGATAAAGTAGGGAACAATATTCTTTTATTGTTTTCTAGTACAAAATTACCTTTTGGAAATACACTGGTAGAAATGAGTGGTGAATATAACACCATTTATAATCATGATGTTATTCTAAGAAGTATAAATTCCATGGACCTAGGTAGCAATGAAGTTGTGAATTCTAGTTTATCGAGCGTAAATATTTTGAGTTTTATATGGTTTATCGGAGCACTAGTTATTTCATCATATATTCTTTATGCATATAAAAAGTTGAGTGATAAAATAAATGGTGAGATTATATCAAGTAATGATGAATTCTTATCTATATTGAGTTACTGCAGAAATAAGATGAGAACTAAAAAAGAGGTATTGCTAGTAGAAACTTCTATTGTAAAGATTCCAGCATTATTCGGTTACTTTAAACCTATAATTCTAATTCCCAAGGGCGTTCAAGAGATAATATCTGCCGATAAATTAAGATATGTATTTCTTCATGAATTATCTCACTTAAAACGTAAAGATGTATTTATTAACTGGATAATTATTTTTTTAAAAGCCATTTATTGGTTCAATCCAATTGTTCAATACGGACTAAGAAAAATGAAGGAAGACATGGAAGTTTGTTGTGATTCCCTTGCACTTTCTTACACAGAAGATGAAGAAGTTAGAGAATATGGTTTTACGATTATAAATATCATAGACCATTTTTCAAAATCAGTTCCTTTAATTGGAACAACTTCAATAGCAAATAATAAATCTGAAGTAAGAAGGAGAATTATTATGATAAAATTATTTAATAAGAAGGCTTATAGATTTTCTGCAATGGCACTTGCATCTTTGCTTGTAATTAGCGGTATTGTGCTTACTGATGCAAAGGCGTCTCCAAATTTAACGTCAAATAAGAATAAAGCTGTAAATGTAGATAAAATTGATTATAATTTTGTTAATGATCCTAATATAATAGGTAAGTGGCAAAGTGTAGATTTTGTTGATAACATAGAAGATTTTGATACTAAAAGTAAGAAGTTTAAAGGTGATTTATTTGTTAAGGAGCTAAACTTTACAGAGGATGGAAAGGTTCCTAAAACAGTATTCAACTGGACAAAGAATCATATTCTTAATGCTGCAGATAAGACTGACAGTAGTTATGAAATTAAAGAACTTGATGGTGCAACTTATATGTTCTTTCAATGGAAAAGTGGGGATTATACTATTAGAGGAATGAAACCTAGTTATTATGTATTAAAGAAGGTTAGCTCTACGCCATCCTTTAATACTAATATGTCTGGAAATGAAGTAGAGACAAGAGTTGATAAAATTGATTACTCTTTTATAAATGATCCAGAGGCAATCGGAAAATGGGAAAGTGTTGATTTTGTTGAGAAAATAGATAATTTCAATCCAGATAAAAAGTCATGGAATGGAGATTTATACTTAACCAATTTAAACTTTGAGGAAAATGGTGAAATTCAAGATAAAAATATAACTTGGACAAAAGATTTAGTACTAAATTCTAATGATAAAACAGCATCTAGATATATAATAAAAGAAATAAATGGTTCAAAATATATGTTCTTCGAATGGAAAAATGGTGACTATATAGAAAGAGGAGCAACTCCTTGGTACTATGTTTTGAAGCAAGTTAATGAATAAAACGAAATAGCGTTATAAATAAGTTAAATAAAATAGTCATTCGTGAAGGATGACTATTTTTCGTTGAGAGGATTAAAATAAAAAATTATATATTAAATAGGATTGTTTCAAAAATGTTTATTGATTAATAGTAAAAAATTGGAATATAATATATGTATTCAATTAAAATATTAAAGAGTGGTGAAATTAATAGTAATGGGGTTTTTTAAAAACATAAAAGATAACATTAAATATTATTCCAATTGGAAACGTTATAGTATAAAAGCAAAGTTGTTAAGTATATTTATAATTATTTCAATTATACCAATGGTATTTAGTCAAATGTTTTTGTATAAGCTATCACAGCATTATCTTGAGAAGAAAATCACAAATCTTACAGATAGGAATTTATTTTACATAAAAACTAATATAGAAACTGATACGAATTACTACAAGGATACTTTATACAGAATAGCAGCGGATAATGATTGTTTAGATTTAGAGAAAATGTTCAACGATGGAAATGAATTTGAAAAGGCAGCATCTATTAATAAAATCAGAGATGCCTTCGGATCTTACTCATATTCAAGAAGTCAAATTAGGGCTATAACTTTTGTGGGGAAGGACGGAAGAAATGTATATTATGATAAAAGTAATCAAGGTATAAATAATAGAGTATGGAATATATATAGCGATTCTGCTAAAAATGAAATTTATTCTGAAATTTCTAATAGTAATACACCGGTTATATTGCCTACAACTCCTAATAGCTATATAGGAGGAAAATCTGAATATATGTTCCATATGGGCTTAAGAGTTAGGGATATAAGGACTAAAAATGAAATGGGTATAATTATTATGAGCTTTGACGAACAGGTGTTATCTGATGTATGTAACGTGGGAATGGACAAAGAAAATTTGCCTGAGGATAGAATAAATATGTGCTCTATAATAGTTAATAATGATGGAAGAATTATATCCTTTGAAGATAAGAAATATATTGGTACCTATATAAAAGATTATTCAAGTACAGGAATTGATGGTAAAGAGAATAGTAAAACTCTTAATCAATTAATTTATTCAATTCCTAGTTTTACAAATAGAAATATTTCAGTTAATAGTATTCATATAGATAGTGTTGGTTGGAAGATAATTAATATTGTTGATAAGGATAATTTGTTTTATGAGGTTAATCTATTAAGAAATTTAACATTTGCATTCTTGGGGATAATTGTAATCATCGTGATGGTCATTATTATAATATTTTCAAACAAATTTTACCAATCAGTTGAAATTATTGTCAATGGCATGAAAGAAGCTAAGAAAGGTAATTTTAATGCGAAAATAGAGCTTAATACTGAAGATGAATTGGCATTTATAGGTGACGAGTTTAATGAAATGTTATCAACTATAAATATATTGGTAGAAGATGTAAAGAATCAAAATCGTTATATAGTTGAATTATCAAATAAGCGAAGAGAGGCTGAGATAAAAGCAATTGTTGCGCAAATTAATCCACATTTTTTATATAATACTTTAGATTGCATAAATTGGATGGCAATTAAAAATGAGAATTATGAAGTTAGCAATACCATTGGAAATTTTGCTCAAATACTAAGATATAGTATAGGAGATATAAATAAAGAAGTAGCTATTTATGATGAGGTTGAATGGTTGAAAAAATATGTGTACTTACAGCAGATTAGATTTAATAATAGTTTTGTACTTAATTTAGAGGTGGATGAAAGAGTTTTGAGTTACAGAATTCATAAACTAATATTACAGCCTTTAATAGAAAATTCTATTATTCATGGATTCAAAGGCTATAATGACGGAAGAAATTTAAATGTCAGCATAAATAAAATTCAAGGTAATCATATTAAAATTATAGTTAACGATAACGGAAATGGAATTGAAAAGGACAAGCTTGAAAAAATAATTAATAACATAAAATTGGAAATGGATGAAGATGAAAATCTAGGAATAAAGAATGTTTTCGATAGGATAAAAATTTATTATGGAGAAGATGCTAAATTTGAAATTGAAAGTGTAGAACAGGAAGGTACTACAATTACATTAGTAATTCCATTAGATACATCGAAAAAAACAATAGACTAAAGATACCAAATAGAAAAGGATACTGGTTCATTATTTTCTTGATTGTGCTTTAATATTTAGGAGGAAGAGTTATGAAAATTCTGATAGTAGAAGATGAGATTAATGCCAGGGAAGGATTAGGGAATTTACTTGGAAAGATTAATGATAACTATGTTGTTTGTGGAAAAGCATCTGATGGAGAACAAGGTTTAATATTAGCTAAAGAACATAAACCAGATCTGATTTTTACTGATATTGAAATGCCTAAATTAAATGGATTAGAAATGCTTGAAAAAATCAAAGAGGATGGTCAGAACCCATATGTTATTATACTGAGTGGATACTCAGACTTTAAATATGCACAAAAGGGAATAAAGCTTGGAATTGAAGAATATTTATTGAAGCCAATAACGTATAGTGATTTAAAAATTAGTATGGAACAAATTGAAAGAAAATTAAGTTTACAAAAAGAAAAAGCATTACAGCTTGGAAATCGTATATCTAAAGAAGAAATATTGGAACAAATATTATTGAATAAAGGTAACAATTTAAAAGAGTTTTATAAATTTATTGAAGATGATATAAAAAAAGATGAAAACATATATCTTGTAAATTTGTATTTACGGACTAAGTATAAAGAGAAAAGTGAAGTTATAGTAAAAGAGATATGTAATTTTATGAAAAATTATGAGATCGATATTTTTTATTATTCAATTATAAAGGAATGTAATTATTTACCGATCTTAATAAATACAGAAAAAATATTTACTGAATTTCTTAAAATGTTAAAGTATAACTTATTATACATTTTAAGAAAAAGCGGTTTTTCTGATATTGCTATTAGTATTATCAATTTAAATAGATTAGAGGAAATAGGAGATTCATTTAATAAACTTCAAATATTGTCTAGGTGGCCAATTGTACTTGGAAATGATGAAATAATTTATGACGAATTAATTTCTAAATTGAAAATAAATCACTGTAGCTACCCAATAAAAATTGAAAATGAAGTATTAAATGCAATAAAAAATAATAACAAAATAAAATTAATAGATGTTAATAAAAGATTTATTTCATATTTAAAGGAGAATGTTTACTATCCGACTGAGGTAATAGATGTTTGCAGCAAATATATTTTTTCGATTTTAACAGTCTCCAAGAGTTTTAATAATAACATGTATATTGAGTGTGAAAATGAAGGTATTTTAGATGCCATTAAAGTTAGCTGTACATTTAATGAATTAAAAGAACAGTTAAATCGTGTAATTGATAAAGTATGTGAAAGAAATGGTGAGGGGACTAAAGTAAATTCATTGATTGTAAGAAAAGCAATTAATTATATAAATGAATATTATAGTGATAAAGTTTCCCTTGAGGAAATAGCAAATGGAATGAATATAACTCCAGAATACTTAAGTCGATTATTTACAAAGGAAATAGGAAAAAGTTTTTCAGATTATTTAAAAGAAATCAGAATTGATAAAGCAAAGGAATTATTGACAGGTAAGAAAATGAAGATTTATGAAGTGGCTGAACGGGTTGGATACTGTGATTCTAAATATTTTTGCAAAGTATTTAAGGAGCTCACAGGGATGGCACCAAAGGAATATATGAAGATATATTAGGCATATGAGAATAAATTGTATGGCAAATGGACTTGTTAATTTTTTAATGTTCCTTAGTTGTGAGTGTAAAATTTATATCAGAATTTTACACTTTTTTTATGATAATAGAATATGGAAAAGTGTCCCCAGGGAGTAATATTAAATCATGGAAAACGTTTTACATACTAGAATTTAGGAGGAAAGTTAAATGAAAAAAATTAAAGCATTGTTAAGTTGTTTAACAGCAATGGTTTTGACAGCAAGCATTTTTGTTGGATGTGGAAGTAGTACAAGTACAAGTACAAGTACTTCTCAAACTAAAGCTGATTCAGGTGGAAAAACAACAATTACAGTATGGCATTATTTTGATGGACAACAACAGCAAAAGGCCATGGAAAACCTTGCTGATAAATTTAATAAGTCTCAGGATAAAATAGAAGTTCAAGTAGAATTTGTACCAAGAGCTGAACTTACTAAGCAGTTTACAATAGGTCTTGTTGCGGACAAGCTACCTGATGTTGGTTTAGTTGATAATCCAGATATGGCTTCATTTTCAGCAATGGGATTATTTGCAGATATCACAGATAAGATGAATTCTTATGAGGGTAAAGATCAATTTTATCCAGGACCAATCTCATCTTGTAAGTTAGATGGAAAATACTATGGAATTCCGCTTGGAAGTAATGATTTGGCTTTATTTTATAATAAGGATATGCTAAGTGCAGCTGGAGTTCAGCCACCAACTACTTTTGCTGAGCTAAAGGACGCAGCAAAAAAATTGACTAAAGGAGATACCTATGGATTAGCTATTGCAGCCCCTAAAAATGAAGAGGGAACATTTCAATATCTTCCATGGCTTCTTTCAACCGGAGCTAAATTTAATGAAATTGGTGGGCAAGCAGGCATAAGCTCTCTTCAATATCTTACTGATCTTATAAAAGATGGCTCAATGAGTAAAGAAGTTATAAACTGGACACAAAATGATTTAGAAAAACAATTTGTAACCAATAAAGCTGCAATGATTACAGATGGTCCATGGATTATAGATACAGTTAAGAAAGATGCGCCTAACTTAAATTGGGGAGTTGTAAAAATTCCTAAAGATAAAGTATTTGCATCAGATTTAGGTGGAGAAAATTGGGGTATTATTAAAGGACATCATGAAGCTGAAGCTTGGGACTTCATTAAATTTACCCAACAAAAAGATAATATGAATGCATATTGTGCAGATTTTGGCTATATTCCTTCAAGAAAGGATATTGCAGAAAGTAATGACAAAATAACTAAAGATCCAATAATGAGTGTATTCTTAGATGAACTTCAATACGCTATGCCAAGAGGACCACACCCAAAATGGCCTGAAATATCTGATGCAATGTCTACTGCAATGCAAGAAAGCTTCACAAATGCAAAGACACCAGAACAAGCAGCAAAAGATGCACAAGTTAAGATTGATGCTGTATTGAAATAAATTGAACCTCAGGGTGCCTTGATACCTAAGTAAGGGCACCTTGAAACTAAAGTAAGGCAGGTGAAAATAACATTGAAAAATAAGTATAGTAGAGAATTTATCAAAGAAGAAAGAAAAGGGTACATATTTGTGCTCCCAGCACTAATATTTATGTTAGCATTTGTTGGATATCCAATTATATATAATTTTATATTAAGTTTTCATGATGTAAATGTAATGACTTTTAGTCAGGCTGTTAAGCCGTTTGTTGGAATAGAAAACTACATTGAAGTATTTAAAGATCCTGTAATGTCAATAAGTATTTGGAATACGTTAGTTTTTACTATTGGAAGTATATCAATTCAATTTATCATAGGACTAGGCTTAGCATTGCTTTTTAACTTAAAGTTTAAGCTTTCAGAACCTCTTAGAGGACTCATGGTAGTGAGTTATCTTGTACCCATGACAGTAACGGCACTACTATTCAAATTTATGTATAGTACAGGCGGAGGTATAATAAACGAATTACTTATGAAAGTAAATCTGATATCTCAGCCAATAGGGTGGATTATAGACAGTAAGACTTCTATGTTATCAGTTATATTAACAAATTCCTGGGTTGGAATTCCCTTTAATATGCTTCTTTTAACAACAGGATTAAGTAACATTTCTTATAATTTATATGAAGCAGCTAAAGTTGATGGAGCTAATGTATTTCAAAGGTTTTTCAAAATAACTTTACCATCATTAAGGCCAGCAATTTTATCTGTATTGGTTCTTGGATTTATTTATACATTTAAAGTTTTTGATTTAGTGTTTGTTATGACAAATGGGGGACCAGTTAATAGTACTGAGCTTATGTCAACTTTTGCATATAAACTATCATTTACACAATTTTCATTTAGCAAAGGTGCTACTGTTGCCAATGTATTATTTGCAATTTTATTCTGTGTAAGTTTAGGATATCTTAAATTAATAAAGGAAGATGAGGTGATTGGATGATGAAGAAGATTGTTCTTAAAAATAAACAAAAAAACATAATATTATGTTGCGTTTCAATTGTTGTAGTCTGCATCATGCTTTTCCCGATATATTGGATTATAGTTAGTTCATTTAAGACTAATGCTGAAATTTTTGCCTCACCTCCTACGTTTATACCTAAAGATTTCACTTTAAGCAGCTATACAGATCAATTCACAGGAAAAAGCAGTATATTAGTAACATTAGCTAATAGCTGCAAAGTTGCTTTTACTTCAATGGTTTTAGCATGTATTTTAGCTATCCCTGCGGCATATGGTCTAGCAAGATTTAGAATGAGAGGGAAAAAGGTATTCATTTTAATATTCTTAGTAACACAGATGCTTCCAGTAGCATTATTGTTGACTCCAATGTTTTTGGTATATAAGAATTTACATCTATTAGATACCCTTTGGGCCCCAATATTATCAGATGCAACAATATCAGTACCTTTTGTAGTTCTTATTCTTAGAACCTACTTTCTTGCATTGCCAAAGGAACTTGAGGATTCAGCTAAGATTGATGGATGTAATACATTAACAGCATTTACTAAAATAATGCTTCCAATATCTTATCCAGGACTCATAATGACAGGAGCATTTTCTTTTCTATATGCCTGGGGAGACTTAGCTTATTCGCTTACATTCTTAACTAGTCCAGAAAAGAGAACAATGACTGCTAGCATATATAACTTCATGGGTAAGTATGGCATACAATGGAATTCAATAATGGCTTATGGAGTTCTTTTAGTTCTACCGGTTGTTTTAATATTCATATTCCTTCAAAAATATATAATTGGAGGATTAACTAACGGTGCTGTAAAAGGATAAAAAAATAATTTCATTAAGATTGGAGTTGGAGTTATGGAATCTAAGAATGAATTTAAATTGGAGGATAGCTTTTTCAAAATTGAAGGAAATATTCTCATTAGAAATTACGACTGTGAAAAATTACTTATTGAACCATGGGGAAAAAATAGTTTACGAATACGCAGTACAAAGCAATCGGAATTTAAAGATAATGATTGGGCTTTATTACCGCAGGAAAACTGTGATGTTAAGATTAAGGTAGATGGTAATGAGGCTTCTATTGAAAATGGGAAGATTATTGCACATATTGATTCAGGAGGAAAGATTATTTTCTATAATCAGAAAGGAGATATTCTTTTAGAGGAGTATGTAAGAAATAGAAAAAATGTGAATAGATTTTGCAGTGCTTTAGAAATAGAGGCACGTGAATTTAAACCTATACTTGGTGGAGATTATTCTTTAACCATGAGATTTGAATCAAACCCAAATGAGAAACTTTTTGGTATGGGCCAATATCAACAATCAAATTTAGATTTGAAAAACTGTGTACTTGAACTTGCCCATAGAAATTCACAAGCTAGTGTACCTTTTGTATTATCTAGTTTAGGATATGGGATGCTATGGAATAATCCCGGCATTGGAAAAGTTACTTTTGGAAAAAACATAACTGAATGGATCGCTAATTCTAGCAAACAATTAGACTACTTTATAACGGCAGGGGATACTCCTGCAGAAATAGAAGAGGCTTATGCAAAAGCTACTGGAACAGTACCTATGATGCCAGAATATGCTATGGGATTTTGGCAATGTAAATTAAGATATCAAACTCAAGAGGAGCTATTAAACATTGCTCGTGAATATAAGAGAAGAGCTCTTCCAATTTCAGTTATAGTAGTTGACTTCTTTCATTGGCCAAAACAAGGAGAATGGAAATTTGATTTAGATTACTGGCCTGACCCGGATGCCATGATTAAAGAACTTAAAGATATGGGAATTGAGCTAATGGTTTCAATTTGGCCAACAGTTGATAAAGAGAGTGAAAATTATAATAAGATGCTTGAAAAAGGTTATTTAGTAAGAGTTGATAGAGGAATTAGAACAACAATGGACTTCTTAGGTAATACAGTTTTTTATGATCCAACAAATCCAGAGGCACGTGATTTTGTATGGAAAACTGCTAAGAAAAACTACTATGATAAAGGAATAAAAATATTTTGGCTAGATGAAGCTGAACCAGAATACTCAGTTTATGACTATGATAATTATAGATATTATTTAGGCCCAAATGAACAAATAGGCAATATTTATCCGGTTATGTATGCAAAGACTTTCTTTGAGGGAATGAAAAAAGAAGGACAGGAAAATATAATTAATCTCCTCAGGTGTGCCTGGGCAGGAAGTCAACGCTATGGAGCTCTTGTATGGTCTGGAGATATTGACTCGAGCTTTGAATCTCTAAGAAATCAATTTGCAGCAGGACTTAATATGGGGCTCGCAGGGATACCATGGTGGACAACTGATATAGGAGGATTTCATGGTGGAAATCCAGATGATCCTGATTTTAGGGAATGCATAATTCGATGGTTTGAATATGGATCGTTCTGTCCTGTATTTAGATTACATGGAGACCGTGAACCACATTCAAAGCCTCTTGGAACAAGTGGTGGCGGGTTATGTGCCAGTGGTGCAGAAAATGAAGTCTGGAGCTATGGTGATGAAGCATATGAAATATTTAAAAAATATATGTTTATTCGTGATAGAATGAAACCTTATATTACCGAAATTATGAAGGAAGCACATGAAAAAGGAACCCCGGTTATAAGGCCGCTATTTTATGATTTTCCTCAAGACAAGCTTTGCTTTGACATTGTAGATGAGTATATGTTTGGACCAGATGTACTTGTTGCTCCAATACTTTATAAAGGTTATACATCAAGAAAAGTGTATCTGCCTGAAGGTGCGAAGTGGAAGGATGTAAATTCCGGAAAGATATTTAATGGAGGACAATGGATTGATTATGATGCTCCGCTAGAAATCATACCATTATTCCTTAAAAATGAAGCAGATATCCCTATTAATATAGATAAACAAACTAAAAGTTAGACTTATGAGATAACTTACCGAAATTATAAACATTTTTATTCCAAAAAACTATGAAAATATCGCTGAAGGTTCTAAGCTGAAGGTTGCATCCACTTTAGCATGCTCCAACTTTCAGTTTGACAAGCTAAAGCGGAACAACCTGCAACTAAGAACCTTTAACAGCTCATTTTCAAATGTTTTCTCCATAAAAATGTTTATAATTTCTAGTGAAGATATCAACTTAAAGTTTTAACAAATTTGTAAATATATTTATCTAATAAGTCAAGTATTTAAATTGTTTATCTATAGATTTTAAAAATTAGGAGGAATTATGGATAAAGATTCACTTGAATTTAGTAAGGATTTAAGAAAAATAAGCAAAGAAATTCCGTTAAATAATATAAAGATTAATGATGAATTTTGGTCTAAATATATTAAGCTTGCAATGGAAGTAGTTATACCATATCAATGGGAGGCTATAAATGACAGAATTGAAGATGCAGAACCGAGTCATGCAATAAAGAATTTTCGAATAGCAGCAGGACTGGAAACAGGAGAATTTCATGGGATGGTTTTTCAAGATAGTGATGTATCGAAGTGGCTCGAAGCAGTAGGTTTTAGTCTTCAAACTCACCCTGACTCTGAACTTGAAAAAAATGCAGATGAGGTGATTGATATCTTAGAATTGGCACAGAGATCAGATGGGTATTTAAACACATATTTTATATTAAAAGAGCCTGATAATAGATGGACAAATTTAGCTGAATGCCATGAATTATATTGCGCTGGTCATTTTTTTGAAGCAGCAGTAGCATATTATAATGCTACAAATAAAAGAAAAGTTTTAGATATAGCATGTAAGTTTGCTGATTACATTGATGCGACATTTGGCCCAGAAGAAGGTAAAATTCATGGTTATGATGGACATCCAGAAGTGGAATTGGCACTTTTTAAACTTTATAAGGTTACAGAAAATGAAAAGTATCTTAAGTTAAGTAAATATTTCTTAGATGAGCGTGGCGCAAAACCAGATTTCTTTGATATGCAATGGGAAAAGAGAGGCAGAAAGGACTTTTGGCAAGGTGGAATTAATCGAGAATGGGGAAAAAAATATTATCAAACCCATTTGCCAATAAGAAAACAAAGTGCAGCAGAAGGTCATGCGGTAAGAGTAGTATATATGTGTATGGGGATGGCAGATGTAGCAGCAGAGACTGGAGATAGTGAACTATTTAAAGCATGTGAGAACTTATGGAAAAATATAGTTTCAAAGAGAATGTATATAACTGGAGGTATAGGTTCAACTTCAATTGGAGAGTCATTTACTTTTGATTATGATCTTCCTAATGATACTGTTTATGCAGAGACATGTGCTTCTATCGGATTGGCATTTTTTGCTCACAGAATGTTAATGATCGAGCCCAGAAGTGAATATGCAGATGTAATGGAAAGAGCTCTTTATAATACAATAATAGGAGGGATGTCACAGGACGGGAAAGGATTTTTTTACGTAAATCCACTTGAAGTAAGGCCAGAAGCTTGTGAGAAAAATCCAACAAAGCATCATGTTAAACCTGTAAGACAAAAATGGTTTACCTGTGCTTGCTGCCCTCCTAATATAACAAGAACTTTAACATCACTAGGCAGATATATTTATACTGTAAATGATGATATTGTATATGCTAATTTATATATTGGTGGCAAAGCTGATATAAATGTAGGAAATAATGAAATTAGAATTATTCAGGAAACGGAGTATCCTTGGGAAGAAAAAGTATTAATAAAAGTCGGCACAAAAGAGAAAACAAAGTTTACTTTAGCCCTAAGAATACCAGGTTGGTGCGGGAAGGCTGAAGTCAAAGTGAATAGTGAAGTTATAAATATTGAAGAAATAAAGCTTAATGGATATGCAATGGTTAATAGAGAGTGGAGAGATGGAGATAAAGTTGAGCTTATTTTAAAAATGCCTATTTTAAGAATGAAAGCAAATCCATTAGTTAGTGCTGATATAGGTAAAGTTGCAATACAAAGGGGACCTTTAGTCTATTGCTTAGAGGAAGCAGATAATGGTCCAAATCTTCATGAAATATATTTGCCTAAAGAGGCTGAATTGGAAGCGTGTTTTGAAGCAGATTTGCTTGGCGGAATAATGGTATTAAAAGCAGAAGCAAAACGTATTTCAAATAATAGTAAATGGAAAGATCAGCTTTATAGTTCAAAAATAAAGGAAGAATATGATTCTATTAATATTAAGTTTGTACCTTATTACTCCTGGGCAAATCGCGGTACTGGTGAAATGATAGTCTGGGTGAGAGAAAAATAGTATGACCCTAAAAGAAACCATAGGCTTTAATGATGTCTATGTTGGGGTTGTAGCACATAAATATATATTTCGTAATGATAAGAGTTTATGTAAAATAAGCTCTTATTTTAATTGTATCACCTAGATCCATTTTATCTCTCCTAATACTAGCTAAGCTAGAATATAGTTATTAATATGAAATAAATACGACAAAATAACTTTTATATTTATATAAAATTAATATAAAAACGAAGAAAACGTTGCAACTTTACTAATTATGTATTAATATTTAACAGTGAAAATTAAAATTTTATATAAATATAGTAAAAAAAATAATGGCTAAAGTGATTCAGCTAATTATAAAATACTTGTAAGAAAAGGCATTTTAATGTACATGCTTTTTGACTAAGATGGAGGGATAAAATGGATCAATTAACATCAGAAAAACAAAGTTTATCGAGGGGACTCAAAAATCGGCATGTTCAATTACTTGCAATTGGGGGTGCAATTGGAACTGGATTATTTCTAGGTTCAGGAAGATCAATTCACTTGGCTGGTCCATCAATTTTATTTGCGTATATTATAACGGGAATAATTTGCTTTTTTATTATGCGTGCCCTAGGGGAATTATTGCTTTCTAATTTAAACTACCATTCATTTGTAGACTTCGTTCATGATTATTTAGGAAACGGTGTAGCATTTATTACAGGATGGACATATTGGTTTTGTTGGATTTCAGTTGGAATGGCTGACTTAACTGCTACAGGACTTTACATACAATATTGGTTCCCGAGCATACCTCAATGGGTCCCAAGTCTTATTGTTCTTGTGATTTTACTAGCTATGAACCTTACAGCAGTAAAGCTTTTTGGTGAGATGGAATTCTGGTTCGCCTTAATTAAGGTTGTTGCAATTTTAGCATTAATTATAATTGGTACATTTATGATTATTAAAGGATTTTCTACAGATGCTGGTGCGTCAAGTTTTGCAAATCTTTGGAGTCATGGAGGTTTATTTCCAAATGGAGTTAAAGGCTTTATGCTATCTTTCCAAATGGTTGTATTTGCTTTTGCTGGAATTGAATTAGTAGGGCTTACAGCGGGTGAAACTGAAGATCCAGAGCGCGTTATTCCAAAGGCTATTAATAATATTCCAATTAGAATTATTATTTTCTATATAGGAGCACTTATTGTTATTATGAGTATATATCCATGGAATTCAATTAATCCTGATAAAAGCCCATTTGTTCAGGTATTTGCAGCAGTGGGAATCGCAGCAGCAGCAAGTATTGTAAATTTTGTTGTATTAACTTCAGCGGCATCAGCTTGTAATAGTGCAATCTTTAGCACAAGCCGTATGGTTTATTCTCTTGCTAAAGAAGATAATGCACCTGAATCGATGAAGAAATTAACTTTAAGTCAAGTGCCTTCGAATGCTACAATGTTCTCCGCAACTGTTATATTAATTTCAGTTATTTTGAACTTTGTTATGCCAGAAGGGGTATTTGTGCTAATTACAAGTATTTCAACATTCTGCTTTATCTATATTTGGGCAATTATAGTTATCTGCCATATGAAATATAGAAAAACTAATCCTGAACTTGCTTCTAAGAGCAAATTTAAAATGCCGCTTTATCCAATAATAAACTATATAATTCTAGCATTCATGGCATTTATTATTGTTGTATTAGCACTTAATGAGGAAACTCGTGTATCCTTATTTGTAACACCAGTATGGTTTATAGCCTTAGGTGTGATTTACAAGATGCTTAAATCAAAGAAGAAAAGTGGAGAAGAAGCTCAAAGAAAATTATCATAGACTTTTTCTAAAAGGAATATTTGAAGCTATATAAGGCTTCAAGTATTCCTTTTTATATTTTTTAAAGAAATATATATATATGATGGGAATTTTAATCCTAAATAATCACATACTTTTATTAAGGTTAAGAATAGTGTTTTAGTAAGGAATTAAATAAATATTATTTGTGTATAAATAGATTTTAGGAAGAAATATATAAATTAATATAATGTTCCTTACTTATGCTATAATAATCCTAAATAAATTTGGAGGTGGAAAAAAATGAAATATTTTGATAAAAAGCTAAGGTTATTTATTGCAGCAGCTTTATGCTTAACTATTATGGCGGGGTGTTCAAATTCAAATAAACCTGCAAATGATACATCGAGTAATACCCAAGCTAATAATGAAACCTCAAGTACACCAGATCAATCTAAATCCGAAGATAATAAAACAGCAGATAATAATGAAGCGAAAGGTAATGAAAATGCTTTATTAAAGGACATTAAGACTTTAGCAGAAGAAGGAAAAATTATTAATTCAAACTTTGCAGATAAGTCTTCCAATATATCAGATGTGGAGGGTAAATTAGGGAAGGCGGATAAGTCAGAATGGGTAAGTGATGCTAAAGGAAACTATTCCACTTATTCAAAAGATAATGTGGTTTTTGGCTCTAATAAGGGAGGCAGAATTTTTGAAATCAGATCTTTTGACAGTCGTTTAAATAATATCTCACTTTCAATGGTTGAAAAATATTTTGGAACTCCTGCTCATAATGTTACAGCTAATGGTGAAAAGATCATAGGTTATACAGCAGGAGCAGACTTTAAAATATTATTCGTATTTAAAGCTCCAACAAATAGTAATGATGATCCTAAATTAGACCACTATTCTGTCTTATATCCAAAAGGAACTGTTAATTCAATGGCGAGTGATCCAGGAAGAGAATGGTAATAGGTGAAGAAATGATGAATTACAATAAGAAATAAACATTTAATATATAAGAAAATGGGGAGAAGAATGAGGGAAAAACACAAAATACCAATTTATAATGAATATCAATACATATTTGATGTAATAAATAATTTATTAAAAGTAGAAGACACTAAATCTTTAATAATAGCAATAGATGGAAGATGTGGCAGTGGTAAGAGTACTTTAGGAACACTCCTTACTGAAAAGTTTGATTGTAACATATTTCATATGGATGATTTTTTTCTGCCTTTTGAGATGAGAAATTCAGAGCGATTAGCAGAGGCTGGTGGCAATGTTCACTATGAAAGGGTCGAGGAGGAAATATTAAGGCCGCTACAAAAACATAAGCCCGTTCAATATAGGAAGTATCTATGCAGTAAATGGGATTTTAGCCAGCCTACTGAAGTAGAAACTAAGAGGTTAAATATAGTTGAAGGGAGTTATAGTCTTCATCCTACCTTAAGAAATTATTATGATTATAAAATTTTTGTAACGGTTGATCCAAAGGTGCAGCACGAAAGAATCCTAAAACGTAATGGGGAAAAAAAGCTACAAGATTTCCTAAATAAATGGATACCTATGGAGGAACATTACTTTTCAGAATTGGATATTAAGAGTCAATGTGATTTAATGCTTGATACTACAATATTAAATAAATAGATAAATTAAAAGGTAATATAATAAAGAAAAGGAATAATTGAAGCAATATAAGGTTTTAATTATTCCTTTTTATATTTTCAACCCACTTTCGACATTTTTCTATGTTTCCCTGAAAAAATATGATATCCTTTATGTGGGATACGTTTGTTTATTAAGAACCATACAAAATCATAATAATTAATTTCAGAAATAGGGGGAGCAAAAATGAAATTATTTACAAATTTAAGTATTAGAAAAAAAATCGCTACAGTATTCTTACTAATTTTCATTTTAATTATTTTTATAGGAGTAGAGGGCGTATTAAGTTCAGAAAAAATAAATAATAACGCGGAGAGAATGTATAGTAATAATTTATTATCTATTAAGGATTTAGAGGAAATCCAAGGTAGTATAAATGAAACCAGAGCTAATTTAGTTCATATTGTATTTGAACGAGATGCAAATAAATTAGACAAGTATATTAAAACCATTGATGATATAGATAAGGAACATCAAAAATTCTTAGATGAATATAGTAGCTTACCTGTTATATCAGAAGAAGAAGAGAAACTATATTCTGATTTTGCAAAAGATTTAGGAAAATACAAAGAAGTAAGAGCTAAAGTAATAGATCTTGTAAAAGCTAACAACTATGATGAAGCAGTGAAACTTTATAATTCAGATGTAGTTACATTAACAGAAACTATCCTAATTAAAATTCAAAAATGTATTGATTTAAATCAGAAAATGGCAGAGCAAACTAATTTGGCTAACAAGGATCAATTCAAAAGCGTTAAATACAATATAACTATTTTTACAATAGCAGCATTTTTAATTGCTATTTTTATGGCGTATATATTAGTTAAAAGCATAGATATTCCATTAAATAAAATAAAAAAGTTAGCACAAAGATTATCTAATTATGATTTTTCAACACCAATTGAAGTAAAGCAAAAAGATGAGTTTGGACATGCAGGAGAGGCGTTAAATACTGCACAAGAAAATGTAAGAGGTCTAGTAAAAGCAATTATTGAAAATTCACATAATCTAAATGCATCAGCACGAGAAATTTCAAATGTATTTCAAGATTTATACTTTAAAGCTATTGAAGTAGATGACGCGGTTAATGCTATTGCTTCGGGTGTGCAAAACGCAAGTGCTGCTACAGAAGAAATAAGTGCATCTATTCAGGAAGTGGATTCAAGTATTAATATACTTTCTTCTAAAGCTATGGAAGGAAGTAATAATGCAAATCAGTCAAAAGAAAGATCTGCAGAAGTTAAAAATAGCAGCCAAAAAGCTATAAGCGAAACTAGGAATATATATGCTGAAAAACAAACTATGATGCTAAAGGCTATTGAAGATGAAAAAGTGGTAGACAGTATAAAAGTTATGGCAGATACCATTGGGGAGATAGCAGAACAGACCAATTTACTTGCTTTAAATGCTGCAATAGAAGCAGCTAGGGCTGGGGAACAGGGAAAAGGTTTTGCAGTAGTAGCAGAAGAAGTTAGAACACTTGCAGAGCAATCAGCTCAAGCAGTTATTAATATCCAAGAAACAATAATTAAAGTTCAAGAGGCATTTAAAACCAGTATTGATACAGGCAGCGATATACTGGAATTTATAAATACAAAGGTAGATGAACAATTAAATGCTTATGGTGAAACAGGTATCCAGTATTATAATGATTCAGATAATGTAAGCAAAATGTCTGAAGAAATTGCTTCAATGTCTGAAGAAATTACTGCTACAGTTGGGCAAGTAAGTGAAGCAATTCAAAATGTGGCGGAGGATTCACAAAAGTCAGGAGAAGAAGCAGAAAATATAAAAGAGAGAATGAGTGGAACCACAATGGCTATAGAAGCAGTAGCAATTACTGCACATAAACAATCAGAAATTGTTAAAAATCTTAGTGAAATAGTTGAGAAATTTAAAATATAATTAAGAAGGAAATGAATTTCAACCACTGCATTTTTGTATTGGTTGAAATTTTTTTATTAAAATCCTCTAATTTAACAAAAAGCAGATAAATCAGATAAAAATAGTCTTGTATTAATTAGATATATATGTTAATATAAGATTACACATTAACAACGTAAACTCCCAAGGATAATTTACAGATTATATATTTAAACATTTATAAAAAACAGATAGTAGAAAGAAATATTTACTATCTGTTTTTTATTTATAAATATAAAAAAGGCAGTATCTGTAGAGGTTATTCAATATAAGTTCTTATTTTTATGTTAGAATATACTTAGAGTTTATCATTAGAAAAAAGAAAAGAGGAAAAATAAATGCGTAACGAAAAAACTACAGGTGTAATATATGCAGTAACTGCATATATATTATGGGGTATTTTGCCTGTATACTGGAAATTTATAAGTAGTGTATCTTCAATAGAGATATTATCTAATAGAATTGTATGGGCCTTTGTATTCACAATTTTAATTATTATGGTAACTAAACAATGGAGTGAATTAAAGCTTATAGCTAAGGACAAGAAACAGATGTTTTATATTTTTATTGCATCAATTCTAATCGCGATTAACTGGGGACTATATATTTGGGCTGTTAATTCAGATAGAATTGTAGATGCAAGCCTTGGATATTATATAAATCCATTACTCGCAGTAGCCTTGGGAGTTATAATCTTTAAGGAAAAGCTCAGTTATTGGACAGGGGCAGCACTTACTATAGCCTCTATCGGTGTAGTAGTAAAAACCGTGCAATATGGTAAAGTTCCGTGGATTTCTCTAGGATTAGCTATTTCCTTTGGACTATACGGTGCGATCAAGAAATCAGTTAAAGCTAATTCTATAGTTGGATTAACGCTTGAAACAGCTATGCTTACTCCAGTTGCGGCAGCATACATAGTATCAAGGCATGTTAGTGGACTTGGAGCTTTTAAGACAGAAGGGACACTCGTAATTCTTTTACTTATAGGCGCTGGTGTAGTTACAGCTATTCCGCTTCTGCTTTTTGCAAGTAGTGCTAGAAGGCTGCCATTATCATTAATTGGTTTCACACAGTATATTTCACCAACTATAAGCCTGATTATAGGAGTTTTTGTATACAATGAAGGTTTTACTACAGTAGACATGATAGCATTTTGTTTTATATGGGCAGCACTAATAGTATATTCTTTTTCACAAATAAGTCTAGTTAAAAGTCCGAAAAATATAGAGCAGATTAGCTGATTGCTAATCAAACTTATGACGAGATAAAGTGATTAAATAGAAAAGCATTATATATAATATTAAAAACTAAAATGTGGTATCCAAACTGATTAGAAATTATATTGGATACCACATTTATATTTTTTAAAATTAATATTTCTGATTTTTGTATTTTATTAGTTTTTCGTTTATGAGTTTGGCTTCTTTTTCTCCATTTATGCTCATCATTGTATAAACTGAAACTTTTACTATTACTAGTGCAAAGATATATATTAGAATTAATTCAATATTCATAGCTTTTCCTGGACTAAAAAACAACAACCATAATAGTATCATTAGTTCTGAGAGGGTTAAGCAAACATTAAAAATGATTAATTGAACTTTTTTACTCATCTCATTTTTATTCATAAAGGCTAATTTTAAAAATACATATGCTAAGGAAAATAACATAATCTGAAAAAGTAGTGAAGTTCTAATTATTTCTTCGGAATAAATTCCTGAAATCATTGTGATGATGACCATTAAGAATCCGCTAGATATAAAGAAATCTTTTAAAGAATTTTTGAAATAACCAATAAATTTCATTGTATAACCTCCTCATAATCCTAACTTCTTTTTAAATACAGGAACATATTGTCTTGAGATGAATATTTTTTCGCCATTTTGTAGCAATGCTTCAAATTTACCATAGAAAACTGGGCTAACAGATTCTATTTTAGAAATATTAATAATTGTTGATTTTGATGCTCTAAAAAAATCACTATTCTCATATTCTAACTCAATTTCGTAGAGCTTAAGTCTTGATTGGAAAATCTTTTGTTCACAATAGATAAAGACTTTATTATCCACAGATTCAAAATAGAATACATCTTTAGGATTAATAATATGCATCTGTAAATCTGTAAATCCAATAAGTTTTTTTGAAGACGATTTAATTGAATAAATCAGTTGTAGCAATGATTCGTCAGGCTCGTTACATTTTATTATTATTTCTGGTTCAGATCCAGCAGGGATATTTTCTATACTAATTTTCATCTCTACGGCCCTCCTTACTTCCTATATCTATAGTATATGTCAGCAATTTAGACTATTCAACAGCTCTGAAGTAAGCTGTAAATCTAGCCCGGTAAGATGCATTTTTTGATTATATAGATAACTTAAATTTATGCATATAACTAACCGAAAGAGAAGGTACTCGTTTACTCGGTTGCTAGAGAAAATGGTTGTGGATTTCTAACAGTAAAAGTTGCACCAGTCCTGCTTGCTCCTTAGGCAAGCTAATGACAAGCAGGACTGGAACAACTTTTACTGAAGAAATACCTACAACCACTTTCTCAATGCAACACTGCGTAAAAGAGTACCTTCTCTTTCTGGTATGGAAAGTATTTCAAAGCATAAACCAATTAAGACTTAAACTTAGACTTTGAAAAATATCTCAACTAGAACTAAGCAACATACTTTTGTGGAATGTTTCATTGGGAATTTTGATGGATGTGATTCTTAGGCTATAAGTTGTTCCAAATGTGCTAGTTCAAAAAGTAAGAATCGAAATTTTATATTTCGTTCTTCGGAACTTTCTCTGTGAGCGCTTGTTCTTTGAGGTTAGCACTTTGGGCACAACTTATAGACTTAGAATTACCCATCAAAATTCCCTAGAAACTGGAACAAAAGTATGTTGCTTAGTTCGGTGAGTTATATGCATAAGTCTAAGTTATATTTACACGTATTCTTGTCCTAATTTGTTTGCTGTTAGAATAGCGGCATAAACATCTTCTGGAGTAACTTCAAAAGGCATATTATGTGCAGTATCATCTTTTGCAGTAGCTGCCTTTGCTACTTCCATGATTTCTTCCGGCTTAATTTCATCAATACCTAATTGTTTTAAAGTGACTGGAAGACCTACACTATTACAAAAATCTAATACTTCCTCGATTTCTTCCATTGGAGCATTTTCAAGTACTAATTGAGCTAATGTACCAAATGCAACTTTTTCACCATGATACATATGATGGCACTGTGGCAATACAGTTAATCCATTATGAATAGCATGAGCAGCTGCAATACCACCGCTTTCAAAACCAAGACCACTAAGAAGGGTATTAGCTTCAACTATTTTTTCTACTGATTTCGTGCAAACACCCTCTTCTACAGCGAGTTTTGCTTTATATCCTTCAGTAATTAATGTATCGTAGCATAATCTAGCTAATGCTTGAGCTGTAATAGTAGTGGTACCAAAAGCACATGTTCCAGCGTTTGATTTTTCACAAGCTCTTGCCTCAAAATATGTTGCTAAGGCATCACCCATACCAGATACTAAAAGACGAACTGGAGCTTTAGCAATAATACCAGTATCAACTAAAACCACATTAGGATTTTGTTTTAAGAATAAGTATTTATCAAAGACACCATCATCAGTATATAAAACTGATAAAGCACTGCATGGAGCATCTGTGGCAGCTATGGTAGGTACAATTACAACAGGAAGATTTTTATAATATCCAACTGCTTTAATAGTATCAATGATTTTTCCGCCACCAATACCGATGAGAACGGTTACTTGATTTTCATCACAAATTTTGATGATACGATTTACTTCAGTAATGCTGCATTCGCCATTAAATGAATCATATTCTACAGCAATACTTTTTTCTTCAAAACTTTTATCAATAGTATCTTTTACTCTTTTTAACCCACTTTCACTAATTAAGCATAATGCTTTTTCACCAAGTATAGATACGTATTGTGCAATATTTGCTAATTCTCCATTACCTTGTATATATTTACTTGGTGCAATCATAATTTTTGCCATAAAAACTCCCCCTTGTTGATCTTTTAATAGCATTTATTTTACTATTATTACATTAATTATAGCACTTTAAAATATTATGGTAAAGTTACTGTATGTTAAATATAAGCTCTTGTTTTAGGTTATTGTACATTTATAATATAAGATTATAATGTGAAGAAATATTAATAAAAGCATGTATAAATAAGGAGAAATAAAATGTATCCTTTTTCAAGGACAGTTTAAAAAATGCCTAAGCAACCTAATTTATATACATGCTTTTTATTATGAAATTTATAAGAATTTATTGATATATATTCTGTAATAATCGCGCATCAATAGGAATCTATAAGTAGATATCAGAAAACTCAAGATTAATTGAATTAACAAGGTGATTATCAAGCAGATCCGTGGTTTTATTATTATCCTCTATAAGCTTCTCATTAGGAAGCAATAGAGTAAAGGTACTGCCTTTACCGAGTTTGCTTTTAACTGATATACTTCCACCTAAGGCCTCGGCAAATTCTTTTACAAGTGATAGACCAATTCCAGCACCTTCTGCATATCGTGAAAGAGAACTATCAACTTGTCCAAATCTACCAAAAATATAATGGATTTTATCTTCTGGAATGCCTATTCCTTTATCAATGACTTCAATACGTATATTATTTTTTACAGTTCGCATTTTTACAGTAATTAACTTGCTTTCATATGAAAATTTAATAGCATTAGAAATAAGATTCAAAAGTATACGCTCATATTTATCATCATCTAGTCCTATTATTTTTTTACTAAATGAAGATACGAAGGTTACTGAAACATCCTTTCCCAAGGCATACGTATTTACAGAGTTTACAATGGATTTTGTAAGATAAAATATATCCATATTTTTCTTATGTACTTTTATAGAATCAGAATTAGCACGAGTAATATCTAGAAGGTTATTAACAAGTCTTAATTGTCTAAGAGTATTTTTATCTATCATCTTAATATATCTTTCCATCTTTTCTGATATCTCATCCCTGCAAATCAGATTCATAGTTTGAATAGCAGAAGTTATTACATTAATGGGAGTCTTAAATTCATGAGAAATAATTGATAAAAATTCATTTTTCATTTTCAGAGATTTTTCAAGGGATGCATTTTTTTCTATTTCTAACTGTAATAATTTTTTATGTGACTCTTCTAAGGCTGCACTTTTAATTTTATAAGCATCTTCAAGCTCCATTTTTATATGCCTAAGTTCTTTTTCAGAGTCATTACGTTTGAACATTTTTATTACAAAACAATTAATAAATTCATCACCATTGTATGTTTCTTTATTTCCCATTAATAAAATAGGTATAGTCGTTTCATCTTTAGTTTTAAAAGTTAAATATACTTCATCAACGCTGATATCAAATTGAAGTTGAAGAAGAAAGAGTGAATGAAATATTATTTTACTTGCGGTGGGTAAAAAAGATTCAATATGCTTATCCAATAATTCATTACAATCATAATCTATCATTTTACAAAATGCTTCATTTGCATCTTTTATATATCCTTGAGTAGTTAGTAAAAGGTATCCACAAGGACTTTTATCTACATTACAATGCATTAACTCACATCCTTTTTGTCATTTATTTAATAACTTTTAGTGAAGAAAGATACTCTATTATTAACTGAGATGTTTCTTTGGGTTCACTTAAGTTGGGATAATGACCTTTTGCACCAATTACCTCAAGCTTGCTATTCTTTATATTACTATTTAAATAGTTAGCAACCTCTATTGGAACTATACTATCCTCCGAGCATTGAACGATTAAAGTAGGTACTGTGGCATTTGGTAAGTCTTTTCTGTGATCAGAGAAAAAGGTTGCTTCTGCAAAATTTTTCATAATTACTGGGTTCTCTTGAGTAAAAATTTTTTTTAAATGTTGAGATAACATTGGTCTATCTGGATTATTCATAAGTGCAGCAGCATTCAAACTTGCCCATCCTACATAATTTACTTCCATTAGATTAATCAACTCTTTTATATCGTTATCATTAAAGCCTCCAAAATAATCAGGCAATTCGTTAATATATCGAGGTGAAGGACCAATCATTACCACCGCCTCAAATAATTCGGGTTTTTCAATGGATGCAATTAGACCAATCATTGCACTTACAGAATGTCCGATAAAAATAATGGAATCACTCTTTGAAGCCTCAATGACTTCAAGAAGATCCTGAGCATATCCACGAAGATCTTTATAGCGCTCTATATTATATGCTTTAAGGTCCGATTTACCAGATCCAACATAATCGAATAAGATCATGCGGTGGTCTTTTTGAAAATAAGGTGTCATAAACTGCCATATATTTTGATCACAGCCAAATCCATGACCAAAAACAATAGTTTTTGTCCCTTCTCCAATTACATTAACATTATTCCTTAAGAAAATATTTTTCATTTGGAATTCCCCCCCGTAAAGCATTATAAGTCGATAATTTGTTAACTTATACTTAATTATAGCACAATTTTCCAAATATTTCACATATTTAGTTCTACTATCGTATAAACAAACATACTTTTAGAGATATACATTATGATATTCAATTTAAAGCCATAATCATAGAATCAAAAGGAAAGTCACATGATACTTAATGAAAGCAAACAATAAATATGATTATATTGAATAAATATAAATTTTATTATATAATAATAATTATCAATAAGCTGCTTTATAAATGATTTATAGTGAAATGAGGTAACATGGGCGTGGATAAGAAGATATTTCTAAAAAAGAAAATATTAGTAGGCGCAGTTTCTATAATTCTTCTAGCTGGAATTGGTATAAGTTATGGAATAAAAAACAGTAGGGTTAAAGCAAAAGAAGTAAATATAGAAAATGCAGTAAAAGAGACAATCATTGAAAACACCATAGCTACTGGTAATATAGAAGCAAATTACAGAAGTAATATCTTATTAGATAACAAGAAAAAAATAATAAAGGTTCAGGTAACTGAAGGACAAGCTGTAAAAAAGGATGATGTTTTGGTTGTATTTGATAGTTCTGATGAGGAAAATGAGCTAGAAAAACAACAAATTAATTTAAAGAACACTGAGTTAACATTAAATCAAATGCTTAATGGAGGAGTGGAAGCTGATAAAAGTGCTTCAGAAAATTCTGCAGCTCAGGCAAATTATAGTTTGGAAAATGCTAAAAGAAAATATGATGATGCGAATAAGAAATTGAAACAAAATGAGGAGTTATTTAATAGTGGGGCCATAAGCAAAAATGAATATGAAGATTCAAAAAAGAATATGGAAGATTCATATACTGCTGTAAAGAGTGCAGAAGATGCATTAGAAAATGCAAAAACTTCATTAAAAGCGACAAATAGTAACAGTGAGGCCAAAATAGCTAATCAAAAGAATCAAATTGAATTAATCAAAAAAGATATCGAAAATTATAAGCAAAAAATTAAAGATTGCACAGTTACTTCAAATATAGATGGAAAGGTTATCAAAGTAGATGCTAAGGAAAATCAATATCCAAGTAGTGGAGACCAAATAATAGTAGATGACGTATCAAAATACAAGACAGTGGTGAATTTGAAGCAATATGATGCATTGAAAGCTAAAATAGGTCAAAAGGCAAATGTCAAAATAAAAGGTTCTGAAAATTCATATAGTGGAACAGTTATAGAAATAGGACAGTTTGCAGCAGCTGAAACAAATTCTTCTTCAGATAATCAAGATTCTAAAGTAAAGGTTACTGTTATAATCGATGATCCAGGAGATGAAATAAAAAGTGGATATGAAGCAGATGTAGAATTTATATTTAATGAAAAGAAAGATTCTCTTGTAGTCAGATTTGATGGTATAAAAGAGGATAAAGAAAATGGACAAAAATTCATATTTGCTGTAGATCCTAATAACAAAGTAACAAAGAAATACATCAATATAGGTATAGAAAGTGAATACTATGCAGAAGTTACAGATGGAATAGATGAAAATGAAGAATATGTACTAAATCCACCTGAGAATCTAAAAGAAGGAGATTTAGTTATACAAGGGTCTTCAGCTAAAACTTCATCAAATCCTAAATAAACATAGAAAGGGTAGAAACTATGAGATTTCCGTTTAAAATTGCAGTAAGGTTTTTAATGAGTAACAAATTGCAGACATTTTTTATTATTTTGGGAATCGCTATTGGAGTGTCAGTTCAAGTTTTTATAGGTACACTAATTGATGGATTGCAAAAGAGTTTAATCGATAAGACAATAAATAATTCTCCACAAATCACAGTTTCTTCAACCACAGATGATAGTACCATAGAAGATTTTGAGAAAAAAATAATACAAATAAGAGAAAGTGATAGCAGAGTAAAAAATGTTTCACCAAGTATACAAGGTCCAGCGTTTATAAAGAATGACAAAAAAAGTTATCCCATAGTAATGAGAGGCTTTAACTTAGAAGAAAGTGATAAAATTTATAATATAAGAAGTAGAATATATGAAGGAAATTGGATATTCCAAAGAGAGGTCGATGGATTAAGAAAAAAAGCATTAATTGGCAGAGAACTAAATGAAGACTTAAAAAAGAAGCCTGGAGACACGATTAAAATAACCACTCCCAATGGAAAAACAGAAGAATTTATTATAAGTGGATTTTATGATTTAGGCGTAAGCAGCATAAATAAATCTTGGATTATATCAGATTTAAAAACAGTTCAAGATGTCTTTGGTTTTGATAATAAGATAACTTTAATAGAAGCGCAAATCCAGGGTGATTCAATATTTAAAGCAGATATTATAAGTCATAATATAGAGTACAATTTGGATAATAAAGATGTTAAAGTTGAGAATTGGCAGCAGCAAAATAAACAATTATTAAGCGGATTAAGCGGGCAGAGTACTTCAAGTTATATGATACAATTTTTTGTTATAGTTTCAGTGGTTCTTGCCATTGCATCAATACTTGCAATCACTGTAATACAAAAATCAAAAGAAATAGGAATTCTAAAAGCTATGGGAATAAAAAATGGCCCTGCAAGCCGTATATTTTTATTTCAAGGACTTTTACTTGGAATACTAGGAGCAATTTTAGGAGTGGTTTTTGGAGTTTCACTTACTGTAATGTTTACTAAATTTGCAGTAAATTCAGATGGTACTCCAATCGTTACATTATATCTTAATCCTAATTTTTTGATTTTATCAGCATTTTTAGCAATAGCTGCTTCATCAGTTGCAGCATTAATACCAGCCAAGAAATCTGCTAAGCTAAATCCGATAGAGGTGATTAAAAATGGATAGTAATGTAATTGAATTGAGAAACATAGATAAGATATATGGAAAAGTAATGAAAACTCAAGTACTCTTTGATGTTAATGTATCTTTTAAAGAGAGTTCATTTAATTCAATTATTGGAGAATCAGGCTCTGGAAAAAGCACCTTGTTAAATATAATGGGAACATTAGATAAACCTACAAATGGAGAAGTTTATATTGATGGAATAAGAACGGATTTTTTAAAAAGTGATGAACTAGCAGAAGTAAGAAATGAAAAGATAGGATTTATATTTCAATTTCATTATCTATTACCTGATTTTACAGCGCTGGAGAATGTGTTAATTCCATACATGATTAAAAATGTAAATCCTCCAAAAGAAATTAGAGAAAGAGCACTAGAACTTATGGAATTAGTTGGTTTATCTAAGGTAAAAGATAATTTGGCAACAAATATGTCAGGTGGGCAGCAACAAAGAACGGCTATAGCAAGGGCATTAATAAACAATCCCAAAATAATATTAGCCGATGAGCCTACAGGAAACTTAGATTCTAAGTCTACTGAAACTATATATGAAATTATGAGAGATATAAACGAAAGATTTAAGACTACATTTATCATTATAACACATGATAAAAGAATAGCAGAAAGAACAGATAGAGTAATAGAAATATCTGATGGTAAAATACTTTCTGATATTATTAAGTCACATTATTAAATTAATAACTTAATAATTCATAAAAAGGAGAACCAAATCCAAATGGAGTAGGTTCTCCTTTTTATGATTAATTTACTTCTCAATTGCTGATTTTAATTCTGAAGTCATAAAAGGAATGGCTACTTAAGTATTCTAAAAGCCAAGTTCGTCTCCAATTAGTACTACTTTTATTTTATTTGCTGGACGGCTTATTCTTGTTGTTACAAGATATGCACAAATACAATCTGTACTTAAGCAGTCTCCACAGCTTCCAGTTATATAACATGGAGTTTTCAAATCTTGGAAACGCAGCGTATTCTGTGGTGCAGCAATAGTTCTAGCTCTTTGCACTGCATCATCGTGGTTTTTTACAATTTTATTCATTCCAGCTACAACTACAACACTTTTTGGTCCAAAAATCATAGCAGCAACACGATTTCCATTTCCATCAATATTAAATAGCTGACCATCCTCACTTATAGCATTACTACTTGTTAAGAAAGTATCGCATAAAAGTGCTTTTCTCATCAGTTCTGTTCGTTCTTCAGGATTAGCTGCAGAATCCCTATCTATAATTTCATAGCCTTTTTCCTTTACAAGTTCTTTAATGCCAATATCGTTTAAGGTTTCAGAACCACCCCAAGATACCACGTGATTTTCAGGAATTAACTCTAAAATCTGTTGAAGCGCTTCATCTTTAGTCTTACAATAATATGCATCAAAATGATGCTTTTTTAAAGATTCAACTACTTTTGCACCCAATTTATCATAGCGTTTTTGTAAAAAAGCTTGTCTTGCCATTTTAAAAAGCCTCCTCGTGAATATGTTTTATATAATTCTTTGCAGTATAATAATGGATATTATTATGATATATTTATAGCATAATTAACCACTATATATAAGTATGCACATTTTTGTAACATAGTATAAAAATGATACTTTAAAAAAGTTATAATAAAATTGTTCTTTTAAGTAAATTAAAGGTGATGACATCATAACCTTAGTTGGTGCTTCAAGGAGATCTACACTTAAGGATTCACTAAAAGCCATAGATGTAAATTTAAGCTCAGATGATATACTAAGAATTGAAAATGCGATACCTGCAGATAAGATAGCTGGTGCTAGTTTTCCTAATAGGCAATTTAAAAATGGAATTGTGGTTCTTTAAGTAAAAGAAAAACTGACTGTAAGATAAAATCAAGCAGTCAGTTTTTCTTTTAATTGTTAAGATTATTATTAAACTATTCATATAATTCTAAAATATGGGTGGATTCTCCGATTACAAACATAGCTTTTAGTTTTACAATTGAGTAGAAAATTAAAGGAATATAATAATAACAATAATAATATAATTAAAAGCAATATAAATTTATTGTAAAACAATAAAATGTATGTTAAAATCATTTTGTTATTAAATTAGTGAGGTGTTTTAAATGAATGTTAAAAATGGTTCAACCACTTTCTTAAAAGTAATTATTTTTCTGATTGGAATTGCTGTTTTTGCGCTGGGTATCTTTTGGTTACCTGTGATAGCCATTAATGATGCAAAAGCACATCCAGGAGACTACTGGCTATATCCATTTTTAGGATATGCGTATGGATGCTGTATTGCGTTTTCTGTTGCATTGTATCAAGTATTTAAACTATTAATATATACCGAGAGAAATAATGCTTTCTCAGAGTTATCACTTAAATCTTTGAAGGTTATAAAGAAATGCGGTTTAACAACCATTTTCTTCATGGTGTTGGGGATAGTAACGTTAATGGTAATTGCTAAAGTCACAGGAGATGACGCAGCGGGTCCTATAGCATTAAGTCTAATAGGTATTTTGGTAACAAGTACCATTACAGTTATTGTGGATGTGCTCCAAAAACTACTAAAAAATCTTCTAAATACAAAATTAGAAAATGTGTAACGATTTGATTAAATACAATCAGGGAGGTCTTTTTATGAAACAAGTTACGACACACTTTTTAAAGCTAGCTGTTATTTTTATAGGAATCCTAATTCTTGCATTATGTATATTTTTGGTGCCTAAGCTGGCTTTTGAGGTATCAAATTTTTTAAAGGTTGATTCCTTAAAATATATTATTTACATAATTTTATATGGAGCTGCGATACCTTTTTACTTTGCTCTGTATCAAGCTTTTGGACTTTTAAGTTATATTGACAAGAATAAAGCCTTCTCGGAATTATCGGTAATAGCTTTAAAGAAAATCAAATATTGTGCCATTTTAATCTGTAGTTTACATGTGCTGGGCTTGCCGTTATTCTATTTAGTGGCAGATAAAGATGATGCGCCTGGTCTCATATTTATCGGAATGGTCATTCCTTTTGCTTCAATGATTATCGCTGTTTTTTCTGCTGTCCTAGAGAGGCTTTTACAAGAAGCGATTAACATAAAATCAGAAAATGATTTGACAGTGTGAGGTGGGGGATATGGCAATTATTATTAATATAGATGTGATGTTAGCAAAACGAAAAATGAGTGTAACGGAGCTTTCGGAGAAGGTCGGAATTACTATGGCGAATCTTTCCATTCTGAAAAATGGGAAAGCAAAAGCGGTTCGTTTTTCAACATTAGAAGCGATATGTAAGACTTTGGATTGTCAGCCAGGTGATATTTTGGAATACAAAAGTGATGAAAACACTTAATAAAAACAGAAAACTAACTTATTAAACCTACTGGAGTTAGTATAGAATTTAAGGGATAGCTAATAACTATCCCTTCTTTGTTCCTTGTGTTCATTGATAGGATATCACTAGACGTACAAATGTACGTACTTAAGGTATAGGCGGTATTATATATTATCTATAAGCTCTAAAAAATTCCCGGATTTCTTCAGCCAAAGATTCAGGGTCTTCTATGGCAGTAAAATGTCCACCTCTAGGCATTGTAGTAAAGCGAGTGATATTTAAATTGCGCATGGCCCATTCTTTTGGTGGCAACAATACATCAGCAGGGAAGAGAGCTAAACCCGTTGGTACATCTATATGTCCTATTGGAGGCAATGAATGCGTGTTTTCATAATATATATGAGCTGATGAACCTATAGTATTTGTAACCCAATAAATCATTATATTAGTTAAAAGTTCATCCTCGCTAAAGCTTTTACTTAAGTCACCACTGCAATCACTCCATTCACGAAATTTTTCAATAATCCAAGCAGCCACACCTATTGGTGAGTCAGAAAGTCCGTATGTAAGAGTCTGAGGTTTTGTCGATTGAATAGACATATAACCTCCCTCATTTGAAATCCACTCAGAAGCAGTTTTCTTGTAGTTTAGTTCTTCATCTGAAAGTCCTGCGTTATTCTGAGAAGTCATGAGATCTCTAATTATACCGATATCAGTTAAATGTATTCCAATCAGAAGTTCAGGATGATTTGATGCCATATATCTTGTAACTCCTGAACCAATGTCCCCGCCTGCAGCAGCGAATTTACTATAGCCAAGTTTTTCAGTCATCAGTTTTGCCCAAAGGTCAGAAATATGACAATTGTTCATGCCACTATGTTTTGGTTTACTTGAGAATCCAAACCCAGGTAGTGAAGGTACAATTACATCAAAGGAATCTTCAGGACTTCCACCATAGCTTTTAGGATCAGTAAGGAGAGGGATAATCTTTTTGTAGCGAAGATAACTGTCAGGCCATCCATGAGTAAGGATAATTGGGATAGGATTAGGACCTTTACCTTTCTCGTGTACAAAGTGAATATCTATCCCGTCTACATTACAGCGAAACTGAGAAAAGCGGTTTAATTCTCTTTCTTGTGTCCGCCAATCATATTTTTCTTTCCAATAGGAAATAAGAGATTTTAAATAATTTATTTCAGTACCTCGCTGCCAATCTGTGCCTTCTAACTGATCAGGCCAGCGGATATGCTCAAGCCTGTATTTTAAATCATCAAGTACTTCATCAGAAACTTGAATTTGGAAGTGTTCAATAGACATAAAAATTCTCCTTTCATATAAGCTAGGCATAACAATTTGGATTATAAATTATACACAATAATTTTGATTATAAGTTTTACACAATAATTTTCAGTATAAGTTATTTTGCATAGCTTCATTCATTCATTTATTAATATTAGTTTAACATTATGAAATTATGATACAATGTCATAAATGAAGCTTTTAACTATACTATTTGTTAATCCACAATCAAAAAATAACAAGTTTACGTTATTTATTAGAATGTGCTTAATGGAGGAAAATATTTATGCCGCAAATGGATCGCTATAAGAATAGAAATGTATATATTGAATTTGTTGCAAATGAAGATTTTATAAATCTCCCTTATGAGGAGCGTTTAACTATAACTTTTATTACGAGCGGAAGTATTAATATACTATTGAATGACCGTCCAGTAAAAATTGTTTCGCCAAGTATTCTTTGTTCATCTATGGATGATAAAATACAAGTTATTGAAAAACACAATGTAGCTTCGCAGTCATTTTGTTTTCATCCAGACTTTTTTAATACGGCTCATTTTTCTGAAACTAAGGGTTATTTATCAACTAATCTAAAAATAGATATAGGACTCGCGCTATTTAAGAAAGATAATATTAATACTGGAGTATATGCCGCAGATGATAAAGTCTATCTCAAATTGTATGAATGGTTCTTTGTGATGGGAACAGAAGTATATGCACAGAGTGATTCACTTTGGGTGTGCAGAATAAAAAAGTACTTAATACAAATACTAGGGATGCTTGAAGAGCTGAATCTCAGCAGCGAAAAATCACCTGTTAATTTAGCTTTAGAATATATACATATAAATTATTCAGATAAAATAAGATTAGAAGATTTAACAAGATGTGCTCATTTGAATCGAGTATCACTGAATAAAAGTTTTCAGGATATATGTGGATGCACAGCAATGGCTTACTTACTAGCATATCGTTTAAAAGTTGCAGAGAGCCTTCTAACTCATACAGATATGAGCTTAAATGAAGTTGCACGTGCTACAGGTTTTGAATATGATACGTATTTTATAAAACAATTTACAGCTAAAAGGGGCATGACTCCTACAGAATTTCGGAATACTTCACGGGAGTTTGGGAAGTGCCAATAAAATTTATAATGTTGTTTTAAGTAATAATATAAATGGAAAAAATAGGATAGAGCAGAAAAAGCTTGACTTAGAGTTTGCTCTAAGGAGTAGAATTTATTTTGGAATAGGAATTGACTAAATATTTATTCACTTGATGAATAAGACATGAAAATTGTTGTCTGATTTGTTAGTTCTAAAAGGCTTAAGGAGGAAACAAAGAAATGGAAAAGAAAAAATTGGGATTTGGATTTATGCGTCTTCCATTAAAAGATCAAGAGAATCAAGAAAGTATTGATTTTGAAACATTAAATAAAATGGTAGATACTTTTTTGGAAAGAGGCTTTACTTATTTTGATACTGCTTATATGTATCATGCATTTAAGAGTGAAATTGCCTTAAGAGAGTCTTTAGTAAAACGTCATAATAGAGACAGCTTTACAATAGCATCAAAGCTTCCAACTATGTTTTTGAAAAAAGAGGGAGACCAAGAAAGAATCTTTGATGAGCAATTAGAAAAATGTGGAGTTGATTATTTTGACTACTACCTTCTTCACAACTTAAATGTGCCAAATTATAGAACAGCTCAAAAATTTGATAGTTTTGCATTTGTACAAAAAAAGAAAGAAGAAGGAAAAGTAAAAAATATGGGCTTTTCTTATCATGACAATGCAGATTTATTAGATGAAATTTTAACTGCTCATCCAGAAGTAGATTTTGTTCAATTACAAATTAATTATATTGATTGGGAAAGTGAAAGTATACAATCTAGAAAATGTTATGAAGTTGCAAGAAAACATAATAAGCAAGTTGTTGTTATGGAACCAATTAAAGGAGGAACTCTTGCAAACGTCCCAGAAGGTGCAGAAAAATTATTCAAAGAATATAATAAAGATATGTCTGTACCATCATGGGCAATAAGATTTGTAGCTAGTCATGAGGGAATAATGATGGTATTAAGCGGAATGTCAAATATGGATCAACTCCTTGATAATACAGGCTACATGCAAAATTTTGAGCCTTTAAATAAGGTCGAAGAAGAGATTATTAAAAAGGCTACAGATATAATTAACAGTAGTATTGCAGTTCCATGTACTGCATGCCAATATTGTGTAGATGGATGTCCAAAGAATATTCCAATACCAAAATATTTCTCTCTATACAATAACAAAAAACAATTTGGTAATGGAATCGTACAAGTTTACTATAATAATTTAGCTCTAGATAATGGAAAAGCTTCTGATTGTATAGGATGTAAGCAATGTGAAAAGCATTGTCCACAACATATTGAGATTACAAAATCCTTAAATGATGTGGCTGCTGCATTTGAATAAAACTTTTACTTAAATGAAATAATAAATAAAGCAGATGCTATAAGTTATAATTTAAAAAGGGCTAATGTAAAATAAGAGCCAGGCAAAAAGCAATTTTAAAGGTTGCTTTTGCTTGGCTCTTTACTTTGTGTATTAAGAATAATAATTTTATTTTTTCAATGGTAGTAAAAAATTAGATTTGAGAATTAATCTAGCTTTACGGTTAAATAAGCATTTTTTTATGAAATATCTCGTCTAAGAGTAATATTTCTGCTTTTGCGCTTACAGCATGGTTTCCAAGCAAAACATCAATTGTAAAATCATTACTTAGCATCTGGCGGTACATAGTGATAATGTCATCAGCTGATAATTCTCCCATTAACTTTGTTTGAGCTGGAATTACTGGAATTCCTGCCTTAGCTACTAAGTGGATATTTTGTTTTAATTCTGTGGCAATCTTAAGTAAAGTACTTTCGCTTTTTGCTGTCTCTACATCCATCATACCAGTATTGGTATAAAAATGTTTGATAACTATAGCGGTTGCATTATGGGAAATATGGAATGCTTTAATATTTTTTTGTATTTCATAATGCAGATCCGATGCCTCAAATATTCGAGCAAGCTCTTTCACTCTTTCTGTAATATCACCATTTATTTCACCGAAAATAGTTCCTTGATGCTTTTCAGTACCGAATTGGGCATACAGAATACCATTAAGCAAATGATAGAAAGCATTTTTTTGAAAGGGGATACTCTAAGTACCAAAGACAATCTTAATATAAAGGTAATTTCAGCTATGACATGCTCAGCCATTTATAGTGGTGCATATTCTTGGTTTAAAGATGGGAAAAATGATAAACCAGATTTACTAGTAGAAATTGTTCGTCCATATGTAATGAATGGGCTGGATATGTATCGGAGTTATGATTAGTGTTAAAGAACTAGAAAATTAATGTAAGTAATAGGGACAGTAGATAGTTTTTGTGTTTACACAAATCTATCTACTGTCCTTATATTTACCTCTTCTTTCACATTTGCATAATACGTTTCCTAGAACAGTACAATTTTCTCAAGTATTTCTTCTGTTACTCTATTTTTTGAAACAAAAGGTTCTATTATAAAATATTATGATCTATCAATATCCTCGATTAGTCCTAAATATGCAGGATGCCATCCAAGTCTTTCTTTAGTTAAAGCATTGGAGGCTGGAATATCTGCAGCAACGAGCTGTCCTAGAGGTCCAAAGTGATTAACTGCCTCGTCTGGAGATATTGATTTAACTGGTAAGTTAAGACGACGGCCTATAGCTTCTGAAATTTCGCGCATAGGCACCCCTTCATTAGCTACTGCATGAAATATTGATCCGGCTGGGGCTTGTTCAAGTGCTAGCCTATAAAGATGCGCAGCATCAAGTCTGTTGACAGCTGGCCAGCGGTTAGAACCATCGCCTACATAAGCCGAAAAACCTTTTCTGCGAGCTATTTCAATAAGCATAGTAACCAAGCCATATTTTTCACCATCACCATATACTATTGGGGCAGGACGAACTACTGAAACACGTACACCTTTAGATGTTAATGAAAGTGCCAATGCTTCAGAAGCTGCTCTAGGACCTCCGGTTAAGCTTTCACTAGCACTATCATCTTCAGTTAGGACATCACCAAGCTTGATGCCTGTAGTTCCAAGTGTAATTACTAATGGTTTATTAGTTCCTGCAAGTGCAGAGCCCATTGCTTCAATAGCATTACGGTCAGTCTCGCAGCAAGCTGCAAAATTAGTAATAAAATTATCATGATCAAAGGCTACATGAATTACGCCGTCAGCTGAAGACGCACCACTACGAAGGCTGTCAAGATCCTCTAAAGAACCGCGATGTGCCATAGCTCCGACAGCAATAAGCGACGCAGCTGATGAGTCAGATCTAGCAAGACCTACTACTTCATGTCCTGCACCAATCAGTTCTTTAACGATTTTAGATCCTATAAATCCTGTAGCACCTGTAACAAAAATACGCATATTAAATTCCACCTTTCAAGTTGATTACATTTATTAAGTATAAGTTACAAATTATATTAAGTGTAACTTATAAGCAGATTATATCATTCATCATTGGATGTTACAAGTGGTTTTATATGTAACTTGTAAATGAAAAAATTAAAAAGGATAAAATCTTAATAGATATTGAATTTTAAATCAGTTACATTCAATGTAATTTGAAACACAAAGTTAAAAATGATATAATTAAAAATAAAATAAGAAGGCGGTGATAAATTTGGATAAAATATCGTTAGATAAAGAAATGATTCTTGATGCAACAGAAGAAATAATTCGCCGTTTCGGACCAGATAAAGCGAATATAACTGATGTGGCAAAATTACTAAAAGTAAGCCACGCTGCCATTTATAGATATTTTGATGGAAAAACAGCTCTATGGAATGCTGTTACCGAGCGTTGGCTTTCACATTTGCATGCTCCGTCAAATGAAATATTAAAAGAAGATAGTCCTGCAGATGTTAAACTTAGTAATTTACTCGAAAGCTTTGTTGAAGCTAAACATCATAGTGCTATTAATGATCCAGAAATGTTTGCAAATTACATAAAACTAGCTCAGAGCTCAACCGAAGTAATACAAAAGGGCATAGAAGAAGGAATTAATTCTATTGAAGGAATCATAGAACAAGGAATTACAGAAGGTATATTTTTTACAGAATCTCCTCATCAAGAGGCAAGAGCCGTATATCTAGCAACTAGCATTTTTATTCATCCAAACACATTCGAAGATCCTGACAGAAAACAAAATATAAAATCTGTTATAAATCTTCTGATAAGAGGGCTTAAAAATTCTAACAGATAAAGGTTTTACATAAAAATGGCTGACAATAAGTTGGCTATTTTTTGTAATGATATGAATTTCAGCATAAGGTAATGAAAAAGCATATTATCTTTATAAATACTCCAGGGTTACAGAAGTTTTAAAAAGCTTTATAAAATTTTTATGAATGTTTTAAGATAATTTTATTAATAACCTGTAGAATAATCTTATAGAAAATCAATGTGCTTAAAAACGGATGAGGAAAATTCATCAGTTTCATTTTTATTGAAATAGAGTTGGCTGGGTTCTAATGATTGACAATCTAAAGTTTCGTGTTTATACTGATACGTAGAAGTCTACCTATTTAAGTGAGGATGATTGATATGAGTGAAAGAGAATGGGAATATCCCTATGATTTGTTTATAAAAAGTATGGCTCAAAAGATACGTAATATTAATGATAAGAAGTTGAAAGAGTATAATTTGTCTTCGTCTCAGGCTTCATTGCTTGAACTCCTTGAACGAGGGATAAGAAACGATGAAGAAATAACCCGTAAGGTTATGGAAAAGGTTCTTAAGCTGAAGGGGCCTTCAATAACAAATCTAATTAATGGATTAAAAAGTAAAGACTACATAATACGAAGTACTGGAGTCAACGATGCCAGAACTTTTCAAATAGAAATTACTCCAAAGGGTTATCAATTGGTACGAGAGATGGAAGAGGTATTTGAAGAGACAGAGCAGCAGATGCTAAAGGGTATGACCGAAGAGGAGAAAAAGACTTTTTTGGACTTACTAATTAGAGCTTATAAAAACTTGGGCGGGGACTAAGTATTAAATAAAAAAGCATATTGTGCTTTTTTATTTAATACATTAGGTAGAAGCCTACATAAATAGCTAAAGTCTTTGCTTCTAAAAACAGAAAAAATTTTTATTGGTATAGCATAAGTGTTAGTTTTTGTAGAGCGCTAGTTAGATAGGTAGAGCTCTACATATCCGTAATTAAATAGGTAGATATCTACCTAAACTTTAGAAATATGTTTTTAAAGAAATTATTAATAAATGTGTGAAGCAATTATTTCAGATATCTGTCAAAGTCAACTTGCAGTAAATAATGTAACAACCGCTGGTTTTACAGCTTTAATATAGAATTAAGGAGAACGTAATTATGACAAACTATATAAAAAAATTAAATGAGTTAAATAAAGATTCATTGCTTGAGGCAGGAGGCAAAGGGGCTAATCTAGGTGAACTTATTAATGCAAATCTTCCTGTGCCACCAGGGTTTGTAGTCACAACTAAGGCCTATGGTGATCATCTTGAAGCATCAGGTTTAAAGGAAAAGATAGTAAGGAAATTAAAAAATCTGACTATAGATGATATAAAGAGAATAGAAGATGCAAGTGAATGTATTTCAGTTTGGATTGAGGAAGCATCTATGCCTGATACGATTCAGAAAGAGATAGGAAGTGCTTATGACATCTTATGCAAGGAAGTTCACAGTGATGGAAAATTGTCAGTTGCAGTACGTTCCAGTGCTACAGCAGAGGATTTACCTACGGCTTCCTTTGCGGGACAGCATGAAACCTATTTAGGGGTATACGGAAAAGAAGCTGTATTTGAATATGTAAAAAAATGCTGGGCAAGCCTTTGGTCATCTCAGGCTATAACCTACAGAATGAGCATGGATTTTGATCATCTTAAGGTTGATCTAGCGGTAGTTGTTCAGGCAATGATTCCATCAGAGGCTGCAGGAGTAATGTTTACGGCAAACCCAGTAAGCGGAAATAAGGATGAAATATTAATAAGTGCAGGGTATGGCCTTGGAGAAGCTGTTGTAAGTGGATTAATAACTCCGGATTCTTTCATTCTTACTAAAGAAGGAAAGGTGAAAGAAAAGACCCATGGTTCTAAAGAGATTCGCATAAGACTTACAGAAGAGGGGACGGTTACAGAAGAGGTGCCTAAGTCAGAACGCGAGATTTATTGCCTTGGGGATAAAGAACTGATGCAGCTTAAAACTTTAGCGCAGCTTGTTGAGAAGCACTATGGCAGCTATCAGGATACAGAATGGGCACTTTCAAAGGGAAAAATTTATCTTTTACAAGCAAGGCCTATTACTACGTTAATCAGTGATACTGAGGCGTGCACTTACGAGAGTTTTGATATACTTGAACCTAATGATAAGATAATTTATCAAGGAAAAAAAGCTCCGCTAGCCTTTCAAAGTATAGTAGAACACACTTCATATCCTCATACGCCTTTGGATTTTGCCAGTTTCAGTCATTTCTACAGTGGTATGAATGCTTCCTTTGCAGAGTTAGGGCTCAAGCTTCCAAAGGAGAGAAACAAACCAGTTGAAAGGGAAAGCGGTTGTGTGGCTTTAAATTATAGTGGACCAACAATTTCTGCTGCTACTTTATGGAAAGCATCAACAAACTTGATTAAAAATTTATTCATTAAATCAAAATACTCTGCCGAAGATTTTACAAAGGAAGTCGATGCTTGGATTAAAAAAACTGAACTAGAAGTAATCAGAATAAAGGACGCAGGAAAGCTTGTAAAACTTATTGAACATGCCTTTAATGATTATGAAAGCTTTGTTTATAAAAGATTTTCTATTGTAGAAATGGCTGGGGTACTTACTGAATATAAATTTACAAAACTCATTAAGAAAGCTGTCGGTAAAGAAAGAGCTCAAGAGTTTAAGGAAACCCTTCAAAAAGCTCTGCCATTTAAAACAGCTCTGCAGAATAAAGCTTTGCTTAAGATAGCTCATGCAGTAGCAACAAAGGGAAGATATAGTAAGGCTTATAAGGAAGAATTGAAGAACTTTTTAGAGGAGTTTGGAGACAGGCCATCCATTGGTATGGGACGTATGTTATCACCAGATACATGGAAGGAAAAACCTGAAATGCTTGATGATATTATTGATGCATTGCTTTGCAATGTCGCAGACACTGATCCTGAAGAAGGATTTAAAAAGCAGGAAGAAGAATATTTGGCAGCAAGAGAGACCATAAAAAAAGAACTTACACAAACAGATTCGAAAAAGTTTCTAGAAATCCTAGATAAAATTAGAAATATAACTATCGTAAGAGAAGAAAGTGTTTTTTACTTGGAGAAGGTGGCAGGTTGTTTACATAGAACGGCTTTAAAGCTTGGAACTCTTCTTGAAAAAGAAGGGTATATAGAGAAAGCACAGGACGTATTTTTTATTTTTCTTGAGGAATTAAGTAAAGCAGCTTTAGGAAAAATAAAACTGAGAGAAAAGATTGAAAGGAGAAAAAGAATTTTTAAAAAAGTATATGCTGCTCATAATAACGGTATCCATTGGTTCATCTCAACAGGTTCCTTTCCTGTATTTGAAATAAAGCAAAAAAAGGAGCAGGATAAGAAGGACTCTTCTAATTCTATCAAGGGAAGTGCTGCAAGTAAGGGGATATACGAAGGCACTGTTTGTATAGTAAAGAGTACTGCAGAATTCAAAAAGCTAAGAAAAGGTGATGTACTTGTTTCAACTTATACATCTCCAATATGGACACCACTTTTTAAAGTGGCAGGAGCAGCGGTTACTGAAATAGGAAGTGCAAGTTCCCATGCAGCTATAGTGGCAAGAGAATATGGAATCCCTGCTGTTGTAGCTATTGAAAATGCTACAAGCTTACTTAAAGATGGGCAAAGGATAAGGGTAGATGGTACAAAAGGAATTATAACTTTGCTGGATTAGTAATCAACAAGAAGTGTAAATAAAAAGCATTAATTGAAATAACAGTTTTATTTCGATTAATGCTTTATTTTTTTAGATTAATATAAGAGAAAATTTTATTTGTTATTGTAGTCATTAAAATCCATCAGAAGTTCAATAAAGTTTTCAAGTTTGGAATCATTCCATTGTGAAATTCGTTCATAAAATGCGGATTCTTTTTCTTCTAAAGCGGTCATTGCTCTCTGCTGTCCAAGTTCAGTTAAGGAAAGAAGTACGCCCCGTCGGTCACTTGGAGATTGTTCACTTTTTACATAACCCAGATTTTTTAGCTGATTTACAAGACGACTAACAGAACTACGATCCATGGCTGTTGATTCAGATAGAGTAGTTGCACTTGTTGCGCCAAATGAGAATAGCCAACGTACGATGAGAAAAGCTGCAGGTTGTAATGAAGAATCAAAACGTGCTGCGGCTCTTACATTAAGTGCATGTGAGGCGCTTAAAATCATATTTAGCTGTTCACCTAATTTCAGTTCTAATTGAATTCTGTTAGCATTTTTGTTTTGAGTGTTGTTATTCATAGTTTACCTCGATAAATTAATTTAATAGAAAAAGTATTTGACATATATCAAGTAAAAATATATACTTGATATATATCAAGTATAATTAATTGGCAAAATCATGTCAAGGAATCAAAATGTTAAATTATATTGCGCAAATAGTTAATAAGGTTCTACTGCATTATACTTCATTAAAGGAGGATGGCTATGAATAAATTAACAACAATTGTGATTACTGGTGCTACAAGTGGACTTGGACAATTAGCTGCAATGGAATTAGTAAAGAGAGATGTGAATCTTGTATTAACAGCTAGAAACAAAGAAAGAGCTGAATCAACTAAAAAAATGTTAGTAAGTATTAATCCTAAAGCTAAGGTTGACTTTTTCTTTGGTGATTTATCATTACTAAAAGATGTAAAAAGGGTTGGGGAGGAAATTAAAGCTGTTTACCCTAGAATTGATATATTAATAAATAATGCTGGGCTTCATGCATTCGAGCAGAGATTAACTTCTGAGGGGGTTGCAGAAATGATAGCAGTTAATTATTTAGCACCTTGGTTATTAACTAATATATTGCTGAAATCATTAATTGAGTCAGAGAATGCACGTATTGTAAATGTTGCGTCTGAAGCATCTCGTAACCATGGTGAGCTTAAGTTACCGGAAGATTTAACTGATACATCTAATTTTACATCCAGAGGATCCTCTGTTATTTATGGAAAAACTAAATTATTAAACATTATGTTTACTGCAGAACTATCACGCAGACTTTCAGGAACGGGAGTTATGGTTAATGCTCTCAATCCAGGTTTTAATGTTACTGGTCTCGGGCGAGAACTTTGGTTTGCTCCTGTGGTTGAACGTATATTGAAGTTTTTGCATATAGGAGATCCACGCAAAGGAGCAGATATTATAACTCGTTTAGCTATAGATCCCAGATATGATGGGGTTACGGGTGGCTATTTTAATGTCGTAACGGGAGATCGCTTAAGTCCTATATATCCAGGTGATGATAAGGCTATGCAAAATAAGCTATGGAGTGATACTGAAATATTATTGCAACAAAGAGGTTTTATAGAATAAATATGTTAATTAAATAAGAATTTTTATGGAAAATGATAATGTTAGATAAGCTTCAAGCTAAAGTAGATCTTGAAGCTTTTTTATATGTTAAAATATCTCATTAAAATTCATAGGTTAATTTAATCATTTTGAATGAGTTCATTTACTTCTATGTCTGGGTGGTGGTAACGACCTCTTTTAACAGTGGATTTCTTATATTGAATAGATTTTTGAGGGCACCATTGCATGCAAGCAAGGCAAGATTCACATTGTTGCGCCCACTTCGGTTTGCCTGCTTGTATAACTATATTATTTGCAGGACAAACCTTTGAACATATACCGCATCCAATACATTTTTCATCAGTCCAGAAGTTTTTGCCCATAGCTTTTGGTTTAAAAGTAGCAGCGTATAGTAAATTATAAACAGAACTCATAATAGGATTAGCCTTATTTTTAATATGTTGGTTATCTTTTATAGCAGAAGCTATTGTATAGATTTGCTCTTTTTCGTCTTTGAAAAGTTTATTTTGCTCTTCTTCAGAGGCAGTTTCAAATAGCAGCTGATCACAGCCTGGCATAAAAACAGTGAAAGAGGCAGCGAGCTTAATCCCTTTTTTATTTAGTATTTTCTCAATTTGATTATGAGACGAACCCACCATTCCACCACAAGTTGCTATATCGAAAACATAGGTGTCTTTACTCATCTTCAAGTTTTCTATAAAGTTTTTTACCATCACGGGTATTCCAAAATTATATACAGGAAATACAAAACCTATTTTATCAGATTGAGTATCATTGATAACACTCATATTTTTCTTAGAAATTTGTACAATTTTAGAATCTTTTAATTGTTCACTTAAATCCTTAGCTACCATTAAACTATTTCCTGCACCGGAAAAATAATAAATTGTTGTATTCATACACATTTCACTCCTTGATTTTTCTTGGTACGTTTATTATACTTAGAACAAAAATACTACACAAGTACGCAGATTATACTGTGTAAGTATGATTAACCGTACTGAGTTTTATAATTTGAGGAGAATTAATCAAATGCAAGATATAACATTTAAAGAATATCAAGAACAAATAAGAAAAGTAAAAATTGATAAAAATTGTGGAGCATATAAAACCTTAGAGATTTTTCAAGGAAAATGGAACATAAGAATACTCTTTGAGCTTATAAAATACGATTGTATTCGTTTTGGTGATTTAAAAAAACAAGTAGGAGAAATAACTAATACAATGCTAACATCAACACTTAGAGACTTAGAAAGCAAGGGTTTAGTTAATAGGATTCAATTTAATGAAATTCCACCACACGTTGAGTACTCACTTTCTGAGGCAGGAAAAGATTTATATCCCATCTTCATTGAAATGATGCGATGGAGTAATAATCATCAGTAATTACAGTAAATACTGATGATTAATATTAAAGGTGTTTTTGTGTATGTTGGCGATTGAATTAACCTCAAACATTTATTTATATAATAAATGTTTGAAGTTTCTATTTATACTGCGATGATTCGAAAATCTGAACACGTTCAAATAACAACAACATTTGATTCACCATTTCTTCCGCTGAATAAGGCATTGAATTTGTAATCCACCATTCCATTAAACCAACAGACGCCGAAGCAACAAAGTGTACAAGTACTTCTTTGTTCATAGTACTGTTATTCCCAGTCATATCAATTGTATCATCGATGCTTTTTAGTGCTACAGACATTAGACGATCTCTAAAAGTCGGAATACTTTTGTTGTTTAACATATTAGAATAGAAAAAAGCGTTCTGCTCTAAATACTCAAATGTGCGGAGTAAAGAATGTTTTGAAGAAAAATTATCAATGTCTTCGCCTAAATGGCAGCTTAATACCAATTCGTTTAGATGAGTTTCTATACAATAATTTAATAAATCATATTTGTCTGAGAAATGAAAATAAACAGTTCCCCGGTTTACATTTGCAAGGTCTGCAATTTCGTTAATAGTAATTTTCTCAAAATCTTTTTCTGTCATCAGCTTAATTAAAGCATCCGTAATAGCTTTTTTAGATTTTTCAATACGTCTATCCATAAAAAATCTCCTTAATAATTTTAGTTTATTGAACATTAATATGTGATTTGTTGAATAACCAACAAATATGGTTATATTAACGATTGAATTAAATTAGTAATGTTGATAGACTCAGTATATCCAACAAATGTTCAAAAAACAACAAATATTGAATTTGATTATAAATTGCATACGACCTTATATTAAAACAATCTATTAGAATTAAAATCTATAGCGGTTATTTAACTGACTTTAAACTTATTATACGAGGAGAAATGAGAATGAAAATATTTTATTTTACGGCTACAGGGAACAGCTTATATGTTGCAAAAAGAATTGGGGGAGAGCTATATTCAATTCCTCAGATGATAAAGGAAGGTAAATACGAGTTTGAAGATGAAGCAATAGGATTTGTATTCCCATGCCATGGTTCAGGAATGGCTAGACTAGTTGTTAACTTTATAAAAAAATCGCAATTTAAAGCCAAATATTTTTTTGCAATTATGACTTATGGTGGTTTATCATTTTCATCGCTGCGTCATATAGAAAGGGTTGGTAGTGAAGTCGGAATTAAGTTTAATTATACAAATGAAATACTTATGGTAGATAATTTTCTTCCGAATTTTAAGATGGAAGATGAAATAAGAAAAAAGGACTCAGAAAAAATTGAAGAGAAACTTAACAATATAATAAATGATATTGAAAACAGGGAGAATATGCTCATAACAAAAGGGATTCTATCAAACATTTTATCTAAATATGGTCGTCGTTTAGCTGATAAACTCAGTGATAATTACGATAAAAAATTTATTGTTCAAGATAATTGTACAGGTTGCAGAGCATGTGAAAAAGTTTGTCCTGCTCAAAATATTAAAGTTAATGGAAAACCTGAGTTTGCTCATAAATGTGAAACATGTTTTGCTTGTATTCATAATTGTCCTCAAAATGCAATACATTTAAAATCTGAGAAAAGCAAAGCTAGATTTATAAATAAAAACGTAAAATTAAAAGAAATCATTGATTCTAACAATCAAAGCAATGAATAGTCCAATCTAAATAATCAAATAGAGTTTAGTTACGAAATAAATGCTGTTATTTTTGAAATATTGGTCGAGGGGAAACAAGTAATATGAAAAATGTGGTATAATTGGATAATAATAAATTTGGTATTCGGAGGAAGGAGATAAATTATGTTCGGTATTGAAAATTATAGTCTTTTTATAATCTCATCAATTATATTGAGTGTGACCCCAGGTTCTGATACTTTATATGTATTAGGTAACAGCATATCTAGTGGTAGGAAAATTGGAGTGATGTCAGCATTTGGAATATCTACAGGTAGTATATTTCATACAGTGATGGCTGCACTTGGGTTATCTGCCATATTAGCTAAGTCAGCTATTGCTTTCAATATTGTTAAGTATTTAGGGGCAGTATATCTAGTATTTCTAGGTGTCCGTTCATTAATGTCAAAAACATCTTTACTTGCAAATGAAAATAAGAATGAGAAGAAAAGTACTAGGCAAATTTTTCTTCAAGGAGCTATGATTGATGTTCTTAATCCAAAGGTAGCCTTATTTTTCCTTGCATTTCTGCCTCAATTTATTGATCCGAATACTTCATATGGAATAATTCCGTTTCTAGTACTTGGATTTACTTATATTATAGTAGCAACTATATGGTGCATAATGCTAGCAATATTTTCATCATCTGTATCAAGAAAATTAAATGATATAAAAGGAATGCATGGTTTTGTAAATAAATTTACAGGAACTATATTTATTGGATTAGGTGTAAATCTATTAACAGCAAAATTAAAAAATTGACATTAATAAATTACTGGCATGGAATTTTCGCCAGTAATTTTTTTATTTATATTCAATAGAGTGGGAAAAATAAAATTATAAGCGAAAAGTTAAATAAAGAATATTCTTTTTTAGATATGATAATTCGATTTTAAAAAATATGTTATAATACTATGAAATAGTAAATAATTATAAAGTTATGGAGTTGAATAGAAAAATGAACACAAGTGATGAAGAATTTTTTGAGGCATTAAAGATAGGATTTAGCGTTTTGCCAACGGTATTCACATCAGATGTAGCTATGTCAATTACAGACAAGGAAAAATTTGTACTTTTTAAACAGGCAGAAACCTTTGAATTAAATATTAAAGAGGGGATGCCAATAGTAAAAGATGGAGTTTCAGATAATGCTATAAAAACTAAACGTAAGCATTCGTTAAATTATCCTAAAGAAGCTTTTGGCTTTCCAATTATTGCTTACGGAGTTCCTGTAGTTAATCCAAACACAAATAATGTAGTTGGAACAATTACATATGCAGTTTCTTTGCAAAAAGAAAATGATTTAAATGAAATGATAGATGAATTACAAGCATTTTCAGAAGAATTAGCAGCATCTTCTCAGGAATTGTCAGCATCTACTCAAGAATTAGCTACAAATAATCAAAATGTTAATAGTTTAATAAATGAAACTCAACTTAGTCTTGCAAGTATGGATGGTATAATATCATATATAAAAAGTATAGCTGATACTACAAATTTATTGGGGCTAAATGCAGCAATAGAAGCAGCTAGAGCTGGTGAGCATGGAAAGGGATTTAATGTCGTAGCAGGTGAGATAAGAAAACTTGCTGCTAATAGTAAAGAGTCAACAGGGCAAATTAGTGAAACATTAGCTACGATTAAAAATAATATTAATGCTATTGTTAATGTTTTAAATAGTTTTTCTGTTATAGGAGAAACACAAGCTGCACAAGCAGAGCAAATTGCATCTGGGAATCAAAGATTAAGTGAAGTATCAAGCAATCTTTTAAAATTATCCGAGAGTATAAATAAGTAGTAGTTATAGCGCATACGATTAAAAAATCGCAATTCATAATGAATTGCGATCTTTTACTGTGCAATTTAAAAAGTGTATGCATAGCTAAAATTATATAAAAAATTTATTCTATAAAATTAACTTCCAATGGATTTTTATTAACTAATCTCTTATAGCTATACTTAGGATATCCAACCATAACTGCTCCTACAACTTTTTTATCTTCAGGAATGTTGAATAATTTAAGCAGCGGAGAGTTTTCAACAGTTATGCAATGTTCAAAAATTCCAGCCCAACATGATCCAAGACCTAGAGAAGGGGCGTATAATTCAAGATAAGTTAAACAAGAAATAGCATTATCACGTCCATATTGGAAATTTTTATCTGATGTCGCAATGACTAAGTTTGGAGCTCCACGAAAAATTGAATCATCTCCATTTTCTCTATAGGCTTTAACAGCTTTTTCTATTAAATGTCTAAATGGAGAATTTTCTATTAGTTGAATACAGACTTCTATAGCTTGTTCGAGTAAATTTCTATTTTCAACAACTATAAATGATATACCTTGACTATTACGTCCAGTAGGAGCTTGTCTTGCAATATCAATTAACTTTGTTAATTTTTCTCTTGTCACTGGTTCAGATTTGTAATTTCTTATGGAGCGACGTGATCTTAAAAAGTATTCTGCCTGCTGCTCATTTAACTTAGTGAAATTTTTTAATTCAATTTGATCCTTTAAAGGTGATTTTATATTATCCATAGCAGCATTAGGACACACTGCAACACAATGTCCACAAGCAATACAAGTTGTATTTTCTATTTCTTCTGGCACATCTTTCCCCATCCTTAAAACATTTGATGGACATTCTTTAATACATAATTCGCATTTAATACATTTTTCTTCGTTTA
>NZ_MZGT01000032.1 GCF_002029255.1 Clostridium chromiireducens
AGTTAGATTAGAAATATGTATGTACTCTATCTTTAATAAATTATAAATATTACTGCGAAATAAAATTAATAGTGCAAAATAAAAACGTTATCATATGAAATTTGATATTATTTAAATAAATACAATGAAAATCATTTTCAATAAATGAAAAAAGTGCTATTATAATTATAGTGATTAATTAAAATCATTATCAATTGAATATGATTTTAATTAAAAGGAATTATTTAATTTATACTTAATAGAACGGGTTTCAAGAATTAAAAAGTGTCTAGCTTATAATGGATTGCATCGTCAGCAATTAGTAAAACTAGCATGACCCAAAAAAATATATAAATTTATGAGAATTATTTTGAGGAGGAATCAGATATGCCATTAATATTAGCTGCTAAAGGAAACGAAATGAATATTAAAAAGATTACAGGAAATGATGAAACAAAAAGATTTCTTAATAGTTTAGGACTTGTGGCAGGTGAGAAAGTTAAAATTATTTCTGAGCTTGGAGGGAACCTTATAATAAATGTGAAGGACAGTAGAGTAGCGTTGGACAAAGGTATGGCAAGCAGAATAATAGTTTAGGAGGATTATGTAATGAGCACATTAAAAGAAATAAAATGTGGACAAACTGTTAAAGTTAAAAAAGTCGATGGATTAGGAGCGATTCGTAGACGTATTATGGATATGGGAATTACAAGGGGCTGTGAAGTTTATGTACGAAAGGTGGCTCCATTAGGAGATCCTATAGAAGTAACCGTTCGTGGATATGAGTTATCTCTACGTAAAGCTGATGCAGAAATGATAATCGTGGAATAATCCGTGAAAGAGAATATATGAAACCCAATATTATTGAAAAAGAGAGATTAGTGACAAGGAGGAATGAAAATGTCAATTAAAATAGGTCTTGCAGGAAATCCAAACTGTGGAAAGACTACTATGTTCAACGAACTTACTGGTTCATCACAATACGTTGGAAATTGGCCAGGAGTAACAGTTGAAAAAAAGGGTGGTAAGTTAAAAGGAAATAAAGATGTGGAAATTGTGGATTTGCCGGGTGTTTATTCTTTATCTCCATACACTCTTGAAGAAGTTGTGACACGTAATTTTATGATAAATGATAAACCAGATGCTGTAATTAATATAGTAGATGCATCAAATATTGAAAGAAATTTATATTTAACAACTCAAATCTTAGAGTTAGGAATTCCAACAGTTGTAGCTCTTAACATGATGGATATTGTTGAAAAGAATGGAGATAAAGTAGACGTTAATAAACTATCAAAAGTTCTAGGATGTCCAGTGGTTGAAACTTCTGCACTAAAAGGTAATGGGGTAAAGGTTGCAGCAGAGAAAGCTGTGGAACTTGCAAAGTTAAAAGCGAAGCCAAATTTTGTATTAGCTTTTTCAGATGAAGCCAAACATGCTTTTGAAGAAATTGAAAAAGTAGTAAAAAATGATATCACTAATAATGAGTTTGAAAGTCATTGGCTTGCAATCAAGCTTTTTGAACGTGATCAAAATATTTTAGAAAAGTTAAAACTTTCAGAAACTATTTTGAGTAAAATAGAACAGATAATAAAGAAATACGAAGATGAGCTTGATGATGATAGCGAAAGTATTGTTACAGGTGACAGATATGCATTTATAGGTGATGTTGTTTCAAGTGCAATTAAAAAGAACAATAATAGTGGGGAAACAACATCTGATAAAATAGATAAAATTGTTACAAACCGTTTCTTAGCTCTTCCTATATTTGCTGCCATTATGTTTGGTGTATATTACATAGCAGTAAGTTCTATTGGAACAATAATGACAGATTGGACTAATGACGTATTAGTAGGAGAAATAGTACAAGGTAATGTATCAAATTGGCTTGCATCAGTAAATGTTGCAGACTGGTTACAAGGATTAATAATAGATGGTATTATTGGTGGAGTTGGAGCTGTAATTGGTTTTGTTCCACAAATCATGGTTTTATTCTTTTTACTATCAATTCTTGAGGACTGTGGATATATGTCTCGTGTAGCCTTTATTATGGATAGAATTTTCCGTAAGTTTGGATTATCAGGTAAATCATTTATTCCTATGTTAATTGCATCAGGATGTGGAGTTCCAGGAATAATGTCAAGCCGTACGATGGAGAATGATAGAGATAGAAAGATGACAATTATGTTAACTACATTCATTCCTTGTAGTGCTAAATTACCGATAATTGCATTAATTGCGGGTGCATTATTTGGAGGAGCATCTTGGGTTGCACCTTCAGCATACTTTTTGGGAATAGCAATGGTTATTATTTGTGGGGTTGTATTAAAGCAAACTAAATTATTTGCAGGAGATCCTTCGCCGTTTGTTATGGAACTTCCACAATATCATATTCCAAGTTTAAAAAGTGTTTTGATGCATATGTGGGATAGAGGAAAATCATTTATTTATAAAGCTGGTACAATTATATTTGCTGCTTGTGTAACAATATGGTTTTTACAATCATTCAATTGGTCATTTGAGATGGTTGATGCAGGAGATAGTATATTAGCAAGTTTAGGTAATATAATAGCACCAATTTTTGCACCACTTGGATTCGGAAATTGGCAGTCTGCTGTTGCAACAGTTACTGGACTTATTGCAAAAGAAAATGTAGTTGGAACATTTGGAGTTCTATTTGGTATAGCTGATGCAGTGGAAGATGATCCAGCGCTTGTTGGAAATGTTGCAAGTATGTTTACAGCAGCAAGTGCGTTCGCGTTTATGGCATTTAATTTACTTTGCGCTCCTTGCTTTGCAGCAATAGGTGCAATAAGACGTGAAATGGGTTCGTGGAAATGGACATGGATTACTCTAGGATTCCAAACATTTACTGCCTATATAGTTGCACTTATCATTAATCAAGTTGGTAGCTATATTTTGGGAATTGGAAGTCTGACTGGAGCTATAACATCAGTAGTAATAGCGATTTTAGTAATTACTATAGTTATATTAACAGGAAGAAGTTCAAAGGAAAAACAAGTTGGTGGACAATTAAGTTATACAGAATACAAATAAAGATTGAGTAGGTAAGTTTAATAATAACTACCTACTTGAATTTTAAAATAAGGAGTGATATTCATGATAGCAACAATTATCTTAGGTGGTATTATATTTGGCCTTACAGCACTTATAATAGCAAAACAAATTAAGAAAGCTAAAAGTGGAGAAAGTAGTTGTGGATGTGGATGTTCAGGATGTTCTTCAGCTAGTTCATGTCACGGAATAAAAATACAACAAAAATAGAATACTTAAAAATTTAATCGAAGCATATATACCAAGTAAATTATTTTAAATAATTGCTTGGTTTTTTATATTATTAAGGCTAGAAAATTTTAAGAATGTAAAGAATTTAATTAAGTCAATAATATTATGGAATAAATGTATTGACAATGTGAATAATATAAATTATAGTATAATTCATATAAAACATATAGAATTAGTAAGGAATTAAAGATTTGGAAAGAAATAAGCTATAGAAAATAATTTTAATTAGAAGTGTATTCATTATAAAATTATTATCAAATTTAGTTAAGATATTATTAATGTAAAACCTACTAAACATATATGGTAAATAATAAAAGAGAGGGGCAAATATAATGAAAAAGACAAGAATATTAAGTGTAATGCTATCAGCTACTTTAATTATGGGGGCATTTGTTGGATGTGGTAAGCAAGAAGCTAAGAGCGAAAATACAAATGATAGTAAAAAGCCAGTAGAATTACTAAATGTATCATATGATCCAACAAGAGAATTGTATACAAAGTTTAATGAAAGTTTTGTTAAGTACTGGAAGGATAAAACCGGACAAGATGTAACAATAAATCAATCACATGGGGGATCTGGTGCACAGGCACAATCAGTTATTGGAGGATTGGATGCTGATGTTGTGACTCTAGCATTAGGATATGATATTGATGCTATAAGCAAGGAAGGTCTAGTAAATAGTGATTGGCAAAGTAAATTTAAAGACAATAGTTCACCATATACATCAACAATTGTATTTCTTGTCAGAAAAGGAAACCCAAAGAATATAAAAGATTGGGATGATCTTACTAAAGATGGAGTTTCTATAGTGACACCGAACCCAAAAACTTCTGGTGGGGCTAGATGGAATTATTTAGCTGCATGGGCATATGCTTCAAAAAAATATAATGGAGATGAAAAAGCTATAAAGGATTTTATGTCTAAGTTATATTCAAATGTTGCTGTACTTGATTCAGGAGCTAGAGGAGCAACAACAAGCTTTGTTGAAAGAGGATTAGGAGATGTGCTTATAGCATGGGAAAACGAAGCAATTTTATCACTTAATGAACTTGGAAAAGATCAATATGAAATAGTTGCTCCTTCCTTAAGTATATTAACTGAACCACCAGTTGCAGTAGTGGATAAGATAGTTGATAGAAAAGGAACAAGAGAAGTTGCACAAGCTTATTTAGAGTATTTATATACAAAAGAAGGGCAAGAACTAATAGCACAAAATTACTATAGACCTATAGATAAGGAAGTTGCTGAAAAATATAAAAATACATTTCCAGAGCTTAAATTAGTTACAGTAAATGATGAATTTGGGGGATGGGCAAAAGCACAATCAACACACTTTGCTGATGGAGGAACATTTGACCAAATTTATGTTCCAAAGAAATAATATTTTCTGGGTAAAAATGGACTTCTTATTAGTATTGTTGTAAGCATTTCCTAAATAATATGCATTAGATGTGATGTAATACTATAAAATAATTCATAAACCTGAGAATAAAAGAAATAACTTTTATTCTCAGGTTTTATTTGGTCTAATTATAATATTTTTCGAGCAAATTTATTGACAAAATGGTGAAATTACCTTATAGTATATTTCATATAAAGTTTATAAAATTAGTAGGAAATGGAACGATGGTTTTATATTATTGACCAAGAATATAATTAACTCATAGATTGGGGTATAATTTCTCTTAAGATTATAGTGAAGAGCTTATATGGAAATATGATTAAGTATTCTTGGTATATTTATTACCACAAACCCTACTAAACATATATGAATATTAAAAATTACTATAAAAGATAGGGGCGGACATTGTGAAAAAAAGTCGAATCTTAAGTTTAATGCTTTCAGCTGCTATAGTTATTGGGGTTTTTGCAGGATGTGGAAGGCAAGAGGCTAGCAATGGAATAAAACCAGTGGAACTCTTGAACGTGTCGTATGATCCAACAAGAGAATTGTACACGAAGTATAATGAAAGTTTTGTGAAGTATTGGAAAGAAAAAACTGGACAAGATGTAACAATTGATCAATCTCATGCAGGATCAGGCTCACAGGCTCAAGCAGTAATCGGAGGATTAGACGCTGATATTGTGACTCTGGCACTAGGATATGATATTGATGCTATTAGTAAGTCAGGTCTCATAGACAATGATTGGCAAAGTAGATTTAAGGAAAATAGCGCACCATATACATCAACTATTGTTTTTCTTGTTAGAAAAGGAAATCCTCAAAATATAAGGGATTGGGATGATTTAACAAGAGATGGTATTTCAATTGTAACACCAAACCCAAAAACTTCAGGAGGAGCTAGATGGAATTACTTGGCGGCATGGGCATATGCATCAAAAAAATATAATGGAGATGAAAAGTCTATAAAAGATTTTATGTCAAAGTTATATTCAAATGTAGTAGTGCTGGATTCTGGTGCAAGGGGAGCAACAACTAGTTTTGTTAGAAGAGGATTAGGAGATGTACTGATAGCCTGGGAAAATGAAGCTATGTTATCATTACAGCAGCTTGGAAAGGATAATTATGAAGTAGTTACTCCATCATTGAGTATTTTAACAGAACCATCAGTTGCAGTAGTAAATAAAGTTACTGATCGAAGGGGAACTAAAGATGTTGCAGAAGCATATCTAGGATATTTATATACTAAAGAAGGACAAGAATTAGTAGCTGAAAACTATTTTAGACCAAGAGATAAAGAAGTTGCAGAGAAGTACAAGGATATATTTCCAAAGTTAGATCTTGTAACTATAGATGATCCTTTATTTGGTGGATGGAAAAAGGCTCAATCAACACATTTTTCCGATGGTGGAACATTTGATCAAATCTATATTCCAAAAGGCTAAGGATAAGTAGATAAGAAATTTTGAAAGGTATTAATTATTTTGTTAGAATGGGGGATGAATATGAGCAAGTCAAAAAGAGTTATTCCTGGATTTAGATTAACTATGGGATTTTCTCTTGTTTACTTAAGTCTTATTGTCCTAATTCCTTTATCAGCTTTGGTTATAAAGTCAGGGGGAATGGGATTAGATAAGTTTTTTAGTACAGTATTAAATTCTAGAGTATTACATGCATACTTAGTTAGTTTTGGAGCAGCGTTCATAGCAGCAATAATAAATAGTATATTTGGTGTGATTTTAGCCTGGGTTTTAGTAAGATATGATTTTCCGTTTAAAAGATTTATAGATGGTATTATTGATTTACCATTTGCACTGCCAACAGCGGTTGCAGGTATCTCGCTTACTACTTTATATTCTGAAAATGGATGGGTAGGAAAAATATTTTATTCGTTTGGAATAAAATCATCTTTCTCCATTTTAGGGATCGTCATTGCATTGATATTTATTGGAATTCCGTTCGTTGTAAGGACAATTCAACCAGTTCTTGAGGATTTAGATAGTCAATATGAGGAAGCAGCAGCAATGCTTGGAGCTAGTAGAGCAAGGACTTTTTTTAAAGTAATATTTCCAGAAATATCAGCACCATTATTAACAGGCTTTGGATTAGCTTTCGCTAGAGGTGTTGGTGAATATGGTAGTGTAGTTTTCATAGCAGGAAATCTTCCTATGAAAACAGAGATAGCACCTCTTTTAATTATGTCAAAATTAGAACAATACGACTATAGCGGTGCTACAGCAATAGCATTGGTTATGTTGGGAGCTTCATTTTTAATATTATTTGTTATAAATGGAATCCAACTATATAATAGTAAATTAAAGAAGATATGAGGTGAGTAGTAAGTGAAGAAGACATCAATGCATAGAAGTGAAAATAAATTCATGAAGTATGGTTTAATAGGCATAAGTGTATTATTTCTTGTATTAATGCTTATTATTCCACTAATATCGATAATTTCGGAAGCTTTGGCTAAAGGATTTAATGCATATTTAAAAGCCGTTTCAGATGGATACACTCTTAAAGCTATGAACCTCACATTAATAGCTACGTTAATCGCAACAATTATGAATACCATATTTGGGATATGTGTTGCATGGGCTATTACAAAATTTCAGTTTAGAGGGAAGAACCTATTAGGAACTTTAATTGACTTACCTTTTGCAATTTCTCCAGTTATTGCGGGGTTGATATTTGTATTAACTTTTGGAAAAGGTAGTTTTTTGGAAAATATCTTAGTTGAAAATAATATGAAAATTGTTTTTGCTGTGCCAGGAATAATACTAGCAACAATATTTGTTACCTTCCCATTTGTCGCAAGAGAAATAATACCTTTAATGAATGCACAAGGAACTGATGAAGAAGAGGCAGCAGCTATGATGGGAGCTAGTGGGTTTAATATATTTAGAAAAATAACTCTTCCTAATATTAAATGGGGACTCATATATGGAGTAATACTGTGTGCAGCAAGAGCAATGGGAGAATTTGGAGCAGTATCAGTAGTATCTGGTCATATTAGAGGAAAGACAAATACTCTTCCATTACACATTGAAATTTTATATAATGAATATCAATTTTCAGCAGCTTTTGCAGTTGCTTCAATATTAGTTATTATTGCAATTATAGTTTTAGTATTACGTAACATTGTGGAATGGAAAAGTAAGAAGGGGGTCTAGAATATGTATGTGGAACTAAAGAATATTAACAAAAGGTTTGGAGATTATAAAGCATCTGATAATGTTAACTTTAGAATAGAGCAAGGAAAATTGATTGGTCTTTTAGGTCCTAGTGGAAGTGGTAAGACTACAATACTTAGAATGATAGCAGGCCTTGAAACTCCAGATGAAGGAGATATCATTATTAATGGGGTTAAAGTTAATGATATAGAAGCAGGAAAAAGAGGAATAGGATTTGTTTTTCAAAATTATGCTTTATTTCGTCATATGACAGTTTATGATAATATAGCTTTTGGTCTTGTAGTACAAAAAGCTAAAAAAGATTTTATATATGAAAGAGTTATGGAACTTATAGAACTTATTGGTCTTAAAGGTCTTGAAAAAAGATATCCAGGCCAATTATCTGGTGGACAAAGACAACGTGTAGCTTTTGCTAGAGCACTTGCACCAAACCCACAGCTACTATTATTGGATGAGCCTTTCGCAGCTATAGACGCAAAGGTAAGAAAAGAACTTAGAAGATGGCTTAGAGAGACTATATCCAAATTAGGGATAACAAGTATCTTCGTAACTCATGATCAAGATGAAGCTGTTGAAGTAGCAGATGAAATAATAATAACTAATAAAGGTAGAATTGAGCAAAAAGGAAGCCCAGTTGAGATATATAAAAATCCAAAGACTCCTTTTGTAGCACAATTTATTGGTGAATCGAATCTAATAGAAGATTATACAAAGTTAAAGGGATTTGAAGTTGTAGATCCTAAAGAAACGAAAGCAATTGTACGTCCTGAATTTATACAAATTGCTAAAAACGATAAAGAAATATTAACTCCTCTTGCAGCAGAAAAAGGAATAGTTAAAGATATTGCTTTTAGAGGAAATAACCTTGAAATAGATGTTCAGGTTGGAAATCAAATACTTTATGCATATCGTAGTTTAGAGGACGAAGAACTAAAAATTGGTGAAGAAGTTTTAGTTTTAATTCATAGAGTTTATGCATTTAATGAAAATAGTGCAAATGTTGTAGAAAATAAGATTAAAACAGAAGAAATATCTGTAGTTATATAAGTATTCTTTAATAAATAAGAAAAAACGTGAAAACTTAATGACTTCAAATTTGAAGAAAATAAAAATTAGTACTTAAAAATGCAGAAGTTAATAATTATAACTCTGTGTTTATTTAGTAAATATTGACCTTAAAAAAAGGAGATATGCTATGAGTAAGAACGTTCAAGTAAAACAATTAGAGACAGATATATTGATTATTGGCGGGGGTACTGCTGGGTGTTATGCAGCGCTAACAATACGCGAAGAAAATTCTGATGCATCCGTACTTATCCTTGAAAAAGCCAATATTAAGAGAAGCGGCTGTTTGGCAGCTGGGGTAAATGCAATCAATGCATATATAGTAAAAGGAAGAACTCCGGAAGACTATGTAGATTATGCTAAAAAGGATGCAGATAATATTGTAAGAGAAGATTTATTACTTACAATGTCACAAGGTTTAAATAAGGTAACAAAGAAACTAGAAGATTTAGGTCTTGTTATTTTAAAGGATGAAAATGGCGAATATGTAGCTAGAGGAAATAGAAATATAAAAATTAATGGTGAAAATATTAAGCCTATTTTAGCAGATGCAGTTAAGAAACTTCCAGATGTAACAGTTATGAATCAAGTTAATGTTATTGATTATATTGTAAAAGATAATCAAATCCTTGGAGCATTTGCAGTTAATGTTGAGGAAGAAATTCTATATAAAATTAAAGCAAAAAAGGTAATATGTGCAACTGGTGGAGCCGCTGGTCTTTATAAGCCTAATAACCCAGGGTTCTCAAGACATAAAATGTGGTATCCTCCATTTAATACTGGGGCAGGATATGCCATGGGTATAAAATCAGGAGCTGAAATGACTACTTTTGAAATGAGATTCATTGCTCTAAGATGCAAAGATACAATTGCACCTACAGGCACAATTGCACAAGGGGTAGGGGCAAAGCAAGTAAATTCAAAAGGTGAAGTATATGAAACAAAATATGGATTAACTACATCTGAAAGAGTTTATGGTACAGTAAAGGAAAACCAAGAAGGTAGAGGACCTTGTTATTTAAGAACAGAAGGTATTAGCTCTGCTCAAGATGAGGAATTAAAGAAAGCATATTTAAATATGGCACCTAGCCAAACATTAAAATGGTTAGAATCAGGAAGAAATCCAAGTGAGCAAAATGTAGAAATTGAAGGAACAGAACCATACATAGTAGGAGGACATACTGCTAGTGGATACTGGATTGATACTAAAAGAGAAACAACAATAAAAGGTCTTTATGCAGCTGGTGATGTGGCTGGTGGATGCCCACAAAAATATGTCACAGGCGCATTAGTAGAAGGTGAAATCGCAGCTAAGGCAGCAGTAGAAGCAATAAGTGGTGATGGAAATAATAATATTACTTTATCAAAAGCTGAAGAAGTTTCACTTATAGAGAAAAAGAAAGCAGAAGTTGAAAAAGTATTAAATTCTGAAAATCAGGTATTTAATGTAGAGCAGCTTGAAGAAGCAATGCAAAAGGTAATGGATACCTATGCAGGTGGTATTGGAAGCAGTTATCAATTTAATGAGAAACAGCTTGAACTTGCTGCTGAGAAAATTGAGCAAATTGAGAAATTAAGCGAGAATCTGCATGCGGAAGATATGCATGAATTGATGTTTGTATATGAGCTTAAAGAGAGACTTATTATTTGTAAATCAGTAATTGCTCACTTAAAGGCAAGAAAAGAAACTAGATGGCATAGCTTTGCAGAAAATCTTGATTATCCAGAAAAAAGCAATGAATGGCTTAAGTATGTTAACTCAAAGCTTATAGATGGTAAACTTACAATGTTATATAGAGATTTAGTGGGAAGAGGTGAAACATATGAGCATAGCAATTAATAAAAATAAATGCATAGGATGCAAAAGATGTTTAGCTGTGTGTCCAGGAAGTCTTATAAAATCAACTGACGATGGAAAGAAAGTATATATAAAATATCCTAAGGATTGTTGGGGATGCTCTTCTTGTATAAAAGAATGCCCTACAGGTTCAATTTCATTATATCTAGGAGCAGATATGGGTGGAAGAGGAAGCAGACTTACAGTTGAATTAAAAGATGATATTGCAGACTGGAAGATTGAAGAAATTGATGGGAAAGAGCATTCAATTAAGATAAATCGTAAAGATTCAAATCAATATTGATAAAAAACATATGAAAAATAATATTACTTTTTCATGTATTTTAGATAAATTTTTAGAATTTTAATTAAGATAATAGGGGGACTAATATATGAGTGAATTATCACATCTTGATAAATTAGAAGCAGAAGCAATTTATATTATTAGAGAAGTAGCTGCAGAATGCGAAAAGCCAGTAATGTTATATTCTATTGGTAAAGACAGTTCAGTTATGCTGCATCTTGCAATGAAGGCATTTTATCCTGAAAAGCCGCCATTCCCTTTCATGCATATTGATACAACATGGAAGTTTAAAGAAATGGTAGAATTCCGTGATAGAAAAGCAAAAGAATTAGGAATAGAAATGATTGTCCATTCAAATGAGGAGGGTATTAAGCAAGGAATTAATCCTCTTGAGCATGGTTCAGCGTATACTGATATTATGAAGACGCAAGCTTTAAAACAAGGTTTGAGTAAATATGGATTTACAGCAGCCTTTGGTGGTGGACGTCGTGATGAAGAAAAATCTCGTGCGAAAGAAAGAATTTTCTCTTTCAGAAATGAAGCACAAGCATGGGATCCTAAAAATCAAAGACCAGAAATGTGGAAACTTTATAATACTAAAATAAATAAAGGCGAAAGTATGAGAGTTTTCCCAATCTCAAATTGGACTGAAAATGATATATGGCAATATATAAAACGTGAAAATATTGATATCGTGCCTTTATATTTTGCAAAAGAAAGACCGTGCATTGAGCGTGATGGCAATATTATCATGGTGGATGATGATAGATTAAAGCTATTACCAGGAGAAAAGGTTGAACATAAAATAATAAGATTTAGAACACTTGGATGTTATCCATTAACAGGTGGTTTTGAATCAGATGCAGTTACTTTAGATGCGATTATTGAGGAAACCCTTAGTGCCGTATCATCTGAAAGAACAACTAGAGTTATAGATAGTGAAGCAGCAGGTAGTATGGAAAGAAGAAAGAGAGAGGGGTATTTCTAAGATGAAGAGCTTATTAAAGTTTATAACATGTGGTAGCGTAGATGACGGAAAGTCTACTCTTATTGGGCATATTTTGTATGATTCGAAGCTTTTATACGCAGATCAAGAAAAAGCTTTAGAATTGGATAGTAAGGTTGGTAGCAGAGGAGGAGCAATAGACTATTCTCTACTATTAGATGGTTTAATGGCGGAGCGTGAGCAAGGAATTACAATAGACGTTGCATACCGTTATTTTACAACTGATAACAGAAGTTTTATAGTAGCAGATACTCCAGGGCATGAAGAATATACTAGAAACATGGCAGTAGGAGCATCCTTTGCAGAGCTTGCTATTATATTATTAGATGCAAAGCAAGGTGTACTTGTTCAAACAAGAAGACATGCAAGAATTTGTTCTTTAATGGGTGTAAAACATTTTGTATTTGCAGTTAATAAAATAGATTTAGTAGATTATAATCATGAAAGATTTCTAGAAATCGAAGAGCAAATTAAAGAATTAGTAAAAGAACTTTCGTTAGAAAATGTTCATATAATTCCAGTATCAGCTACAGAAGGGGATAATGTTACAAAGAAGTCAGCAAATACTCCATGGTATAGTGGGGAAGCACTTTTAACACATCTAGAAAATGTAGAGATTGATAATAAATCAGAAGAAGGTTTCTATATGCCAGTTCAAAGGGTATGTAGACCAAATCATACTTTTAGAGGGTTCCAAGGGGAAATTGAAGCTGGAAGTATTGCAGTAGGAGATGAAATCACAACACTTCCTAGCAATGAGAAAGCATTAGTAAAAAGTATTCATGTTACTGATAAGGAATCACAAAGTGCTGGGCAAGGGCAGGCTGTCACAATACAGCTTAATAAAGAAGTAGATGTATCAAGAGGCTGTGTACTTACAAAAGGAACTAGCATTGCTCCAAGCAAACTGCTTAGTGCAAAAATTCTTTGGATGGATGATTCAGAATTAACAGCAGGTAAAGAGTACTTTGTAAAAGTAGGAACTAAGATGTTAACTGGTGTTGTTACAGATGTAAAGTATAAAATCGATGTAAACACAGGTGAGCATTTACCAACTGGTTATTTAACAAAAAATGAAATAGCAGCATGTGATATTTTACTTTCAGAAAAAATAGTTGTTGATGAGTTCGATGCACATAAAACTTTAGGAGAACTTATTTTAATAGATCGTATTACTAACATGACATCAGCTTGTGGTGTTATAGAAGATGTTCATAATAATGATGCTAAAAATGGAAAGTTTGCTTTTGAATATAATGAATTAAAAGCAAGAGGAGATATTTTTGAAGAATTCTATTATGATACAGAAACTTTATCTATCTTCAAATATAAACCAGAAGAAAAAACTTACACTGTAGGTAATGAGCTTCCAATAAAAGGTGATAGTTATGAATATCCAGAGAATTTTGATTTACTAGTTCTTCGTGATGGAGTAGCAATTGAAGTTCGTGATAAGAAAATTGCTAACATTAATTCAATCGATGATTATAAGTATCAAGAAGTTCCAGTTATAAATGGTAGAGGATTTGAAGTTAAGGTAAATTCTAATGAGGAAGTTACAACATTCTTAAATGAATATAAAGAAACTAACGAAAAAACTCTAGGTGATTTCTTGAATAAATGGGTTAAATTTGAAACTTATAGAAAAGTAGTTTTTCACAGCACTAACTAGAAGATATAATAACTAAAAATAAAAAAGTATTAATGGGTTTTTAACCTATTAATACTTTTTATTTTTAGTGAAAATCTATGTAATAAAATAATTGATGTATACATGACAATTCAAATTTAGTTTAAGAATGTGTCAATTTTTTTAGCTGTAATGAGAATTTGAACTTATGTATAGAATGCATGCCTATCAAAAGTTAATCAATACATTAATATATCAAAATAATCTTAGGTTATAATTTAAAATATACCTATAAATAATTCGATAGCTTGAAATAAGTACACTAATTTGTGGTAAAATAAATATAGATAACTAGAATATGAATTTAACTTATACTTTGCAATAAATACATACTAGAAAGTAGAAACATTTTTGTGCAGCAGGCATTTGAAAATGAGCTGTTAAAAGAGCTTAATTGTAGGTTGTTCCACTAATGCTTGTCACAATGCAATTGGGAGCAAGCATTAGTGGTGCAACCTGCAATTTAGCTCTTTCAGCGAAATTTTCATAGTCCTGCGAAACAACAATGTTTCTACTTTCGGTGAATTTATTGCATAAGTTTAGGCTATATTTTGTTTACGTATAGGGAATTTTTTACGAAAGGATAAAATGTTATGGAGATTATTACTACAATAGTTGGGCAAGTAGGCATTATGTATGTATTAATGGCTATTGGATTTATTGTCTACAGAAAAGAATTAATTAATGAAGAAGGAGCTAAACAAATATCGAATTTGTTGGTTTGGGTGATTAATCCACTAATAATGCTGACTCGTTATCAGATGGAATTTTCAATAGATAAATTAAAGGAGCTTGGGATTTCCTTTATAGTTTCTTTATTTGCAATGCTTTTGGGATTTTTAATTGGAAGGATTATTTTTAAGAGAGAGCAACGAATCGATAAATTTGCCATTGGATTTGCTAATGCAGGATTCATTGGGATACCATTGGTAACCAGTATAATGGGGATAGATAAAGTTTTCTTCTTATCAGCATACCTGGTTTGTTTTAATATATTAAGTTATACATATGGGATATACATGGTATCAAATAATAAGAATCTAGTTACGGTAAAGAGTGTATTATTAAATCCAGGAATTATTGCTGTAGCACTCGGTTTATTAGTTTTTATTTCTCCAATAAAAATTCCAAAACTTATATATGATGCATTTAATTTAGTAGGGGAAACTAATACACCTATAGCTATGATTTTGCTTGGTACGTATATCGCAAGATCTAAAATTATTACGCTATTTAACGATGGACATGCTTATTTTGTTGCATCTGTAAAATTGATAATAATTCCAATAATAATGATTATATTATTTAAGTTTTTACCTTCATCTTTATCGGAAATAAAAAAAGTAGTATTGATAGCTATGTCTACACCAGTAGGGCTCACTGTACCAATGTTTTCTCAGATGTATGGTGGAGATTATGAATACGGAGCAAAGTTAGTGGGACTAAGCACGTTATTGTCATTAGTTACAATACCAATAATTTTATACATTGCTAATATTGTTTGGTGAAAAAAAGTAAGTTTAAGTGAAGTGGATTATTGGATATATAAAGATAAGTCTAAGACGAAATTATCCTAATAAGATGAATAATTAATAGAATAAGATTTACAATTTTAAATATATACAGACCAGAAAGATACGCTTCTTTTTCTGGTCTGTATTGCATTAAAAATAATTATATACTAGTTTGTTCTTCTTCTTTTTAACAGTGTTGTAATTATAGCTGGAGATATTGAAATTAAAACAATTAATATAATCACAATTTCAAAGTTATTCGCAACAATAGGTATATTACCGAAAAAATAACCGCCAATAATAAATAAAGCTACCCAAGGGATGCTACCTATCATGTTGTATATTATAAAGTTGCTAAATTGTACACCAGCTGTGCCAGCAATAAAAGGTATGAAAGTTCGTACTAGGGGAATAAACTTAGCAATAATTATTGTTTTACCTCCATAAGTATCATAAAAGGTTTGAGCTTTTTCTATATGCTTTTTATTAAAGATTATAGAATTATTGTTTTTAAAAATTTTTGTCCCAAAGCGTTTTCCAATATAGTAATTTACGCATTCTCCTATAATATTTGAGATGACTAATATAAAAGTTATTTTTTCAATGTCTAATGCTCCTTTTGACGCTAAAGTTCCTGTAACAAATAATAGTGATTCTTCAGGAAGAAAAGGTGCCATAAATAGGCCAGTTTCACAAAATACAATAGTAGACAAAAACAGGTAAGTATAATTATTGTAATTTCTTACGAATTCTGTTAGAAAAGTATCAATAGATAGTGAAAGGGGTAAACTGTAAAAAAACATTATCATAGAACTCCTTTTTATTTTACTTTAGTGATTTAATTCAAAAATATAAGTAGTCATAAACAAGATAAGGAAAATGTAGAATTATAATTTATATTGTCATTATATATGAACATACAATATAATATAGATTATACAGGATAGTTTACTGATATTCTACTATGTGGTCTATACTATTTTTAGATAAAATTTAATGAGGACTATATATTTTTCAAAAGATTATTTTTGGGAGGGACTATGAAATATAAAAAATACCATATTGTTTCTTTTATTATATTAATGTTTACTTTAATTATAAAAGAAATATTAGATTTACTAAATTCTGCTGACAATTTTGGTAAATCATCGAGCTTTAATTATATATATATATTAAATTGTTTTTTGTTAGGAGTGTGCTTTTTATTTCTCATAAAAGGTTTATTGCAAAGATTGAGAGCCGCCTTGGTTATTAGTGTATTTATTATATCATTATTTATCATATCCAATTTCTTTGAGATTGTATATTTTGAGTTTAATGTATTTTTATTAAGTTACATACTATTATCTTTAGTAATTCAAAATAACTGGTTTAAAGCAAAAGCTAACCCAGTAAAATTAAAGGTGGGGATTATATTATCATGCCTTTTAGTGTTTATTAATGCTATTGTGAGCTTAACCTCAATAAATATTTTTAATCATATAAATGTACTTGTAAATTTAAGTGTATTATTGGTAATTATAAAACTAATTTTAGAGCCAAATACTTTCAAAGAAGCGCATTCATATGAGGATAAGCTTAAAGTTCAAGAGATGCTAAGAAAATTTGCAACAAATCCTGTATCGGCCATTATTTTAGAAGATGACAAGCAGTATTTCTTTCCTGAATTTTGTGAAGGCGTTATAGGTTATACTGTAATTAACAATATAGCAATTGTAGCTGGAGAGCCTATATGCAGCGATAAGGATATGAATAATATTTTACTAGAATTCAAAAGTTTTTGCTCAGATAATTCATTATCGATATGCTTTTGCCAAGTTTCTGAAAAGTATATTAATGTTCTGAAGAATGCTGATTTTATAGTGCAAGAATATGGAAAAGAAGCTATTATTCATTTAGATACCTATACCATAAGTGGTTCTAAGACTTCAAAAATTAGATGGGCAAACAATAAGATGGATAAGTTAGGTATTAAAGTAACCGAATATAAACCTCTTATTGAAAGAAATCAGAAAATTGAAGAGCAGATAGTTAATGTTTCTAATGAGTGGTTAACAATGAAGAAAAGTAGTGAACTTTCTTTTATGTTAGGGACTATATCTTTGGACAAACCTTTCGATAGAAGGTATTTTATAGCATCAAATCCAGAGGGGGAGCTATTAGGATTTATAGTATGCTTTCCATATGAATCACACAAAGGATATTTTATTGATATAACAAGAAGAAGCAAAGATGCTCCACTCGGAATTATGGAAAAACTAACTATAGAAATATGTAAAGTTTTAAAAGAAGATGAAGTTAAAGAAGTTAGTTTAGGACTAGCTCCGTTGGCAGATATTCAAAGTAGTCATAGTATAGAGGGAATTACTGTCTATAAGTTTTTTAAATTCATGTATAAATATATGAATTCATTTTATGGATTTAAGGCGCTATATGATTATAAGAAGAAGTATAATCCATCAGTTTGGGAATCAAAATTTATAGCATTTTCAGCTGAGGCATCTATTTTATCTATAGGGTATGCTATGATAAAGGCAAAGCACCCCCAAGGGATAAGAAGGCTTTTATTTGAAAGATTATTAGCAGTTCTTAAACCAAATAGTAATTAATTAAAGCCATTTGAACCATATCATCACTCAAATTAGAATAAGAATGGGGCTTAGAAGAATCAAATACTATGGAATCTCCAGGATTTAAAATATAATTTGTGTTGTCAACAGTTAATGACAATTGCCCCCTGTAAAGTATTATATATTCTTGAGTCTTTTCACCATGGGAATTAGATTCATAGGAACTATTTCCATCTAACTCTACAGTGAAAAGTTCAAAGTTTCTATTTACATTACTAGTAAAATGACAGTAAACTCTATATTTTTTATCAGGAGATTCTTGTTTAGTGGAATCTTCTTTTTTTATTAAAATATCTGTTTTTATTGGTTCATCAATAAGAGAAGTATATGGGATTTTTAATCCACTAGCAATCTTCCATATTGTGTTTATGGTTGGATTAGATTCACCTCGCTCAATTTGTCCAAGCATTACTTTACTAACACCGCATATCTCAGAAAGTTTTCCTAGGCTTAGCTGCCTTTCAGTCCTTAGTCTTTTTAGATTACTAGCAATAATATTATTTAAATTCATATTTTCACTCCTTGACAAATATAAAGTACAAAAGTAAGATATAACATATGATAAGATATAACGTACTATTTATATAATATATCTTACGATTTTATATATAAATTATCAAGGGGGCATTTTATGGAATTGGGGAAAATACCAGATAATCCGTTAGAAAAAGAGGGGGAAAGTAATTTAAGGTACTTTATTCAAGGAATAAAAGATTGTATTCCGACTATTTTTGGGTACATAAGTTTAGGAATTGCTTGCGGAGTTTTGGGTAAATCTTGTGGATTGACAATTTGGGAAGCAATGGGTATGAGTGCGTTTGTTTATGGAGGATCATCTCAGTTTATAGCATCAAGTATGATTTTATCAGTGGCATCTGTACCAAGTATAATATTCACTATTTTCTTTGTTAACTTTAGACATTTGTTTATGAGTGCGGCAATTGCTCCATACTTTAAGAATAATTCGTTTCTAAAAAATCTTTTTATAGGCACACTATTAACGGATGAAACTTTTGTTGTTGCATCTGTCGAGGGTTATAAGAAAAAGAAGATTAATAACTTTTGGATGGCAGGCTTAAATATTACAGCATATATCAATTGGATTTTAGCTACAGGTATTGGAGTTTTTATTGGAGGGTTTATACCAGATTATAAAGTTTTTGGATTAGATTTTGCATTAACTGCGATGTTTATAGGCTTATTGATTATAGCTATAAAGGGGAATTTAAAGATTAAAAAGGCTGGTATAATAGTTGTTACCAGTTCAATAGTTTTGATAATAAGTAGCATACTTGTTTCTACTAGTATTGGCGTTATTATATCAGCAATTATTGGGGCATTAATTGGGGTGGTGATTAAAGAGTGAATTTCTATGTATGGAGTGTAATTATAGGAGGGTGCATTGTAACTGTACTTCCGAGAGTATTACCAATTACTATATTATCAAAGGTAAAACTAAATAAAAAAGTAGAAGAATTTTTAACATATATTCCAATATCAATATTAGCTTCATTAATAGCTGTGGAGCTTTTTACAGTAAATAATAAATTTACATTTCAAGATAACTCTTTAGAATTATTAGCAGCAATTCCAACAATATTAGTTGCTATGAAAAAGAATAATTTATTATTAACAGTGGTTGTTGGCGTAGTATCAATAGCAATTTTAAGGTTTGTATTTTAGAAATAATCAATAAATTAAAGGCATATCAGAGATGAATATGCCTTTTTTTATTGACTTGATAATTATATCAGTGTATCATCATCTATAAGTAAAATTAAGGATAATAATGAGTATGTTAGAGTTAAAAGGAAAAGTATAATGAAAGATAAAATGAAGTTAACATCAAGAACTAAGGTTTGCCTAAAAAATAGCATATTATTTTCTATTGTAATTAGTATTTTCGCACAGATATACATATATCCATTTAACAGTAAATTTGTTTTAGGAATTGGAGTTGTCGTAATTGGTTTTGTATTTGCTGTAACTGAAAATATATATCCATTTATAGTAGGGGTTACAGCTGGAATTTTAACTGCATTTATAAGAGGCATGGGTTTACTAATATCTTCACATAATTATTCAAATGATATTATACTACAATTTGCTCCAGCAGCTATTTTTTATATCTTTTATGGAATATTTGGAACTATATTTTCACTGAGTAAGAAAAATGAATCTATAATACGTTTATATATGGCATTAGTATGTTTTGATGTAGCCTGCAATATTATAGAAATATTAGTTAGAAATATGTTTTCGGTATCAACACTAAAAGTAATTATTGTTACAGGACTTATTCGGGCATTTATTCAATGTACTGCATTTCTAATATACAATTACCAGAAGTTATATATTAAAAAGTCAGAACATCAAAAGCGTTATGCCGAATTAAACTTGATGGTTTCTAAAATATACGCGGAAGCCTTCTATTTGCAAAAATCCACAGATGATTTAAACAATGTGATGAAGGAAGCATATTACTTGTATGAAATGAATAAAAGTAAATCAGAATTTTCAACTAAGGCATTAGCTATTGCACAAAATGCGCATGAGATTCGTAAAAATAATGATCGTGTGCTTAGGGGAATCAACGAGCTAGTAAAAAATGTTGAGAAAGCAGAATACATGACTATTTCAGAAATTTTTTCTATAATATCAGATAGTACTAAGAGATTAATAGATAATATTAACGCTCAAATTTATATAAAATTTAAAGTGGAAAATGATTATTCTATTAAAAGGTATTATGATATATTTGCTATTTTAAACAATCTAATTATTAATGCGATTGAAGCATGTAAAGAAAATAATACAATTAATGTGACTGGGGAGATTTCAGAAAAAATATTATTAATTAGTGTTTCAGATGATGGGACAGGCGTGGAAGAAGATATATTACCATACATATTTAATATTGGTTTTTCCACTAAATTTGATGAGAATACTGGTGCAATGTCTACAGGAATAGGATTATGCCATGTTAAAAATCTACTAGATGATTTACAAGGGATAATAGAAGTTAATAGTGATACAAGAAAAGGAACTAAATTTACAGTTAGTATACCGCTAACTAGTCTATAGAAATTTTCATAATAAGGGGGGCTATTTATGGAAACAACATTTGTCATTATTGATGATGACATAGCAATATGCAAGATTTTGGAACAAGCAATTAAGAAGAACAATTTAGGCAAGGTCATATCAATACTTACAACGGGAAGAGAGGCAAAAGAGGCTATTTTAAAATTAAATCCAGATATTGTCTTAATAGATTTGTTACTGCCTGAGGTAGATGGAATAGAAATTGTAAAAAGGACTTTTGACAATGGTTATACTGGCAAAATTATAATGTTATCTCAAGTTGAAGAAGGAGAAATGATTTCAAATGCTTATAAAAGTGGAATAATTTTTTACATCAATAAACCTATTAATATGATTGAAACCATCAGTGTTATTAATAATGTGAAAAAACAAGTTGAGTTAGAGAAATCCATGTTAATGATTAAAAGTGTAATATTTCCGGAAAACATTGCGAAGCATAAGGAAATTAAAAATGCAGCAGATAATCTTTCTGCGGAGGATAAACTAGCACGTATATTTTCAGATATAAATATTATTGGCAGCGCTGGAGTAGAGGAATTGAGGCTTGTAATATTACATATAATTAATAAAAAGAAACTGAATCCATCTAAATCCTATCAGCTTAAAGAAATCTATATGGAAGTTGCTAAAGAATTATATGGTGATACACTGGCAGTTATAAATTTTAAAGCAATGGAACAGCGGATTAGAAGAACTATTACTAAGGCAATGACTTCTGTAGCTAGCTTGGGGATTGAAGATGTGGATAATAATATTTATAAAGAATATTCATCTTCTCTTTTTGAGATAAAGCAAGTAAAACAAGAAATGAAACATTTAAAGCAGTCATCATTTAATCAAGGTAAGATAAATACTAAAAAATTTATTGAAGGTGTGTTAATTAAAATTTTAAATTAGGAAAATGAAAATATGCTGGAAAGTGGATTTGTTATTTTATTGAATGTGTATAAAGATATAAACTTCAAAAAACTACAGAAAACACAGAATGTTAAAATCCATTGACTATATTTATATTAAATTATATAATCAGTTCAAGATTTAAGAAAAAGCGATGGAGCTTTGGTATACATGCCAAGGCTCTTTTTTTATTGCATAAAAGTTTAAGTAAGAATATTTTTTGAAATGGAGATATGAACTATGGATGGTAAGAGTAATGAATTAGGACAAGTAAGTTTAAATACAGCTCAATTGCTAGTTAAATGCCTAGAAGAAGAGGGGGTTAAATATATATTTGGTATTCCAGGAGAAGAAAATCTTGAAGTTATGAATGCAATATATGATTCGACCATTGAATTCATTACTACCAGACATGAACAAGGAGCAGCATTCATGGCTGATATATATGGCAGGTTAACCGGTAAGGCAGGAGTTTGTCTAGCTACACTAGGGCCGGGAGCAACAAATTTAGTAACAGGAGTTGCGGATGCACACAGTGATGGAGCACCACTTGTTGCTATTACTGGACAAGTAGGAACAGAGAGGATGCATATTACTTCTCATCAGTTTCTAGACTTATGTAAAATGTTTGAACCAATTACGAAGAAGACAAAGATGATAGTACGACCTAATACAGTAAATGAAATTGTAAGAATTGCATTTAAGTATGCTGAAAGCGAAAAGCCTGGAGCCTGTCATATAGACTTGCCTGTAAATATAGCTAAGATGCCTGTTGATTCATGCGAAAAACCTTTATTAAAAAAAGTGCAGCCTAAAGAGTTTGCTGAACTTGAAACAATTGAAGAGGCAGCAGCTGAAATATTTAAAGCTAAGAATCCTGTAATACTTGCTGGAAGCAGTGCTGTAAGAGCTCAAGCAAGTGAAGCATTAACTAAATTTGCTACAGATTTAAAAATTCCAGTTATCGTAACAATGATGTCAAAGGGAATTATTCCTTGTAATAATCCTTATTTTATATCTACTATTGGTATTCCGCAAAAAGATTATGTAAATAAGGTAATTGAAAATGCTGATCTTGTTATTGCAGTTGGTTATGACATTGTTGAATATGCTCCAGCAAAGTGGAATCCAAATGGGAGCATAGAAATCATACACATTGATAGTAGTCAAGCTCATATTAACAAATTGTATCAACCCAAGGTTGAAGTTGTTGGTGATATTTCAGATTCATTATTAAAAGTTGCTCTAAGGACCTCAAGAAAGAATGAACCTGTATGTGCACTAGGGATAAAGGAAGAAATAGAAAAAGAGCATGAAAGTTATTCGGGTGATTTATCATTTCCTATGAAGCCACAAAAGATCTTAAATGATGTAAGAAAGGTTATGGGACCAGATGATATTATAGTTTCAGATGTGGGAGCACATAAAATGTGGATTGCACGTCACTATAATTGTTACAAACCCAACACGTGTATAATATCTAATGGTTTTGCCACAATGGGAATAGGTGTACCAGGAGCAATCGCAGCAAAATTAATAAATCCAGATAAAAAAGTATTAACAATTACTGGGGATGGCGGCTTTATGATGAATTCCCAAGAGATTGAGACTGCTATTAGAATCGGAACTCCATTTGTGACGCTTGTATTCAATGATAATAATTATGGTCTTATTAAGTGGAAGCAGGAAGAACAATATGGAAAGAGCTGTTATGTGGAGTTTACAAATCCAGACTTTGTTAAATTAGCGGAAGGAATGAATGCTAAAGGATACAGAATAGAAAAGGCAGAAGACTTAATTCCAACTTTAGAGGAAGCTTTTAAGCAAACAGTTCCTGTTATCATAGATTGTCCTGTTGATTATGATGAGAATTTAAGATTAACTGAACAATTAAAGAAAATTTATAAAGGATAAAAATCAGAGGGGGGTAATAAATGATTAAGTTAGAGAATATAGTTAAGAATTTTGGCGATGTTCATGTTTTGAAAAATGTAAATTTATTAGTTAAAGAAGGAGAAAAATTAGTAGTAATAGGACCAAGTGGTTCAGGAAAATCTACTCTTATTAGATGTATGAATTATTTAGAAGAACCTACGTCTGGAAAAGTAACAATAGATGAGTACGATTTAAGCCTAAAAAAAGATTTGGCTAAAGTTAGGCAATCTACTGCAATGGTTTTTCAACAGTTTAATTTATATCCGCATATGACTGTGCTTGAAAATCTTACTTTAGCTCCAATAAAACTTCAAAATGTAAGTAAAAAAGAAGCAGAAGAATCAGGATTAAAGTATTTAGAACGAGTAGGCTTAAAAGAGAAGGCAGATGCTTATCCAAACCAATTATCTGGTGGACAACAGCAAAGAGTAGCTATTGCAAGGGCTCTTAATATGCATCCTAAAATAATGTTATTTGATGAACCAACATCGGCATTAGACCCAGAAATGATTCAGGAAGTATTAGATGTTTTAGTTGGATTATCTAAGGAAAATATAACAATGGTTGTTGTAACTCATGAAATGGGATTTGCAAAACAGGTTGCAGACAGAGTTATTTTCATGGATGGAGGCCAAATAATTGAAGAAGCTCCACCAGAAGAATTTTTCTCGAGTCCAAAGAATGAAAGAACTAAGGCATTTTTAAATAAGGTCATAAGATAAAGCGCAATTCAAAAAAAATCAAATAAAAATATAGAAAATAGGGGGAAAAATATATGAAATTAAGAAAAGTATTTTTAGCATTAGGATTAGGTATATGTGTAATGATGGCAGGATGTAGTTCTGCATCTACTTCAAGCAGCGCAACAGGTAGCAATACTGTTGAAGCAAAAGAAATACAAGCTATAAAAGATAGAGGTGTATTAAAAGTTGGAGTAAAAGTTGATGTACCTAAATATGGTTACAAAAATCCTCAGACTGGACAAATAGAGGGATTTGAAATTGATCTATCAAAAGCAGTGGCAAAGAAAATATTAGGGGATGAAAGTAAAGTTGAGTTTCAAGGGGTAACAGCTAAAACAAGAGGCCCACTTCTTGATAATGGAGAAATCGATATGGTTGCAGCTACTTTTACAATAACAGATGAAAGAAAAAAGAGCTATAATTTCTCTGATCCATATATGAAGGATGGTATCGGATTGCTTGTTAAAAAGAGTCTTGGTGCATCATCTCTAAAAGATCTAGATGGAAAAACCATTGGAGTAGCACAAAGTGCAACAACCAAGAAGGCATTAGAAGAAGAGGCAAGTAAGCAAGGGATTACTCTTAAATTCTCAGAACTTGGTGGCTACCCTGAAATTAAAGCAGCACTTGATTCAGGCAGAGTAGATTGCTTTGCAGTTGATGCAGCTATTTTAAATGGATATGTTGATGATTCAACAGTAATATTAAATGATAGATATAATCCTCAAGAATATGGTATTGCAAGTAAAAAAGACAATACTGAACTTGCTAAAGTAATAAATGAAGTAGTAAGTGAAATGAAGACTTCAGGTGAAATAGATAAATTAATTAAAAAGTGGGAAATTAAATAATGAATAGTCCTTTTTCACTATTTAAATGGGAGGCCGTTTTTAAAGACTTTAGCGTATTTTTTGAGGGATTTATAACAACACTTGAAGTTTCAATATTAGGACTTACTCTTGCATTAGTATTAGGAATTATATTTGGAGTTCTTTCTACAAGCAAAATTAAGATTTTTAAAGTTATAAGCAGGATATATGTAGAGATAATTCAAAATACACCGCTAGTAATTCAAATATTCTTTTTATTCAACGGACTTCCTTATATAAAGATTGTCTTACCAGTATTTTTAATTGGAGTACTTGGAGTTGGAGTTTACCATGGGGCATATATAGCAGAAGTTGTGAGAACAGGTATTACGTCAATACCCAAAGGTCAATTTGAAGCAGCGAAGTCACAAGGATTTTCTCATACTAAAACCATGAGATATATAATTTTGCCTCAGACAGTAAAGATAATAATACCACCACTTGCAAATCAATTGGTAAATCTAATAAAAAATACTTCTGTATTAGCAATGATAGCAGGTGGGGACTTAATGTATAGAGCAGACTCGTGGTCAAGTTCAAATATGTATTATGGTCCTGCATATGTTATAACTGGGGTTCTTTACTTTATACTTTGTTACCCATTAGCAGTATTATCAAGAAAACTTGAATTAAAAGAAAAGAGAAAAATATCAATTAATATTGAGGATTCTATAAAGACTCAAACTGTTGCTGCAGAAGGGGGGCTATAATAATGTCAAGTGTATTTAATCAAGCAAATATAGAATTTCTTTTACAGGGAATAAAATTGACTTTAACAATAGCTTTTATATCAATTATTCTAAGTATGTTTTTTGGAACAATTCTTGCAGTGTTAAGAAATTATTCAAAAGGAATTTTAGGAAAAATTGCAACAATATATATAGAAATTTATAGAAATACACCAAACTTATTATGGATATTAGCTATCAGGTTTTTAGTTCCAATAAAGCCTATGTATTCAGGGATTTTATCTTTTACATTGTTTACTTCTGCTGTTATGGCGGAAATATTTAGGGGGGGAATGAATTCTGTTAGTACAGGGCAATATGAGGCAGCTTATTCTCAAGGATTTTCAAAATTTCAGACTTTGAGATATATAATTTTGCCTCAAAGCTTTAGGAGATGTATTCCAACATTTTTGTCTCAATCGGTTACTGTAATAAAAGACACCTCTTTCTTATGGGCAGTGGGTATTGAGGAATTTACAGGAAAAGGTATGATTCTTATGGGAAGTTTTGTTTCATCATTTCAGATATTCTTATTATTTGGAGCTATAGCCGCAACGTATTTTATTATGAATTTTGCAATATCATGTTGTGTTAGAACAATTAGGACCGAGTACTAAGATTAAGCAAGAACTAGAATATTTATTATATGAAAATCGAGTAGAGTTAAAGCGAATGGTTTAACTTCTACTCGATTTAAATATTTATACAATATGATATTAGACAGATTCCTCATTAAAGTTCTACTCTTCCATCTAAGTTACATAGTGTATATCTATCTCACTAATTATCTGAATTTTTCAGGGAATTGTTTTATAATTGCGTCTGAAATTATATCAGAAAAATGAATCATGTGATTCTCACCTGTATCATAAGCCTCAATATCTGCAGGCCAGAGTTTATTTATTCTGGCTACGGCTTGATCTGTAACTAATTCTAAATGTTTATGTAACATGTTTTTTAATTCAGTGTTTTGTAGGTTAGGATTTGCTTTTGATAAAAAGTCAGCGATTTCATCAGCATTTTTGTACCATAATGTATTATACTTATCTAATTCAGCCTTTTTGTTGTTTTTAGCTGCGTCAACAACTTGACCTGCAATTGAAATATGTTCCCTTAAAAGCTCAGAAAGCTTATTTCCTGCTTCTTCACCGTAGTATGGGCTAATTGAATTTCCAATGTCATCTTGATTTTTAAGTAATCTTTGTAATATAAAATCTTCATCGGGAAGAGAAGATAAATCGCTAATAATAAAATTCCTAGTCCATAAAACATGATCAATCCAGAGTTTTCTTTCATCTGATTTTAAAGTGACTGAAGAAGTGGTCAGGATATTTTTATTATCAATGCTATATACCTCTATCGGTGTTATTAGTGTATTAAGTAAAATAAATAGTATAAAAGTAGAAAAGAATTTTTTCATTATAATTTAACACTCCTTTGCGATAATACTGATTTCATTTTTTCCTAATGTTTTAATAATATACTAGTAATAGAAAAGAAGCTTTAAGCAAGGGAAAATAAGTAAAACTAATATCCATGCATTTTTATAATCTATCTTCTGGTTGTAGCTCCACTTAGAATATTAGAACAAGAAAAATAAATTCCTAGGAGGATAAAGATTAGACTAATAATATGGATAGGTAATATTTTTTCTCTTAATACTATACTAGAGAGCAAAATACAGCTGATTGGCATAACTCCTGAAAATACAGCAGCATTATTCGCATCCACTTTTCTAATTCCTTTGAACCACAATATATAAGAAATTACAGAAACAAATACTCCGTTATATCCTATTGATAGGTATATTGTAGTATTTAAGTTAGTAAAATCAAAGGATAGAAGATCATGTAGAGCAAAGGGAATGAAACATAAGGTTGAAAATATTGTAATTATGGTTGTTCGGTATATTGGTGGAATTTGAATGTCATTTTTCTTACTCAATATAGAGAAAAGAGCTTCGCATAATACCGCTAAAAAAACTAACAGAGTTCCTTTAATAAAATTTACATTACTTGAAGGTAATATGAATAAGCTATAAATATTTATTAATAAGATTCCAAAGACAACAAATACAATTCCTAAGATTCTATTTAAATATAGCTTTTCTTTTAATATAAAGAAGGCTAATATCCCAATTATAGCTGGTGAAGTGCTTGTTATTAAGCCACTTTCAGATGCAGAGGTGAATTTTAATCCGAAAAAAAGCAGAATTCTAAATAAGAAAACTCCGGTAGTGGATTGAAAAAATAACATAAGCATTGTTCTCTTATCAATTTTAGGGAGCTCTTTTTTTATTCTGAAAGTCAAAGGTATTAATACAATCAATGCTGTTATAAGGCTTAATTCTGATGTTAAGAAAATAGGCAAGGTTTGAACTAATAATTTACTTACTACAACTGAGCTGCCAGCAATAAACATTGCTAATGTTAGTTCTAGATAAGCACTAAATTTATTTTTCATTTTGGATTCTCCTTCTATCATTGTAAGTTTATAGTATTTATTTTATAATAGTAGCACCTATAAAGTGGTTTATGTAGTTCCACTTAATATGGTTTTTTCTAGTACCACTTTTATTAGGAGATGATTAAGTAATGTGGTTAAGTATATATAAAAATAGTGATGTATCACTTATAAGACAGATTTATGGACAAATAAAATTACTTATATTGCAAGGTAAATTAGTTGAGGGAAGTAAGCTACCATCAACAAGGTGGCTTTCAGAAGATTTAAAAATATCTAGAAATGTTATTTTGGAAGCTTATGAACAGCTTATGGCCGAAGGTTATATTGAAAGTAGGCATGGGTCAGGTACAGTTGTTTCAAAAGGCACTTATTTTAAAAGAGAGACAATAAAGAAAAATCAAGTTATTTCAAGCAAGATTTTAAAAGAATATGACAATAATATAATTGATTTTCGATCTGGAATACCAGAATTAGGTATGTTTCCTAGAAGGGAATGGGGAAATTTATTTAATAAAATCTGTACTAATAGTTCATATTCAATATTTAGATATTGCAGTCCTGAAGGCGTAATGGAATTAAGACAAGAACTTTCAGAGTACTTATTTAGAACAAGAGGAATACAGTGTAGTCCGGAACAAATAGTGATTACTTCAGGTTCTACACAAGGACTATCTTTGATAGCAAAAATTCTATATAATCCTAATTCTGAAGTTGTTACAGAGGACCCTATTCATTATGGGCTATTAAATGTTATTTTATCTTGTGGATATTCAATAAATGCTGTTCCAGTTGATGATAAAGGATTAAAAACGGATATGATAAATCCAACAGGCAAAGTCGAATTCATATATGTAACACCATCTCATCAATTTCCATTAGGTGGAGTTATGCCAATACAGAGACGTATAGAACTTGTTAAATTTGCAGAAAAGAATAATTGTTATATTATTGAGGACGATTATGATAGTGAGTTTCGCTATGAGGGGCAACCAATAAGTTCACTCTATGAATTGGAGCCAAATAGAGTAATATATATTGGATCTTTTAGTAAGATTTTGGCTCCAGCATTGAGATTAGGTTATATGTTATTACCTAAAGAATTATTACACAGATATAGGAATTTAAAAATGTACACAGATGTACATACTGAATCTATTTCACAGCTTGTTTTGGCAAAGTTTATAAGCGAAGGAAAGTTAGAAAAGCATATATGGAAAATGAGAAAAGAATATAGTAAGAAACGACAGGAATTAATTAAAAATTTAGATGTTAATTTTCCTAACAAGTATATCATAAAAGGACAAGCAGCTGGTTTGCATTTGGTGGTTGAGTTCGAAGATATAACTTTTACAGAAGAAGTATTGAATAAAATTACAAGAGAAAGAGTGAAAGTATATCCAGTTGAAAGTTATGCAATACATAAAGGATATCATCAAAATGAAATTATTTTAGGATATGGACATTTGAGTGTTGAAGAAATAGAAAAAGGAATTATGAGGATTGGGAAGGTTTTAAAGAAGGATATATATAGAAATTAGTTATATTAACTAATTTAAAAAATTTGAACCAATTTGAGTTTTCACATTGACTTAAAGCGCGCTTTAAGTGATATTATTTTTTTTGTAGGAGGAAGTATATGTTAGAATTTGAAATAAGTGAGGTATCGAAAATAACCAAATTAAAAGCTCACACCTTACGGTACTACGAAAGTATTGGATTAATTAAAGATATTAAAAGAAATTCAGCGGGAAAAAGAATTTATACTGAACAAGATTTGAAATGGCTTGAAGTGATAAATAGACTTAGGGAAACTGGAATGAATATAAGCAAGATGAAAGAATATGCAAGATTAAGACATATGGGAGATGATACAATCTCAGAAAGAAAAAATATGATGGAAAATCATTTGGAATCAATAAATAGAGAAATTAAAAAATTATTGGAAGCAAAAGACTATGTAGAAAATAAAATCAAGATTTATAATGAAATGGAGGAAAAGATTAATGAAAGAGGAAAGCAGATTTGAAAGAGGATATAGAAAATTACTTGAGATAGATGGAAAAGCTGGTCAAGAGGTAGAAAATGGTTTGAAGGATATATCTCCTGACTTGGGCAGATATATCATAGAGTACAGCTTTGGTGATATTTATTCAAGAGATGGACTTGATTTAAAGTCAAAAGAAATTGCAGTAGTTGCAGCATTAACAGCATTAGGAAATGCGCAGCCGCAGTTAAAAGTTCATATAAATGGAGCTCTAAATGTTGGGTGTACAATTAATGAGATTAAAGAAGTGATAATTCAAATGTCAGGATATTCTGGTTTTCCAACATCTATAAATGCAATGAATGCATTAAAAGACGTGATTAATGAACGAAAAATGGAAGGTATGAATGATATTGTTGGAGACGAACCTACAAATGAAATACTGCCATCAGAGAGGTATGAAGTTGGGGTGAAGGAGCTCTCAGAATTAGATAGTAATCAAGTGAAAGTTCTTGAAGAAGCGTATAATGATTTTGCACCAGACTTAGTTAAGCTTGTAGTAAATAGCTATGCAGATATTATTGGCAGAAATAATTTGAGTAAAAGATATAGGCAGATTGCTACAATTGCAGCGTTAACAGCCTTGGGAAATGCTAAACCACAATTGAAGTTTCATATAAATTCAGGACTGAATATTGGGTTAACAATAGATGAGGTAAATGAAATCATGCTTTTGATGACTGTGTTTGCGGGATTTCCAGCAGCAATAAATGGGGCAAATACTTTAAAAGAAGTTGTGAATGAAAGATAAAATAAGTCCATCATAGATAAACAACATATAACTTAGACTTATGTATATAACTCAACGAAATAAGAAACATACGTTTGTTCCAGTTTCTAGGGAATTTTTATGGGCAATTCTAAGGCTATAAGTTGTGCCCAAAGTGCTAGCCTCAAAGAACAAGCTCTGAACTAGCACATTTGGAACAACTTATAGCCTAAGAATTACATCCATCAAAATTCCCAATGAAACATTCCACAAAAGTATGTTTCTTATTTCTAGTTGAGATATTTTTCAAAGTATAAGTTTAAGTCTTAATTTGTTTATCTATATAGATATCTAACATATAACTTACCGAAATTATAAATATTTTTATTCCGAAAAACTATGAAAATATTTATAATTTTTAGTGAAAATAGTAACAAAAGTTTTACCGAGATTTTAAAAATATTTATTTATAAGTAGAATACTAATTTGAATATCTATGAACAAGCACGTAACCTAGACTTATGCTATAATCCGCCATAAAGTAGAAATATTGTTGCATCCTAAAGGGCATGATAATTTCGGAGGATTATGAATAAATCGACGAAAATGCTAAATGTAATTGGTAAATATGGTATATAATTAGTATATTATATAAGTGATTTAATAAGAGTAATATTGGGGGAGAGAAATGACTGGGATACGATATTCTTTTAATAGTAATAATAGAAATGTTGAAATAAAAAGATGTAATAACGCTATACATTCATCAAAGACTCACTTTCATGAAGAAGTTTCTATAGGATTAATTGAAAGTGGGAGTTCTAAAACTGAAATAGAAGGAAATATCTACGACCTTACAAAGAATACATTTCTAATAATACCTCCCAATATTTCTCATAGATGTAATCCAGAAAACTATGAAAATTGGAATTTTAAAATGTTATATATTAATACAGAATGGTTTAAATCAGGATTCAATACTAATAGTAAAGATATAGGATTTGATTATATGAAAATAAATGAAAAGATATTTTTAGATGTAGTTAAATTAATTGATGATATTGAAAAGGGAAATAGTACTATAGATAATGAATCAAAATTATTAAATTACATTTCTCTTTTACTCAACAATGACAAATTGTATCTGGATGAAAATGTATCAGAAAATATCAATTCAAATATTAGAAAGATTAAGGAATATGTAGACTTAAACTATTTGGAGGATATAAGACTTGAAGATTTGTCTAATATAATAAATATAAGTAAATTTTATTTAATCAGAAAATTTAATGATTATTATGGTTTATCTCCACATCAATATATAACTAATTTGAGAATAAATCATGCTAAGAGATTATTACAAACTAATAAAGATTTTGTTAGTGTAGCTATTGAAAGTGGCTTTTATGATCAGAGTCATTTTATAAAGAATTTTAAGGAGTATACTGGGGTAACACCAATGATATATAAAAGAAATATCTAAGTCGGTTCAATTTTTTACAATACTAATTTTAAAATTAAATTTATAATTACTTAGGTTCATAGCAGGACTAAATAATAATTAATTACTCTAATAGGTAATTAATTAAAAAGCTAAAGGAGTAATTATAAATGAAAAGTAAGATTATTTTTGCAAATTTAATGGCTATTTTGACTATACTTATCTGGGGGACAACTTTTATTTCAACTAAAATATTGTTAACCGAGCTTTCGCCAGAAGAAATTTTGGCTTATCGCTTTTTTATAGCATTTCTTATTTTAATTGTTATTTGTCCTAAAAATTTTAAATTTCTACCGTTAAAAGAGGAAATGCTATTTGTTCTTCTAGGAGCTAGTGGAATATCTTTATACTATTGGACTGAAAATTTAGCACTAAAATATACGTATGCATCAAATGTTGGTCTTATATCTTCTTCTATACCTATTTTTACAGCATTAATCTCTCATTTTATATTTAATAATGAAAAATTCACAGTTAATATGTTATTTGGATTTATTATAGCATTTATAGGAATATCTATTGTTATATATAATGGAAAAGTATTAAGATTAAACCCAAGGGGAGATTTTATGGCAATAATTTCTGCAATTTTATTTTCTATATATTCAGTTTTAATAAAAAAGGTAGATAATAAATATGATCAGCTTTTAATAGTGAAAAAGACATTCTTTTATGGTGTTATAACTATGCTGCCTATTTTATTTATCACAAAGGTTAATATAACAAAGGTGCCAAATTTGAGGACAGATATTATTTTGAATTTATTGTTTCTTTCAATATTTGCATCAGTACTTTGTTTTCTAATGTGGAATAAAGCGGTAAAGGTTATAGGAGCAGTAAAAACTACAAATTATATATATTTTGTGCCGATAATCACAATGATATCATCTAGCATTGTTTTGGGTGAAAAAATCAGCGGATTAATGATACTTGGAGGAATGTTAATATTTTGTGGTGTTTATGTAAGCCAGGGTAAATGGGGGAATAATATACTTAACTTCAAAATTAATAAAGCCGATAATATAAGCGGATCTTAAGATTTGCATTTGTATAAAAAGGGAGAATAATTCATATGTCTAAAATTATGATAGTAGAAGATAATGAAAATATGAAAAAAGAACTTATTGAATTTTTAACACGTTATGGATACGATGCTTATTCACCAAGCGATTATGAAAATATAGTAAAGATAGCCTTAGATGACGAACCTAATTTGATTTTACTTGATATAAATCTTCCTTACTATGATGGATATTATATATGCAGGGAAATTAGAAAAGAAAAAGATATACCTATAATAATTGTAACGAGCAGAGATAGTGAGATGGATGAAATTATGAGTATGAATCTTGGAGCGGATGATTTTATAACAAAACCATATAATACTCAAATATTACTTGCCAGAATAGCAGCCGTATTAAGGCGTGTTTCTGGCAATAATTCAATCCAAGAAATAGTCGAACATAAAGGATTAAAACTGAATGTTACTAACGGAAGTGTGAGTTTTAATGGAAATAACATTGACCTTACTAAAAATGAGTTAAAGATACTACTCTGTTTGCTAAAAAACAAGGGAGGTATAGTGAGTAGAGAAGACTTAATGGATTATTTGTGGAATTCAGATCTTTACGTTGATGATAATACCTTATCCGTAAATGTGACTAGGCTTAGAAAGAAATTATGTGAAATAGGTTTTAACGATGGAATAGAAACAAAGAGAGGACTCGGATATATACTATTATGAAAATAAAAGACTATTTTGCTTCAAAAGTTCCATATCTCATAATGAATCTGATAATATACCTATTAACGTTGGTTATAATGAGTGTAGTAAAAACACCAAGTGTAATAATGTTTGTGATTTTTCTTATTTGGTTTTGTCCATTAATCATATATATTCTGATTGATTTTTTTGCTAAGAAGAAATTTTATGATGATATTATTGGAATCCTTGATAAGTTAGATAAAAAATACCTTTTACCGGAAGTCATAAGATCTCCTAATTATTATGAAGGAAAAATTATTTATGAAGTTTTGAGTGATTGTAATAGAAATATGCATGAGCACGTTAATTTTTATAAGCATCTTCAAAACGAATATAGAGAGTATATTGAAACTTGGGTTCATGAAATCAAAACACCAATATCTTCTTCTAAATTGATTATTGAAAACAGTGAAGGTAAAGAGAAAAATGCTCTAGGAGATGAAATTAGAAAGATTGAAGAATACATAAATCAAGCTCTATATTATTCTAGAAGCACAGATGTCAATAATGATTATATAGTAAGGGAATTTGAGATAAAAGAAGCAGTTAAAGAGGCCATTAGAAATAATAGACGCGATTTTATAAACAAAAAGATATCTGTTGATATTGAAAAAGTATCAGGGACAGTTATTACAGATATTAAATGGGTGAAATTTATTATAAACCAAATTATAATTAATTCTATAAAATATAGTAGAAGTGAAAATGCAATGGTAAGAGTAAGTACAACACTTGGAAAAGATAACTTAATATTGGCTATTGAGGATAATGGAATAGGGATTCCACAAAGTGATGTTAATAGAGTTTTTGATAAAGGATTTACAGGGGAAAATGGGAGAAAGTATGGAAAATCTACAGGAATAGGACTTTATTTGTGTAAAAAGCTTAGTGATAAATTGAGTATTGGAATAAATCTAAGTTCAGTTAAAGGTGAGGGAACCAGAGTTAATGTAATTTTTCCGATTGGTGACTTTACAAATATACGGTAATATTTAATACATTTGTTTTTGAATATAAAGTTAATTTATTAAGTTGAGGCCTATATACTGGGATATTAGATTTAGGGAGGAATTTTAGAATGTATCGGATGAGCAGGAAATTTATTTGTTTAATATTATTTGCAGCAGTAATTACTGCAAGCTGCGTTTCAACCAATGCTTATGCATTATGGGAGGAAGATAATTATCAATGGAAATATATTGGGGATTATGGATATGTAACAGGATGGCAGGAAATAGATAATAGGTGGTATTATTTTAACCCAGAAGATGGGACCATGAAGAGAGGATGGTTTTACGACACTCAATACAATAAGTGGTATTATTTAAGTGCTGATGGTGATATGGTCCATTCTAAAACAACATCGAACTATCCACAAGAATTGAATAATATTTATGAGAAAATAAAGCAATATGTAAATGAAGAAATAACCTATAAATGGACGAATAATATCGATGGAAATATATTTATGTGTTTCATAAGTAAGAATAACGGGGGCACTAGACAGTTCTATTATCACGTATTAACTGGCAACGTATATGAAATGAAGAATGGTAATCTTACAAACCTTGCAACTCATGAAGTATTTAATATTTTCACTGAAGAGCAAGCTGTCCAGGTGATAAAGGATTATCTTTCAAAAGGTTATAAATATATCCCACAAATAATTAAAGTAGATTCTGATGATGGAGAATCGTATTTGGTTCATTGCTATGATGATAAGGGATACTATTATGAATCTAATAGCTGGTATTATGTAAATAAGACTACTAGAGAAGTTAGACCTATGATATAAAATGTAGAGATTACAAGCAGAGTAAGGGAAGAGTATAAGTCCTTACTCTTTTATTATGTCTAGTAATAGATTATTTGATATACTTTGAGTTAGGAAAATTAACTTACAAAATTGTAAGTTAGTTGAAAGGTACTTCAATATGAAATAGATACAGTTAGTTTTAAAATATATTCATGGAGCAAATAAGAAGATAATAAAATTGGATTATATCTGCTTATTAATTAACCAATTAGGAGGAGCATTATGGAAAATATTTTAAATGTACAGAATGTAGAAAAATATTATGGAAATAAAGAGAATGTGACAAAGGCGCTTGATAATATAAGTTTCAAGGTTGAGAAGGGAGAATTTGTAGGAATAATGGGCCCTTCAGGTAGTGGTAAGACGACCCTTTTAAATTGTATATCTACTATAGATAAAATTACAACTGGAGCTATTGTAATTGATGAAGATGATATCACGAGGTTAAAGAATAAAAAATTAGAAAAATTCAGAAGAGATAAGTTAGGCTTTATATTTCAAGATTTTAATTTATTAGATACATTGACTGCATATGAAAATATAGCATTAGCATTAACTATAGCGGGAAAAAAGGGAAATGAAGTTGATGAACTGGTTAAGAAATCATCTAAGAGTTTAGATATATTGGATGTGTTAAATAAATATCCATATCAAATGTCAGGAGGGCAAAAACAAAGAGTAGCTGCGGCGAGAGCAATAGTTAATAACCCTAAATTAATTTTAGCAGATGAACCTACTGGTGCATTAGATTCTAAATCAGCAAAATTATTACTAAATTCTATTGAAAGATTAAATCACGAGTTGGATGCAACCATTTTGATGGTAACTCATGATGCTTTTACAGCAAGTTATGCTCATAGAATATTATTTATAAAGGACGGTAAAATTTTTAACGAAATTGTAAGAGGCGAAGATTCAAGAAAAGAATTTTTTAACAAGATAATAGATATTGTTACACTTCTTGGAGGTGACTCAAAAGATGTATTTTAAAATAGCCTTAAATAATGTTAAAAAAAGTTTTAAGGATTATACTATCTACTTTTTAACTTTAACTTTTGCAGTATGTATATTTTATAGTTTTAATTCAATTGGATCTCAATCTGTAATGGCAGATATGAACGCAGGACAAACTGAGTATGTTAAAACTATGGAAAGGCTTATTTCTGTTATATCAGTTGGAGTTTCAGTCATATTAGGTGGGTTAATAATATATGCTACTAAATTTTTGATTAGTAAGAGAAAAAAAGAGTTTGGCATTTATATGGTTTTAGGCATGGGAAAAAGGAAAATGTCAAAGATATTATTTTTTGAAACTTTATTTATTGGGATAATATCGTTAATTGCAGGATTATTACTTGGAATGTTATTTGCCCAAATACTTTCAATATTTACAGCGAAACTTTTTGCTATACAAATGACTAAATATAGTTTTGTTATCTCTACGAGTGCGATACTTAAAACCATTTTATATTTTGGAATAATGTATCTATTAGTTATGATATTTAATGTAATCATTGTTTCAAGATATAAATTAATTGATTTAATATGCGCAGACAGAAAAAATGAAAGAGTAAAAATAAGAAATACTTATATTGCAGCAACTATGTTGATTTTATCATTAGCTATTTTAGGATACGCATATTACTTGGTTAATCTTGCGGGCTTAGATTTTTATGATACCAGATTTAAAGCCTCAATAGTACTTGGAATCGTAGGTACAGCATTTTTCTTTTATGGAATAGCTTCAGTTATGTTTCTGCTGCTTCAAAGGAATAAAAGCTTATATCTAAATGGATTGAATATTTTTAGTATAAGACAAATCTCAAGTAAGTTTAATACTAATTTCATTTCTATGACTATAATTTGTTTAATGCTATTTGTTACTATAGGGACATTATCAACTGGATTAGGAGTAAAGAATTCTTTAGAAGGTACATTAAAAAATCAAACTCCATTTGATGCATCGTTTCAAGCAGTTGATGATAATAATAAGAAAGTCTCAATAATGGACGCCTTGAAACAGTTAGATTATAATTTAGAAGGTAACGCTGAGTATGTTATATTTGAGCAATATCAATATAATATGAGCACTAAAAATTTATTAGATGAATATGCCACAACTAATGAGGATAAACAAATCATAAACTTAAAAGTATTTGAGAAAACTAATATGATTAAGCTGTCAGAATATAATGACATAAGAAAATTAAAAGGAAAGCCAAGTGTGAATTTGCAATATAATGAAATAATTGTATCTTCAAACTATGAGCCGCTAAAAGGCATACTTAAATCATTTGTTGAAAAAGAAAAGACAATAAATATAGCGGACAAAGAATATAAAATAAAAGACGGAGAAATAGAAACGGAAGCTCTAACAACATCGCCTACAAGTGATAACATATTTAATTTAATAGTACCAGATGATTTAGTAAAAGGATTAGAAGTATCTGATGAAACAATTAACTTGAATTTTGTCGGTGATAATAGAGAAGAATCTAAAAAAGAGTTGACCGCTATTTTAAGTAATTTTGCATTTGATAATAATTCTGCGTATAAAAACTTAAACTTTATAATTCATGGATGTACTAGAGAAATGGCATATGATATGAGCAGAGGATTATCTGCAATGATATTGTTTATAGCTATTTATATGGGAATTGTATTCTTATTATCAAGTGCAGCAGTTCTTGCAATTCAGCAATTATCGCAATGTAATGATTCGTTAGAAAGGTATAGATCATTAAGAAAAATTGGTGCAACAAGAAGTATGATTAATAGAAGTATTTTTAAGCAAGTGTCTATATTCTTTATCTTACCATTAGCACTTTCGATAGTTCACTCATATGTTGGGATCAAAGTAGTGAATCAATATTTAGTTGCACTAGGTGCTGGAAATAAGCTTGAACCAATTATTATAACGGCCTTAATGATGGTTGTTGTATATGGTGGATATTTATATGCAACATATGTATCATATAGAAATATAACTGATAGTGAATATAATTAACTTTAAGTATATAAAGCTTATAAACTGATTTAAATTAGGATTTGTAACTTATATATATTTAAAACATACTCAATACTAGAAAAAGAGGGTATTCTTTTGCAGAGCGTTGTATTTTATAGCAACAAGGCAACAGGGTACCTTTTTTCATGTAATTATGCCCACTTAATCCTAGCTTTTGCATTGGAAATCTATAATATTTGTGGTTGCTTTTATAGACATTTATGTTATGAGAGGGTAAAATTGAATTTAAGTAACATAACTAATAAAGGGGAACACCAGAGTATGGATGAAAAGTGTTTAGGGAAGATATATAGATCATTTCTAAATTACATACCTTGGCCAGTATGGATTGAAGAAATTGATTCTACCATAATATTTTTTAATAAGCGTTATGAAGAAATGTATAATGTAAGATTAGAAGATGTTATAGGGAAGAAAAATGAAGAGGTTTTTCCGATAGAAAAAGCAAAAATATATAATGAGCAAATAAAGGAATGCCTTAATAATCTCGAATTGAATGTTGTGGAAGGAATAGTAAATGGAGCAGTTGTTGAGTGCTTTATCTTTCCAATATTAAATGAGGAGAGCAAGCCTTACGCGGTTGCAGGAATAATAGTAGATATAAATGATAGAAAATTAAGAGAGGCTGAGGTTGAAGAGCAAAAAAATATATTAAGAACAATAATAGATGCAGTTCCAGAATCAATCTTTTATAAAGATAAGGAAAGCAGGTTTATAGGATATAATAAAAAGTTCGAAGAGTTTTACAATAAAAGAGGTGTAACCGATATAATCGGTAAGACGGATTTAGAAATATATAATGATAAAGAAGTGGCCTCAAAGTTCATTGAACAAGATGAGAAGATTATGAATACTAAGAAGGCAACTTATTTTGAACAGAGGATAAAAAATGAAAATGGCAGGGAAGTTGTAGAAGAGAATGTAAAGATACCTGTTATAGATAAGAGGGGAGACGTATGGGGATTAGTTGGCTTGTCTAGAGATATAACTGACAGAAAAATTATGGAGGAGAAGCTTCGATACCTTAGCGAAACAGATATACTTACAGGATTATATAATAGATATAGTTTTGAAGAGAAAGTTAAGGAATTAAACTATAATGAATATCTTCCGCTAGGAATAATAATGGGAGATGTTAATGGACTAAAATTAGTTAATGATGCATTAGGACATTTAGACGGAGATAATTTATTAAGAAGCATAGCACAAATACTCAAGGATATATGCCAGCCGGATGGATATGTATTTAGATGGGGTGGAGATGAATTTATAATACTTCTTCCAAACTGCAATGAATTAAAGTGTGAGCAGATTATTCGAGACATTACTAAAGAATGTGAACAAGCTGAACATAAATTTATGCAATTAAGTATTGCATTAGGAGAAGCTATTAAACATTCTTTAGAGGATAATATATATGATTGTATCACTAAGGTAGAGGAAAAAGTATATCGCCAGAAGCTGTTAGAAAAGAAAAGTATTAGAAGCTCAATAATGGAATCGCTAAAAAAAAGCTTGGAAGAAAAAAATATGGAAACAAATGAGCATACTGAAAGAGTATCTCAATATGCGCTTGCTATAGGGAAAAAACTTCAGTTAAAAATATCAGATTTAGATGAATTAGCGCTGGTCGCCAGCTTACACGACATAGGAAAAATAGGAGTTAATGAAGATATATTATTAAAACCTGGAAAATTAACCGAAGAAGAATTTGAGATAATGAAAACTCACACAGAAAAAGGGTATAGAATCATTAATGCATCAAGTGAGCTTGGTAATATAGCGAAATGCGTGCTAACACATCATGAAAAATGGAATGGTACAGGATATCCTTTAGGTCTAAAAGAAGAAGAAATACCTTTAATAGCAAGAATAATAAATGTTGCTGATTCTTACGATGTAATGACTAATGATAGAGTGTATAAAAAGGCTATGAGTAAAGAGGAGGCTGTTAAGGAATTAATAAGATGTTCAGGGACACAATTTGATCCTAAAATAGTTGAATGTTTTATAGATAGTTTAAATATTGAAGATAGTTTAACTAATGTATATTGAAATTTTATTTTAATTTTGAGTTTGTTTAAAAAGATGTTTCGAAATGATTACACCAATTTCGAAACATCTTTTTATTACAAAATTATGATTATAAGAGGTGAAAATGAGCCGGATTTAAAAATCAAAGTTTATAAATTAAATGCTTATACTAAAAAATTATTTGTAGAATATATGAAAGAACAAAGAAAACAAAGAAAAGGATTTAAATTTAGAAAAGTTGGCAAGGATTTACTAAAGGGGTCATTTAAATAAATTATAAGAAAAGATATAAGAAGCCACTAAATAATTAAAGGATCCTGAAACTTTTTAAAATAGATATGTGTATCAGTTATTGGAATAAATCATAAATTTGGGAGGAAGTAACAATGGAGAATAATGCTTTGAAAGAAAATTTAGAGTCATTATTTAGTAATTTAGGAAGGTTTATAAAAACAGAAACAGTTGTAGGAGAACCTATTACTGTAGGAGAAGTGACTCTTGTACCAATCGTAAGTGTTATGTTTGGAATTGGTACAGGTGAAGGTATTAAAGGAATGAATGGAACAGGTTCTGGAGGAGGCGGGGGGGCTGTAATATCACCAAACGCTATTTTAGTGATTAAAAAAGATGAGGTTACAATGTTACCTATAAATGAAAATAATAATCTTGATAATCTTCGAAATATGGTACCCGATATAATTTCAAAAATTAACGTGAAAAAATATAAAGAAAATGATAAGAAAATAGAAGAGCAATAGTATTAGATTTGTACATTTTAATGATTTAATTAATTTGAACACACCAGAATATAAAATTTTTAGTGTGTTTTTCATCGAAATATTGTAAATTATATATTGTGTAATCATTATTTAGTTTAAACATTAGGAGGGAATAAAATGTACGATAAAATAATGGAATCAGTAAATTATATTCAAGGAAAAATAAATAGAAATCCTAAAATTGCAATAATACTTGGGTCTGGATTAGGTGATTTAGTTAACGAAGTTAGTGAAATAGAAGATATACCTTATGAAAGTATACCAAATTTCCCAGTGTCAACTGTAAAAGGGCATGAAGGGAAATTGGTGTTTGGTAAAATAAATAATATAGAAGTTCTTCTAATGCAAGGAAGATTTCATTATTATGAGGGATACACAATGAAGGAAGTTACGTATCCTGTATATGTAATGAAAAAATTGGGCATTGAAAAAATTATTGTAACTAATGCATGCGGCGGTATAAATAAGAGCTTTAAACCAGGAACACTAATGCTTATTAACGATTTTATAAATCTGTTTGGAGATAACCCTTTGATTGGTGTAAATGATGACAGGTTAGGACCAAGATTCCCAGATATGTCAGAACCATATAAGTTAGAGCTTATAGAAAAAGCAAAAGAAGTTGGAGATAGATTGGGAATAGAATATGCTGAAGGTATTTATGCAGGATTTATGGGGCCTTACTATGAAACAGCAGCGGAAATTGTGATGATTGGAAGGCATGGAGCTGATGCAGTTGGAATGTCAACAGTACCAGAAACAATAGTAGCTAATTATTTAGGCATGGATGTACTTGGGATAGCATGTATTACTAATATGGCTACAGGCATACAAAAAGTAAAGCATTCACATGAAAGAGTAGTGGAAACAGCTAAGAAGGCTTCTGTTGATTTATGTAGATGGGTATCAGAACTTATAAAAGAGATTTAATTGTTATTTGTAATCTTAAGGTAGTTTGATAAATTCATTCAATTTTAAAGATCTTATTATATTTAGTAATAATAAACAACAGTCCAATTTATATAATATTATGTAAATTGGGCTGTTGTTCGTATTAAAATTTATAAATTATGAGCGTAAAAGGAATATAATTGAAAATGTTTTTACTAATTATGTAAAACGGACAAAAACATTATGTTTATATTAATATTTTTAAGGTATAATGGAAGAGTAATAATAAAAATAGGAGAATAAAAATATTTATGTTGATTAAAAATAAAATTTTATCGCGTTTATTGAAGAATAATTATTCCTTAAAGTGTGAAAATATTAAAATATGCTCAATATATGCATTAATTAGTTTGATATGGGCTTTTTGTTCGAATTCAATCATTAAGCTAATCATAAATGACCAAGATAATGTATTAAAATTTAGCATCTATAAAGATTTTTTATTCGTGATTGTAACTACAAGTGTTCTTTATATATTAATAAATAGGGGGTTAAAAAAGATACATAGTACAAAGCAACAGTTTAGAAATAGCTATAAAGAGTTAGAAGTATATGTTCAACAATTGAGTGATTATGAAGATGAATTGAAAATTCAATATGAAAAAATACGCGAAGATGAATTGAAAATAAAGGAAATCGGAGAAAAAAGTAAAGCAATTATTGAAGCTATACCAGATGTTTTATTTACTTTTGACGTGAACGGTGTTTTTATAGATACCGAAGCTAAGGATGAGGATATATTGATTATGCCAAAGGAAAAGTTTATGGGTAAGACAATATCAGAAGTTATGCCTAAAGAGATTGCTGAACTAGCTCATGAGAATTTAAATTTAGTTTTTGAAACAGGTGAGCTACATAGTTTTGAGTACAAGCTATTAGATAGTTATTGTGAGATTAGAATGGTTAAAAGTGGAGAAAACCATGTTTTAGCGGTATTAAGAGATATTACTATTAGAAAGAAATTAGAAGAGCGACTAGAATATTTGTCCTATAATGATCAACTAACGGGATTATATAATAGAAGATTTTATGATGAGGAATTAAAACGTTTAGATGTAAAAAAAAATTATCCTTTAACTATTGTGTTAGGTGATGTGAATGGGCTGAAGTTGATTAATGATTCATTTGGGCATGTGGTAGGTGATGAGCTGATTAAAAAATCAGCACAAATAATAAAAAATGGATGCAGATCCCAAGATGTTGTTATTAGACTTGGTGGAGATGAATTTATTATTTTAATGCCTAAAACAGATACTTATGAAGCAGAGAAAATTATTAAAAATATTAACAATTTAGCTAAAAAAGAAGAAATACAAAATCTAGATATATCCATTTCTTTTGGTTATGAAACCAAATGTCATGAAGAGGAAATGATCCAAGAAATATTCACAAAAGCTGAAGATTACATGTATAAGAGAAAACTTTTTGAAAGTTCAAATATGAGAGGAAAAACAATTGATACAATAATAAATACTCTAAATGAGAAGAATAAGAGGGAAGAAGAACATTCTGTTAGAGTCTCTGAGTTGTGTGAACTTATGGGAAAGAATATTGGATTGCCTGAAAGAAAAATTCAAGAATTAGAGAATGCTGGATTGTTACATGATATAGGTAAAATAGCAATAGAAGAAAGTATTCTTAATAAGCCAGGCATGCTTACAGAGGACGAGTATAATGAAATCAAACGTCACCCTGAAATAGGATATAGGATATTAAGTACGGTAAATGAAATGTCAGAAATTGCGAAGTATGTGCTTTCTCATCATGAAATGTGGAACGGAAAAGGGTATCCGAAAGGTATTAAAGGCTTGGATATACCTATTGAATCAAGAATTATAGCTATAGTAGATGCATTTGATGCTATGACTAGTGAGCGATCTTATCGGAAAGCATTATCAGAAGAATTTGCTATAGCAGAATTAAGAAGAAATTCAGGAATTCAATTTGATCCTGAATTAGTAAATGTGTTTATTGAAAAAGTATTGACTCAGTAAAAAAATTGCATAGTTGACAAGTTAAGAAGATTGTAATAATAATTATTAAAATATAGATCATTGTATAGTAATTTCTTTAGGCTGTCGACAAAGTCGACAGCCATTAATTAGATTTTGAATAATATTGCCACTGATATATTTGCATGTATATACTTATTATTTCATTCCAGTGTATATAAAAATAGCATCCCTTAGAAAGGCAGAAAGACCAGGTTGATATTTATCATAATAGGCAGTAAATCTTTCATCATCTACATACATTTGAGCAAGACCTGCATGGGCTTCCTTTGAGTATTCACTCCAAGAATAAGTTAACCATTGGCGATGTAAATCTGCAGCCTTTTGGGCAAGTTCGCTGGAAGGGTCATTAGTTGCGAAAGCCTCTTTTAAGGTATCTATAACTTTAGTTCCCAATTGTTCCAATTCTTCATATTGTTCTTTACTCATATTTTTGAATTTTTTATTTGATTCATTCACTGTATTATCACCATATTTAGATCTTATTTCTTTACCATACTTTTTTTCATTTTTATCTATCATATTTTGTTTAAATCCCTCAAATTTTTCTTTATCACTCATTATAATACTCCCCTCAGTTGAAGCTATTGTTTTATCAACATTAGCTATTAATATATCTAATTGTTGTCTTTTCGCAAGGAGCTTTTCACGATGCTCTTTTAGTGCATTGCTATTATCAAAGGAAGGTGATAATAATATTTTTTTGATACTATCTAAATCAACACCCAATTCCTTGTAAAATAATATTTGCTGCAATCTATTTACTTCCTTTTGACCATAAATTCTATATCCTGATGAGTTTATTCTTGCCGGCTTAAGAATTTCAATTTCATCATAATATCTAATGGTACGAGTACTGATACCTGTTAATTTGCTTAGTTTCTGCACTGTGTATTCCATGTGATTACCTCCTTACAAGATTACTTTACACCTTTACGTAGCGTTAATGTCAATGAGATTTTTATAAATTTAAAAAGAAGTTTTTAGAGGCTTTGGAATTTAATATGATAAAGAAATAATGTATGCACTAATAGTTAAAATGTGTTATTATATTGATATTGAGTATCAATTAATAAAAAAGAAAGTGGTGAAAATCATGAAGTGGTTTAATGATTTAAAAATAAGAACTAGGCTAATGCTTAGCTTTGGGATAGTAGCACTATTTATAGCTGTTGTTGGAGGATTAGCTGTATTCAATATAAATAAAGTGAGTTCGAATTCTAACATACTATATGAAGAGGGAGTTAAAGAATTAGAAGCCCTTCAGCAATTTAATTCAAATACTTTACATACAAGAATTGAAATTCTGAATCTTATAAATAATGGAGATATATCTAAAATTGAAGAAGCTAAATCTAAAATAAGTGATTTTAGAAAACAAAATGATGAAATACTCAAAAGTTATGATCAAGCTATTTTAAATGATAATGAAAAGCAAATTTACAACGACATAAAAAAAGAGTTAACTCAATATAGAAGTGAGTCTGATAAGATAATAAAATTGGTATCTGAGCAAAATTATGATGAGGCAACTAAGCTAAGTAATGAGAGTGCAAAAACAAGAGAAAAACTAACGAATAGTATTGATAAGTTAGTAGAACATGTTGAAACAAACGCAAATGAAATAAATACATCAAATGATAATATAAGAAGTAAATTCATTAAATATATGTTTATGGATATTCTTTTAGGCTTTGCTATAGCAATAATTCTAGGAGTTTTTGTAACTACAATTACTACTAATAGGTTGAAAAAAGTTTTAGAATACGCAAAATTTTTAGAAAATGGGGATTTAACTCATAAAATAAATATTAACTCTAAGGATGAAATTGGAATATTGGCAAAAGCATTAGATAACGCAAATGATAACTTAAGAAAATTGATAGGAGAAATAATAAAGGGTGCCAACATGATAAATTCTTCTGGGGAAGAATTATCAGCCACAACAGAAGAAGTTTCAGCTAAAATGGAAGAAATAAATGAAGCAACTCAACAGATTTCGAATGGAGCTCAAGATTTAAGCACAGCTACAGAAGAAGTAAGTGCGTCGGCTGAAGAAATTGGAGCAACTACAAGTGAAATTGCTAATAGAGCTAATGATGCAGCTACTTCAGTGAATGAAATTAAAAAACGTTCGCTACAAATAAAAGAAAAAGCAACAGAAAATATAGGAGAAGGAAATAGAATTTATGAGGAAAAGAAATTAAATATACTTAAAGCAATTGAAGATGGAAGAATCGTAAATAAGGTGAAATCAATGGCAGAAGCTATAGGAGATATAGCATCACAGACTAACCTTCTTGCACTTAATGCTGCAATAGAGGCTGCAAGAGCTGGTGAAAATGGAAAAGGCTTTGCAGTAGTGGCAGATGAAGTGAGAAATCTTGCAGAGGAGTCTTCTCAAGCGGTTTTGAGTATACAAGAAATGGTATTACAAGTACAGTCAGCTTTTGAAAATTTATCTCAGAGTGGAGAAGATATACTTAATTATATTGGACAACATGTAAAGCCAAGTTATGAATTGCTAATGAATACAGGAATTCAATACGAAAAAGACGCAGAATTTGTTGATAATATAACAAAGGAATTTGCATATTCTTCTAAACAGATAAATGAAGTTATAGATCAGATAAATAATGCAATACAAAATGTATCAACAACAGCAGCAGAAGCGGAAACAGGTTCGGAGGATGTATTAAATAGCATTGGCAAAATAAATGAAGCTGTTAATAATATAGCTAAATCTGCACATAGCCAAGCTGAACTTTCAGAAAGACTTAATGATATGGTACAAAAATTTAAATTATAATAATTATTATATATTTAATTTAGTAGTTGGAACTTATCAGAGTGTTATATTGGAAGTGGACTATATTCAGAAATAAGAAGAATTTGACAATAAATAATCTTTGCATTAAAATATTTTTTAGAAAAAATAACAGGAGGTAATATTATGATTAAAGAAAATGGTAACATATCAATTGACACAGAAAACATATTTCCTATTATTAAGAAATGGCTATACTCTGATAAAGACATATTCATCAGAGAAGTTATAAGCAATGCATGTGATGCGATTAGTAAATTTCAAAGGTTAGTTTCTCTAGGAGAAGCAACAATAAACGGAGACGAGCAATATAAAGTTGTTGTATCAATAAATAAAGAAAAGAAGACTCTTAAATTCAGTGATAATGGTATTGGAATGACTGAGGAAGAGGTTAAGAAGTATATCAATCAAGTTGCGTTTTCAGGTGCAACCGACTTTATGGAAAAATATAAAGATAAGATGGATGAAGGTAAAGATATAATTGGTCACTTTGGACTTGGATTTTACTCAACTTTTATGGTAGCTACTAAGGTGGAAATTAATACTTTATCCTTTAGAGAAGGGGCAGAATCAGTAAAATGGGAATGCTCTGGCGGTACTGAATATGAGATTGGATCTTCTGATGAAAGAACAACAAGAGGTACAACAGTAACATTGTATATTGATGATGAAAGCACAGAGTTTTTAGAAGAATATAAGGTTAGAGAAATAATAAAGAAATATTGTTCGTTCTTACCTACAGAAATATATTTAGAAGATGAAAATAAACCCAAAGAAGAACCTAAATATGAAACTAAGAAAAATGAAGATGGAACTGAATATCAAGAACTAGTAGAGCCAGAAGCACAAAAACCTTTAAATGACACGAATCCTTTATGGGTAAAAGCACCTAAGGACTGTACAGATGAAGAGTATAAGGATTTCTATAGAAAAGTATTTATGGATTTCAATGAACCGTTATTTTGGATTCATTTAAATGTAGATTATCCATTTAATTTAAAAGGAATACTATATTTTCCTAAATTAACTCATGAATTTGAAGCGACAGAAGGTCAAGTTAAGTTATACAATAACCAAGTCTTTGTTGCGGATAATATTAAGGAAGTAATACCTGAATTCTTGTTATTATTAAAAGGTACTATTGATTGTCCGGATTTACCTTTAAATGTATCAAGAAGTTTCCTTCAAAATGATAAGGAAGTTTCAAAAATTTCTAATCATATAGTTAAAAAGGTAGCTGATAAATTAGTCGATTTATTTAAAAATAATAGAGAAGAATTTAATAAGTTCTGGCCAGATATACAAATATTTATTAAATATGGATGCTTAAGAGATCCGAAATTCTATGATAAGATTAAAGAAATAGTAATCTTTAAGAATTTAAAGGGTGAATTCGTAACATTAAAGGATTATCTTGAAGCTAATAAAGAAAAGCATGAAAATAAAGTGTTTTATGCTAATGACGAAAAGCAACAATCTCAATATATAAAGATGTTTAAAGAGTATGATTTAGATGCTGTTATATTAGATTGTTCACTAGATGATCACTTTATTTCATTCTTAGAGATGCATGAGTCAGGCGTTAAGTTTAATAGAATAGATTCTGATATTTCAGATACATTAGGAAGTAAAAATGATGAAAATGATGAAACTGTAAAAGCGCTAAATAAAGAAATAGAAGATTTGTTTAAGGATTCACTTGGAGATAAAATAAAGAATTTATCTATTAAGGGATTAAAGAATGAAGAGACTCCAGCACTTATTTTAGTTTCAGAAGAGTCAAGAAGAATGGCTCAAATGAGTAAAATGTACGCAAAATCAGGAATGAGCTTCCCTGGTATGTTTGATGAAGAAAAGACTTTAGTTGTAAATAATAAGAATGCAATTATTAAAAAACTTTTAGAAGTTTATAAAGATGAAACTAAGAAAGAAGATGTTAAATTTATTTGTGAACACATTTTAGATTTAGCTAAGATTGCAAATAAAGAATTAGATGCTGCTGAGATGGATGAGTTTATAAAGAGAAATAACATGCTTTTAACTAAAGTTGTTGCACTATAAAGTTATTGTGAAGCACTTAAAGTGAAGCGAGAGCAACCGAAATAGAAGACATATATGTTCCTCAGGACTATGAAAAATCTCGCTGGGAATATCTAAATTAAAAGTTGCACCACTTCTGCATGCTCCTGTGACATGCACAGGACAAGCGAAAGCGGAACAACTTTTAATTAAGATATTTCAGCAGCTTATTTTTCAATGCCTGCTTCACATATATGTCTTCTATTTCTTTGTTTTGCTATCACTTTAATTATTTCACATATACATACCAAAGAATATATGAGTATTGTATTATGAATATATAAACTGTATGAAAAGTCTTGAATATTCATTCATTAAAGGTATTGTAACCAGAGATATATATAAATACTTTTATAAATATATTGCTATTTAAGCTTACTATTAAACAAAGAAAGTGGATATATGTTTTTACGCAGTGTTTATCAGAAGATTTTACTGGCTATGGTTCTTAGAATATAAGTTGTTTCAAATGTGCTTGTTCAAGGTGTAGTCCTTGAAGCAAGCACTTTGGGCACAACTTATATTCTTAGAATCATCCAGAAAAATCTTCAAGGAACCGGAGTAAACACATATATCCACTTTCGGTTGTTCAGTAGTAAACTTAAATTAATCTCCTACTGCAAGTATTTTTATATTTCGGTGATAAACAATACCTTTATATTGTTTATCTACGTAGTGGAAGAAGTAGTCAATTTCTGGGAATTTAATTCTTAATTTGAATTGCATATCTACATTGTAAATTGTTAGCTGTAATGTTATAATACTTAAGGATATCTTTTAAATGGAGGAGTTTTTATTTATGAAACATATAAAAACAATAAACAAACCAAATATTAAGAATAGTTTATGTAAGCCAGGATGCAAAGAATGTGCAAACTCATGTCAATCAGCTTGTAAGACATCTTGTACAGTTGCAAACTTAGAATGTGAAAACTAAATTTAGGCATATGAAATAAAATAATAGACCAAAGATGTAACGTATATTTCGTGCTAGACAAGGAAGTAAAGTTTGCTCATAGTGAGCTTATTAGCAAACTTTACTGACGCAGTATGACACGAAATATACAGGCATACTGGTCTATTATTTTCTTGATAGTGCCTCAGGCAGTAACTATATAGTTACTGCTTACTTTATATGTTTAGGAGGAAATCGATTTGTCTTTGATACATAAATTTAAGCAAGGTGAAAACTATTTTGTTTTAGATGTAAATACAGGTGCAGTGCATGTTGTTGATGAAATGGTTTATGATATATTAGATGATAATAAATTAGGAAATAAGAAGGAAATTTTAGATAAGCTGAACAGTAAGTATAACGAAGAAGAACTTTCAGAAGCTTATGATGAAATTCAAGAATTAGCGGAGGAAGGTATTCTTTATTCAGAAGACCAATATGAAGAAATAGCACATAGTTCTATGGATGATAGAGATTATATAAAAGCTATTTGTTTAAATGTAATTCATGGATGTAACTTAAGATGCAAATATTGTTTTGCAGATGAGGGTGAATATCATGGACACGGTGGTGTCATGAGTGCTGATACGGCGAAAAAAGCAATTGATTATGTTATTAAAAGAAGCGGCCCAAGAAAAAACATAGAAATTGATTTGTTTGGTGGAGAGCCAACTCTAATAATGGATACCATAAAGGAAATAATTCAATACGCAAGAGACAATGAAGAAAAGTGGAAGAAGAATGTTAGATTTACTATGACTACAAACGCTACTCTTCTAACTCCAGAAATGATGGATTTTATGGACAAGGAAATGGGGAATATTATATTATCATTAGATGGAAGACAGGATGTTAATGATAATGTTAGAATTAAGGCTGATGGTAGCGGCTCATATAATGATATAATTCCTAATATCAAAGAAATGATCAAAAGAAGAACTAAGGGCAAAACTTATTATGTAAGAGGTACTTTTACAAGACAAAATACTGATTTTTATGAAGATGTAATGGCTATGGTAAATGAAGGGTTCAGAGAATTATCGATAGAGCCAGTTGTTTTAGAAAATGGTCATCCGCTTGCACTTAGAGAGGAAGATATAGATACAATTTTTGATAATTATGATAAATTGTATGAAGAAATGGCAAGAAGAAAAAGAGAAAGCAAAGATGAATTTAAGTTTTACCATTTTAATATAGATCTTCAAGGCGGCCCATGTGTTTATAAGAGAATTTCAGGATGTGGTGCGGGATTTGAATATGTGGCTATAACTCCTCAAGGTGAGGTATACCCATGTCATCAATTTGTTGGAAAAGAAGAATTTAAATTAGGAAGTATCTATGATGATACATACAATACCGATTTAGCTAAGAAATTCAAGACAGCTCATATATATAACAAGCCTAAGTGTAGAGACTGTTGGGCTAAATTCTATTGCAGTGGCGGCTGCCAAGCAAATAACTTTAATTTCAACGGGGATATGAATATTCCATATGAAATTGGATGTAAAATGCAAAAGAAGAGAATCGAATGTGCAATCGCACTAAAAGCTGAGGAAAATTAATTTATATAACACGTAGACTAAGCGTATGTAAACCGAAATCAGATACATTGTTCTTCCATAGGACTAATGAAAATTTCGTTGTAAGTTTCTAAATGGCAGGTTGCACCCATCTTTGCTTGCTCCGAATATTCATTCGGACAAGCAAAGATGGAACAACCTGCCATTAAGAAACTTAATTAACTTATTTTCATATGCCTATTTCAGAAAAATGTATCTGATTTCTAGGTGGATGTACGCTTAAGTTTGTATAGATGTAATATGAATTTTAATCAGATAAATATTTAAGATCATCATATATTAAAATAGAAAATTCATTTATCAGTTAATAAATATACAAATATAGATTGAAAATTTAGTTGAGTGTTTTTTGCGCGTAAGTATTATGGAAATTATGTTGAAAATTCATGATGTAAAAATAGAAAATACTAATTTTATATTTTATAATCATATTTAGTGTATGATAAATGAAATAGTTATTTTATTAAAGCATGTTACTATCAATTGAAATATGCAAGGAGAAATATTGATTGGAAGAGTATATTTTTGAGAATAATTTAAAGTTGATATATAAGAATACAGATTCTGAACTTACATCAATTTGTATATCCTTAAATGCAGGTGCTGGAGTTGAGACAGAGAAATATGGGATTGCTCATGCAACTGAACATATGGTATACAAGGGAACTAAAAATAGAACTGAAAAAGATATTAATGAAGAATTAAGCAATCTTTTTGGATTTAATAATGCAATGACTAATTACCCTTATGTAATATATTATGGAACTTTGCTAAAAGATGATTTAGAAAAAGGTGTAGAACTATTAAGTGATATAATTTGTAATCCTAGCTTTAATGAAAACGGATTTAGAGAAGAAATGGATGTAATTAAAGAAGAGCTTTACGAATGGGACGAAGAATTAGAACAATATTGCGAGGATAAGTTGTTTTTTAATTGTTTTAGGGATAGAAGAATAAAGTATCCTATTATAGGCACAAAGGTTAGTCTGGAAAATATAACAATGGAGGATATAAAGAAGTTTTATAATAAATATTATTTCCCGGAAAATACATCTATTGTTATTATATCATCAAAGGCATTTGAGCAAGTTAAAGATATTATATGTAGTTATTTCGGAAATTGGGAGAAGTCTTGTTATCAAAAAATAAATAACGAAGAAGTGAATACTGAAAGTATTGAATATGAAAAGCCAAAAGTGCAGATATTTAACAATAAAAGAACTGGCATAAAGTCGTGTAAAATTGAGATGCTATGTCCTATAGATGGTTTAAGTAACAAAGAAATTAAATGTCTGAGAATTTTTAATCAATATTTTGGAGATGGTGTTAATTCAATTCTTTATGATACTTTAAGAACTCAAAATGGATTAATATATGATGTGATTACTAAAATTGCACATGAAAGTTATATAAAGCTATATAAAATTACTTTTAGCACTTCAAAGGAGAATGTAAGTAAATCAATATCTTTAATCAAGGAGTGCATAAGGAATTTAAAATTGCTGAAATTAGGCGTCAATACGGATGAATTAGGAAAGCTGATTAAAAACTTTAAATTAAAAAGGTTATTTAGAGAAGAACAAAGTATAGTTTTAGCAAAGGAACTAGCAACTTATGATTCAATGTTTGGAAATTATAAAATATACACTGATGAGGTTGAAGAATTAGAAAAGTTAACTGTTAATGATATTTTTGAAGTAGGTACAAAAGTATTAGAAAAGCTGACAATACAAATAATTGAGACGGAATAGATGGAGGTAAGATATGTATAGTTTTAAAAATGATTATAGTGAAGGTGCACACGAAAGAATATTAAATGCATTAATTAAAACAAACTACGAGCAAACAGATGGATATAGCACAGATGAATACACAGAAAATGCTAAAGCATTATTAAAAAAGAAAATGTGCAGAGAAGATGCAGATATTCACTTGTTAGTAGGTGGAACACAAGTGAATCTTACTGCGATATCAGCTTTTTTAAGACCACATCAAGCAGCGATAGGAGCTGATACAAGTCATATTAACTGTCACGAAACTGGAGCAATTGAGGCAACTGGACATAAAGTTATTACAACAAAAACTGATGATGGAAAGCTTACTAAGGAATTAATTCAAAGAGTATTAGATTCTCATGAAAGTGAACATATGGTTCAACCTAAATTAGTGTATATATCAAATTCTACAGAATTAGGAACATTATATACAAAATCAGAGTTAGTTGAGTTACATAGATGCTGCACAGAAAATAACTTATTATTATTCTTAGATGGTGCACGTCTTGGATCTGCTCTTGTATCTGAAGAAAATGATTTGACTTTAGAAGATATAGCTAATTTAACTGATGCTTTTTATATTGGGGGAACAAAAAATGGTGCTCTTTTTGGAGAAGCACTTGTAATTTGTAACGATGCATTAAAAGAAGATTTTAGATACTACATAAAACAAAAAGGTGGATTACTTGCAAAAGGAAGACTACTTGGAATACAATTTGAAGAACTATTTAAAGATGATTTATATTTTGAGCTTGCAAGGCATGCTAATGAAATGGCTATTCTTTTAAAAAATGCTTTAAGAGAAAAAGGATATAAATTTTTAACTAATTCGAGTACAAATCAACAGTTCCCTATTTTACCTAATAATGTTGTTAAAATGATAAGTGAGAAGTACTCATTTAATATTGAGAGAATAATTGATGAGGATACTACTGCAATTAGATTAGTTACATCTTGGGCAACAAAAAAAGAAAATGTAATAGAATTTATAGAATACTTAAAATGTATTTAGTGTTTGTTTAAATAAGGATATTATATAGAAAGCTTTGTATCATTTTAGCGGTGATATGAGGCTTTTTAAGAATTTGGATGGGAGGGAAAGTTTTGAAAATACCACTGTTGGAGCAATTGCTAAAATACCATGATGAAAAAAATATGCCACTTTCTATGCCAGGAAATAAATCAGGTGCAGGTTTTTTAAACGATGAGCTAGGAGAACAATTTGTAGGCAGATTAGGTTTTTTAGATATAACTGAGGTAGAACCTTTAGATAATTTACACTATCCAGAAGGAGTAATAAAAGAAGCGCAAGAATTATTAGCGAAAACCTATGGAGTGAAAAAGGCCTATTTCTTAGTAAATGGAAGCTCGTCAGGGAATATGGCAGCCATGTTCTCGGCATTTGATGAGGGGGATGAAGTTCTAGTTGAAAGGAATTGTCATAAGTCAATTTATAACGGGTTAATTATGAGGAAGTTAAAGGTTATATATATTGAGCCGGTTATAGATGAAAAAAATGGTGTGTTTTTACCTCCAGACAAGGAGAATATTTATAAGGCGCTATATAAATGCTTAAATCCTAAGGGTATAATTTTGACTTATCCTAATTATTTTGGAATTACCTATGATATTGATGAGATTGTAATAGATTTAAAATTAAAAGGAATGAAAGTTGTTATAGACTGTGCCCATGGAGCACATTTTGGTATAAATGACAGGTTGCCTAAGTCTATTGCTAAGCTAGTAGATTATACAATTTTAAGCGCCCATAAAACCTTGCCAGCTTTGACCCAAGGGGCATATCTTTTGGCAAATGAGGAAAATGAGCAATTAGAATTTTATTTGAAGGCTTTTACAACAACATCACCTTCGTATTTAATTATGGCATCCTTAGATTATGCTAGACATTATCTAGATAATTATGGTGAAAGAGAATATGAGGCGTTAATAAATAATGCTGAAAGATGGAAAGAAAAAATAAATAAATTAAATAAAGTACATATATTAAGCAAAAATGATTTAAATAGAGAGCATAGATATAAAATGATAAAAAAAGTTGAAGATCACTCCAAAGAATATGATATTGATTTGACTCGATATATATTAATTCTTCCTCAGGGATATAGCGGACATAAGCTCTTTGAATATTTAAGAAAAGAAAAGATACAAGCAGAAATGAGTTTTTCTAGAGGCGTTGTTTTAATTTTGTCTCCATTTAATAATGAAGAAGATTTTAAAACAATATATGGTAGTATTTTAAGGTTAGAGCTAAATGATATTTGTGGAGAAAGTGAATCAAAGTATTCATCTGAAATTCCAGAAAAAGTTTTGGAGCCATATCAGGTATTCAAGTTAAGTGGTGAATGGATAGAAATTGAAAAATGCGAGAATTGTATTGCCAAAGAAGCTATTATTCCATATCCACCTGGAATACCATTAGTGTGCTCTGGTGAAAGAATATCTGCAAGCTCCATAAAAATAATAAAAGAATACATCATCAATAAGAAAACAATAATAGGAATCAAAAACGGAAAGACTCAGATTGTCAACTTGAAATAAAGAAAATTTATTATGTTGATATGGATTTTTATATTGTGTTAAAATATATCTATTTAGAATAATATATATTGTGATGCGATGAAGGAGGGATTGGAGATTATATTATGGAGACAAATGTTGTAACCAAACAAAAAGATAAGGTTAAAGTCAAGAAACCTAAAAATTATAAAGTTGTTATGTACAATGATGATTATACTACAATGGAGTTTGTTATTAATATATTAGTAAGTGTGTTTAATAAAAAGTTAATAGAGGCTGAGAAGATAATGCTGGATGTACATGAAAAAGGCAGGGGGGTAGCCGGAATATATAGCTATGATATTGCAATAACGAAGGTTGGAACTGCAATGTCTATGGCTAAGGAACAAGGCTTTCCATTTAAGCTTACTGTGGAGGAGGCGTAAAATATGAAGATTACTAATGAGGTTAATTTGATATTACTTAGAGCATATGAAGAAGCTAAAGAGAAGAATTGTGAGTACATTACTCCAGAGCATCTTCTATACGCAGCAACATTTGATAAAAATGTTGAATATGCTATTAAAGAATGTGGCGGCAGTTTAGAAAGCTTAAGATATAACTTAAGTACTTATGTAAAGACATATATAAATAAAGTTGGGCAAGGAGAACCACAAGAAAGTATTGAATTTCAAAGAGTTATCCTATCAGCGAATGAACAAATTAGATATAGTGGTAAAGATGCTATAGACGTAGATCATATATTATCAGCTATTTTTAATTTAGAAGATAGCTATGCTCGTTATTACCTAGAACAAGAGGGTGTTACAAAGAGAGATTTGCTATTTAGTTTATGCCATAGCATAGGAGGAGATAGTATTCATAACTCTTATGATGAATATATAGAAGATGATAGTCAGAAGAATATAGACGACTCTATAGAACCAATAGATCAAGAGAATTCCGCAAAGAGAAAAGAAGATGCTTTTCTTAATAAGTTTACAGTAGATCTTATTAAAAAAGTTACAGAGGAAAATAATGATCCATTAGTAGGAAGAGAAGATATTTTAGATAGAAGCATTCAAATTCTCTGTAGAAGAATAAAAAATAATCCTATCCATGTAGGAGAATCAGGCGTTGGTAAGACGGCTATTACTTTAGGGCTTGCAAAACTTATAAGTGAAAATAAAGTTCCAGAAAAATTAAAAGGAAGTTCGATGTTTTCTTTAGATATAGGGTCGGTGATTGCAGGAACTAAGTACAGGGGAGATTTTGAAGAAAGAATAAAGAGGATCCTTGATTTAATTGGGAAACAGGATAAACCCATAGTATATATCGATGAAATTCATAATATAGTTGGTGCTGGAGCATTAAATGGAGGAGCTCTAGATGCTTCAAACTTATTAAAACCTTATTTAACAGAGGGGAAGATTAGATTTATTGGAGCTACTACTTTTGATGAATATAAAAAGTTTTTTGAAAAGGATAAGGCGTTAAGCAGAAGGTTTCAAAAGATAGATGTTAAGGAACCATCTATTAGTGAAGCGATAGAGATATTAAGTGGACTAAAGGGGACTTATGAAGAATACCATAATGTAACTTATACAGATGATGCAATAAGTGATGCCGTAACTCTAAGTGATAAGTACATTAATGATAAATATCTGCCAGATAAGGCTGTAGATATTATAGATGAGGCAGGAGCGTTTGTGCGAATGCATAATGAAAATCTAGAAGAAAAGATCACGGTTGATAGTAAAATTATTGAGGAAATAATATCAAAGGTTTGCAGTATTCCAAAGCAGACAGTAGAAAGCAGTGAGATAAGTTCGCTAAAAAATCTTGAAGCTAACTTAAAAGAGAATATTTTTTCGCAAGATAAGGCTATTGAAGAAGTAGTTAGATGCATAAAGATGTCTAGATCAGGATTAAATGAAGAAGATAAGCCAGTAGCGTCTATGCTTTTTGTAGGACCAACTGGAGTAGGGAAAACCGAAATAGCGAGATGCCTTTCTAAAACTCTAGGCATAGAGCTAGTTAGATTTGACATGAGTGAATATGCTGAAAAGCATGCGGCTTCAAAGCTTATAGGATCGCCTCCAGGATATGTAGGATATGAAGAAGGCGGATTACTTACTGATGCTATAAGAAAAACTCCCCATTGTGTTTTATTGCTAGATGAAATAGAAAAAGCACATGAAGATATTCTAAGTGTGTTACTTCAAGTTATGGATTATGCAACGCTTACTGATAATAAAGGTAGAAAAGCTGATTTTAAAAATGCTATTATAATAATGACTTCTAATGCTGGAGCAAGGAATATAGGCAAAAAACTTATAGGGTTTGGGGATAGAGAAGTTAAAGGTGAAGCAATAATGGAGGAAGTAAAGAAATTCTTTACTCCTGAGTTTAGAAATAGACTAGATAAAATAGTAGTATTTAATAGTATGAGTGATTTAATGGCAATTAATATTGCTAAAAAGCAACTTGATAATTTTAAAGCTAAATTAAAATCTAAAAATATTGAGATTGATTTTAGTGAAGAATGTATTACTTATGTTGCTAAAGTAGGAACTTCACAAGAATTTGGTGCTAGAGAAGTTGTTAGAATTGTTAACTCTAAGATAAAGCCACTATTTGTTGATGAAATATTATTTGGAAAATTGAGTAATGGTGGAAATTGTGCTATTAATGTTATTAATGATGAGTTTAAGTTGGAAATTAAATAAATAAAGGAAAATATTAAGTATTAATACATTTTATTAATATTTAATATTTTTTTGCTTCTTATCTCATAAAGCCCATAATAGATTTTAAATCACAATAGTATTGTTTTTTTGAATAAAAAATACAAATCAAGAAATAATAAATGTGAAAAGAAAATTTCGAAACTAGAAGAGGAGGTGAACTATTGTAAAGTTATTATAACTTTACAATGGGACATTAGAATGGAAGACAAGAAATTAATATGTAAAGATTGCGGACAAGAATTTATTTTTACAGTAGGAGAACAAGAATTTTATAAAGAAAAAGGCTTTGAAAATGAGCCTGTAAGGTGTGCTGACTGTAGAAGATCTAGAAAGCAACAAAGCAATAGAAGATAATTAATTCTATTGATGAAGTAAAGAGCCATAAAAAATAATATTTTATGGCTCTTTTTATTATGCACATTTAAAAAATAATAAAGTGATACATTTTAGGCAAAATAATTAAAGAATAGATATATTATAGAG
>NZ_MZGT01000033.1 GCF_002029255.1 Clostridium chromiireducens
CAATAAATATATTTATATAGTTTATTATTGATTACTTATAATATAGGAGTGATATTAATGGAGAAAATAGCAAGTTTTACAATTAACCACCTTGAATTACTTCCTGGTGTATACGTATCAAGACAAGATAAGTTTGGTGACACAGTTCTTACAACTTTTGATATAAGAATGACTAGACCTAATTATGAGCCAACTATGAATACTGCAGAAATGCATGCAATTGAGCATTTAGCTGCTACATTCTTAAGAAACCATAAAGATTATGCAGATAAAACTGTTTACTTTGGACCAATGGGATGTAGGACAGGCTTTTATTTAATCTTACACGGTGATTACAAATCTAAGGATATAGTTCCACTTCTTACAGAACTATATAAGTTTATGGCTGAGTTTGAAGGAGATATTCCTGGTGCTTCAGCTAAAGATTGTGGTAACTATTTGGATATGAATCTACCAATGGCTAAATATTTGGCAAACAAGTTCCTAAGCGATGTTTTATTAAACATAAAAGAAGAAAATTTAATTTATCCAGCTAACTAAATATAAATAAACCTTATTAATCTTTTTATTAAGGTTATATTAAAATAGGATACCACCATGTGGTATCCTATTTTTTATTTTAAAGCTAACTTTGGAAGCGTAGTTGCCCCATGAGGCATAAGATTAATTGTAAGATTCTTATTCTGATTTTTATAGGCAATTTCAAGTGCCTCCTCCAATGTTTTAGTCACAATGATTTTTGTGTTTTTAAGCAAATCAGGATCAATTTCTGAAACTAAAATCAACTTATATTTTTCTCCTGTCTCACAAAAGAAATACCCAACATATTTCGATATAGTATAATTTTCTCTAAGATCTTTTTCTCTGTCCAGCATATTATCAAAATTTAGTATCATGTCATTAATATCTTTAATCTCTCCAATACCTTCACTACACTCAGCAAGTACTATGATAGTCCCCCCATCAACTACTGCCTCTTTTGCATTTATTAAAGTTTTTATGGATTGATAAAGATTTATATCCTTGGGTGATCCTCCTGCACTTGCAATAACTATATCTGATTTCTTCTCTATATTAACACCATCAATACTGTCTACTAACTTTCTTCCCGCTTCATGAGCTGTTATATAATCTCCTGAAACTGCACCAGCTATATTACCATCTGGTCCCATTATTACATTAAACATGAAAGTGGGTTTTACCATAGCAGCAGCCTGCATCATATCGTCATGTATAGGATTTTCCACAATATTTCCTGAGCATACACTCTCTCTTGTGCCACTTCCAAGACCTTCCTTTAGAGAAAGAGAATGATTTAAAGATATTGTTTTGAATGAAGCAATACCTGGAAGTATGGACTTTTTCCCTCCAGACCAACCAACAAGGAAGTGATAAATAATAGCTCCTGTAATAACTACATGATCACATTCAACAGCCTTTTTGTTTATTATAACTGGAGTTCCATAGGTTGTATCCCCTAGATATACCATACTATCTTCATCAAAACTATCATGATCATGAACTTCAAACCTTTTTGACAGTTCTTCCCCTAGAAGTATTTTATGTTCTTCCCCTGTTTGTTTTCTGTGAGTCCCCTGAGCACATAGGAATATAATCTCTTCATCCCTAACTCCGCCTTCATTCAGTTCCTCTACAATTTTATATAAAAATTTATGAGGCTTTTGCCAGCTTCTTGTAATGTCTGAAATTACTATACAAACTGTTTCACCTTCATTCACTATATCCTTGAGTCTCTCACTACCAATAGGATTATATAGTGCTTCTGAAATAATTTCATCTTCCGTTTTATCCTGTCTAAAAACATTACTTTCAATTATTTCAAGAAGATTTTTTTCTTCAAAATAAGCTTTCATTGTACCTTGTCCATATTTCATATTGATTTCTTTCATTAATATAGCCCCCCAATATTAAATTATCAATATTTTCGAACTTATATTGATAATCCTTCAAAGTTTTCCATTTATTTTTAATATAGTACAATTTTTAACTGTAGTCAACTAATACTATTCATATAATGCTTTTAACCATTTTAATGGTTTTTGAATTTCTTTATATAGGTCCTTCTGCCTTATATTCTGAATTATCTTTTCCCATATAAAAACTAAATTTCACCTTAAAATATTCAATAACCCGTAAATCAATATAAACATAGGATTTATTTAGTTGAATTTTTATTCTATAAATACAAAAAAGCTGTAAATTTAACACTTTAAATTCACAGCTTTCAATAACATGATTTTTTAATAATTCAATAAACTTTTCACAAATAGGATTGTTCCGCTTATTATAAGTAATGCAATTACTACTTTTTTCACTGTATCTTCTTTCATCCCTGAATCAACCTTAACTCCAACAATCATTCCTATAATTACTGCTGGTGAAAGGATTAGCGTTGTAATAAATATTTCTTTATTTAATATGCCGGTAAACAAGTATAGAAAGAATCTAAACACATTATCCACTAAGAAAATACAGCAAATATTTCCTCGAAATTGTCCTTTGTTATCTGAATACCTGCTAATATATGCAACTAAAAGTGCACCAATACCATAAAGCCCTGCTAAAATCCCTGAAGTTATTCCTATAGCAGTAAGAAAAACGGGATTAGTTTTCTTATTAGTATCTTGCACTTGCTTTCTTGTCAACATTTCTAATGCCATCCCCACTACTACAATCCCTAATATTGATTTCAGTAGTCTGTCATTTCCTACCTTTAATAAAAGGGTACCTGGGATTATACCAGCCAATAACATAAGTGATAATGGAACGACAACCTTAAGAGAAACATTTTCTCTCTCTCTCCAAACTATATAAATATTTGTTGGTATACTAAAAATCAAATCAATAGGTGTGGTTAACCTATTTGGCACCATAAACGAAAACAGTGATCCCATGACAAGTGTGTTTCCAAATCCAGTTATAGCTTTTATAAAATAAGCTAGTACTGTTGAAATAAAAAGAAATAAGTTCTGCATTTTCTACCCCCATCTGGTGCAACAATCTTTCTAATTTTTGCTGTAATTGTGCACTTAAGCCCAATTAATATTGTATATTTTATCTCTCCATAAATAAAGTAGAAAATTTACTTTTATTATTCAACGCGTTTATTTTTGAAGTAAAACTCTTTATCACGTTGGTTTATTTCTCTTAATACACGACAAGGATTTCCTACAGCAACTACATTTTCAGGAATATCATGAGTAACAACACTTCCTGCACCTATAACTGAGTTGTCTCCTATGGTAACACCAGGTAAAATAACTGCATTAGAACCTATCCATACGTTATTACCGATTTTCACCGGAATTGAAAATTGAGTACCTGGCTTACGAAGATCAGGATCTATCGGATGTCCAGTAGGTGTGATTGTTACATTAGGTGCTATCATAACATGCTCGCCTATATATACATCAATATCATCTACAATTACAAGATTAAAATTAGCATAAAAATGGTTTCCAACATGAACATTTTTACCATATGCCATATTCACTGGGGGTTCTATCCAAATATCATCACCCATATGTCCCAACAACTCCTTCAAAAGTTCTTTTCTTTTAATTTTCTCACTAGGACGTGTATGATTATAATCATATAATAATTCTTTGCACTTTTCACGTTCCTCATCAAGACCTTCTCCTATATCAACATACAGCATACCGTTTTTCATTTTTTCTCTAATTGTCATATTAACCTCCCCAATTTACATTCTATTTTTTAACCTCTTGTTTCATCTTTAAAAATGATTCTTAGTCAGGTTTTCTAATATTTTTATAATTGTTATCTATAATTTCTATTCCTTCAAATCTAACCTTGCATCCATCTCCAATTGGTGATTGTGCTGAAAAACCAACTTTAACTTCTTTATTCATATCAAGTTTAAATATTCTTACAAGTACCCATTTTTCTTTATCTCTTGAATAGTGTAATGCAAAATTGTTACCTTTCCTAATCACCTGCATCCAGATTTCACTTTCATCTATTTTTTCTCCGTTACTATCATCTGAAACACCATTGGTTACTACTGAAACCATAGACGGATGGCCTGAGTCTGCATTCTCAAATGCAAACTTTATCCACTTATCTATATTCTCAAATATTACTATACAGCCTAAATCATATGTTTCTTTAAACTCCGGAGCAATCTTACATCTTATAACAAAGTCTCCTTCAAATAAAGTATGATAAAAAGGAAAATTAGAGTATCTAGAATCGCTGCACATATCATTAAAGAGATCGGTTTTTTTACCCGCTTCCATAGTAATATTATTACCATTACAATGGTAACTTACTGGATTATTAATCATTTGAAAATTCATTTTTTACCCCTCCCTATTTTTTATTAATAATATATAATTCATAATCATTATAAATTTGCTATCATGTATAAGTTATATTAGGTTTTATAACTAACGCATTATTATATTTTTATAGAAAATTTTCTATTTCCTTTACTGACCAGATAATATACATGCTTCTTATAAAAAAACCTTATTCTGCTGTGGCACTTTTATGCGAAAATATTCTGAAGAATACATATTTTAATATTCTTCAGAATATAGGATATTTATATCTATATGTGTATACTTTATATATTGTTAATCGAAAAACTATATTCTAAATCTTTACTAGAATCGATACAGAACTCAGGCAATACTGGAGCACCCCAGCTGTCGTCTCCACCAACACCCATTTGCTTTCCTATTATATTTACGTGAGTAAAATTAACAGGTGGTAATTCTTCTATATGAAGTGCATTTTCTAATTCCATATTGCTATATGGTAATACACTGAATTCAAATGGAACTTTGTCATAAGTAAATTTAAGGCCTTCGTTCTTTTCATTTTTAACTATTACCCATCTAGTTCCTGTTCTATTACCACATTCTTGTGGAACTAAATATCTTGATAAATTTCCTATTGGTGTGCTTTCATATGTTCCAAGCTTTGCTCCCTCACATCTATCAATATAATTTTCTTCTGCTCCCATTCCATACCAACTAAATGAATTAAATTCAGCTAGTAATTTAAAGTTCATCCCTAATACAGGAAGTTCTGGCAACCCATTAACTCCTTTATACTTGACATTTACCCTAATTGTTCCATCTCCTTTTACTTCATAAGCAGTCTTAACATAAGTAGATGGAACTGTTGGCAATTGATAGGTATAATATAAGATGATATTATTATCAAATTCATCAATTGAGAAATCTATATACTTCTGTCCTATTGTAGCAGCTAACCACTGGCTGCATCTAAATTCATGTTTGTTTCCTCTATCATTATCTGTAGTTGCTCTCCAATAGAAAGTTTTTGGTACTCTTGTTATAAACTCTTTGTTATTATATCTTAAGGATACAATTCCACCTTCTTGTTTAGAGAATATAAATTTGAAGTCTTTCCCATGAACCCCAATGTTAACATCACCATGAATAACTTTAATAATAGAATCTTGTATAGATTGTTTATTACTCTCTTCTCTCTCTTTAATAACTTTTTGTCCAGATGCAACCTCATGTCCTTTATCTGCCCAAAGTGTAGCTTTTGTTAATCTTAATGAAACAGTAAGAACAACTTCCTCAGAACAACTATAATCTCCAACTGGAAGTTCTATATATTTTTCCTCTCCAGCTGCTACAGACACATTAATTCTGCCTTCTTGAAGTAATTTACCTTCTTTTTCAACTACATAATATAAATCAAATTTATCTATATTAACAAAAAGATTTTGATTCTTAATAGTTACACCCTTTGAATCTGGATTCAATTTTACATTTTGATATAAGTACTTAACTTCTTGGGCTTTAGGTGATATAGTCCTATCTGCATAAATTAATCCATTTCCAGAGAAATTATAATCTGTTGGACGGTCTGTAAAATCTCCGCCATAAGCTAAAACCTCTTTTCCGTTTGGAAGTTTTCTATATAATGCTTGATCGCCGTAGTCCCAGATAAATCCGCCTTGATACATTGAATATTTATCTTCAAGCTCTGTATATTTCATCAATCCACCAGTAGAGTTACCCATCGAATGCATATATTCACAGTTAATAAAAGGCTTCTTTGGATCATTAGTTAAATATTCTTCTATGTCAGCTGCTTTTGCATACATTCTACTTTCCATATCGCTTGTTTTTCCGTATTCTCTGTTCCATGTTACACCTTCATAATGAACTAAACGAGATGGATCTTTTATTCTAAAGTATTCTGACATTTGGAATATATCATCACCTGCATAAGACTCATTCCCACATGACCAAATAAGGACAGATGGATGATTTTTATCACGCTCTACCATTGAAGAAGCACGATCTAAAATTGCTGCCTGCCACTGGGGAAGACTTCCTGGAACATTCCATGATGGCTCACATTGCCCCATCTTTTGCCATGAACCGTGACTTTCTAAATTGGCTTCATCTATTAAGTAAATACCATATTCATCGCATAGCCTGTACCATAAGCTTTGATTTGGATAATGCGATGTTCTTACAGCATTAATATTATGTTGTTTTAAGAATTTAATATCCCACAACATATCCTCTTTTGTAATAGAACGTCCGCGCTTTGCACTAAATTCATGACGATTTACGCCCTTAAATACAATTCTCTTTCCATTTAGACACATGATTTTATCTTTCATTTCAAAATGTCTGAAACCTATTCTCTGAGTCACAACCTCAACTAAAGTACCATCTTTTTTATTTACTAAAATATAAAGTGTGTATAAGTTAGGCTCTTCAGCGCTCCATAAACTTATATTCTGCACATCTAAAGATAAAGTCAACTCATTAGAGAACGGAACTTTTTCAGATATAGCTATTTTATTTCCTTCTTTATCTTCTACGTATGTTTCAATAGTAGTTTCAGAATTACCACTCATTTTAAGCTCAGTATTTAATTTTGCATTTTTAAAGTCATCGTATAAATCTGTTTTTACAAATATATCATTAACATGAGTCTCTGGAATTGCATATAAGTATACATCTCTAAAGATACCTGAAAATCTCCAAAAATCTTGATCCTCAATCCAGCTTGCACTACTCCTTTTATAGACTTCAACTGCAAGTCTATTTTCTCCATCTCTTAAATAATCAGTAATATCGAATTCCGATGGTGTAAAGGTATCTTCACTAAACCCTACAAACTCTCCATTGACCCATACATAAAATGCTGTTTCTACACCTTGAAAAGAAATAAAAGTCTGCTTATTTTTAAGTTCCTTTTTTACCTCGAAAAATGTTACATAACTTCCAACTGGATTGTATGTTTTAGAAATATGAGGAGGTCTTAATTCATCATGACCTTCCCAAGGATACATTGTATTAATATATTGGCATTTATCATATCCTTGAAGTTGAATATGTCCTGGGACTTCAATATAATCAAAACCATTTACGTCAAAATCATCTTTATAAAAATCCTTAATTCTTAATGATGGATTTTCACTATATGAAATTCTCCATTTTCCATTTAAATTTTGCTTAAGAGGCATGCTATCCTCTGATTTAATGTCCTCCATTTTTTCATAGAACCAATGATCTGAATGAGCATCTATTCTATTTACTCTAAATATTTCTGGATTTTCTAACCAATCCAATGATGGTTTAATATTATTCATCATATTCCCTCACTTCCATTATTATATATGATTAATTTTATTTAGTTTTGATTTAATCCTTTTGGCTAAGTGCATATTTTAATAACACTGCTTTTAGCCAATGTCTTGTATAAAAATTAAAATATAAAGATTACGGGGCGTGTTAATAGACCACCATGTTATGTAACCTTTTACACAAGTATCTAAAAGCATACTATTTATAAATTCAACTTTCGCTTCAAAGTAAATACTCTAATTATATTCTATTCTCGTTTTACTAAAAAATCAATATCATTTTACTAAAGTTTACTAAAGCTTTTTTAGCTAAATATTGAAAACCCATCATTGATAAGATATAATCAATGATGGGTAATAATTATTTAATATAATGCTAGAATAGGGGTGCTGATTATTGAACGAATATATTAAAATCTTGGTTGTCGATGATGAATTTATCATGAGACAAGGTATAACTCATATGATTGATTGGGAAAAAGAAGGTTTTCAAATTATAGGCCAGGCTTCTAATGGTCAAGAAGCACTTGAAATGATTAAAAAAAATATACCAGATATTATAATCTCTGATGTTGTAATGCCTCAAATAAATGGAATTGAATTAACTGAGACTATACAAGCTAAATATCCTCAAATAAAAATTATCATTTTAAGCGGCTACAGTGATTTTGAATATGTAAAGTCATCATTTCAAAATGGTGCTGTTGATTATATTTTAAAGCCAACCTTAAATCCGGCTGAGATATTAAAAACGCTAAAAAATATTTCAAGTAAATTAAAAAATAATACATTAGCTAAAAATAGTTCTACAAACACAAACAGTACGTTAACTAGACTTATCCTTGGCTTTGATGCCAATATTGACTTTGATTATCTAAATAGTTTATTTGTTTATGAAAACTTTTGTCTCTTTGGTTTAAATGCTAAAAAAATATATAATAATTTTGACAAGCGCCAAGAAATAATTAATCTTACTAATTCTGAAATATGTAATGAATTTCCTTTGGATGAAACAAATAAAGACTACAGCATTCAAATAGCTAATATTGAAAACGAAATCATGGTATTAGTTATAAATTTTGATAACAAAAGTTACAGTACGATACTGAACAAGTTAAAAAATATTTCAGAAGTTGTTTCTAATAGTTTTAATGAGGCTTTTTTTGTCTTAAGCAAGACTTTTGATTCTATTGACAATATAAAAAACATATATGAAAAAGACTTTTCATTATTAACACAGCAATATTTTTATAATAAGAATAACTGTCTATTATGTTCTACAGATTATAAATCTCCTCCTTTAATAGATAGCTTTAACTTTAAACGTTTTTCTGAAGCAGTTTCATTAACGCAATACCAAAATGCTTTTGATATGCTTACACGGTATATTGAGAATGCAATAAGTAGAAAGGCTCTTACTGAATTTGAACTAAAAACTTTAATTCAAAATTCTTTCTACAACATAATTGCATCTTTAGAATATTTAAATTTCGATATCAATGCACTAGCCTCTTTAAAACAGGATTGCTTCCATAAAATAGATGGTATTAAATATGCTGAAGATTTAATGATAACTTACAGCTCTCTGCTAGAGTGTCTTGATGAAATAATAAATAAGCACGAAAGTAAAATAAATTCGCATATGATTAATAAAATCGTTCAGTATATTCATGAACATTATGATGAACAACTTACTTTAGCTGATGTATCAAAATTATTTAACTTTAATTATTCATATTTGTCGGCTTACTTTAGTTCTCATAATGAAGAAGGATTTAATGAATTTCTCAATAAAATTAGAATACAAAAAGCTTGTGAATTCTTGAAACAAGATATCTCAATCTCTGATATTAGCAGCATGGTTGGATATTCTGATCATAGTTATTTTTGTAAGGTGTTCAAGAAGTTCACAGGTCTTACTCCAAGTAATTTTAGAAAAAGCGGGATTAAACTGTTTGACTAAGAAAGGATAATATATAATGTTCAAATATTCAAAATCTATTCACTCTACTAGTTTGTTCTTCAGAGTTGCATCAGTCGTCCTTGTAAGTGTTATTTTAGTTTCTATTTCTATAGGTATTATAACTATCAAAATCTCTAAAGATACTCTTGTTGATACATTCAGTAAATCAAACTACAAGGTTTTAACACAAATCACAAACAACTTAAACACTTTAAATGATAATATAATAAATATTATGAATGCAATTGATTATATTCCAGATTTTCAAAGGTATTTATCAGAAAAGGAACTAAATCCTCAGCAGGAATTCAAAACTTTATATAATATGCAAACAGGTTTAAAAAAAATGATTCCTGAAAAAGATTTTTATGATATCACAGTGCTAGCTATAGGATTTAACGGCAGTACCTATGTAGCAAGTGATTACGATCATATTCTCCCAGTTTCAGATGAAATCTTAAATAGTGATTTTACTAAAAATGCACTAGCTAATAAAAATACTGTTTTATATCAATACTTAGACCATGGTTTTACAAAACTAACACAGCATTCTAGCACAATTGTAACTATAAAAGTTTTATGTGATAAACTTACAAAAGAGCCCTATGGACTTGTTTACGTGCTTATTAACGAAAATGCTTTGCATAAATACTATGATTATTTTGTAGGTAATGGTAATAGCATTACTATTATGTCCAGTGATGGTACTATTGTTTCCTCTAACAACACCAATAAGGTAGGAACAAAAAATACAGATTTATATAATATATCAAATGTTATTTTAGATAACAATCTTAAATATGTTAATACAAAATTAAATTCATCTGACGTAGCAATATTATCAAAACATTTACCCACATATAATTTTAATATTGTAGGTACAATTGATAAGAATATAGTTTTAAATGAAATATATGACTCCACTGAAATCATTGTAGCAAGCATAACAATCGCATTAGTATTTCTCATTATAACATTCTTTATAATAAGGAGAACAACAAAACCAATTTCAGCTCTTGCTAAAACTATGCCTAAAATAATTTATGGTGATTTCAACAATCATCTTCCCATTGTTGGAAGCTATGAGGCCCGTGAATTATCAGCTGCATTTAACTATATGTTAGATGGTTTAAATAAGTATGTTCGTGAACAAATAAAAATGCAAAAAGAAAAGAGGAAAGCCGAAATACATGCTTTGCAAATGCAGATTAACCCGCATTTCATATACAATACTCTAGCCTCAATTAAGTGGCTTATGTGGCAGGGAAGCATCGAAAAATCCACTCAAACTATTGATGCTTTTATCTCTCTACTTCGTAATACTATAAGTAATAAAAATGAAATGATAACAATTCAGGAAGAGCTTGAAAACTTAAAGAATTATGTTTTAATTAATCATACGCGCTATGGAGATAATATTAATGTTCATTTTTTCATAATGCCGAATTGTGAAGAATATATTATTCCAAAATTAATTCTACAACCTTTTATTGAAAATGCATTTTTCCATGGATTTACCGATAAAACAAATGGATCTATACACGTTTTTGTAAATGAACAAAATCAAAACTTGATTTGCGAGATTATAGATAACGGAGTCGGAATGACTAATGAAGAAGTAAAAAATATATTAAGAAAATCCGCAGAAAAATATGAACATTTTACAAGCATTGGTATTCAAAATGTTAACGATAGAATTAAGCTCTTATATGGAGATGAATATGGAGTTATAATTATTAGTGAATTAAATAAAGGAACTACTGTAAGAGTAGTCATACCTGCTCAAAAAGAATTTGTAGAATATTAACACATACGAAAATTAGTCTTATTCCCCAATAAATTGAAATAAGGAGTACGTTTTTTGAAGCGTTTCGAAGAAAACGCAATAAAACATGCTCCTTATTATTAGTTATGTTTCGAACTTAAGCCTCGATAACTTCATACTAAGAGATTTAGATTTTTAACCTATTAATCGATTTATCCAGTTCAATTGAAACTTCTTCGCATTGAATCGAATTTTTCACTATATGTTGTGACTTGTCCGATAGTATGCTAATTTTATTTGCAATACTTATTGCTTCATTAGCACCATTAGATGAGGCAATGCCAACATTATTTATAGCTGATACAATATCTTTAGTTGCCAATAATAATTGTTTAGCTGACTCTTCAATTTCTTTTGATACTGAACTATAATAATTTGCATCACTGCTATAAAAATTACTCATTTCATAAAATTGTTTATAATTTTCTATAATTGTTTCATCAATAAATTTTAATATGTCATTAGATGTATTAACTAAGTAATCTACAGCCTGAATTACATGAGCAATTATACCTTTTATCCTTTCTGTTGTAACATCCGATTCCTCTGCTAGTTTTTTAATTTCTGCTGCTACGACCGAGAATCCTTTGCCTGCTTCTCCCGCTCTGCTGGCTTCAATAGCTGCATTTAAAGAAAGAAGGTTGGTTTGACTAGTTATATTTGATATGGCATCAAGTAAATTGCTTATTTCATTAACTTTACCTGACTCAGCTATAGCCTTTTTTAATTTGTTACTGTTATTACTACATAGTCTAACAGTTTCATTTTTTAAATTTATAGAATTATTTTTAAAGTTATCAGCTCTTTCCCTAATTTCTTCTGAATGTATTGATGCTTTTTGTGTTGTATCAGTAATTTTTTCAACAGAACTTTCCATTTCATTAGTTGTTGAACTTATTTCTTCTGTTGAAGCAGCTGTTTCCTCTAATCCTGCAACGATTTGTTCTGTAGCAATATTTACTTCTTCAACAACCACTTTCAATTCATTAACTGTTTCTGACAATTCCTTACTAGTATTAGATGTAGAACTTACCTGTTCTTCTACATTTTTAAGTATAGATTTTATATTCTCTTGCATAAGTTTTAAGTTTTTAAACATGCTACCGGACTCATCTTTTGTCTTTAAAAACCTCTCATCTATATTACTTGTGAAATCTCCACCTGAAATCAACAGTAAATGATCGTTAAATTTCTTAATTGACTTAACAATTATCGATCCAATCTTACTAAATATAATAACCCCAATAATAGTAAGTATTAACATAATTATGGCTATGACAGAAATTATATTAAATATGTATTTTGAAATATTACTATAATCTATTCCCACAGCCCACATCCCTATTACCTTATCAAAACTATCTTTAATAGGAGTATACTGACATAGTGTTTCTTTTCCTAAAACATTCGTTTTCCCAATATATGTTTTTCCTTGTTTTAATACTAATTCTACTACTTCATCAGGCGCTTTTGTTCCTATTGCTCTATTTCCACTTTCATCTACAGCATTTGTAGCAACTCTTGTATCACTTAAAAATATACTGATAATATCAGTACTACTTTCATTTTTTATTGAATCTACTATTTGATTATTATCACTAATTTTCATATCGCCTTTATAAAGTTTTCCATCGGAAACTTTCCATTTTCCTAAATACTTAGTATCTAAAAATATGTATCCTAGTTTACTTGTCGTAGTGACTGTCTTCTCATAATTTGAATAAGCAATCTTATTAATGTTAGTATAAATAACTACAAATGTACTCATGGAAATAATACTTACGATAAGAATAAATGACAGAACCAATTTCCCCTTAATATTCATAATTCTCATTCTCCTATGTTAATATTTTCATTAGCTATATTTTTACTATTTAAAATAATCACTATAAACCTAATAGATTTATAGTGATTTTACTTTTATATACATTACTATATACTTCTTTGTTTTAATATTTTCAATCCATATCTTTTTAATGTGATTTCATTACTCGTTTTTTCACCCGAAATCATATCTACATATTCTTCTTTTCCTAAATTGACTATCTTTTCTTCTTCAGTGAAATTCATAATAAAAGTATAGTTATTATCTTTATTTGAACGCATTTGAGCCGTGACACCTTGTGGTAATTCTGCACTTATAACGCTTCTAATATTTAAATCCTTAATAAGTTTTGAATAGAAATCCATATTAAAATCTGCGTCTGTTCTTGCTGCAATGTAATATGCTTTTCCACTTCCATAATTATTAACTGTTAGTGCAGGCATATCAGCATAGAAATCATTTTTATATACACCTAAAACTTCTGCTGTTTCTGCATGAATTAAATCACAGTAATCTTTAACCACGTAACTTGCTTTTAATCCATCTATTTTTTTGTTCCCAAACTCTATGTGATTTACTTCATTATCATATAGAGAATCTATTTCTTCTGACCAGATTCCAGTAACTTCTCGAAGGGGCCCTGGGAATCCTCCCAAGAAGCAAAGGTCATTTTCATCTACAATTCCACTAAAATAAGTAGTTACAAATGTTCCTCCATTCTTTACAAATTCATTAATTCTTTCCGCTACGTTTGGACGAACCATATAAAGCATGGGTGCAACTACAAGTTTATAATCTGAAATGTCACAGTCCATGTTAATTATATCTACTGATATTCCTTTTTCCCAAAATACTTTATAAGCATCCTGGCAGCTTTCTTCATAATTCTTTTTGTATTTTTTTAGGCCTTGGGCATCATTAATAGCCCATAAATTTTCAACATCAAATATAATTGCTACTTCTGAGTCTTTAATTGAACCTTGAATTTCCTTTATTTTATTTAATGTTTCTCCAACTTCAGTAACTTCTCTAAATACTCTTGTGTTTTCATGACCACAATGATCTACAACAGCACCATGGAATTTTTCTGAAGCTCCTCTTCCTTTTCTCCATTGGAAGTATAGAACAGAATCCGCTCCGTGAGCGACCCCTTGCATTGATGATAATAAATGCATTCCAGGACGCTTCAATTTGTTTGTATCATGCCAATTTACGAGGCTTGGAGTACTTTCCATAATTAAAAAGGGTTGCCCACCCTTTAGTGATCTATATATATCATGTACAAAGCTTACATTTGCAGCTAAGTCTGAAGTACTTTCAAAATCATTATGCCATGCAGGATAGTTATCCCAAGTCGCTACATCAACTTCTTTTGTAAATTTCCAATAATCTAAACCTGTGAATAGTCCCATATGAGGATAGTTCCCCATGAAATTAGCTGTTACAGGTACATCAGGCGTTATTTTTCTTATTGGTGCAATTTCATTTTTATAGAAATCTATTGTTTGATCTGTAACGAATCTCTTCCAATCAAGATTATGCCCATGAACAAATATTTCCCCTCTTTCAGAAGGGCTTTCAATTTGTGACCAGCTATTAAATCTATGACTCCAGAAACCAGTCCACCACGATTCATTTAATTTTTCTAAATCATTATCATATTTTTTCTTTAGCCAATTTCTAAATGCTTCTTGGCAAAGATCACAATGACATTCCCCTCCAAATTCATTAGAAACATGCCACATTATTAAAGCTGAATGGCTCTTATATCTTTCTGCTAATAGCTTATTTATTTCATATGTTTTCTTCCTATATACAGGTGATGTGAAACAATGATTATGCCTTTGTCCATGAAGGTTTTTACTTCTATCACCATTAACTCTTAAAACCTCTGGATATTTCTCTGACATCCATGCAGGTCTAGCACCACTTGGTGTTGATAGGATTACATGAATATTATTTGCTGCCATGTCATCCATAATTTTATCTAACCATTCAAAAGTGTACTTACCTTCTTCTGGTTCTATTGCACTCCAGCCAAATATGTTTATTGATACACAATTACAATTTGCAAGCTTTAAAAGACGTACATCTTCTTTTAGCACTTCCGGATGGTTTAACCATTGATCCGGATTATAATCACCGCCATGTAAAAATCCATTTATCTTACTATTAAGTACTGGAAATTCCTTATTCATAAGCTTTTCCTCCGATTCCTATAAATTCGTATGAGTATATTATTTTATAGATCCAGTCATTCCTGCAACAAAGTGCTTTTGCATTACAAAAAATACTAATGCTGTTGGTAAAGTTGTAATTACTATTGCCATCATAATTAACCCATAATCAGGTGAATAACTTGAAGCTAATTTTGAAATTATAAGAAGAACTGTTTTCTTCTCTGGTGATTGCAATGCAATTAATGGCCATAGGTAAGCATTCCATGCACCCATAAATGTAATAATTGCTGCTGCTGCATATGTTGTTTTCATAGTTGGAAAATATATTTTAAAGAAAATTCCAACTTCCCCTAATCCATCAATTCTTGCTGCTTCTAAAATTTCTTTAGGAAATGATTTAGTATTTTGTCTAAAGAAGAAAATTAAGAATGCGGTACAAACTCCAGGTAAAAGTACAGCCCATAATGTATTTAGACCTAGAAAACTTAATGGTGAATTTTTTAAGGCCGCAAAAAATTTAAATAATGGAATCATTAAAGCTGAAAATGGAATCATCATAGATAAAAGCAAAATGTTAAATAATCTATCTCTAGCTTTTGTTCTAAATATTTCAAATCCATAACCTGTTATAGATGACACAAGAAGTGCAAGTATAGTAGTTATAATTGCAATTTCTGCCGAATTAACTAATGAAGCAGCAAATCCTAATTCTGGCTTAAAAAGATTATTTAAATTTTCTACAAAGCTACTTCCTGGAATTAATTTTCCTCTTGTTACATCAACTGATTTATTAGTAGCACTAATAATCATCCAAAAAAACGGAAATATGGAGACAAACGATGCCACACTTAAAAATATATATTTTACTACTCTATTCATTTTACTAGTCATTCTTATCTCCTCCTATTTTGAATTGAATTACGGCTAATATTACAACCAAAACAACAATAAGATAAGCTACTGCTGTTGCATATCCAAAGTCTGGTGTATATGTGAAGCATAAATCATATATATATTTTGAAATAGTCGTTGTTGCATTTGCCGGACCACCTTTAGTAATATTTACAACTTCATCAAATAGCTGTAGTGTTCCTATTGTTGAAGTAATTGTTGTAAATAAAATGATAGGCTTTAATAGTGGAATTGTTATACTTACAAATTTCTTAAACGGAGATGCTCCATCAATCTCAGCTGCTTCATAAATTGAATGATCAATATTTTGTAAACCAGATAAGTAGAATATCATATTATAGCCAGTCCATCTCCAAGTGATTGCTATAATAATTAATATTTTAGCCCAAAATGGATGTGTAACCCATTCAATTGGTACTGATATAAGGTGAATACCCATAAGCATTTTATTCACTAATCCATCTGAGGCAAATATACTCTTAATAATAACTGAATATCCAACCAAAGATGCTACACAAGGTAAGAAAATTGCTGTTCTAAAAAATCCACTAAATTTTAATTTTCTATCATTAAGAACTGAAGAAATAATAAGTGCTAAAATAATCATTATTGGAACTTGAACTAGTAAAAAGACAAAAGTGTTTCCTACTGCTTTAATTAAAGTTGCATCTGAAAACATTCTTATATAATTGTCTAAACCACTAAATTTTAAATTATTACCTTTACCTGATTGTAATGACATTATTAACGATTGTACCATTGGATAAAATACAAATAATCCTATTAAAAACGTTCCAAATGCTACAAAACTCCATCCCCATATGTTTTCCTTACTATTAATTCCTGCAACGCTTTTACGCTTCATTTTATCAACTCCTTAATATGTATCCGATAGCTAGCATCCGTAACACTCCCCTTTATTCAATTGTGAGATAACGGCTGCACGCTCCTGGACAAGGTACCCCTTGAGGGTATGAGTTCAACTAAAGTTTCACTTTATAAAGACTATTTGCTAAATATTGATTTTTAATTTTAACAAATAGTCCTTATAAAAATTTCTATTTTATTACTTCTTTACTGCTGCTTCTGCTTGTGCTTGTGTATCTTTAAGTGTTGCATCTACGTCAGCTCCAGCAACAATTTTTTGCATTCCTTCAGCCATTACACTTTCTAATTGATAAGTGTATAAACCATAGTTTACAGTTGGAATTTTAGTTGCCCATTTTGAGAAATCTTTAAATACTTCTTGGTTACTAAAGAATTCTTGAGGTTTACTATAATTTTCCATTGAACCTGCTGATTTTAATGTACTTACTAAGCTTATAGCTGGAACTAAGTCATTCATTAATTTATCACTTGATCCAAATGTACTAGCTAAGAAATCTGCTGCTAAATCTGAATTACCAACCTTATCTAAAACATACCAGCTGCTACCACCACTATTTGAAGCGTTAACTGATTTTGAATTTGCACCTAATCTTGGAATAGCTGCTACTGCCCATTTACCTTTTTGATCTTCAGAAGCTTTTATAGAAGAAGCTATCCAACAACCATTTGGAACTGTTGCAACATCACCTTTTTGGAAAGCAGAGATAAATGAATCCCATCCTGAAACTTGTTTTGTAATACCTGCATCAACAAATTGTTTGTATATATTAATAGCATCTTTTAATCCTTGATTATCAGCGATATTAACTGTCTTACCATCATCTTTTACATACCATGAACCTGCTGATTGCATCATAATTCTAAGTTGATTTAAATCACTTGGGTCAATAGTTAGCATTGCTTTACCAGTTTTAGCTTTTACTGCTTTACCAATTTCTATATATTTTTCCCAAGTAAGATCTTGCATATCTGCCTTAGTGTATCCAGCTGCTTCAATTAAATCTGTTCTATAGAATAATCCTGCAACACCACTATCGAATGGTACTCCATAGAATTTGCTGCCTTCTGACATTATGTCTAGCTTATAATCCATAAATTTTGTTTTATCTACTTTTCCACTTAAATCTTTAAGTTCTCCTGGATAAGATTGTAGGTAGTTTTGAATTTTATAATCTTCAATTAAAACGATATTTGGAAGTCCGTCATAAGTTCCTGATGAGAGACTTGTATTTAATTTTTGTACTACGTCATCTTGTGCCATACTAACAACATTTACTGTTACATCTGGATGATCTTTTAAGTACATATCCTTTGCCATATTTGCAGCCTTGATATTGAATGTATCATCCCATGCCCAAATAGTAATTGTTTTATCATCTTTTCCTTTACTTGATGATGCAGAGCTGCTTCCACCACTTGATGATGAACCACATGCCATTAAACTAACTGCCATCATGCCAGTTACAACTGCTGCCATAATTTTTTTAAATTTCATAAATGAATCCCCCTTAAAATAAATTCATACATAAGTAACTTTTCTATTGATATTAGTTATGTATTTGTTTACATTATAGCATCCATACTATAGTAAACGTTATTGCTATCTTGGTATCAATTTGTAATTTTTTTATAATATCATAATTAATATTTGTACTTTTTTTAGTTACTAGTACTTTTTAATACGTTTACATTGTTTTTTATTGTATTTATTTGTGATTTCTTTTAAAAAAACTTCGAGTAAAATGTATAACATTACAATAGATAAGCAAAAATAGTAACCCTTTTCTATAAAAAGGGTTACTATTTAACTAACCTTCAATATAATATACTATTGATTCATATGCTCTTAAAGCTAGCCTTTTATTTAAAGTAGAACTATCTTTATAATTTGAAATTAAAATTCTACTATTTAAATTACTACTTAAATACTCATCTGGCAACTCAATCATTGTTTCCTTACTAAAGAAATTGTTAATTACAATTAATGTTTTGTCACTTAAAGTTCTTACATATGATAATACTTTATCATTTTCTTCAAGAATAAATTTTATCCTTCCATTTGAAATTACATCATAATCTTTTCTTAATTGTATTAATTCTTGATAATGATAAAAGATTGAATCTTTATTTTCTAGTGCATCTTTAGAATTTATTTCTTTATATTTATCACATATAGGAATCCACGGTGTTCCCTTTGTAAATCCAGCATTTTCTTCAGAATTCCATTGCAACGGAGTTCTTGAATTATCCCTAGATTTTTCTCTTAAGATTTCTAATATTTCTTCTTCAGCTTTTCCTTGTTCCTTTAAAATGTTGTAATAATTTATTGACTCAACATCTCTATACTTGTCGATAGAATCAAAGTATGGATTAGTCATCCCGAACTCTTCTCCTTGATAAATATAGGGAGTTCCTCTCATCATATGGATTGTTGTTGCAAGCATTTTTGCACTTTCATTTAAGTATTCCTTGTCATTACCAAACCTAGATACTATTCTTGGCTGATCATGATTGCACCAAAACAACGCATTCCATCCATCTCCCTCTTGAATATCTTCCTGCCAGATTCTAAATAAACCTTTTAACTGCTTAAAATCAAAATCCATGATTGTCCACTTATCACCATTATAATAATCTACTTTTAAATGATGAAAGTTAAATACCATTGATAATTCCTTTTCCTCTGGATTAGAATACCTTATGCAATTTTCAAGGGAAGTTGATGACATTTCCCCAACAGTTATAATATCATCATAATTTCCATATGTGTTTTCATTGAGTTCTCTAAGATACTTATGAATCTTTGGACCATCTGTATAAAATCTTCTTCCATCACCTTCTGAGTCATTCTCGAATTTCTCTGGCTTTGATATTAAATTTATAACATCAAACCTTAGTCCTTTAACACCCTTTTCTAACCAATAGTTGACTATCCCATAAATTTCATTTCTCACTTCTTTATTGTCCCAATTTAAATCAGCTTGCGTTCTATCAAAAAGATGTAGATAATACTCATCAAACTTTTCTACATACTCCCATGCATTGCCGCCAAATTTAGACTGCCAGTTTGTAGGTGGCTCATGGTCTGCTGATTCTTTAAAGATATAAAAATCTTTATATTTCTTTTCACCGCCTAATGCTCTTTTAAACCAATTATGCTCTGTAGATGTATGATTAAGAACCATATCTAACATAATATATATCTCGCGCTTCTTAGCTTCTTGTACTAATCTCTCGAAATCTTCCAATGTTCCAAAGCTTGAATCTATATTATAATAATCAGCAATATCATATCCATTATCTACTTGAGGCGAAGGATAAAAAGGAGTAAGCCATATATAATCTATACCTAAAGTTTTTAGATAATCAAGTTTCTCTATTACTCCGTTTAAATCTCCAATTCCATCACCATTTGTATCATAAAATGATTTAGGGTATATTTGATAGACAGTACTTTTCTTAAAATCCTTCATGATATTATATCCTTTCTTCTCTAGTTAACCGATTTTCTTTTTCCAACTATTACTGTAAGAACAAATGGTACTACTACAGCTACAAGCATTGCAATTGCAAATATCACCATAAATGCTGGTTTAATTGATAAGATACCAGGTAAACCACCAACACCAATTGAATTTGCCATTACTCCACTTCCTACTGATATAATTGCTGCTATTGCTGAACCTGTCATTCCACAGAAGAATGGGAATCCATGTTTTAAATTAACACCGAACATAGCTGGCTCAGTTACTCCAAGATAAGCCGAAATACATGCCGGCACATTAACTTCTTGTGCTTCTTGATTCTTTCTTTGTAAATATATCATAGCTAAAACTGCTGAACCTTGAGCAATATTAGATAAAGCTATCATTGGCCAAAGTGATGTTCCTCCGAATTGAGCCATTAATTGTAGGTCTATCGCATTTGTCATGTGGTGAAGTCCTGTAATAACAAGTGGTGCATAAAGGAATCCAAAAATCGCCGCAAAAATCATTCCAAACGAAGAAGTCAAACCACCATATACTACTTTTGAAATAGCAGAACCAATTGCCCAGCCTATAGGCCCTATTACAATATGTGCAATTAAAACTGCTGGTACTAATGAAAGGAATGGTACTAATATCATTGATACTGAAGCGGGACTTATTTTTCTAACACCTCTTTCAAGGAATACTAATGTGAAACCTGCCATAATTGCTGGGATAACTTGAGCTTGATAACCTATCATTCTTATTTGTGCAAATCCAAAATCCCAGAAAGGAATTTTATCAGGAGTAGCACCTGCTACTGCATAAGCATTTAAAAGTTGTGGTGAAACTAATGTAATACCAAGTACAATACCAAGAATTTGGGTTGTTCCCATTTTCTTTGTAATAGACCATGTTATCCCTACAGGTAAGAAGTGGAATATAGCCTCTCCAATTAGCCATAGGAAACTATTTGTCCCAGCCCAAAATTGAGATACTTCAACTAGTGATTTAGTTCCGCCTTCTAATAATTTCATATCACCAATAATATTTCTAAAACCTAAGATCAAACCTCCAACGATGATAGCCGGAATAAGTGGTGAAAATATTTCTGCTATATTAGCCATAAGTTTTTGTATAAAAGTCATATTGTTTTTAGCAACATCTTTTACTGCGTCTTTACTTACGCCATCTATACCTGAAACTGCTATAAAATCGTTATAAAATACGGATACTTCATTTCCAATAATAACTTGAAATTGTCCTGCTTGTGTAAATGTACCTTTAACACTTTTTAGTTTTTCAATTTCAGCCACACCAGCTTTGCTTGGATCATTTAAAACAAATCTCATTCTTGTAACGCAATGTGTGACTGCTGAAATATTTTCTTTACCACCAACTAACTTTAGTAGTTCTTTTGCATCATTTTGAAATTTCCCCATTAATAAAACCTCCATTGATTTTTTAATTTCTTAATAAATAATTTCGTAGTTTTTATACAGATCTGTTTATTATATTAGTTCAATTGAACAAACACTTAGTCTTTAATATTAATTATATGCTTGTACTATATTTAACATTTAAATGTTTACATTAACATCATAATTCATTCTGAACATATAGTCAATATATTTTTTAAAATTTGTTTAAACAAATTTTAAACATTTCCTTAGAATCTTGTCATATAAACATTTTCCCTTCATATAATATACCTAAAATATGTTTAAACATATTTTTAACTTTTTAATATTTGTTCACTTAAATACTTACATTTTCTCTTTAGGATAATAATATTAACGCATAGGATAAATGTCCTAGTATTTGAATAACTAAAGAAATATAATATCGAGTATAAAATTACATATAAATAACTCTCTTCACCTCACCCTTTCGTTGAGGTTCTCCAAACATATGTAATTTTCATGGCATTTACCGATATTATGTTAACTTATCTAAAAAAATAAAGTATAATATATTCATTAAGGATAATTTAAGGGAGTGTTACTTTTGCCAAACGTAAAATTTAAAGATATATATCACGCATTAAAGGATAATATAGATAATGGTAAATATGATGATTCAATGATGCTTCCTACAGAGATGGAGTTAATTGAAAAGTTTGATTGTAGTAGAAATACCGTAAGAAGAGCTATTAATGAATTAAGTAAGGATGGCTACGTTAAAAGTGTTAAAGGCAAGGGTGTTATTATCCTAGACAGAGATAGCCGAGAATCAATAGAGCTTCCTATTGGTAATTTATTAGGGCTACAGGAACTACACCTAAAAAAGAAATTTACTACTAGCGTTGTAAATTTTTCCAAAATAACTATAGATGAGTCTTTAACTAAAAAAACTGCTTTAAGACAAGATACAGAGGTTTATCATCTTCATAGGATAAGATTTTTCGATAATGAACCAATAATCCTCGATATTAATTATTTTAGTGCAGATGTAGTAAAAGATTTAAACATAGAAATAGCACAAAAGTCTATATATGAATATATAGAGAAAGAACTAAATACAAAAATACTCGCTTCAAAAAAAGTAATTGTAGTTGAACATGCAACAGAACTAGATAAAAGATTTCTAGACCTCGGTACATATGATTGTGTTGCTGTTGTAAAAACATATGCCTACACAGACTCAGGAAAACTTTTCGAATACACTGAATCCCGTCACAGACCCGATAAATTCGTATTCGTTGAATCATCATCTGTAAGAAAAATTGACTAGTTGAACATATACTTAGCCGAAAGAGAAGGTACTCTGTTACTCGGTTGCTATAAAAAATAACTACGGATTTCTAAAAGCAAAAGTTGCACCATAGATGCTTGTTCCTTAGGCAAGCTAATGACAAGCGTCTATGGAACAACTTTTACTTAAGAAATACCTGCAGTTGTTTTTTCAATGCAACGCTGCGTAAAAGAGTACCTTCTCTTTCTGGTGTTAATATATATTAAACTGATAAATATCAATTAAATATAACGAATATATACAGACATATTTTAAATTCAACACTTCACAAAAGATTCTACTCCATTTCTGGTATGGATATAATATAAATTTTAATTCTATTTTTAAAGGCATTCCTAACTATCGAAATATAAAAATGCTTGCATGAATATAGTCTTACTTTAAGCTTGGCGCTAAACAAAGAAAGTGAATATATGTTTTTACGAAGCGTTCATTAGGAGATTTTGCTGGCTATGATTCTTAGAATGTAAGTTGTTCCAAATGTGCTTGTTCAAGGCGTAGCCCTTGAATCAAGCACTTTGGGCACAACTTGCATTCTTAGAGTCATCCAGCAAATTCTTCAAGGAACCGGAGTAAACACATATATTCACTTTCGGTTATTTAGCACTAAACTTAAAACAACCTCTTACTGCAAGTATTTTTATATTTCTTTGCAGCTTTCACGCACTTTGAATTCAGTTGGTATTATTACTTTTTTGTTGTATTCTCTATTTCCGTTAAGGTTTTCGATTAATAAATCAACTGCTGCTTTTCCTAAGTATTCACTAGGAATCCTTACTGTTGTAAGAGCTGGTATCATGTATTTTGCACTCGGTAAATCATTAAAGCCAATTATGCTTATATCGTTTGGAATTGATAACCCTTCCTCTGATATTGCTTTATATGCTCCAACAGCCATTGTATCATTACCGATAAAATAAGCCGTGACGTTGTCTTTAGATTTTAATGCTTCTTTCATAAGATTATATCCTGCTTTAAAAGTAAATCTTTCAGATTCATATATGTAATTAGGATTATATATACCTTTACTCTCCATAAATTCTTTATACTTTATTATCCTTTCATCGATATATACATCTCTATAATCGATTTTTTCTAATTTCTTTCCTCCTATAAAGCCTATCTTTCTATGACCTAGTTCATATAAGTAGTGCAATATTTCATTTGTTGCTCTTCCTAAGTTTGCCATTACAGAATCAAATTTATTTTCATTTGGAGAAAAATCTACAAAAACTATATTCTCATTTGCACTTGACAACTTCTCTACAACACTCGGAGAAAACCTTCCAATTGCGATAATGCCATTAACACTTTTTATATCTTCAATATCACTATTTTCACTTAACTTTACTAAGTTGAAATTATTTCCATTACACTTTTTTTCAGCTGCTATTCTTATTGATAAATAGTATGGGTCTGCTAGCTCTTCTTCATAACTAAACCAATAAATAATTCCTATATCCTTACTTTTCTTATTTTTAGCCTTTTTAGATTTTGATGATACATAATCAAGTTCATCTGCAATTTTTAATATTTTTTCTCTTGTCACATCACTTACATTTAAAGTTTCATCAAAATTTAAAACTCTAGAAACTGTCGATATAGAAACTTCAGCAATTGAAGCAATTTCTTTTATAGTAGCCACCCGAAATTCCTCCCTAATCTCACTAATTACATACGTTTAAATAACTAATAAGTTATTCTTGTTTTCTCACCTTATATTTTACTAAAATTATTCTATATCAAGTTTATATCACAAGTAAAATTTAGTCAAACTTTACTAAAACGAAAACATATGGTTTATAATAAAATCACCTCAACGCGATAAACGAGGACTGCCATACTTATACATTTTACAAGTATAAGCATAACACCCCTCACTTTAAAAGCTTTTAACAACTCATTCTCGTAGTTTAAGGTACGTTATAATGTTTCTTATTTGGTTAAGTTACCGCATAAATCAGATTTCTGTAGTGAGTATCTATACTTCACCCCGCAAGATTACATAAAAAAGCATATTCTTTTGACAATTGTTTTTTATACCATTCGGTTTTTATAACACTTAGATATCCATCTATGATCTTTTTAACTTGACTTTCTTTAGATAATTGAATCACTAAGGATAAAATAAAAAATAATATAATTCCTAAAATAAATATAGATCTAGTTGTTGGGAAAAAATCAACTATACATAAAGCTATTGCTCCAATAACTCCTAAAAAAATTGAGGCATATGTTGTAAAATCTATACGATTTTTAGTTTTCACTATATTTTCTTTTAACTTTTCAATGGTATTAACATCTTTAAATAACAAATCAAGCTTGTCCTTATATAGTTCCATAAACTTACCTAATACATAATTATATTTATCAACATTTTTCGTGTCTGGAATTCTCATGCACATTACTAAGGGATATTCATATTCTCCTATGCTTTTGTACACATACTCATCTCTCTTTTCCAAACTTGGAATTTTTACATTTAATTCCCCATCTTCATTAATAATTAACTCATAATTATCATTAACTAAACTTGTATAGTTGTCTTTGATAATTTCTAATCCCTTTGCCATTAATTTATTATTTTTATTTATTTTGTTTAGCATATCTAAAATTGTCATAACTGCACCCTCTCCCACTTATAATATGCATTTTACATTTTGAGAATTATTTTACATAAGTATACCCATATTATAGCATATTATTTTGAGTTTATAATACTAGGATTGTTAATTTAAGTTCTAATTAAGTATTTTTTAATAGTCCGATTGCTAGTGTCATTCCTTCATGCTTTATTTTGCTTATGATAACTTCTGCTCCCGATAAATCTACGCATGGTTCACAAACTCCTGTTATTCCAAGAGTTTTTTCAACAAATTCACTTTTATCATACTTATATTGAACAGTCTTTATTTCATCTTTACTGAATGTGTTAAATGGACAGTTAATTTTTTCTGCAAATTTGATAATTCCATCTTCATTTGCCTTAACATCTACTGAAACTATTAGTGACACTGCACTTATGTCTAAATTATGTTCTTCCAATGCTCTATATATAAAATCATTGATTTTTTCAAAGGAGGTTCCTTTTCTGCAGCCTATCCCCAATACTAGATCCTTTTTTATAAGCCTTAATACTCTTGAAAAATCAATTTTTTTGTATTTATTCTCTACCCATTTATCTTCAGGTTTCAAAAAATGAGTTACCCAAATACAGTCTTCTTTTAATTTCTCAACTTTTTCGTAACCTTTATTAATTTGAATTATATTATAATCATCTTTTATTCCAATTATCTTATTATCAATCAAACGAGATGCAATATACTTTGCCTTTTTTAAATCTTCAATAATTAATTTATTCTCTTTTGCCAGTATATCTGGTGCGTCCATCCCTAAATTATCACTTGCTGTTGTTATAATAGGAATAGCATCAAGAATCTCTGCAACCTTAAGTGTAAGCTCATTGCCCCCACCTAAATGTCCACTTAAAATATTTATTGCATATTTACAAGACAAATCAACAACTACTACACCCGGATCCTCATCTTTACCTTTCAAAAATGGCGCTATTGCTCTAACTGCAATTCCTGCTGAAGATATAAATACAATTCCTTTTGAATTTAACATAGATTTTTGTGTAACATCCATAAGTTTAAAATCTTCACCAAAGAAATTTGTAACAACTTTTGACTGTATAGGTCCATATTTGTTTTCTTCAGTAACTTCTTTTGAAGAGTTTATATGTAAGTTCTCTACACTTTCCTTTATAAAAAGTTTGGCACTCAAGCACTTTTGTAGTTTTATGGCTATTTCTTTTCCCTTAGGGGAAGGGCAAATTATACTTATACCTGAAAAATCATTTGTATATTCACCCATAGAATATTGTTGTTCCATTATCTTGAATCCTCAGCATCCCTAAACATATGAGAGAAACTCTTATCATATAGTAAACTTTTCTCAAAATCACTATCAATAAAATCTCCTACTAATATTTGCGCACATTTAGTTATGTTATTTTCCTTAACCTTTTCTGCTATATCATCTAAATGTCCCATTATTATTCTTTCATCAGGCCATGTTGCTCTTTCAACTACTGCTATTGGAACATTCTTCTTATATCCCTTTTTCAATTTCTCAACAACCTTATCAATCATTGAAATAGATAAAAATATAGCCATAGATGCTCCGATAGATGCTAAAACTTCAAGATCTTCGTTAGCTGGTACAGGAGTTCTTCCTTCAACCCTTGTTAATATAACAGTTTGTGAGACTCCTGGTAATGTAAATTCTCTATTTATGGCTGCTGCTGCTCCTGTAAATGAACTAACGCCCGGTACCACTTCATACGATATACTAACTCTATCGAGCTCAACCATTTGCTCTCTTATAGCTCCATATATTGATGGGTCCCCCGTATGTAGTCTTACAACTAATTTACCCATTTGTTCTTCCATGGTCATGATTTCCATGACATCTTCTAATGTCATATTAGCAGAATTGTATATTTGAGCATCTGGTCTGCAATATTCTAAATGCTCTTTTGAGACCAAAGAGCCTGCATATACTACTACATCTGCTCTTTCTAATAAATCACGTCCCTTAACAGTTATTAAATCGGCTGCACCTGGACCTGCTCCTATAAAATAAATCAATTATCAACACTCCTTTTCATTATCAAAATCTCATGCTTCTATTGCAGGAATCTCTTATTCATAATTATTCCCTGCTTGCTATGATTAAAGACATGTAATCTCTAAGTTTTAATATTTCTTCTCTTTCAGTTAAAACAGTTTCGCCTTCTCTACCTACTCTGCTTGCATACACGTAATCGAAACCTTTTTCTTCTAGTACATCCAGCACTTCTTCCTCATGCTTGTATACTTTCATTACTACAATAAACTTCTCATCTGTAATTTCTTTCACCTTTGTTGCCGGCATAACTACTAACTTTTCATCACCAACTACTAGGGTCCTATTAACTAAGCTTGCAGCCGCACAAAAAGAAGTTATCCCTGGGATTGTTTGCACTTCAAAACCACAATCTCGAACATGCTTTAACATATGACTATATGTACTATAAATATAAGGATCACCAATTGTTAAAAATACAACATCTTTTCCTTCCTTAAGTCTTGCTTCTATAAACTCATAGGCCTCTAACGCCTTCGCTACTCTATCCTTCTTTCCCATGGGAAAATGCTTTATAACTACTTCTGTGCCTGGTTTAATATATTCTTTTGCAGTTTCAAGTGCTATACTTTCGCCACCCTCTGTTGCAGATGGTGCAACTACAACCTGACACCTTTCTATTGTTCTTACTGCCTTAACAGTTAAAAGTTCTGCCTCCCCAGGTCCTACTCCTATTCCGTACAATGTTGCCATTTTTAAATTCCTTTCCTCTTAAGTAACTAATCTATTTACATTTTATAATTATTAATTTTAGTTACTACTCATTTAATATTTTAACTTTTTTTCTACCATATATAGAACTGCTCATAAACACAACACAATACTCATTTTTACAAGCCTATTATACCATTATTTATTTTCTTATACATTGAATTATATAAATTGGATTATTAGCTATCATCATTAAGGTATTTTCACGGTTTTTACTTATATTTACTAAGGAAATTTCAAAATTGTAATTTAAGTTCTTAACTACTTCGATTGCCCTATATGCGTTATCCAATGTAATGAAGTTCATTACCATGGTCCCATTTCTTTCTAAAATGGCGTTTACTTTAAGTAATATTTCTTCTAAATGCCCTCCACTTCCTCCAAGAAATACCGAGTCAAACTTTAATCCATCAGCGATTAATGTATCTAATACCTGACTAGCTTCTTTTTGGACAATCTTAACATTGCTGCATTTAAATTTTTCTACATTACATTTAGTAATTTCGCAAGCCTCGACATCTTTCTCAATGGCTAAAACTTTTCCTTTTTCTGCTACTTTAGCTGATTGGACTGTTATACTTCCCGTTCCACTTCCAACATCTAAAACTAAAGAATTTTCTTTCAAATTCATTTTAGCTATAGAAAGTATTCTTATTTCCTCTTTTGTCATAGGACATTTTCCTCTAATAAATTCTTCGTCTTTTATGAAAACCATGAAATTTGCCTCCTCTTATATAGGTTTTTAAATAAAATTTTAATCTCCCCTGTTAACTATAAAAATACTTAATGGATTGAAACTTTTACTGATAAAATCTATTGGATTTCCTTCATTTATTATTTCATCCTCATATGATAGGTTTTCTCCAATTAACACCTTACATTTTATTTTCTTATCATTTAAGCTCTTGCATAGTATAGCCGGATTATTATCTTTATCAGTAAGCCAAATGCTCAATTTATGTTTATCAATTATATTTAAGAATTGTTCTTTTCTCCCATGAAGGCTCCCTAAATAAGCATCATTCCATGGTAAGTTTAGTTTACAAGTCAAATACTGAAAGGAGCTTATTCCTGGAATCACTTTGAATTCAAAATCTATCTTACTCTTAATATAATTTGTTATACCATAAAATGTCGGATCTCCAGAAGCAATAATTGAAATATTATTATAAATACTCTTTTCATCATTTAATAATTCATCAATATCACTTAATCTGCTTATGTATATCTTCTTATTATCAATAAAATCCAAAGAATCTATTGCTCTTTTAAATCCTATGATAATATCTGAATTTTTCATTATTTCTAAAGCCTTTGGTAAAATATAATCTCTATGACCTGGCCCCAGCCCTACAATATATATCATTTTTTTGCTCCCTCTGATTTCCAAAGTAATATAGGTTTTGATGCTCCATAATACATTATTGCTGCAACTTCTAGCTCATTATAAGTATATTCTTTAATCCTTTGAATGATTTTTTCTCCAATATTTTCATAAAGCTTCTCATAACCACTTCCTAGCATCCTAACGGCACCTTCACAAGTCTTCTCTTTTAAAACTTCTTGAGCAAGAGAAATATCATATCCAAGAAGTGCAAGCTCTAAAGCAATTACTTCAAGCCTTACTCCATTTACTTTACTATGGGTATTAAAACAACCATAAGCTATCTTACTCATCTTACCAATATGTCCAGCTATAATAATAGACTTAACATTACGAGAAACACAAGTCTCTAAAGCAAATCCTATGTAATTTGAACAAATAACAATCTCCTCTTCTTTAAAACCAAGTTCCTTACAGTAATTATCGCCTAAATTACCAAAAGTTAAAACTAATCTTTCATTATTTAGGGCTTTTTGTGTAATTTCTAACTTGATTGATGCTTTTAGAGAATCTTCTGACATTGGATGTACAATACCTGTTGTCCCAAGTATGGAGATTCCACCTTCTATTCCAAGCCTAGGATTAAAAGTTTTCTTTGCAACTTCTTCTCCTTGAGGAACTATAATTGTTACTTCTACTCTCTCTCCATCAGGCAAAACCTTCATCACTTCTTCTCTTATCATTTTACGTGGTACTGGATTTATAGCCGGTTCCCCTTTTGGAATAAAAAGTCCATCCTTAGTAACAGTACCTACTCCAATTCCACCTTTAAGTATAACCGCATTGTCATTTAGTTCATTGAAATCTTCAAAAACTCTTCTAACCCTTGCCTTTATCTCTATACCATGTGTAGCATCTGGATCATCTCCACCATCTTTAACAATTGTACATTCCACATAATCATCAAGCTCTTCTATTAAGGCAATTGGCATTGTTATGTTAATACCTTTTGGAGTTGATATCTCAATGTCCTCCAATGCTTCGGTCTTTTTATATAGGATCATAGTTGCTGCTTTTGCTGCTCCTGCACTGCATGAACCTGTTGTATATCCACACCTTAATTTTTGACCATTAGTTTCAATATACATCTCAAATATATTAATCACCTCCAATAGCATAAAGAATAATTTTTAAATAAATTTTATTAATATATAAACTAATAGATTGTTTGATTTCTCCTCCATTAAATACACATCTAAACTATCTTTCTACTACCATATACATAAGGGCATTTATTATAGCTGCCGCAACAGTGCTGCCACCTTTTCTCCCTTTAACTCTTATGTAAGGAATATCTAATTGATCCATATTTTCCTTACTTTCAGCAGCTCCAACAAAACCAACTGGTACAGCTATTATCAATTTTGGATTTGCTTTTCCTTCCTTAATTAATTCTTTAAGTCTAAAAAGTGCAGTTGGTGCATTACCAAAAACAAATATATCTACATTATCACTGCAGGCTTTTTCAACAGCAGCCATACTTCTTGTAATATTTTTTTCTCTAGCTTCCTTATGTACAATTTCTTCGTTAACATAGCAAATAACTTTACTATTAGTCTTATCTAAAGCAATTTTATTGATTCCATTTAAAGCCATATTCGTATCTGTATAAATCATAGTGCCATTTTTAAATAGATTTTTTCCAGTCTCAATAGCTGTTTCGCTTATTTCTACTAAATCCCTATATTCAAAATCAGCAGTAGTATGAATCGTTCTTTTAACTATAAGAAGTTCTTCTTCTGTAAATGAGTGAGGCCCCATTTCATTTCCAATAATCTCAAAACTTTTTTCTTCAATTCCCATTGGATTTTTTAAATATTCCATATATTTTATTAGTGAGAGTATTTACAATAAATATCTCACTAAACTCACCTCTTTCTAAATTTAATAATTTACTCTACTTTCTCAATTTTGTAAGCAACTTTATTTGCTATAATTTCATCCTTAGTGAAATTATAGTTACCTTCCATTGTCCCATTTACGATTCTTCCATTTAAATCAATAACATATCCATTAGTATTATCCTTTATATATAATCCACAAACAGAGATATTATATTTACTAAGAATTTCTCTTATATTTATAGTTTTATCAATAAAACTATCTAATGACATTTCATCAGCGTTCCATATAATATCTATTTTTAAAGGATAAGAATCTCCAGGAGTGAAGCTTTTATATTTACTATAACTTTTGCTGGTTGCATCTGCTCCTGCATCTTCTAACACTGATATATATTTTATTTTCATGTTAGGGGCACTTTCTTCAATCAAACTAAGAACCATATTTTTCGCCTCAAGATTCACCTTGCTTTCAAAGTAATTATCCTCAATTTTATTCTTATCCATCACTGTTACTTCAAAAGTTACCGGCATGTTCTCTACCGTTGTAACACTACATACATAATCTCCAAATTTAGGATTATAGTATGATTTATTCACTTTATACTTTAACTCTGGATACATTTCACTTAGATATTTCTGTGCAACTGTTTTTGTTTGTTGTATTCTCCAAGGCAATCCGTTCATACTCATGTATATGCATCCACTAAAAGCTAAAGCAATTACAATTAAAATTCCTAGACTAATAATAACTCCTCTATACTTTCCCATACCAATACCATCTCCACATTCTCAATTATACCCTTTATAATAAACAAACTAGAGCTTTGAATAATTCCAAATTTCCAATAAAATTAATATGAGCATATCCGCCCAATGTATTTTTTTTAAAATATCCACATTTCCATTTTATAATTTCACCATTATATAGTCTCTTCTCAATCTCATATACATTTTCCTCATTTAAATTAACTTGTGATTTATGAAATTCATGAGCATTTATTTGGAATTCTTTTTCTTCTTTTAGATTATTATTAAAACATTTTGAATTTATTTCAACTTTACAATATCCGAAATGTTGAAGTTTACTAGTCATTACACTGTCCCCTTCAAAGAAGCCAACCATTTCTGTTCCATCTATAGATCTTGTTAGGTACATCAGTCCGCCACATTCAGCATAACATCTTAATCCCTTTTCTAAAGCTTCTTTTATGCTTTTTCTCATAGAATAATTATCTTCTAATTCCTTTTTGAAAATCTCTGGGTAACCTCCACCTATATATAGAAAATCCAGATTTTCAGGTAATTCCATATCTCTCATGGGGCTAAAATAAATTATATCTCCCACCTCTTCTAAAAGTTCTAAATTATCCTTATAATAGAAACTAAAAGCTTCATCTAGTGCAACACCAATTCTTATTTTTTTATTTTGAAATTTGCTGACAAACTTACCCGCTAATTCAACATTAACATTCCCATGAAATTCTTGCATCTTATCAATAATTGAATCTACATCTACGTATTCTTCAATTAACTTTTGGCATATATATATTTTTTCATCTAAATTAAGAACCTCCATGCTTTGTACCAACCCCAAATGCCTGCTGCTTAAAGCTATTTCAGGATCTTTCGGAATATACCCAAATACTTTAATGCCACAATTTTCTTCAATAGCATATTTTAATAAGTTATGATACTTTTCACTTACTGAGTTTAATACAACACCAACAATATTGGCATTTCTATAATCCATAAAACCTTTAATTTCTGCACATATGCTTGCACTTTGTCCTTTTGGAGATAACACTAATATAATTGGCATATTTCCTAATATTCTTGAAACATCATAAGTTGATGCTTTTTCACTTGCTCCAATTCCGTCATATAATCCCATTACACCTTCAATTACTCCGACATCTCCACTGCCTTTAAGAAAACTCTTTTTCATTCCTTCTTCACCCATAAGAAATGTATCGAGGTTCCTAGAATCTTTCTTGGTTACTTCTTTATGAAATGCTGTATCAATATAATCCGGTCCAACTTTATATCCTTGAACCTCTAAATTTCTACTCTTAAGAACTTTCATAAGTCCAAGGGTAAATGTAGTCTTTCCACCACCACTGCAATTTGAAGATATAATTATAGATTTCATATTAGCTCCCCTTTATTTAAGTTACATAAAAAATGTTGAATCATAGCTTTTATTTAATGTGCCTAAGTTTTTTTGTTCTTCCTGCATTTACATACCTGTCTTCAATGGAATCATATACCCTTCTTATATAAAGTTCATCAAATTTATCTAACTCACCAAGGCCATGCATATGAAGTTTTACCTCAATTCCTTCTTTTTGCAATGCACTCTTTAATGAACCATCTTCATCTGATGCCATATCATTCTTTGCGTGATCTCCTGCTACTAGTAGTAATGGAACTAATTTTGTTTTCTTTATTCCTTTACTTTTTAATTTTTTTAATACATTAGAAATTGTTGGATACCCTTCAACTGTAGCGACAAATATATTTTCATATCCCTCGTCAACTAAAACTGTCTGAAGCATTCCGTAAACAGCGTTTGATGGATGTTCTGTCCCATGTCCAAATAAAATTACACTTTCTTCATCTTTTATTACATCTTCTATACTTTGTATAAATAAAGAATAATCTTCTGGTAATCCATTCATGCCTTGATAGAAGAATATTGGTCTTCCAAGCTTAACAGATTTAAAATCATTTTTTCTATGTTCAACAATGCCTTTTATATAATCAAATTCTTCCCCTGGAATTAAGTGAAGCGGCTGAACTATAATTTCATCATAACCTCTTACCTTCAGTTCATCTAGTGCCTCTTCTGGTGTAAATATATTTAAATCATGTTTTTCTTTTAATTTTCTAATTATAAAGTGAGCAGTGAAAGCTCTAAATACCTCATAATTATTAAATTCATCCTTAATTTTATTTTCAATTTTTTCAATTGAGTTTTTAAGAGCATCTAGATGGCTAGTTCCAAAACTAACTACTAAAATCGCTTTTTTCATAAATGTACCTCCAAATATAATTTAAATTTTTAATGAGAATCTATTATATAAATTTGAATATATAAAAATCCCCATTACCCATGAAAGATAAGGAGGAATTGCATAACAAATTATGAATGTATTATTTTTAAAATTACATCCTACCATCTGCTATAATCCTTCCCACCGAAGGGTTAGCTACGTTAAAATATTTAGGCAGGTCTCCTGACTCTGGCATCATCCTTCATCTCTTCCTTCCCAAGAACAGCTTTCTCAGTGGATGTTTAGCATATAAGATAATAAAGATTAAATTAACCATTAATACTTATTATCTTATATAAACTTAGAGATTAGTCTTCCATTACAGTAGCGGGGGCTGTAGTAGATTTTCACTACTTTCCCTTTTAATCTTATATACTTAATCTTATAAGAACCTAAAAATCATTTTTATTGTCATCTAAATTATATAGGAGTGTAATACTTTATTCAATAAAAAATAGGTTTATTGCTAATTATATTTAACAATAAACCACAAATAGTAATTAATTATATTATTACCCATAAATAAATTATGGCATCTAAATAAAACTTAGTTTCAGCGATTCTGGTAAATTAATATTTTATTCGCTCTTAGTTGTTTGCTTTAATAACTGGTTCGTATAAACTGTGGCACCAGTTACTAAAATACCTTGAATAACTGAATCTGCACTAACCCCCAATATTCCAACTGCCCCTGCTATCCCTGCAATTAATAAGACTATAGGAATATACTTATCTTTTATTGATTCAGTGCCTTTAATAAGCATTCCTAATACATATAAAGCCGGAATTAAAATCAAAGCATTTTCTGTTATATATTGTGCAAAATCCATACCTTTTCCCTCCAAACATATTATTAATGTGAATAACAATCTATATTAGATCATTGGATCTTCACAGTGTATATTTAAATATAAACTTTATATTTACATTACTTAATATATCTAAATAAACTCCTAACTCTTTGTACACTTCTTGAAAAAAAATAATATAATATGAACTTATACATAATATTACCTTTATTATGTTATATGCTTCAATCTTAGTTTTGTTGCTAACTATTCTTAAAATTCTCTTAGTTTTTTTACATAATTAATTATCTTTAAGCACTTCACCCTATTATATTCTGATGGAATTTCATGAAAATAAGGTGTGAACTTAAGAAAATCTTCGGTTCACACCTTATATATTAAATATTATGTTTAATCAAAATTAAATTTCAATTAATTCAATTTATATCTATACAATTCTATTAATTCCTTAAATTTCCTTGCTTATTTACCTAGATTTAGAATATAATTTAATTCAACATTATTACTGTATAATTTAAATGTAAAAACATAAACATAAAATATGTTAAATTTGAAAGGAGAGATATTATGTCAGTATATATGATTACATATTTTTTAAGTGATACCCATGGTCATGGTCATGACCATGATGAAGAATGCGGATGCGGAGGAGAACATTCACACGACCACGAATCTTGTGGATGCGGACACGACCATGGGCATTCTCATGAATCTGCAAATAGTGGCGCTAATATAATTGGAAAAATCAAATCTTTAGGTGGTTGGGCTCAATTTTTGCCTGAAGGATTTTTTGTTAAAACAAACTCTTTATCTGCAGAAGATATATTTACTGAAATAAATTCTGTAGCTAATGGTGGAGATATTATTTTTGTAACAAAAATAGATTCAAAAACTTCGGCATGTGCAAACCCTGCAGTATTAGATTGGCTTTCACAAGAATAGTTTTTGATATACCTTAGCAAAAGGGAGCTCACTATATTATGACCGTTATTATAGGATAAGCCGTGAATTTCTAAAACCAGAAGTTGTTCTATTTAAGAAATCCCACAACAATAATCCTAATTTAACCTTTCATAAAAGTGTCCACTCCCTTTTTAATTTTATACATTAAATTTAGGTTTTGCTTATTTATAACATATCACTTTTACCTTTTAGTTAACTTTTACTTATTTTTTTACATTTGTCGCTACCTCATTCATAATAAGTTAGAATATTAATGAATATAATATATAGAGGTGATTAAATGGAGAATTCAGTAAACAATTTTACAAACGGACAAGTACCACAAGAAATTAAAAAGTGGAATTGGGGAGCATTTATGTTCAATATTTTTTGGGGAATAGGAAATAAAAGCTATCTCCCACTACTATGTCTTGTTCCACTATTAAACATAGTATGGATATTTGTATGTGGTGCTAAAGGTAATGAGTGGGCATGGAAAAATGGAAACTATTCTAGTCCACAAGAATTTTTACTAGTTCAATCTACTTGGAGCAGAGCTGGCTTAGTAGCATTTATAGTTGCTATTGTATTAGTAGTTTTAGAATTCTTGTTCTTAGGTACATTACTTGCAGCAATATTCTCATCAATGCCACGTTAGTTTTATTTCGGAATTATTTATTATTAATTACTACTAAAGATTATGAGAAGTATCAAATTTCACTTTGATACTTCTCATTTATATTTTAACTTATTAATTTATTCTTCATATTGATTGAATTGTTTCACAATAACTCAATAATCACAAAACAATATTATTTTATTAAAAATAATACCCATCAAAATTAAACTGTTAATAAACAATTAAATCTTAATGGATATCCCACAAAATATTAAAAAGGAGTCGTAATTTATGTAACTTAAAAGTCACATTAGAGGAGCGATGAGTATATTTTTAGCAATATACACCTCTTATTTAAATTACTAACTATATTATAGTTTAACAGATTTTCGCCGAAAAACAAGTATGTTTTTTAAATATTTAGAAAATTATGATTTGTAGGATAAATAACGAAAACTTTTTTACTATCTTCAATAATCAGAGCACATTTATTTCTTTTTTGGCGCATATATCCAAATAGTTATTGACATAATAAAAAAATAAGAGTAAAATCATATTTGTTGTAAGGCCCCTTGGTCAAGCGGTCAAGACGCCACCCTCTCACGGTGGAATCAGGGGTTCGATTCCCCTAGGGGTCACCATTGTTGAAAACACTAACGTTTGAAATGTATAAACGTTGGTGTTTTTATTATTTTACACCATTTTTACACCATAGTTTTTTTATTGAAATTTTGTTATTTAAAATTTTTATTTATTTATTGCTATTATATTTTTTTGTTCGTGGACCTAGGTCAATATTATGGACACATTTTCTATTAAATTATTATCCTTACTAGATCCTCTTTCATTTGCGGAGTAATATAACCTATAGAGCCATGAATTCTTTTGCGGTTATACCATGACTCAATATAGATAAATATATCTAGTTTTGCGCTTTCGTAATCGTAGTATTGAACATTATTGACTTGTTCCTTTTTCAAAATAGAATGAAAAGACTCTATGCATGCATTATCATAGGGACACTCTTTTCTACTATTAGAACTTTTAATTCTATATTTTTTTAATCTATTAATAAACTCTGTACTTGTGTATTGGACCCCAAGATCAGAGTGGAAAATAACAGAACCGACAGGCTGTTGAAGCCTATATGCATTATCTAAAGCTGTTATCGCTACGGAAGAATCTATTGTCTTCGAAAATGAGTAACCTATTATTTTTCTTGTATACAAATCCATAACAGATGCTAAATAACACCAGCCGTCTTTTAAAGTATAAATATAGGTTATGTCTCCAACCCATTTCTCATTTATTTTAGTAGCTGTAAAATCTTGTTTGTGTAGATTTTCACGTTCTATAACTTTCCTATTAACTTTTGCAGGCCTAAATTTCTTAATTACTGTTGAATGGATATTTAATTCTTTCATAAATCGTTGAACTCGTTTAATAATAATATAATTGCCTGATTGTTCAAGGATTTTTTGAATTTTGGGCGCACCATATCTACGGCTACTTTCAGTATAAATTTTGATTATATTTTGTTTTAAAGTTTCGTTCTCCAACGCCCTTCGGCACGGAGTGTAATGATGAGATTTGTAGTAAGTGCTCTTAGGCATATGTAATACTCTACACATAACTCTTACTGGATAGTTCTCTTTAACTTAATTATATCTCTTGGTCTTGCGAGAATATGGCTATAGCTTTTTTAAGATTTCAAGTTCCATTTTAATTTTTCATTTTCTTTTTTTAACTTTGAAATTTCTTCAGTATCTTTTGGGTCTTTTCTTTCATTATGTTTATTCTTATTAGTAATTATTATAGGTTTTTTTGAAATCTTTTCTTTTGGCTGAACTTGATTAATCCAGTTATTAAGTGATGTTGTTGACACGCCATATTCTTCGCAAATCTCTTTAATTGGTTTTCCGGTATTATAAACTTCAATTATCATTTTCTTAAAATCTTCCGTATAGCTTTTCTTTCTCATTTGGACACACCTCTCTTACTTTAATTATAATTTATTTTCCAAATGTGTCCATAAAACTATACTAGCACCAACCCGCATAATTACAGCATATTCTGAAGAATATCTATGGTACTATGGCTTAGAATATATATTCTGTTATTCTTCAGAATATATATTGTTCAGAATATTTATGTATGTATTCTTCTATGGTAGTATTCTTCACCATATTTATTCTCTACCATAATAGAATACGCTTCATTTAAACATATATCCTAAGTAATAATACTTAAAAGGAGAACTACTTATGGCCAAAAGAAAAAAATCTGAACCACCTACAAACGACTTTGCTGCTGAAGAGGAACTTGATGTTTGCGGTTTTACATCAGAACCAATAGTAACTGGAGAATGTATTTCATCATTTTCTTTTGATGATGATTTAATAAATGAAGTGATACCTATAGATAATAAGCATATCGTAAATGATATTAATATGAAATCTAAACCAATTACTGATATTGATTTTAATGTTTCATCTGATCCAACTCAAAACATACAAACCAATGCATCTTCAAATAATGTCGAGGCATCAATAAATAAAAATACACCTAGCAGTTTGACAAATCAAAATAATCAAATTATAACTAATAAAAGTAACATCTTAGAAGACAATAGAAAAACTCCTACATCAAATGGTATGGCCCCTCCAATTAATGGAGAATACTTGGATGTTAAGAGAACTTATATGCTAAGAGCTTCTACTGTTAGAAAGGTTAATGAACTTAAAAGCATTCATCCTGACTTAAATACTTATGTTAGTACCATTGTTGATTTTGCTATAGCCTATTACTACGAGCATATAGTCAATCAAGGAGGTAAACAATAAGCATTATTTTTTATATTCTCCTGTTAAATATAGGTGTTAACCATATATCTTTAACAGGAGGTGATGATCGTGGAGATTAATGAATTAATTAGTCTTGTAGCTAACAATGGTTTTGCTATAGCAGTTGCGGCATATTTGCTAATTCGCTTAGAAAAACAAATTGGAAGCCTATCCAATTCAATTAATAAACTTAATACCATAATATCAACGAAACTTGGGGTTGTTATTGATAATGATGATTCTAGCAAAGTTGCTTAAAAGTTGGCAATAAGCATTTATTTATGTTTATTGCCTTACCTTTTGTCTTAGCTACTTATCTGTATGATTTAATAAATATAATTCATGATTATCCTTAATATATCAACTAGAATTCCCATTTATATAAACAGCAAATAGTTATTTATTTAATTTAAAACCTTAAATTCCCACATTAGACTTTTTCTGATATAATTATTCATGTAAATTTAATAGCTTGTCTACATAATCATCAAATTAACACTAGCCTGTTTGAAATATAATTATAAAATTATAAGCACATATATAATCAAGAACAAAGTTAAATACATAGAAGAGGTGAATTAATTGAACTCCGCTCAGAAAAAATTTAGAAAAGAAATGGACAAAGGTTTAAAGAACCTTAAAAAGAACAATGAAGAAGCTTATTATAAATACTTAGCTCAAAACCATCTAGATGATCCAAGACAAAGACAGAAATATGAAGCAAAAGAAAAAATCACAAATGTCTTTAGAAAGATATTTTCAATAATTGTTCCAATTATTATCATAGGCGCTATTGCTCCATTTGCATATGGTAAAATTCTAAACTTAGGTAATAAACCTAGCAATATAGAATTAAGCAGCAGTAATGGTATAGGTAATGTAGCTGTTTCACCTGTCCAAAACAAACAAAAAGAAATTGTAGATTCATTAAATACAATCAGGCCTTATTTAGATAATATTTCAAATGATATAAAAAAGAGAAATGATGATGTTCAGCAAATTAATAATAAGAAAATAACGATAAATGACTACATCAAAAGCATACAAGCCCACGATGAACTTGTAAAAAAGAATATGGCTGACATTTCAAACATAACTATTTCTTCAGAGTTAAGTACCTATGTTAATCAATTAAATGAGGGATATAAATTACTCTGTGATGGCTATGAAAATGAATCGATTTACCTAAAAACAAATCAACAAAAGTATAAAAAATCAGCAGATGACAGCTATAAACTTTCTAATGAAAAGTTAAGTAATAGCAATTCTGAGCTTTCAAAAGTATTAGATAGCAACAATATTAAGCATCAATAACTCATGGGATATAATTTTATAATGATTTTGAATATGATGAAGGTGAAGTGTGTAGAATAATATAATTAATACTCTAGAAATATAAAATACTTTTAATTAATTGTAACAATAAAAAAGTGATCTTCGAAAATTTAATAATGTGTCATACAGATTTCCAAGGAATCTTCAATGAATTTCCAAGTAATAAATCTCAGATAATTGTAGAATATTAGTATAAAAGAGATTAAAATTCATGCAGGCTTTTTAATTGAAGCTGGTTAATAAACACTCTGGAGGGTGGAATTATGAACAAGGAAATCTTAGTAGAAGTAACAAACACTGTAACATACGATATATATAAAGAATTCTTTTTATTTAGTTCTTTTAGAGGAAAATCATATAAGCGAAAAATTTTAATATTTTATGTGATTCTATTCGTAGGTATGTCAGCATCTTTATACACTGGTATTATATTTGGATATGATTTTATAAGTATAGTTCTATCCATTATACTTATTATTGCAGGAATCTTAATATCTTACCTTGTGATATTGGCACCTAAAGTTTATTATAAGTCTGCTAAAAGTTTAGTAGAAAATCTGACGATATATAGATTTACTTCAGAATATCTGGATGTTGAGCTTAAGGCTGAGTTAACAAATGGCAAATCAGAAATTGCATACAATTCATTTTACAAGATATATGAAACAGATAGTTATCTCTATCTATATATTAGTATTTCACAAGCACATATAGTTCCTAAAAAAGATATTCCAATAAATGTGATGGAACAGCTAAGGACAATTTTCAAGTCTACGTTAGGCAAAAGTTACTACAACTACTGTAAGTAAGTGGCGTAGTAATGATTTTATAAACACGATTAAATAATTATTCAAAATAATATATTTTTTTATATGCCTTATAAGTTTATTTATATTAGCAGGAGGATTTATTTTATGGGACTTTTGGGTCGGTATATGATGATTAATGCGCAAACTCTTGAGGAATTAGTTACATTAGAAAACGATGATTTAATTGAAAAAATTGAAGAGCTTAATCAAGACATGGAGAATCAAGAATATGATATTGATAAACTGTGGGATGGTCTACATTTTCTACTGACTGGTGTGTCAGCAAGCCAGCCAATTGAAGGAAATAGGTTGAGTGAAGCAATAGTTGGGGTTAACGTCTTGAATAGTGATGACGAAAATGTAGATTTTGTTGCGTATACAAAATTTGAAGATTTATCTGAAATCATAACCTCCTTAAAAAGTATAGATATTAGCAAATTAAAAAAGCTCTTCGACTTATCAACATTTAGGAAAGCAAGAATCTATCCCGATATTTGGCGGGATACTGACAAAGAAGAATTATTTGATGAATTAGTCCATGAGTACAAAAATCTTCTTAATTTCTATGAAAAGGCCTTTAATAAGAAAGTTCATGTTATAGTAAGTATTTATTAGGATTTATCAGTATATGAATAACTTGTCATATGATGCTTTATATTCCTAAGCTATACATAAGTAAAAGAAATATAGCATTATTCATATTGAATTTGTTATATTTCTTTTGCTGCGCCATCTATAAGATTATAAAATAATTCTATTTCTAAATGATCTGAATTTATGCTGAGTTATGGCATTTATAAATAATAATTAAATTTTGAAAAGTAACCATTTGCAGCCTTATCAATACCTAATTTAAAAAAATATCGAGAAATAAGTAAAGTAATATATTACTTCTTATATTTTTTTGGATAACACTTTTATAAATAAATTATAACTCTTTGTTCGTCTAAAAATAATGTTGTGAAATAATAATATCAAATATACAATCATTACCATAACCAATCTCTTTCATATGGCTCAGTAAATGTACCTTTTTTATTTATATTATCGCCTTCAATCCATTTGAATATCTTTCTAGCAGATTCATATGCACTTGAATTCGCATCAGATGAACCTGATTGTGTTTTAACTTTTCCTGGATGAATTGAAATAACATCTATGTTGTATGATTTAAGTTCTTCTTTCAAGCAAATACTCAACATATTTTGAGACGCTTTAGCAATGCGATAAGAATATGAAAAATTTCGATCCTCAAATTCTCCTGATGCCATTGCACTTAATGATCCTAATCTTGATGTAATATTAACTATTTTGGGCTTTTTAGACTTTTTTAAAAAATCTAATGTCGCTTGAGTGCTTCTAATAATTGCAATACAATGAATATCAAATAAAGACTTCATTTCTATTGATGTTACATCTTCAATTTTATACGCATTTCCTGGAACACCTGCATTATTAATTAATAAATCAAGATGATTTACGGTTTTAGATAAAGTATTTTTTATAATATTAATGCATTTATCATCTGTTAAATCTGTTACAATTGGAGTAAAGTTATTTTTAAATTCTTTATTCAATTCTTCTGCATCTTCTTGTTTTCTCACAACAGAAAAAACATTATAATTATTTGCATAATAAACTTCTATCAATTCTTTACCAATACCTCTTGCTCCACCAGTAATTAATACATTTTTCATAACTTAATTCTCCTTATCAATTTGCACCTTTGCTACATAATAATTTATTGTTGCGACACACTTTAAAAATATCGCGTAATATGTTAGGATAAAAAACATAAAGACATTTTGATTATTTCAAACTATCTTTATGTCCTAAAACATAAGGAAAAGAAATAATAAATGGAAGTATACATATAAATCCTACCAGCATTTGCATTGGAAAGTAGAAGTAGATTCTTTTATGGTAATAAGCATTAATAGATAGAATTGATAATAAATATCCCAAAATTGTATAAGCACAAATCTTTTTCATGTGATTACGTTTGGTGATAAACCCTAGCATAGTACCAATTAAACTAATAAGCAATAGTATATAAACCTCAAAAATTGTACTATGCCACAATGAAACACCTGCTGATAATTGGCTTAAGTCATGTAAAAAAGACATATAAAAAAATATAATTATACTCATTAATAAGTTTCCTATAAATAGACTTGATTTACTGATACGAGTTAGTAATGACTTAAAATAGTTATTTATAATAACCACACCTTTCTCTATTCATATAATAAATAAGACTTTATTTTTAATAACTATCTTGCTTGAATTTATTCCACAATAATCTACTATTATATTTTATAAGAAGGTAATGAATTAATTTAATTGCTTTTTACATAAATAATGCAAAAATAGACTTGCTACTGCTAACTTATATTTTTTCTCACAGGGAACAGAATTAGTATCATTCATAAAACTTTGCAAATCTCCTAGCTCAAGTCCTGAATATATAGCTAAGGTTTCATAGCTAATTTCAAACTCACCTATTAGCACATCTATTACTCCTTTAACTCGGTCATCTTTATTAACCATCGCTATCCCTTCAGATAGCATAAAAATCATGTTGCATAAATGCGAAGGGTTCGGAACATTGGAATTTTTCAAATTCTCTTCATTATTCTCACCAGAATTTACGATATTTGTGAAAAAATCATATAATTTATTTTTTCCATCCATATAATCTTTCAACCAAACATAATCGACTCCTATCATCTTGCTTAAAGATTTCAGTTCAATTTTATAGTTTTCAAGCAAATTTTCTATCTCTTTTCTTATAACATCTTCAGTTTGATTGAAGTTTGTAGAAACGATAGTCTTAATTGAATTAATTTCCATCATAGTCTCCTTTAATAATATTTATAGTTTATTCTTATTTTGAACGCAAATAATAGTGTTCTCCTTCAGATACCTTGCCTTCACAGAAATCATTTTTTATTAATGTATTCCGTCTTTCAACAGCTTGAGGTATTGCCTTAGTTGCAATTATATCAACCTCAAACAAATCAAAAAAGTTCTCGTCACAAACATTAAATATTTCGTTTAAGTAATCTACATTTTCGTATTCAGAAGAAACATCAACTCGGAGTATTCCTGTTTTGATTTTATCTTTACCAACATAACCAAACATTTCTACTGTTCCAATAGCTTTAGATAGTGATTTATCTATAATTGCAAAGCGTATAAATTCTTGTTGAGAATATGCATAAAGCCAAGCTTTAATGCATTGCAACATATCCTCAATTGCGTAAATACAGAAATCACCTGTACACCTATCAGAGTTAAAAACTTTTTGTGCCTTACTATCAGAATAACATCTAAGTAGACCTTCGGAATCTTCTTCTGAAACGAGTCTTAAAATAAAACTTTCTGTTTCAAAAGTGGGGCATATTTCGTATGGGTCCTTCATAAAAATCCTCCTCATCATATATATAATATTAATTTTCTTCGCTTCACAATAATATACAGTTGTGAAATAACTCCAGATTATAATTTATATACTTTTATACTACACCTCTGCAAATTGTTATTTATCGTTAAGCGAATTTTTATATATGCCATACATATAGTGCCATTTCATAATTATTTTCTGAATTCTTCCTACCTGCATATATAAAACCTTCATTTTCATATAACATCCTCAATTTATTTCTTTGCAAATTGCAATCTAATCTTAGTGAATTGATACCATTTTTTAATGATAATTTTTTTGCAAAATTAATAAGTTCTTCTGAAATACCTTTGCCTGCAAATTCTCTCTTAACAGCTAATTTATGTATATATAGTGACTTTCCTTGTGGAATTTCAGACCAATATTTTAGATCCAAATCAGTTATCGCTATACATGCTGCTGGCACCCCATTCTGATAATTAATATAAAAATCATTAACCTGATAATATTTTGATAGATAATTCCACTTTATACTGTCCTCATTCCATTGATTCTGTAATTTATTTTTTTTCATCCAAATTACCGCATCTAGCAGAATCCCCTCAATCGTGAGAATATCATTTTCATCTGCCTGCTTTATCATAAACTATCCTCCACAAATTTTTCATAATTAATAGATCCCTCTTACTTTCAAATTACCATTGGTCTGCTGATTTATACATAATCCTTTCAGTATAATTTAAAATCTAATAGTTAACTGAATATCGAACCAGTAACAAATTTAAAAATTAAACTAACTGCCACATTTCCTTTTGTATGTACTATAACAAAAATCTATGGCGTCACGTCCATTAGTAAATCGCTTATACCTTACGCCACATTGTAGTAATTCGAGCATTAACATTTTCTTTTCATTATTAAATTCAAAATGCCATTTTATATTCATCCATAAAAATCTTAATGTTGGCTTGGTATTATAGGATTCTTTTCCTATTCTCTGCCGAATCCATCTCCTTAAAATTCTATACAATCTTAGTAAGGAATTTGTATCTAAAAAAATTATATATTCACTATACTCGTAACGCTTTTTTAAAAGTTTTCTTGGCGAACCTTCAATTACCCAATTGTCACTTGTCAATATATTGATAAACATATTTTCTATTTCATCATCTGGACGCCTAACATCACCTTTACTTGTTCTCATCCAAACTATATTATCTTGCTCATAACAAGGAATATTAAATTTTTCGGCAATCCTGTGTGCTAATGTAGTCTTACCACTCCCAACAGCGCCAATAATGTCTATCTTCAAAATATCACCTCCAATTAGCAAATAAAAAGTTTACACTTCACAATTTTTTACTCATACGTCTTACAAGAATAATGTTACAGATTAACAATTATGTATATTACATAGAAGCATTCAATATAATGCTTTTATATTCATTCAGTAGTGGAAATTTATTGTCAATTGCTATGTTAATAATCTCATCTGCAGGATAACTAATTCTTCTATTTACTAAATTAACTCTACCTTCAACAAAATCTAAAACTCCATAGGATATTCTATTATCACCATCAAGTGAATTACCTATACTTCCCACATTAAATATAATTTTACCATCTACTTCACCAATAAAAGAAGTATGGGAGTGCCCGCTTAAAATAAGTTGTTCTTCTACACCTTTTATTGCTTTCTTGATTTCTTCTTCTGAAACACTGCTATCTAATGCTTCAACTATGGATTGAGGTGTTCCATGAACACAAAGTATGCTAATTCCATTTATATTAATCGAACACTCTAATGGTAATTCTTTAAGAAATACTATTTGTTCTTCTTTCAACTTATCCTTTGCATATTTATAGTATAAATTTAGTTCATATTCTCTTCTTGTTGAAGGTATCCAAACATCTGTAATTTCTTCAAGCCATAAATCTGTATTTCCTTTAATCCATGCTATAATTTCTAAATCCTTATCTTTTAGCATTTCAAGTGACTTCAAAGGCATAGGCCCCTTCATTATAATATCTCCTAAAATGATAACTTTTTTAATACCTAAACTTTTCAAATCATTTATTGCATATTCTAATGCTATTCCATTACCGTGAATATCAGATAAAACTGCCACCTTCATAAAATTTCTCCTTAATTTATATATTTAGTTTCTTCGTAATAATTTACTGTTGCGACACACTTTAAGAAAATTATGAATTAACTAAGCGATAAATTGGAAATTTAACTGTGTAGTGCTTTAATATATCGTATATTTTTTATAATCAAATCTGATTTCCACCAATTCTTGCTAATGTTCCATTGTTCAGGATAATCTGTCCATGACCATGTAATACCCCATGTACCATCTAATTCTTGAGTATTTAAAATAAATTCACATTCATAATCGCATATTACTTTATTCTCCATATAGAAATCGCTTGTTTTAGTATCTATGAATAAAGATGGTTTACATACATAATCAACTGTCCACTTTGATGTGTCATATGTTATAACATGTTGAATCTGTTCGTGTAGTAAAGTACTGAATTCATCTATATCCAAAAGATTGTTAATTGAACATTCTTTTATATACTCATATAATTCAACAAAGCAAGAAACAGTGTGCATAGATTCCATAGGAAAATTCACCTTAAAATAACTGTATGCTTCTTTAGCAAGGACACAAGCCAATTCAAAAAGTTTGCTATTTTTATCTGCAAATTTCAATATAAAACCAATAAAACATGCTGTAGGATTATATGATGTTTCCTGATAAGGTTCGAAATTCCACCAAGGTGCATGAGGATAATCATTGTTAGTAGCTACTGCATTTGACCATGTATGTCCATCAAAATCCTTTCCTGAGGACAAATAACTCAATACTCCTTGTATAATTGGGTGATTTTTATCCTTCAGATTTATCTCTTTAATGATTTCCGTGGCAACCCACGTTTGCACTGGAGATGAATTAGGATTCCAACAATCTGGCTCAAGTGCATTTCCAAAGCCTCCATCCTCATTTTGGTATGCAATTAATGCTGTCAGAACATCTTCGTTGCTCCCGTTTTCAAACAGGTATTTCCATCTTGCTATATCAAGTGGTCTAGCATTCTTATAAATAAAGTTCCTAGATTGTTCATAATACATAATCAAACCTCCATTTAATTTTAATGATAAATAACTATTTATCTGTTAGTTAAATAGTAATCATTTCTTCACAATAATTTACAATGGTGAAATAACTCCAGATTATAATTCATATACTTTTTATACTACACCTCTGCAAATTGGAATTTATCTAACTTTTTCAATTTTACTTATTTCAAAACCATTATCCAAATAAAGCTTTAAAGCCTTCTCATTCCATTTTGCAACATGAAGAATTATTGGCTTATCGTTTTTATTTCTAATATGTTTAATTGACCAAAGCAAAAGCTTCTTTCCAACACCCTTATTTTGATAACTTTTATTAACTATTAAATCATCTATCTCATTTCCATAGCAGGCAACTGAACCTATCACTGTATTATCATTCCACAGAACATAGATGTTTTTCTTTTTATCATCTAATTTTTCAATTCCTGAATAAAAATTATATGGTTCTATCTCTAAGGCTTTTCTCATATCAAAGAAACATTGATTATATACTTTTTCATATTGAGGATAAAATTCATCTTTAAATACTTCTAACTTTATATCTGTTTCTTGAACAGCTTTACTCGTAAACTGCATCTCATATGCTATTATTTCCATCATCTTTTCTCCCCTACAAATTATAATTTATCTGCTAACTTATAAATAATCTTTACCCCACCGTCTAGAATGTTGCGGCATAAATTTAACATTAATTTTGGCTTCTCTTTGATTTTATAGCGAAAATAACTAAATTAATTAACACAATAAAGAGAAATAAATCCAAAAAAATGTGATAAGTATCTTTTATTAAAAATTGACTTGAAGGCGATATTATATGATGCGTTTCCTTAAAAAAACTATTGTAGCTTTCTATTCTTTTCTGAGATTTAAAATACATTGAATATTGAATTAAGCACCAAAAAGAAACAAAAGATAATAGTATATATTTACCTATTTTATCTTTCACGATAAATATAATAAAGCAGATTACAAAAATTACCCACCATATAATATCTATAGGCTCATCCCTGATAGCCGACTCAACAAGATAGAAATTTCCGATTTTCATCCCAAGAATATCAAGTGTGAACCAAAAAAATAATACCGATACTAAAATATTTGTTGTTTTTTTCATATAAGACTCCTTTATTTTAATATTATAAATGTCCAATAAAATGCATTAGCCTTTAGATCTGTTCCTGGCATTTCTTTCGAACAAACTAGACATTTTATAATTTTACTCACATCATACAAAAGAATATATTATCAATACTTTAAAATTTAATCCCTTTTACTCTTTTCTAATTGATTTAGAATATCATCTAACTTTTTATCCATTTGTTTATTTCTATTTAGAAACTTCTTTATCTCTTTTATACCTTTGATTATTCCAATTACCATTGCAGCTATTATTGCAAAATTAATCCAATTCATAACTAGTGTCATATAATTAATTTCCATGCACTACTTCCTCACATTCTGTAATCATAAAATCTTACTATTCCAAACATTGCCATACACTTATTATATTATAATTGTATTTTTTTACAAGTTTTTCATATATCTATATTAATACCATTACCTAATAAGCCAATACTTTTAAAATGATGATATTAATATACTTAAAGTAAAAGAAAATCTACGTTTTAACTAACCGCATTTAATCAAGTTTTTATATCTCCTATATTCCTTTCAGCTTGAAGCAATTAATATCTTTTGATTAGGGCGTGTCTGAAAACAAAAATTTGCACAAAATCTAAGTTTTAGATAAAATAAAAGAAAAACTTAGAGGTAACTATTATGGTACAAAAGCGTTATGAAATATCTGATGAACAATGGAATCAAATAAAAGATCAATTTCCAATAGCAAAAACCGGACGTCCTCCAATTGATAATAGGATTATGCTCAATGCAATCTTATGGATCTCACGAAGCGGAGCCGCATGGCGTGACTTACCATAACGCTTTGGTTCATGGAAAACCGTATATAGCCGTTTTTGCAAGTGGCGTGATGACGGTACTTTATTATCCCTTTTTAAGGAATTAAATTCCGAAGCAGATTATGAAAATCTAAGCATTGATTCCACTTACATAAAAGCTCACCAGCATAGTGCAGGTGCTAAAAAAGGGCTATAAATCACGAAACAAAACAGCATATTGGACTAAGCCATGGTGGACATACAACAAAAATCCATGCAATTGTCGATGGTATTTGTAATCCAGTCTATTTTCAATTGTCTTCTGGTAACTTACATGACAGTACGCTTGCCGTGGATGTTCTTTCAAATATTGATATAACAGGTAGCAATGTTTTAGGTGATAAAGCCTATGGCACAAAGGAAATCAGAGAATACATTGATTAAAAAGAAGCCTTCTATACAATTCCACCTAAATCAAATGCAAAGAATCCATGGCCTTGTGACTGGTGGACTTATAAGGAACGCCATTTAGTTGAATGTTTCTTTAATAAAATCAAGCATTTCCGCAGAATTTCAACTCGCTATGACAAGTTTGCGTCTTCTTTTCTTGCTTTTGTTTATGTTGCGTCTATTTTGGTTTTGTCAAAATAGTATAGGCGATATTGTTTTCAGACACGCCCTATTTTTTCTTAAAATAAAATCTTCTATTTTCTCTCATATATCCTTTATAGGAGGTGATTAATATGGAGATAAGTGAATTAATGAACCTTATGGTTAACAATGACTTTCCTGTAGCAGTTTCAGCATATTTACTGATACGCTTAGAGAAACAAATAGTTAGCTTATCAAGTTCCATTAACAAGTTAAATACCATCATATCAGCAAAACTTGGAGTTGCTCTAGATGTAGATTCTAGTGATGATTCTCATAAAGTGGCATGAGTAAAAAGGCGATAAACATTATTTTTATGTTTATCGCCTTTTAAAAATTTCTTATAGATTAATTCTAAAACTAAGTAGTTTAATTTGAATTCAGATTATAAAGTTATACACTAGTTAAGAATATTGCAAATCATCTCAACAATGTATTGTATTTCGTCCTAATATTCTTTTATCTGATAGCTAGCAGCAGTAGCACCCCTCTTCTTCAAGTAGAACATAAGGCTGCTAGCTCCTGGACGAGGTGCCCCTTGAGGGCATAAGTTCAACTAAATTCAGGTGGAGTATAAAACTCCACCTGAAAAGTTTCACTTTATATTATTGGTACACAAATTTCACAGAAATGCTTATTTATCATTTGTATCGCATATCTTTCAATTATAGGTCTTCTATCATCAAACTCGTAATCTCTTTTTGATAACTCTGAAAATATCTCATCCCATGCTTTTTGCATATCCTCTGCCGTATGACTTATTTTAAATACGCAATACTTTCCACCAATAATTTTCCCAAAATTAATATACTTATTATCAACCTTAAATTCATCCGAAACAACTAAGCATGTATCATAACGACAATCCTTAGGTTCTGTAAGCTTAGGATTATCTTGGGCTATTCCTAATATGATTGAAGTTTCATTAAATAAATTTTCTTCTCTAGCCCAACTTTTTAATTGCTCCATTATTTGCACATTCTCTGGACCATAAGGACCTGTTCTTCGTATATAAGCAATTTCACATGATGATATCATTTCAATACTAATGTCCATAATATACCTTCTCTTTTAATATAGTACATCGATGCCTGAACTCATCATATAATGCTTTAAAATGTATTTCAACTTATTTTTTAAAATTGTCAAATAACAATTTATAATACTCCCAATTCCATTGTTATTTATAATTTAATCAATCATTACAATATCAAATGTAAATGGAAATTCCTCAGCTTTTCTATTTTCAAAATCAATTTTATATCCAGTTCCATCTTTATAAAAGAAACCTTGTTTTAATTCTATTTTTATATAGCACATATTTTCATCACTTTCATTATTGTGAGCAAAATACCAGGGTTCAAATGCCTTTGTCAACTTTTCTCTAATTCTAAGATTTTCTTCTAATAATGGATGTCCAATATTATGAGCAATTCCAGTAAAACGATATAATTTATTGCACATTGTGATTTTAGGATTATTCTCAATCTCTTTTACTTTCTGTGATTTTGCATAAGAAACAATATAAAATGCACTTTTATCATAAAAAGTATCTACAAACCTAACAGATGGAGTATTATCATTTGATGTTGCTAAAGCAAATTGATAATCTTTTGCAAATAATTCTTCTAAAACATTTAAACTTTTTTCGTAGGTGGTCATTTCTAATATCTCCTTTACAAATTGGAATTTGCCCACTTCTCTTCATGCTCATTTTATGCCCCCTTATACCAACTAGGAACGGGATTTTGCATATTATTATACCATTCCAGAACTTCTTTAGCTTGATTTTTCATGGTGTCAATTTCACTTTGCCCAAATGGAATTGCCCAAGGTATAGATGATAGGGTATTGCTTGAAATGTATAATGCAAGCAATCGCCAAAAATCCATTGGTACATTTCCATAAAAATAGCCATTTACCATCCCTGAAGCAAAAAGTGGCGATTTTTGTACACACCAAACAATTCGATTAAATTCCTCCCATGGATCACCAAAATCATCTCTATCAAAGTCAATAATTTGAAGCTTGCCATCATAATCAATCATCATATTACCTACATGATAATCACCGTGCTGATAGCATTGTGGGCGATTTTTCAACAAATAGCGGTTCGCATTTATATAGTCAATAAAAAATTGTCCGTTTTCATATTTTATAGGGCAATCTTTATACATTTGGATTTTTCGCTCGATTTTACGATTAAATCGTGCCTCCCATTCCTCCTGCGTATTAGGCGCTGGGATAGTATGAATATGTTTTAGTATTTGACCAGCCTCAATTCCATAAGAATACTGTTCAGTATCAGTTAACGTCGTAAGGATCTCTTCGAAATCCTTTCCTTCAATCCAACTTTGCAGGAAATATACACCTTCGTCACAAGTGCCAAATTCAATAGGCTTACACATAGGAACACCGAGCGCTTCTACACACTGCATCATTTCAAATTCAACCCTCTTGCGGTCCTGTTTCTCTATTGTTGAAATACGTAACAAATACTTTTTCCCATAAGGTGTTGTAACACAATATTTTTTATCATCTGACCATCCTTTTTCAATCAGTATCCTGGTATTAAAGTCATATATAGGCAATCCTACTCACCTCCTTCGAAAAATGCAGATATTCTGTTAGACAAATTACAATTTATCTATGCCTTTTTTAATAATCTTTATTTCGCCTTATTTGCTATTATGAATCAATTATAACATATTTTGTAAGTATGGAATTATAAAATACAAGAGGTTTCTTATTCTGCGCTTACTTTCCAAACAGTTAAAATTTTAATATTATCATATAATAATGGAATCTAAATAATGTTGATATTTTATATCAATCTTAGTTAGTTATATATAAACTTATTTATTACATCGAACATCTTTAACTCAATAGCTTCATTTTCTTTAGCCATTTTGAATGCAGCTTCTAAATTATTCTGAGAATATAAATCCCAGTAATTTATCTTTAAATAATTATCAATTACAGTTATTACGGCTTTTGAGTCGTTCATAATTTTTAAATCAAATCCCATTGCTCCACACCCTATAGCGTTAATACTATCTTTGTCTTTTTTTTCATTAATTTCTCTCATTATAAATATCCCCCTTTTATTCTTTTAACTTTTCTTTTTTAATCATATACTTCTACAACAACCCTTATCTTTAATAATATGACCTTCATTCTCAAGTTTATCTAAATATCTTTGAATACTTCCAGTTGAAGCTAAACCTGAAAAATCCTGTATTTCTCGAATCGTTGGAGGAATTATATTTTGAAAAGAATCCATTTACATCTTTCAATATCATATTTAAGTTCAAATATCTTCTCAATTTCTCCTATAATCGCACTGCAAGTAAATGACCACATTTTATTGCCACATAATTTTTCTAAGTCAGTGCTTATTATTTTTAATATCTTTACAACTTGAACCTTGTTTTCTTCTTCGATTCTAAATCTTATTGGATTAATTCTCCCATCTTTCTTAAAGTAAGCTATCATTTCAACTTCTTTAGAAACAACTTTCATTTTCTACACTTCCTCTACTACAACAAACTGCTCATCATAGGATAATCCTCATGCGAACCCGTTCCACCATTTATGGGTCTCACTCCTGAGTGTAGAAAAGTTGATCTAATTACACATTCTTTACCGTATTTATTCCTTAAATCATCTAGTGTTTTATCTAATTTCCTTTGTTTTTCACTTTTTTGAAAATCAAATAAAGTCTCTTGAAAATATTCATTACTAGAGAGTTTAGTTACTCTTATTCCTAATTGTCTTATTTTTTCACCTTTCCAAACCTCTTTAAATGCTTCTTTTACACCTTCAAAAATAACTTCTGTTGAATCTGTATGATTATTTAGTTGCTTTTGATGGGAATAATGAGCAAATTGATTTGTTTTAATACTTACTGCAACAAGACGGCATAAACTGTTGCTATCTCTAAGTCTCATAGCCACGCTTTCGGTAAGCGATAAGAGTATTTTGAAAGCTTCATCCATAGTTTCAACATCATATGCAATTGTAGTCGAATTTCCTATTCCCTTGATTTCAAGATAATTTGATTTTCTTACTTCAGAATAATCAACTCCATTAGCATATTCATATATAAGCTTTCCATGGGAATGTAATTTATTAATTAATAGGTTTACATCGGTATGTGCTAAATCACCAATGGTATTAATATTCAATTTGTGCAGCTTTGCAGAACTTGCGCGACCAACCATAAATAAATCTTCTACTGGCAAATCCCACATTTTCAAAGGCATTTCATGTTTAAACAAAGTATGAATAGTGTTTTTCGGTTTAAAATCGCTAGCCATTTTAGCAAGTAGCTTATTAGTGGAAATTCCAATGTTACAATTAAATCCAAGTTCTTCACTAATTCTCATTTTAAGCCTCATTGCTATTCTTTTATAATTATCTTTAAAATGACTACAATCCATGAAGCATTCATCTATGCTATACCTTTGAATTTTAGGAGAATATTCGCATAACATTTCATATAAGGCATCACTTGATTTAACATAGTGGTTATAATCCGGTGGATATATAGCAAGATCCTTGCATTTAAGCTTTGCTTCAAAGATAGATTCTCCGGTTTTAATTCCATATTTTTTAGCAGGTATTGAAGCCGCAAGTATTATACCATGTCTGTTTTCTTCACTACCACCAATTACTGAAGGAATATTTCTAATATCAAGAGTACTTCCATATTGAAGCATTTTAACTGCTGTCCATGAAAGGTAGGCAGAATTTACATCAACGTGGAAAATTAATTTGTCATCATCACTAACCATATAATCACTCCAAACGCATGTTCTCTTTAAGTTATTATACAGAACGCATGTTCTATTGTAAAGGGATTAATTTCTTTTTTACTAAACTTTTTATCCAAATAAAGTAAGACCAAAAAATTAATTTTGGCCTTAATTAAATATTCATTTAATTAATTTATTACCTACGTTACTTTACACAAACATCACAAGGATAAGTTTTAGTACAATTTGAAGCTGGACCTTCTAAAACATTTTTACTTTTAGCAAGAGTTCTACAATTTCTATTATGCTGAATACACAACCTTACATTCCAGCCATTAAGCAACCCTTATATACATAGATTTATAGACTTTCATAAATAAAAAATTATTATAACTAAAATTCTATAGCGATCCTGATTAATAACATGTTTTTCAAAATAAAAATCTCCTGCATTATAAAATACAAGAGAATTTCTTATGTCGCTTTATACTCACGCTTAAAAAGTAAGTATAATAGCATATTAATTTACCTTAAATCTTCTTCTATTTGAGAAACGGGAATGTACGTAGCTTTATCTCTTGGACTTAAAAACCATTGTTCAACTGTATTTATCCATTTTTTAAAATGTTCAGTTTTAACGTGTTCATTTATATCTTCTTCCGATTTATAGCCCTCATAAAGTAAAAATTTCGTTGGATCGTCTTTACATTGAAAGAAGTCAAAACATATAATTCCTTTTTCCTTTAATGAATTATTTTGATTTTCTTTAGTTGCTTCAATAAATTCCTTTATATACTCTGTTTTTAAATAAAGTGTCACACTTTTTACTATCATAGTTAAATTCCCCTTTATATACTATAATAAAACTTTTATAAATTAATTATAACATATATTGTAAATATCGCATTATCTAATTTTTAAAGTATCATTTCCTGAATATACATTCACTGCAAATGTATATTCAGGAATAATTATTGTCAGTTGAGATACTAGCTTCCTCAAAAGTTTCACGTTTTGCAGATTGGAGTGGCGTTTCTCCATCTTCACCACCACCAACAATAAACTTCCATACTTGCATATCCGACCTATGAAATACAGCATACTTTATTATATTATCTTGAATTATATATTGTATGACCAAAACTTAATATTTTGCTTTCTCCTTTTTTACATATACCTGTCCACTATGTTATTTACCTTTTATCATCTTACTATCAAGTATAGTATAATTAGCTCTATGAATATACAATGTTTTTCCATCTATGTTTATTCGAGTCATTTTAGGTAAATCATCTGGTATGGTAACATAGACATCCTTTCCTTGATATACTCCTATAGGAATCCCCTGTTGTGAGCTTATAATAATTGTCTTTTCTTTTCCTATTTTATTTTTAACATCATTAACAAATCTATCAAGTGGAACATAACCGCCTCCCTTATCTACATTAACATCCTTTGGAGCATCATAACCTTCTATCATGTCTAATCCATTTTCAGCAAATATTACTGTATTCCCAACTTGAAACATTTGACTTCCATTAACTGTGACTTCTAATACTTCTGATTTAAATTCTGCAGATTTTTTGTCAAAATTATCATTACTTTGCAACAATCCTACTGTAACTTTGTTACCTTCTACGGTTAATGTTTTATTTCCATAATCATCATATGTGGTTACAGTAAATTGTTGTCCCACTAAATCACCTTTAATTTTCCCAGCTAAATCTTTTATCTTGGCACATCCAAATATAGATATTCCTATTAGAAAAATAGAAATAACAAGAACAATTAGTTTAAACCTTTTTTTCATTAACACATCCCCCCTTACTGATTATTGTATATAAAATTCTATAAAAATACAAATTCTTACTTTAAATTTCATTTTTTCATTACATTATCTTTTGAATGCGTCTAATATGCACAAGATAATGTGACAAGGAAATCTGCTTCGGAGACTGTGTAAAGCCGCTACTTTTAAAAGTTATTCTCAACTTTAACTGCATTATAATTTCCTGAATAAAAATAAATGTAGACTAAGTATCTCTACCCAATCTACGTTTAACGATTTGTATTTGTGCAATTCAGCCCAAAACTATTATATAAATCAATTATTATATTATCTATCAATTAATCAATTCATTTTTAACATATTCATTGATAGCATCTTCTTCACCTTTAAATATTTCTGTCAAATGTAATATAATTTCTTGATCTTCTTCCGGAAGGTCTTTTATTGTATCTTTGATTGTATCAATATTCACATATTTCATATAATAAAATCACCGCCTTAACGCTATTTACGAAATATTATATTGCATAAACCTTAAATAATTTATTGTATAAATCTTAGGAATTTCTTAAGACTATAATTGCTAATCTTTTATAGCTTGGCAGATCACCGGAAGACAGTAGATTCACAAACACTTTACTGTCTTTTACTCTTTCACATAGTTTTCTTTATTCACAATAATCTTAAATATAAATACATTGCTTATATAGTATAAATCTTTTCCATGTCAGTTTTAAACTCAACAAGTAAAAGCGGCAGTTACTTTCCCTAACTGCTGTTTTTCATAAAGAAATACAGCCAAATTAATGGCTGCTTAATAAAAGAGATCACTAATGAAAAAGCTTTCCTTAACATTAGCTGAATAAACAAAAATGTATAAATATTAGATTCACACAAATAATATTATAGAAATATAATCAAGGGAGTGATTAATGTGAAACATAACGAAAGTATCGGGTGTACAGTAGATGAATGTAAATACCATTGTAAAGATGATAATTATTGCACATTGAGTAAAATACAAGTAGGTACTCATGAATCAAAAGCCAAGAGTAAAGAATGTACTGATTGTAATTCTTTTGAACTCGGAATGTAAGAGAGTGTAAAATAGTCTGTGTAAACTTCATTAGGATGATATAATAAATTATCAAATGAAGGGAGCACAGGCTATGTCTTTATCTAGAGATGAATTAGTAAAATTAATTTTGAATAACTCTGATATA
>NZ_MZGT01000034.1 GCF_002029255.1 Clostridium chromiireducens
GCAAATTACAATCCATAATATGCTATATAACTAGAATTTACTCAAATAATTATATTTATGCCTTTTCTTTGTCAATTAGTTTTAATTTTATCTCTTGTAAAAATATGGTAATATTTTCTTATGATTATTTTAATATAACTTCTTATTATATTAAATAATCTCTCCAAAAATTCTTTAAACATTCTATAATAATAAAGGAGACAATAATTATGCTAAGTAATATACCAATTGAAGCAGAATCCTATGAATTGGATTCATTTATTTATAAAAGGAAACGAAGACTCAAAAGACATATTGTTGAGCGGACTAAAAGAAAGCGTATTTTATTTTTATCTACTTCTTTAACATTAATAATAGTGTCTGCATTTCTGATAACAAACAACATCTATTTAAGCAAAAGTTCAAAAGATTTAGGATTTGCAGTTGAATATAACTTTACCACTGGTTTCTTCTCAGATAACAAACTTCTAAGAGTACAAAAGATGTCTCTAATATATTATGATGGTGAGACCGCTATTGTTGAAGCTTCTGGACTTTCTAAAGCTCCACCTCATAAAAATACTTCATTAAAAGGAAGCTTCAAAAAAGATGAAAATAAAAGCTGGTATTTAGAAAAAAACCTCTCTTAAAATTATTATATTATACACTATTGCAAATCATTTGCAATAAAGTGTATAATATAATAATGTTTTAAGGAGTTGATGATTTGATTACTATAAATAATTTATCGTTTTCATATACAAAAGGAACTGATTTACTAAAAGATATTAATCTTAATATACCCAAAGGAATTTATTTATCTATCCTTGGTGAAAATGGTAGTTGTAAAAGTACATTAATAAAACTTATATTAGGTCTTTTGAAACCTGATAACGGCTCAATAATTTTAGATTCTAATAAAATTTCTTACGTTTCACAACGACTTGATAACTTTAACGCTGATTTTCCAATAACAGTTAAGGAAGTACTTTCCTGCCATGCGAAAATAGTTGGTGCAAAAACATCAAAATGTATTCATGATTCTTTAAAAAAAGTTAATATGCTTGAATTTAGCAATAACTTAATTGGGAATCTTTCAGGTGGACAACAACAGAGAATTTTTATAGCAAGAGCTTTAATTGGAAATCCAGATTTAATAATACTAGATGAACCTTCAACCGGAATAGATGAAAAGAGTCAAAGTGAGATTTATCCATTACTCCAAAATTTAAACAAAGAATTTGGGAAAACTATTATTTCTGTTGAACATAATACAAATGTCGCATTAAAATACTCAACGCATATTTTAAAAATAGAAAATTCTACTATGAAATTATACACAAAAGAAAATTTCAGGAAACACTTAGAATCTGAAAATTCATTTTCTAACATAATTTAAGGCACAATCAAGAAAATAATAGACCGCTATGCGCAGGATTTACTTCATTGTCTGACGTCAAATATGCGTCGCATCTTTGGTCCACTATTTTCTTTCATGTGCCTAAATATTTAAGCTTTGATTTAGGAAGGGTAACACTTATGTTCGAATTAGGTTTTATGCAAAATGCTTTTATTGCAGGTTTTATTGTATCTTTATTGTGCCCATTTATAGGGCTTTTTATTGTGCTTAGACGTTATTCAATGATTGGGGATACGTTATCTCACTCTTCTTTTGCTGGGGTTGCCATAGGTCTACTAGTTGGAACTGATCCAATTTTAACTGCGTTCCTATTTACTAGTGGTTGCGCTCTTGTAATTGAATATTTAAGAACCTACTACAAAAAATATGCTGAACTTGTGATGTCCATTGTTTTGACATTAAGTTTGGGAATAGCAATTATTTTAATAAGTAGTGGTAAAGCTGCTGCCAAGGTTGATTCATTTTTATTTGGTAGTATTCTAACTGTAACAGTTTCAGACATTGTTCTTATAGCTATTGTTGGCGGAATCTGCCTTATTATCCTATTGTTTATTTATAATAAACTAATTTATGTAACTTTTGATGAAAATGCAGCGAAGACTGCTGGTATTAATGTTAAATTAATAAATTACATTTTTACATTACTTGTTGGCGCAACAATTACTATTTCAATTCGTGTAATGGGAATCCTTGTTGTTTCTTCAATAATAGTAGTGCCTGTAGCAACTGCTATGCAACTAAAAAAAGGATTTACCAAAACCTTAATATTCGCTATTATCTTTGGTTTCTTAGATGTTATGATCGGCCTTGTACTTTCGTACTACATAAATAGCGCACCTGGTGGTACGATAGCTTTAACTTCTGTCATAATATTGCTGTTAACATTAACTTTTAAAAGATTCTTTAACTATGAAAATTCTTAAAATACAGGCATTGCGAAGAACTCGAAGTATAAAACTACTTGCAGTATGAGGGTAATTTAAGTTTACTACAAAACAACCGAAAGGGAATATATGTGTTTGCTTCGGTTCTTGGAAGATTTTAATGAACACTGCGCAAAAACATATATTCCCTTTCTTTGTTTAGTAGTGAATTAAAATAAGAATATACTAATGCAAGTATATTTATATTTCTCGAGTTAGCAGTACCTTAAATGAAGTATATTTGCAATCTTTAATGCATTTTATATCCTCATAGTACAACAAATATATAATCTTTGAGGATATATCTGTGAGTACTTAAAGTAATGGTAAAACAAAGAAAGAGAATACATATATGTGGAGCAGGCATCGAAAAATAAGCTGCTGCATATCTTAAGGGGAAGTTGTTCCATGTCTGCTTGTCATGCGCTTGTCGCAGGAACATGCAGACGTGGGTACAACTTGACCTTTAGATATGCTCAGCGAGATTTTTCATAGTCCTGAGGAACATATATGTATTCTCTTTCGGTTGTTCACGATTCACTTTTGATACTTCACAATGGCTATAAAATATTCTTCTAGTATTTCTACAAATTTAACCATATTTTCGGGATATATTTGACCTATGTTTGCTATTCTAAATGTATCTTCTGAATTTATTTTTCCTGGGTAGATTGTAAATCCTTTATTATATAAATAATCATGCAGACTATCAAAACTATAACCTTCAATCTTAGGTTCAATTATTGAAGTTAAGAGCATAGATGACGCTTTTTCACTTACTAATCGTTTTAGATTAAGTTTATCTAATCCATTCCATAAGATTTTGCAGCAAGCCTCATATCTTTCATATCTCTTTTCAATCGTTTCCTTTTTTGCTTCTATTATGGCCTGCTTTAAGGCATACAATACCTGTACCGGCGGAGTAAATCTCATTTGATAATTATCTTTAAAATATAGGTACTGTTTATATATATTAAGGTAGAGATTTCTTGGCTTTATACTATTGGTCTTTTCTAATGACTCTTTATTAGCTATTACAAAGCTTATTCCTGCCATTCCCTGAATACATTTATTTGAACTTGATGCTAAATAGGTAATGTTCATTTTATGCATATTTATAGGAATTCCGGCAAAAGAACTCATAGCATCTACTATCATTTCTATATCATATTTATTGCAAATTTCACCAATTGACTTTATATCATTTAATATTCCAGTTGTAGTTTCATGATGAATTACAGCTAGATGACTTATATGAGTCTTTTCATTTGATGAGTTATGTGCTTTTATAAGGTCTTCTAGCACACTTAAGTTAATTTCCTCTGTAGGTGAGCTATTATATTCTCTATAATTCAAATTATATATTTCTGCCATTTCAACAATTCTTTTGCCATAAGCCCCATTATTAATTATCAATATTGTATTATCACCTACAACTGAACTTATAATTGCTTCAACTGCTGCTGTTCCTGAGCCACCAAATAAAACAGTTGTATATTCATCATTTGATCCAACAAAACTTGTAAGTTCTTTAGATACAAATTCCATAATATCTCCAAACTCTTTTTCTCTTGGGCAAATATCAGTTACAACTTGAGCAAACTTTACTGTATCTGAAGTAGTCGCTGGTCCAGGATTTAATAATATATTTCTTTTAATCTCCAAGTTAAACCCTCTCCTAACTCTCTAAAAATTTCATAAACATTTCTTTATTTTCAATTGGCGTTGTAGTCGGTCTTCCTAAATCTTTTCTTGCACCTTTTTTCACCTTTATTTCTAAAAATATAGGACCTTCTATATCAACTATTTCTTCAGCCAAATTTAGCAAATCTGCTTCTGAGCTGCATGAGTAGCATTTCTTGTATCCACAAGCCTTTGCTATAGCTAAAGTATCTACTTCAAACCCTACAGTATCTTGACCTCCTACTGAATCATGAGCCCCATTATTTATCAGTATATGTCTGAAATTCCTAAGCTTTTGATTTCCTATTATGGCTAATCCCCCAAGATGCATTAATAAAGCTCCATCTCCATCAATGCAGTAAATTTCCTTCTCTTTTTTACTTAATGCAATTCCTAAAGCAATTTGAGATGCATGTCCCATAGAACCTACTGTTAAAAAATCCTTACTATGATTATGTCCATGTTTTTCCCTTAATTCAAAAAGTTCTCTAGATGTCATTCCTGTAGTTGATACAACTACTGAACTTTTGTCAATTTTAGATATTAATATTTCTATAGCTTTTTCCCTAGTCATATTAAAATTAGAAATCGTATTATTCTTAAGCTTATACTCACTAAAAGTGTTATTTTTAACTACCAATGCATATGGTTCACTATTTTCCTTCATATAAATACATGCTTTTTCTATTCTCGATTTCATTTCATCACTGCTCATAGTTTCATCTAAAATATCGTATTTAATATTCAATATTTCAAGAGTTTGAGTTGTTATTAACCCTTGTTTCTTATGCTGAGGTTCATCTTTTACATTTGGCTCACCTCTCCAGCCAATCAATAAAAGCATTGGTATACTATATACCAGTTTATCAGCAAGGGAAACAATAGGATTTAAAGCATTTCCAATACCAGAATTCTGCATATATACAAGCCCAATTTTCTTCGTTGCAAGATAATATCCGCATGCTAACCCTATAGCATTCCCTTCATTAGCCGAAACAATATTTTTCTCACTAATTACATTATCCTTAATATACGCGCAGAAATATTTCAACAACGAATCAGGAACTCCAGTAAAGAAATCTATATCATTATTCAATAATTCATCATAAAAATCTTTAACATCAATCATTTAATTCAACCCCCATTTTATCTAATTACATCTATCACATTCCACCAGGAATTAAAGTTAGTATTTCTTTTATTGGCATACAATTTATAGATGCCTCTTTCGATCTACCATTTTCTAGAATACTCTTTGCTGTATTTACCATAGCAGGATATGCACTTCTTATTAAATGATTAGCATATATAATCACATTAATCCCTAACTCAACTAATTCATCCTCTTTCATAAAATTATATGAAGTTGGAACTACTACTAAAGGCACTCTATTTTCAAATTCATTGTATTTTCTACAAAACTCAGTTATCTCTTTTCCGTCCTTCTCTTTGCTGTGAATCATTATTCCATCTGTTCCGGCTTCAATATAAGCCTTTGCTCTTTTTAAAGCATCATCCATTCCCGCACCCGCAATTAAGCTTTCAATTCTTGAAACTATCATAAAATCAGCAGTAACTCTAGCTTCCCTTCCAGCTCTTATCTTATCGCAAAAATGTTCTATAGTGTCTTGTGTTTGTTCTACTTCAGTTCCAAACAATGAATTCTTCTTAAGCCCCGTCTTATCTTCAATTATTATTGCCGACACTCCAAGTCTTTCTAAAGTTTTAACTGTATAAACAAAATGTTCAATTTGTCCGCCTGTGTCACCATCAACAATAATCGGTTTTGTCGTAACTTCTAAAATGTCATTTATTGTATTTAATCTTGATGTTAGATCTACTAATTCGATATCTGGTTTTCCTTTCGCTGTCGAGTCACATAAGGAACTAATCCACATACCATCAAACTCTTTTATTTTCCCATCTTTCTCTACTTTAGTTTTCTCAACAATTAATCCTGTTAATCCATTATGGGATTCAAGTATTCTTACTGGTTTCTTTGAGTAAATTAATTCCTTTAAGCTTTTCATTCTCATTTGAGGTGTTATACCAATTCGTGCAAGTTCTTCATCTAACTTTGAAATTGAAACCCCTTTAGTATATGGAACTTCAACAAGTTCTCCTCCCCATTCCTTTATTGAAGCTATAACCTTTTCCCTGAATTCCTTTTGAGCACCTTCCATCCAATCATCACCATGTACCACATAATCTGGCTTAAGTTTTCTTAGATTTCCAACTTGATTTAAACTATCCTGTGGGATTACAGACACAACCCCCTTGATATTACTAACTACTTCTTTTCTTTCCTCATATTTCATTATAGGATTTCTCCAATAGCCACGTATAACATCATCAGTATGTAATCCTACTATTATATCTCCAAGTTTTCTAGCCTCATTTAATACATTTAAATGTCCCTGATGAATTATATCAGCACTCATTGCAACATAAACTGTTTTCATATTTTTACACTCTCCTGAACTTTCATAATTATTGTTTTTTGAAATCCATCTAATTAACCTATTTTTTCTTCCATACTCTTTTCTAATTTAGGGATAATAATGCTTTTTATCCTTTCAAGATGATTTTTATCATCAACTTCTCCCCATACTAAGTTATCAATTCTTAAGTACCCGACTTTTCTATTCTTAGCAGCATCAAAAATTGCACTTTCGTAATCATATTTTTTAGCCTTATTGTTTTCTTCTTTTAAAAAATAACTGTCTTTGTGATCATATATTTTATTACTAAAATTCTTATATTGCTTTAACATCTCTTTATACAACTCTAATGATATTTTTGAAATTCCAACTAATTCTCCGTATACATTTTTTATTTCTTCTTTATTTTTTGATATTTTATAAAGATTATTTTCTCTAACTTCTACATAGCATTCATCGCCAGAATTAGTTTTACCACTTAGCAGTACACAATCATCCTTTTCATAATTAATCGTCTTAATTAATCCATACACTTCATATATAAGATCACTTTCAAGCAATAAAAAATCCTCTTTTAATTCATCTTCTAATATTGCAAGAGATGTCATACTCCCCGTTGCCTTATACTTCCTATTCCTTTTTGTAATTATATAGTTTTTTTCTTTTGCAAATTCATCATAAACCCCATGTAAATGACCTGTCACAATATAAATTTTTTCTATACCCAAACTTCTTAACTTTTCAATTGATCTTTCAACTAAGCTTTTTCCGTTTATATTTATCAATCCTTTTGGCAACATATCATTAGTGATATCCTGCAATCTTGATCCCATTCCAGCAGCTAAAATTACAGCTGTTTTTACTTTACTCATGAATTTACGCTCCTTCCTAATTACTAAAAACTAATTTTATAATTCAATTCTTAAAATCACATTTAAAATACTAATGATTAACTTCTTGTAAAGTTCATTTTATGAACAATGTTATAATATCAGTTTTCCTTGTTCAAAACAATATGTTCATGTTAAAATTTTACTAACTTTCAGAAATGTATTTTTATTACTTTAAATCCCTTTTAAAAAAACTTTTTCTAATTTAACAAAAAAAGCTATATCAAAAGATTCAATAATCATTTTGATATAGCTTATAATTAATTTAATTTTTATTTTATTATTTTACTACCGTATTTGTTGTTGTAGTTATAGCTGTGTCTGTTGGCATTAATAATTTATTAAAATCCTGTTGTGTAGTTTTAAATAAACTAGTTGGGAAAGTTATTGCTTTAACTTCACTCTTAGTATCTGAAGTATTTAAAACTAACGAAATATTTCCTACATCTTTAATTTTTAAATTCATATTAAAATTTGAAGTGTAGCTAGTATCTGTAAATACTTCTTTTGAATTAACAGTAGATCCAGCTAATACTGTCTTAAGCTCAGTTAAACTTGTATTAAATTGTGCATCATTAACTGACGCTTTAATTTGTGTAAGGCTTTCAGCTGGTAATCCTAACTTAAAAGTAGTATTAATATTATCTATGTTATTTCCTGCAGATTTTGCAACCTTTCCAACTAAGTCTACAGTTTTATCTGCATCAAGATCAATAGTATATGATCTTCCATTTTGAACAAAAGGAATATCTAAATCGCTATTTTCTCCAAATATTAATTTTCCTAATTGAACCATTGAATCTGGCTGGGTTGTTAATGATTTTATTTTATCAACATCAATTCCTGTAGATCCAGCATCAATACCAATATAATCTTCTTTTATATTAGTTAATCCAGTAGGTACAGCTTGTCCAGTTAGTGTATATATTCCTTCATAAAAACTCTTATTTATATAGCTAGTAGTTCCATCTGAATATCCTTTAAGTTCAGGAATATTAAATTTACCGGCTGGATCAGTAAATTTAATGTCTACATATGATTGCTTCCCTGCTGTATACCCATTCGCAGTGATATTTATTTGTTCCTTTATTCCTTGTGCATCAACATTAACTGTACCTTCAATACTCGATGTTGTTGCTTCCCATTTTGCTACATTGGAAAATTCTCTTGAATAGTTAAGAGTAGCTTGGCTACATCCTGCCATTGTTCCAACAGTTAACGCTGCTGTCATCATAAATGCTAAAGCTTTTTTTAATTTCATTTTGAGTTCCTCCTGAAAATAATTCTTATTTATGATAAAAATACAATACATGTTAATAATTTACTTTATATCATACTCTTATTATACATATTTTTTATTAATAAATACTAGTATAAATATTAAATTAATCTTAATTTATACTTAAGTTTTTATAATTTAATTTATCTACTAGTATTTATTAATCATATCTCTTTTGACTTACAGATTTTATATGAAATTAAGTAAGACAAGTACCCTGCAACACAAAGAATTAGAGCAGCTATAAGAATCAATTCAACACTATTACTGAATATATAATTTAGCGAATTTATAAAATTTTCTATACTAAAACTACCACTTTCAAATAAAAATGACGGTAATCCGAAAATCAAAAATGCTGGCAAGAGATATACTAATATAGATATTGCTTTTCCTTTTTCCATTCCAAACTTATAGTATATTGGATATTGGATAAAGCAAGTTATTAGACTTAAAATCCCACAAAAAGACATCACTATAACTTCGAAGCCGTGAAACTTTTGTACCGTGTATAGATATGCTATAATAACTCCATCTATTAAGAATAATACTGCAGCTATACTTATTAAGTATAGAAATCTTCCACACACCATTTCTGAAACCTTGCATGGAAACATATAGTACATTTGGGTACTCTTTTCGTTACTTTGCGTACTAAATGGAATAGTTGCAAAAATAATTAGAAAGAAAAATAAATATGAAAGTCCCATATATATACTCCCCGAAAACATAAATAATGCACAAAATATTGCTGGTGCAAGCACATAAAACTTTATACTCTCTTTAATTAATCTCAAATCAAACTTAAAGTAACTTATCACATTATTCATTGTTTCAATTCCTCCTCATTCCACTAATATAAAATACTATAATTTCATCCATAGATGGTTTTTCTAGTAATAAGTTTTCATTAATATATTGCTTATCTTTTGAGCTAATCAATCCCTCAAAGCCGTAGCTAGAACTCTTATGTCCTATTAATTTTTCTCTTAATTCTTCTGTAAGATCTTCTATTCCACCTTTAACTAATAAATGACTCTCTAATATATTTTCAGTAGTGTCATAAAATACTTTTTCTCCCTTATTAATAAAAAATAAATAGTCAGTTATTTTTTCTAAATCACTTGTTATGTGAGTAGAAAATAATACGCTTCTTTCACCATCTGCTATATACTCTTGTAATATTTCTAAAATTTCACTTCTAATTACAGGGTCAAGGCCACTTGTTGGCTCATCTAATAAAAGTAATTTTGTATCTCTAGATAAAACACTCGCAAAAGATAGCTTTACTTTCATCCCCTTTGAAAACTCCTTAATTTTTTTCTTGTAAGGAAGCTGCCATCTCTCAACATATTCTCTAAATTTATCTTCGTTAAATGAAATATAAAAATCTTTCATAGTCGCTATTACATCCTTTAATGTAAAACAGGTTGGGAAATAACATTCATCTCCAATGAATCCAATCATATTCTTATATCCAGCTTCATCATCATTATATTCTTTTCCGAATATTCTTATTTCTCCACTATCTTTCTTAATCTGATTCATTATTAATTTTATTGTAGTGGTTTTACCTGCTCCATTTTGACCAATGTATCCTAATATATATCCTTTGGATAAACTTAGATTTATATTTTTTATATTAAATCCATCAAAAGTTTTATTTAAATTTTTTATTTCAAGTGCATCCATATCTATCTACTCCTAAATCATACTTTTAGTTATTATATTTATAAATTAGATATTACATCTATAATCAGAATTCTCTATAGTTGCTTTAAATGACTGTATTATATTTGTTCATCTAGTAACGCTTTAAAAATTACGATAAGTTCATCATTAGAAATATTAGCTAATTTCCCATTCTCAATAGCTAGCATCAATGCTTCTTCAATTTTCTTTAGATACTGTTCTCTTACTAACTCGCTATCCTTTGGAAGTACATAACTGCCTTTTCCTCTAAGAGTAGCTATAAAACCCTCATTTTCGAGATCTGAATAAGCTCTCGTCGTGGTAATAACGCTTATACCCAAATCTTTTGCCAGCTGCCTTATAGATGGTAAAAATTCATTTTCGGCAATGGCTCCTGATAAAATCTGTTCCTTGATTTGAGTTTTTATCTGCTCGTAAATTGGCAAATCCGATTTATTAGAAAGTAATATTTTCAAACTATCACTTCGCCTCCTTTGTGTTTATACTGTATATATACAATATATACAGTATAAACAGTTTTGTCAATACCTTTATTTTAATCACTTAAGTTTAATAGACTTTTCTTTGCTTTCATCGCACTGCCTAGTAATACTAATTTAATTTTCTAGCCTCTTACTCTCTTCAGACATTTATAATTATTAAACTGAAAAGCAAAAAAAGCCTTTAGACAATTTTATATCATCTAAAGGCTCCCTAATTTTAGTTTATTATACCATCATTAATTAAATATTATTCTAGTTTCCTTCTATAGCAATCTTATTACTACTATTGCTATTATAAACTTCCTTATCTAATTCGTTAAAACCTTTAGCCACAGTTACTGCTGTTACCATAGCTCCATCAACATTAAGCATTGTACGTGCCATATCTAAAATTGGATCTATTGCAAGTATCGCTCCTGCAAGTGGGAAGAAGCTTCCCATTCCCATACCCGATATTACTACCGACACTGACATTATTGCTGTTCCTGGTAAACCCGCTATACCAAAAGAACTTACAATTATAATAACTACTAGCATAGCATAAAAGCTAAAATCCATTGGTGTTCCAGACATATTTGCGATTGTTATTGCCATAAGCGCAGGATATATAGCTGCACATCCATTCATACCCATATTGGCACCTAAACTTCCGGCAAAAGTTGCAATCCCTTTATCAACTCCAACTTTTTTATTTAAAGTTTCAATTGTAACCGGCAGCGTTCCAAGACTTGAACGAGAAGTAAATGCTAAAACTAATGGTTCAATAACATTTTTTAAATATTGAATTGGATTCAATCCATTTAGTGATATTATTACAAGATGAATTACAAAAACAATAAGTACACTTACATATAATGCAACAATAAAATTGACCACATTAATTATTGCCGTTACACCTTTTGATGCAACTGTATTTGCAAGTAATGGTAATACTGCATAAGGCATAAATCTAATAACTGTTTGAGCGACACTAGTCATTATTTTATAAAACGCTTCAATTACATCTATTGCAGGCTTTATAACCTCTTCATGAGCTTTATTTAATTTTCTTATTGCAATCCCAAGGAATGCAGCAAATATAACAACTGCTACTATATTTGCATCTGCCGCTGCTTTTATCGGATTTGCAGGTAAAAGCCCTCTTACTGTGTCTACTAAAGAGGTAATTTCTTTCATTTCTACTTTACTTTGAACTGCTTCCACTCCAATTCCAAGCTTAAACATATTTCCTACTATTATTGCAACTATTGATGCGATTGCTGTAGTTCCAAGTAGAACAAATATAGATCTTGATGTTAATTTCCCCAAACTTTGATTTTCATTCATACTTATTATAACTCTTAGCATTGATAGAAAAACTAGCGGTACTACTAGCATCTTTAACAGATCCATAAATCCACCACCTACTAATCCATACCATTTAGTAACTTCTCCTATCCATTTAACATCATCTGTACTACCTGGAAACCCAGCTATGAACTGTATGATTACACCAAGCAGCAACCCTATTCCTGTTGATAAAAGCATACGTTTTGAAAAATTTACTCCTGCTTTCTCTAATTTATAAATTCCAAAAAATAATCCAATTAAAACTGCTATAAATATAATTGGCTGGAAACTAGTAATCATAATAAATTTAGTAAAAAATGTACTATCCATAAATATCCTCCTATTATTCTGATAATTCCTATAAGATTGGTATGTTTTTATATTATCAATTCAGAGTTTATATGTCAACATTAAATAATTGTATATATTTTTTTTGAAAACATATACCTTTTGTTAATTTGTTTATCTTTATTAGCATTTTCTTAAAAATTATCATAAAATCGAACATAAAAATAACTACTATAATAATAGATCTTAATTTTCAAAAATCTATTTTATAGTAGTTATTTTTATTAATTATTATATTAGATTTCCCAAGCTCAAACATTTTTATTCGTGAAGTCTTCTGATTATTTTATATACAACCACATTTTCCATTACAAGTGGAGACTTGTGAGCAAAAAATATTATACCATCTGTTGGAGATATAATTTTCTCCTTAACTGTTCCTTCATATGGATGAATTATTTCCCCTAGTACATCTCCTCTTTCTACTCCATCCCCCGGATTCTTTAATGGTCTATATATTCCACCTGTAGTTGTTTTAACTGAAAGCAAATCGTCCTCTTTTAGTACACTTGCTATGTATCCACTATGACTATTGTATTTTATTACTCCCATTCTTGTTAAAAATCTTAAAACTGCAACTACTGCATGCTTTGCTGAAACTTCATCTATTTGATCTGTTGCATTAGTATATAGTGAGAAGGCACTAGCCTCCCACATTTGCCAATTATAATTAAGTGTCATTGTATCATATGGCTTTGGCTTACGAATTAATACATATTGCAAACCAAATAAATTCGCAAGGCTTGGACTTTGATATCCTGTTTCCATCATTCTTATGTGAGGTATAAAATCTCCCGGCATATAAAAACTAGTAAATTGAATTCCAAATGGATAATCTTTTACTTGTTCAAAAACACCACTCGCAATTCTCTGGGTTGTTTCTCCATTTTTCTCACCTGGAAACATTCTATTTATATCAGTATTATCCATTGTCCAAAATCTTTTCCCTATATTCATAGAGTGAGGATTTACACAAGGGATAACAAGTATTTCACGATCTCTTGAGATTGCACCTTTTTGTTCTAACTTAGTTAATGTTTTAATAAGTTGAGAACAAGTATATAATTGCTGTATTTCATTACCCCTAATTGCTCCAACTATACATGCAGTCTTTTCACCTTTTCCAAATTTATATCCTGTAACCCTCATATCATCCCTATGAGGTGATTTCAACGTGTATAATATTTCTTTTCTCATTTTGCACCTCCTAATACCCTTGCAATAAGAGAACCTTCATACACTACAGGGTATTCTCTTAATGTAAATACAACACCATCACATGGTGAAATCACCTGTTCCTCAGCCACTCCAGTTAATGAACTAAAAATTTCCCCAACTCGTTCACCTTTTTTTATCTCGCTTAAATGTTTCACGCTAGGCATAAATATTCCTGACGCCTTAGCATTTATAAAGTTCACTTCTTTTTCAGTAGATATAATAGGTTGCCTTACCGAAGCTACTGTGCCTGTCCATATATTTAATTCTTTCATTAAATTAAATATCCCCTCAACTAGTTGATCACCATATTCTTTTGTTATCCTCATTCCAACTCCCATTTCAACTAGTAAAGCAGGTATATTCTTATTATTTAAACTATAAGTAAGTGTAGACTCTAAAACTGTCGTTTCAGGATGTACCCATATAAAATCCATATTTAGTAATTTAGCATAAGGCACTAATTTATCTTTTATGTTCTCACTTATTCTAACCTGAGGCACCTCTCTTAAAAATATATTACTTGCATGCAGATCTATACACATATCTGCCCCATCTATATCTTCAATAATCTTTGCTGCAACATGTTCTGCCATAGCTCCACTTTCCGATCCCGGAAAAATTCTATTCATATCTAAATCAAAAGTCGGCATTCCTCTATGAATGGAATCTATTCCAAGCGGATTAAGTGATGGATATATATCAACGATTCCGTTGAGATATTCAATATTTTCCTGTATTTCTTTAATTAACTTATAGCATACATATTGACCTTCAAGCTCATCTCCATGAAGCCCAGTGACAATGCATATTCTCTTTTCTTTTCCACTAATATTGGCTGGTGCAAGTCTATTTTTCTTAATTATTAACCTCTCATCAACTGCTAATTCTAAAGATACTATTGTTTCTACCATATTACCCTCCATACACTTAACAACTTATTGTCTTTACTAAAATGCCAAAACGTATAGTTTTTTCATTCATCTTGCTATTGTAAAAACTGTCTAGTTTATTATTATATTTGTAAAAAAATTTTCTTTGTATATATATTTACACAACATCTAAATTAATAATATACTATTCTAAAATTATTGTATAAAAAAATAAGCAAAGAATCTCACTTTGTGGGCTTCTTTGCTTTAATCTAATATTACTACTTGATAAATTTATTGTCAATTCTTTTACACATGAAATTAAATTACTTATATAAATAATTTTCCCATACAGCTACATACATTCCTTAATTGATTCATCTAAAACATCCATTCCATATTTAACTTGCTCGTCGGTCATAACTAATGGAGGTAAGAAACGAATTACATTTCCAAGAATTCCAGCATTCAAGAATATAACACCTTTTTGGTAACATTTTTGAATTACAGTTTTCACCAAGTCAGCTGCTGGCTCCTTTGTAGTTCTATCTTTTACTAATTCTAAACCTACCATGGAACCCAATCCTCTTACTTGACCTATAACATTATATTTTTCTTTCATTTCATTTAATCTTTCAACAATATATGCTCCAAGCTTTTCAGATTTTTCACATAAGTTTTCTTTTTCTATCTTTTCTATAACTTTAAGTGCGGCTACACACGCAAGAGGGCTTCCACTATATGTTCCACCGATACCGCCGACACACGCAGAATCCATTATTTCTTTTTTAGCAACTACGGCACTCAATGGAACACCTGCTGCTATAGATTTTGATAATGTAACAACGTCTGGTTCTATTCCATAATGCTCATGGGCAAACATTTTACCAGTTCTTGCGAATCCTGCTTGGATTTCATCTACTATAAACACTATATTATTTTCATTACAAATCTTTTGTAATTCTTGCATATATTTTGCAGATGGTACAACAAATCCACCTTCACCTTGTAGTGGTTCAACGATTAAACATGCTATCATATCTGGAGAAAGTGTTGTTCTAAGCATAGTTCTTAATCTTTCAATACATTCATCTGCATACTCTTCTTCTGAAACTCCTAGTGGTGCTCTGTATGCATATGGAAAATCAAATTTATACGTTTCTGGTGCAAATGGTCCAAAACCATTTTTATAAGGCTTGTATTTACTTGTTATTGACATAGTCATATTTGTACGTCCATGGAAAGATCCTGTTGCTGAAAGAACTCCTGTCTTCTTTGTATAAGTTCTAGCTATTTTTATAGCATTTTCTACTGCCTCTGCTCCACTGTTAGCGAACATAACTTTCTTTTCAAAGTCACCAACTGCTATTTCAGTTAGCTTCTTAGCCAAAGCCCCATATGATTCATATGTCACTACATTATATCCAGGATGAATATATTTTTGGGTTTGTTCATTTATAGCATTAACTATTTCCTCATCACAATGTCCAACATTTTGAACACCAATTCCAGCTGCGAAATCTAAAAATACATTTCCGTCAACGTCCTTAATTAAAGCTCCCTTTGCTTCTGCTATGGCGATGTCTGTTGATACAGATACTCCATTTGCTACATATTTTTTTCTTTCTTCAATAATTTCCTTTGATTTAGGTCCTGGTATTGAAGTTACTAACTTTACATTTGATTCTTCTATCATAATTCCTGCCTCCTAATTAAGATATCTAATAATAATTTTATTAATAATTACACTTTGGATTATTTAACTCATAAAAACAGAGCCATATCAAGTTAATACATGATAGACTCCATTGTCTTAATCTATTGTTGTGTGTGCTTCTGACTTATTTATATGATAATACTTTCCACTTTTCTTTTCTATGTCCAAGCACTATAATATTTTTGTCTATTTTGACCAAAACCTTAACAGTCTTTAATTTCAAATCACTATTTATAAGACCTGAAATCTCATTAAACAGGCATATTCCGTAAAATTACAAATTAAATTCATTCTAGAATTAATTATTTTAACATAACATATTCATACAAACAAAAATAGAGTATCCCTTTAACTCTCTATTTTAAAGGCTTACTCCATTTTTGTTCACAATGACCAACTTTTTGTTCATAGTACATTACCAATATATAATGCCATCTTTATTTTAAGGCAATCTTCAAAGTTATGAAGATCACACTTTAATGATTCTTCTATCTTTTTTATGCGATATGTCAGCGTATTTCTATGCAAATACAATTTTTCTGCTGCTACAGATAAATTACAATTTTCACTTAAGTACGTATCTAAGATTCTTATAGAACTAATTTCTTTATCTTTTTTAGGCTTCTCTATAATTGGGCCTAATATTTGTTTATAGTAATTGCTCAGTACATCTTTGTTTTGAATACTAAATATTAAACCATATACTCCAATATCATTATATTTTCTAATTTCATTATTAGTTTCCTCATATTTTAGGCTTTCGATGACCATTTTAGCCTCGCTAAATGATTGCCTCATCATACTTAAATCTTCATAGCTATTTCCAATCCCTATATTTACCGATATTCCATCTATACGTTTTATGATTATTTCTTGCACTTCTCTTAGTGCTTTCTCTAATCTATTCGCAGAGTTTTCTTCAGATCTGTTGAGAAATATAATCTCATTATCATTATCAATAATAGGAACTTTTAATGAATACTTTTCTAAAATATCCTGAACTATTTTTCTAAGTTTTAATTTTGTTCGAGATATGCTTATTTCATCATATACATTTTTTGATTGTTGAATTTTCTTAATTCCATCAATCTTTATAATACATATATAACATTTTCCTTGTAAATTATAGCCAAAGTAATTAGCTTTAGCCTTAATATCTACTGCGAAATCCATCTGACTAAATAATATATTATTTAGAAAATCATTCATAAATTTTTCTTCAATACGTGCTAATATAACTGCATTGCTTATCTCTTTTGAAACTTCAACCAGTTTTACTTCCCACGGCAATGTAAGTAGAGGCATACCTAATCTATCTGCAATCTCAATAGCTTGGCTAGGTACTTCTTTTATATATTTTCCGATATTTATAATAAGACCTACTCCATTTTTTTCACTTATTCCTTCAATGAGTTTTGTTAAAACGCTAATATCTTTCCTTATTCCTACTCCAGTAATAATGACTATTTCTCCACCTTGCAGCCATTTTATACCTTCCAAGGGATCTTCAAGGCACTCTGATACGTATATCCATTCTATACATTTTTCTATACCCGAATCTCCTGCTATTAGTTCCATATTTTTAAGAGTGCTTAATTTTAAAATATCTTTTACTAAAATTGACATATCATTCCCTCCTATCCCTTATATAATAAAAAAGCCTATCACATAAAATGTGATAGACTACGTTGTCTATTTCTTATTTAGTCCTACTTTATGACTGTATTAATATACAAAGCCATTTTTACTTTAATGCAATCATTAAAATTATGAAGATCACAATCTAGAAGTTCTTCTATTTTCTTAATTTTGTATTTAAGAGTATTTCTATGTAGAAATAACTTTTCTGCTGTTGCAGTAATATTACAATTCTCATTTAAATACGTATCTAATATCTCAACTAAATTACTATCTTTACTTTTATTATCATTATTAATTATTGGTCCTAAAACATCAAAAAAATAATTTTCTAGGGTGCTTCTATTTTTTATACTAAAAATAAGTCCATAAATTCCTATATCTTTATATCTAGTGATTGTATCATCTAGGCCTTGGCACTTAGCACTATCTATAGCTAATTCAGCTTCATTAAATGATTGCTTCATCATTTTCAAATCCTTATAAGAATTACCTACACCGATACTTACAGAAAGACCGTCCATACGTTTTTTTATAACTTCTTGTATTTCTTTTAACGCCTTGTCAACTCTAGTCATACAATTTTCTTCTGATCTTGTAAAGAAAATAACTGCATCATCTTTGTCAATGATAGGTACTTTAAGTGCATGTTTTTCTAATATATCCTGTACAATTTTTCTAAAAGTAATCTTAATTTTAGATATACTTATTTCATCATCTAAATGCTTAAACTTCAGGTACCTTTCAAACCCATCTATATCTATGACACAAATACAGCATTCACCTGATAGGTTATATCCAAAATATGCTGCTTTTTGAATAGCATCGCCTTCTAATTCTCCATCTCCAAAGAGAATATTGCTTAAGAAGTGGGTTAGAGAATTTTCTTCAATACGTGACAAAACAATAGCATTACTAATTTCTCTTGAAACCTCAACCAATTTAACTTCCCATGGTAATGTGAATAGTGGAATTTCAAGTTCATCTGCAAGTTTAATTGCTTCGTCAGATATACTTTTTATATATGGTCCTATATTCACTATTAAGCCGGCTCCATTTTTTTCATTGATTCCTCTAATAAGATCTAATAATAAACTTGTATTGTCCTTAATTCCAACACCAGTTATAAAAATAATTTCTCCACCTTGAAGCCATTTAATTCCTTCTAGTGGATTCTCGAAACACTCTGCTACATATATCCATTCTATACACTTTTCTAAACCGTTCTCTCCTCCAACCAGATTGATTTTTTTTAAGGAATCTAATTTAAGTATATCTTTTACTGAAATTGACATAACATCCACCTTTACACTTAGTTTATTTAAGAATTTGCGTTTGCTTACTATATTTTTATCATATATCTTGTTATAAAAAAAGAATTATTTTTAACTCTGTAAAAATAATAAATAAACAACATGTAACTTAATCTTATATGATAACTTGCCGAAATTATAAATATTCTTGTCCAATAAGCTACTACTCGATGAGTTCCCCTCGTTGCTACATAAATATTTATAATTTCTAGTGAAGATATCAACATAAATTTTTAGCAAATTTGTAAATATGTTTGTTTAATAGGCCATGTAGTGAATTGGTTATTTTTTGTGATAACAAATCCAAAATAGATGTATGTTCATTTCTTATCAAGAAGTACTAGCAAAAGTTTTCATCAAATCAGTAAATTTCTAATTATATATTTTCAATAATATCTGCGAAAGATAATAATTTATCAAATACCATTTAACTTATTACACTAAAATTCAACTTAACTAGCTGAATTTAAGCATTTTCTTTTCTACTAGTTTCACTAATTGAGCAAGTGGTAAACTTAATATTAAATAAAATCCTGCTAGAATTGTGTATGATTCAATAGTTAAAAATGATTGTGACGCATAACTTTGAGTACGTAATAACAATTCACTAACTGATACGTATGCAAGTAGTGATGTATCTTTTAACATCATTACTAAATAGTTTCCGAACACAGGTATTACATTACGTAATGCTTGAGGTATTACTATTCTAAATAAAGCTTGTTTATTTGTAAGTCCAAGTGCTAAAGCTGCTTCTGTTTGTCCACCTTCTATTGATAATATTGATGAACGGATTACTTCCGAAATATAACAGCCATAATTAACTCCAAGACCTATTGTTCCTGCAACTAATGAACTTATTTTAAACTGATATCCTGGATTCCAAATTTGTATTATCATTGACAATATAAGTGGTACTACATAATACATATACACCAATTGAACTAGTAGAGGTGTCCCTCTAATAAATTCTAAAAATACTACTAAAATCCCTCTTAGAGCTTTTATTTTACTAATACGTCCAATTGCAATAAACAATCCTAAAACTATTGCTAATAAAAAACCAAAAACTGTCGCCTGTATTACAACCCAAAGACCAGCTTCTAGTGAAGGTACTAAAAACTTAAATGCAGTACTGAAATCTAAGTTAGATAATATGTCCATATACTTCTTCCTCCTTTTCTAAAAAGAATCCGTAAGGATTCTTTTTAGTAGATTATATTATTTATCTGAAATATGACCATCTTCTACTGAAACAACATAGTCTTCATTCATTCCATACTTTTGAAGAAGCTTAAGAATTGTTCCATCTTTTTTCATCTCATCAAGTTTCTCATTAACTGCATCTGCTAAAGCCTTATCATTTTTTCTAACAGCAGCTGCTACCATTCCAGATGCTTCAGCTTTATATGGAGATAGGATTTTTAAGCTAAGACTGCTGTCTTGAGATAATGTATACCCTGCAACCATACCGTCAGTTATACATGCGTCTACTTTACCTGTATTTACTGCTAACATTAATTCAGATTGACTTCCAAATACTTTAACATCTTTAACTAATCCTGCTTGTTGCCATTTTTGTGCAGTTTCTAAGAACGCTGTTCCTTTTTGTCCACCTATTACTGCATCCTTTAAGTCATCTTTGCTAGCAATCTTAGAGTTCTTAGGTATAACAACAGCCTCGCCTTCTTTGTACCATATGTTTGTAAATAATGCTAATTTTTTACGTTCATCTTTAACATACATTCCGTCTGTTACCATATCTACGCTATTGTTGTTTAATTCAACTAATAAGTTTTCAAATGGTATTTGTTTCATTTCAACTTTATTAATTCCAAGTCTTTTTGCAACTTCTGTTATTATTTCTGCATCAATTCCAGTAAATTCATTTGTTTTAGCGTCTATAAAAGCAAATGGAGCATCATTTGATGAAGCAACTGTTAATACCCCTTTTTCCTTAGCTGCTGCTAATGTATCCTTTGCTTTATCACCACTTGGCGCTGCTGAAGTACTACTAGATCCCCCAGAACCGCATCCCATCATAAATCCAACACAACTTATTACGACAATCATTAAAGCTAATAGTTTTTTACATATTTTTTTCATATTACATTCCCCTTTTCATAATTATTTATTCTTTCTTTTGAAGCCTAAGCTTATTACCATTAATATTTAATTTAGAACTCTAGATAAGAATTCTTTTGTTCTTTCATTCTTAGGATTTGAAAAAATCTCTTTTGGTGCTCCTTCTTCAACAATGTATCCCTTGTCCATAAATATAACTCTATCTGATACATCTCTAGCAAATCCCATTTCATGAGTTACAACTATCATTGTCATGCCATCCTTTGCTAATTGCTTCATAACATCCAATACATCTCCAACTAATTCTGGATCTAAAGCTGATGTTGGTTCATCAAACAAAAGCATTTTAGGTTCCATTGCTAGTGCTCTTGCTATAGCAACCCTTTGTTGCTGACCCCCTGATAAGGTCTTAGGATATACGTCTGCTTTTTCATGCAGGCCAACCTTTTTAAGAAGTTCATATGCTATTTCTTCTGCCTCTTTCCTATTTTTCTTTTTTGTAAGAATAGGTGCTAACATGACATTTTCTATTACTGTATGTAGTGGAAATAAATTAAACTTTTGAAATACCATACCCACTTCTTCTCTAAGTGATCTAATATCTGTACTCTTATCTGTGACAACTCTCCCGTTATAATACATTTCTCCACCAGTTGGGGTTTCAAATAAATTTAAACACCTTAGAAAAGTACTTTTTCCAGAACCAGATGGTCCTATAATACAAACTACTTCGCCTTCTTTTATATCTACGCTGATATCTTTTAATACTTCTAGCTCTCCATATTTCTTTGACAATCCAGAAACTTTATACATACTCTCAACTCCTAATTCCTATTAAATTGAAATATAAAAAAGCGCACTGTTTTAATTTCAGTGCGCCTTTGCATTTACTATAATCTTATTATTTTGTTTTATGTTAGAATTATCTTATCATGAAATTTTGGTACTTTCTATGATCACAAGTAACATTTTTTTTGTGCAGTCTGCATAATATTTAATCTTAAGTTTTATTCCTCTTCATTGATTTCATAAAATTAAAATCTGTTTGACTAAATCAAATATCTATGCCACTTGAAGAACTTCTTTACTTGTATGTATATTATCACATTTTAATCTATAAGTCTATTATCTTTAATAACAATATTTAAGTGCACTGTGCACAAGTTATTTATTATGAAAATATTCCTCACTATTATTATGTTCTATGAAAGCAACTACACTTCGCAACTATAACCTCTTTTCAAAATTTCCCACTACAGACATACCTTCATTAACAATAAATAACAAACGTCTCATAAACACTTATGAGACGCGTTAACTAAACTTCATATTTTCCCATATAGATTAATAGTTCTTTACTATCTCACCATATAATTCTGGTCTTCTATCTTTAAACATTGTATAATAATCAGATTTCATCTTTTTCGGTAGTTCTAAATCTATTTCAGCTGAAATTATACCTTCTATCTCTTCATTTAATTCTCTTATGGGCCTTCCAACAGGATCTATAATTTTACTATGTCCAAAGAATCCCAATTCTTTATCATATCCAACTCTATTTGCTGCCACTAAATACATACAGTTATCAAAAGCTCTTGATCTTGTTACTAAATCCCAATCATCAGAATAAGGTTTTTCCCAATTAGTGCTGACAATAAGAAGTTCGGCTCCTTTTAAACAATAAGTTCTTGCAACCTCTGGAAATGCTGTATCCCAACAAATCATTACACCAACTTTTCCAAATGATGTATTAAAAATCGGAAACTCACACCCAGCCCTAAAGTACGTTTTCTCAGTATCAAAAAGGTGTACTTTTCTATATACTCCTGCTATATTTCCTTTATTATCGATACAAACAGATGAATTATAAAGAATATCTGTTAAAACAGCATCCCTTTCTGGGAATCCATATACTATGTTAGTATTGAATTTCCTAGCCAGCTCACTTATTACTTTTATGCTCTGGCTATCCTCTACTGTTTCCGCTAAATTTTGAAACTCGCTGCCACATTCATATCCAGAGGTTATTAACTCAGGAAATACTATTAAATCTGTTTCATTATCTTTTTCCATAACTTCAGTAATAAAACTTACCATCTTCTCTAAATTATATTTAACATCACCTAATTTAGGTTCCATTTGAACGCACGATACTTTTATTTTCATTATATATCCCTCTATTCTAATACGTAATTTGGACTTTCTTCAACGATTCCTTCATTAGTATCTTTAATATTTTCTTCACTAATTTCCTTTATTCTTTTTCCAAATATATTACTAATCACAAAACCTATAACTATCCATCCTAACACTATATATGGGAACAAGTTGCTTGGAAATGCTGGAATAGGATATATATTTGAATAAAGTACATATAACAACGCTGCAATTGATACTATTGGTACTATTAAATGTACTTTACTCCAAATTTTATTTTTAGTAAAGTAAACCATAGCTCCTACACTTGTAAATATATATGAAACAAGTATAGCTAAAGATCCTATAGTTGCCAAATATCCAAACACTTCAATCCCATCATTTTTATATAGTGAAATTTGAACTATATCTGAAATAATTATTATTAATATTAACGCGAAATATGGAGTATCATGCTTTGAATGAAGTTTCATCATAGCCTTAGGCATTATTCCATCTCGTCCAAGGGCAAATAACATTCTTGATCCAGCACAATAAGATCCAAGCGCACAAGAGAAATTTGAAAATGCAGCTACTAAAATTAATATTGTTCCATAACCTGTTGTCATATATTTAGTAGATAAATCAGCTAGAGGTAAAGTAGTTGAAGATAGTTGTTCAAGACCTTGCGAATCAACTCCAAACCCAATAACTTGTGCATAGCTACACACTAAATAAAATATCCCTGATAAAAATACCGCACTTATTATTGCTATTGGTATAAACTTTTTAGGGTTCTTTGTTTCTTCTCCTAAGCTTGAAGCACTTTCGAAACCTATGAAAGAAAGAAATGCAAATACTGAAGTTGATGCGAGTGCCGATATCCCAACACCATTTGTCTTAAATGGAACTACGCTTAAACCTGTTGTAGTACCTACCTTGAATAATATAACAACTGATAAAACTAATATAAGAAATATTGACAAACCTTCTATTACGAGAATAATTCTATTGCATATTTTTGCGTCAATTATACCTAAAATGATCATGGCAATTGAAGCTACTACCGAAATCGGTAACCAGTTAACGCTTATTCCAAATACAGCTAAAAATCCAGAGAAGAAATTACCAAAACCAGCTGCGGTACCTCCTGCCAATGTAATGTATGCAAGCAATAGTGCCCATCCTGCTGTAAATCCCATTTTATCTCCTAGTGACTTTTTTGTAAATGCATAAAGCGAACCTGATGCTGATATATAATGATTAAATTTTATAATTGAATATGATACCAATCCTACCACTATAGTTGAAATTAGAAATACAAGTGGTACAGAAAATGCACTTGTTTGAGCCATTAAAGATACGTTTAATGCCATGGCTGCTGTTGGTGCTATAATAGCAACTGATAATGCCACTGTTTCAATAATACTTAAATTGTCTTTTTTTAAACTTGATTTACTCATTGTGATTCCTCCCAAATAAAATATTTTTCTAGACTAAACAAAACAAAAAGGCGCACTGATTTTCATTTCAGTGCACCATTGCATCAAATATTATTCTATTAATATGTGGATTAATTTTATTAAAATCTACCTAACTACATTATTCATCTTCATATTGTACTATAGTAAACTCCACTGTTTCCGGACAATCTGGACATTGAAATGTCAACTCATTAAATCCCATTTGCTCAGCTGTCACCCGTTTTCTAGCTGCATATATAAATGGATAAAAAGCACTTATTGCTGTTAAACATACATTTGCTGATTTTTCTTTATTAAGTACAGCTCCATCTAAATATATTTCATCTCCTGCTTCATATAAATGACATTTTGAGCTTTTTACAACTATTTTTACCTTGTATTCTCTAAATTCACTCATCCTCAGCCACCCCTTATATAAATTGGGCTATCTTATGTTTATAAAGATTTGTAATAAATATCTTTAATTTCTTCTAAAGTAAACTCCTTCGGATGATTTGCTATGCTTGGTTTTGATACCTTCATACAATTTTCCGCCATCCAATTAATGTCATTTTCCTTAACACCAAGTTCACCTAAAGTTACTTTTAAATCTATTTTTTCTAGGAAACTTCTTATAGCATCTGCACAATCCTTTGCATCAGTACCTCCTAATAATTTTGAGATATCACTATACTTTTCTATATCGCTTTGCCAAGATTCTTCAACAATTATTGGTGTAAGTGCTGCAAGACCTTTTCCGTGAACAATATCATGAAGTCCACTTGCTGGATGCTCAAGACCATGTGGTGCTGTCACTCCTGCTACCCCTATTACCATTCCCCCTAAGGTACTGGCTAAAGATACATTTTCCCATGCCTCTAAATTTGTTGGATCATTGTACACTTTAATTAAATTCTCCGATAATAATTTTATTCCATAAAAAGATTGCATACTCGTTAATGGTTGTCCTATTTTAGATACGTAAGCTTCCATATTATGAGCTAATGCATCAAACCCAACAGATGCAAGTATACTTTTAGGCATTGTAGTCATAAGCTCTGGATCAATAATTGACGCCTTTGCAATAATCACATTGGTCCTAAGAGATTTCTTATCTTTAGTTTCAGGATTAGTAAGAACTGAGAAACAGTTTCCCTCACTTCCTGTTCCACATGTTGTTGGGACTAAAACTATAGGTAGTGCCTCACCTCCTTGTTTTATTCCAAAGATATATTCTGATATATCTCCAGGATTTTTGGCTGAAAATGCTATACTCTTAGCTGCATCCATAATACTTCCACCGCCAAGTCCTAGAACCACATCACATCCTGTTTCTTTTATAATATCAACACCTTCATATACCGTTGTTGTAAGTGGATTTTGTTCGACTTTATCAAAAACTTCGTACTCGACTTTTGCTTCGGTTAATAAGTTTATGGTCTTATCAAGTAATCCGCTTTTTTTTGTACTGCCTCTTCCAGTTACAATGAGTGCTTTCTTTCCATACTTAGCCACTTCAGATCCTATTTCATTGCTTCTTCCTCTTCCGAACAACAGATTTATTGGTAAATTATAATTAAATATCATTATTAATTCCTCCTTATTAGTTAAATATCAATTAAAAATTATATGATTTTTTACTCATCATTTCTTTACTCCCAAAATTAATAATGAGAATAAAAAAATGCCTTTATTGATAATAAAGACATCTTTGTCAAAACTATAGTATCATATCAAAAAAATATATTCTATGATTGAATCAAACAATAATTTAGTGCACTATGAACAATTCATAGAAGACTTGTTCAACAACCTTTAAAGTTCTTATAATATCATCTTCGTTATGTTCTGTTGAGAGATAAATTCTACCTCTTCTTGATGTAAATCTAACTCCATATTCTTTAGCTTTGTTTACAAATTTCTCATATAGTTCTATATCTGCATTTTCAATGTAATCTCTAAAGTCCTTAGGTGAAGAATTCATTCCAAATATCAGCATACATATCGATCTTATCCTATCAGAAAATAATTTAACATTATATTTTTCACCTAATTCTCTTAAACCTTCAGTGAATTTTCTTCCCAATATATCGAACCTATCATAAATTTCATTATTCTCCAAGGTTTCTATTGTAGCCAAAGCTGCTGCTACTGATATTGGATTAGCATTAAATGTACCTGACGCATGTACACCAGACTCCATGATTTCTTTTGTCCCTGCAACCACTGATAATGGATAACCTGAAGCTACTGCTTTTGCAAATACTGCAATGTCTGGAGTGATCCTATAATATTCTTGTGCACCACCAAGAGCTACTCTAAAGCCAGTTATCACCTCATCGAAAATTAACACAACATTATATTTTTTTGATAATTCTCTAATCCCCTGTAAATATCCCTTCTTAGGCAATATAGGACCTGAATCACACATAATCGGTTCTGTAATTATTGCTGCAATTTCAGAAGAATTACTTTTAAGTACATCCTCCAATATTTTTAGGTCATTCCATGGTAGAATTATTATGTCATCAACTGCTTCTCCTCTTTGACCTTTAGAATGTAGAATTTTTTTTGGATTTTCCCTTGGTCCAAGTTCATTTATGTAATCTGCATCTATTGTTACCTTTTCCTCATCAGACCACCCGTGATATTGTCCCTCAAATTTAATAATTTTTTTCTTTCCTGTATATGCTCTTGCAATTCTAAAGGCATGCATATTAGCTTCTGTTCCTGAGCTTTGAAAAGATACTTTCTCTGCACATGGTATAATTTCTGTAAGTTTTTTTGACAGCCTGCACAAATCAAGAGTAGTTGCTGCAAAATGTGAGCCTTTTTCTAGCTGTTCACTAACCGCCTTATTTATAACATTAGGACTATACCCCAAAAGTGCAGGTCCAAAAGCACCAATATAGTCAATATATTCATTCCCATCCACATCATACACTTTTGATCCATTTCCTCTTTCCAAACAAATAGGATATTCTTCATACTTAGATTTTTGAAATGAACTAGCAACACCATCCACTAAGTAATTCTTAGTTTCTTCAAATAACTCCTTTGATTTTTTTGTTTCTAACTTATTCATAGATATCCCACCTTTTTATATAAATAGTATCATACTAATAAAGTAAATAATATGAGCGCTTTTCACAATAATTTGGTGCATAGTGTATATTAGTAAATTATAATTCCTGCTAAATGCACAAATAATTATATTTGTTTAATTAAGCATTTATTGTAACTATTGTTACATACATCTAGTTTGATAACTTTTATACTATAATCAAGATATATATAAATGAGGTGTTAATTATGAATATAGATAATTTAATGAGAGAACATAAAGGTATTTTTGAAGAAATTGAATATATAACTAATTTAATATATAAGAATAATATTGAGTCAAATCTTTTAGATATAACTAGTCATATAAATAAGCTTGCTGGTAAATTGAAAATTCATTTAGGCTCAGAAGATAAATTTCTATACCCTAGGTTACTTAGTAGTAGTGATGATAAACTTAAAAATCTAGCTAACTCATATATCAATGAGATGGGTGATATTTCAGAAATATTTACAGATTATAAAAACGGTTATAATACTAAAAGTAAAATTTTATCTGAAGGAATTGATAAATTTGTCCTTGAAACAAAGAAAATATTAAAATCAATAGAATCAAGGATTACTAAAGAAGAAAACGGGTTATATATAATGATTAAATAACTCATAACCAACCGAAAGAGAGTGTACTCTGTTACTCGGTTTCAGGAGAATACAGCTGTGTATTTCTAACAGTAAAAGTTGTCACCATTCCCGCTTGCTCCTGAGGCAAAGCTCAGGACAAGCAAGAATGGAACAACTTTTACTGAAGAAATACCTACAGCTATATTCTCAATGAAACACTGCGTAAAAGAGTACACTCTCTTTCTATTATGATAAAATTTGATTCCTATTCATGTTTCGTTTATCTATAACTACCCAATTAAACCTTGAACGATATTAATAAGTAGATATTATTTTATCAGATCTGTAACAGCCGTAACATTCCATCTTTTCTAATTTAGATATAATCTATTCACTCTTATGGACTAACTGATACTTGAATTTATTAGTTTTACTTTATATTGAACATAAAAAGAACTAGACTCACAATTTTGTTATGCGAGTCGAGTTCATAATTCATATTTCAATATTTTTATTTATCTTCAAATAATGCTGTTGATAAGTAACGTTCACCTGTGTCTGGTAATAGTGCTACTATTGTTTTTCCTGCATTTTCTGGGCGTTTTGCTAGTTCTGTTGCTGCGTATGCTGCTGCTCCTGATGAAATACCTACAAGTAATCCTTCTGTCTTAGATAATTCTCTAGCTGCTCCGAATGCTTCTTCTGTTTTAATTTTTATAATTTCATCATATACTTTTGTATTTAAAACGTCTGGTACAAATCCCGCACCAATTCCTTGTATTTTATGTGGGCCTGCTTTACCTTCTGATAATACTGGAGAATCCGCTGGTTCTACTGCAACAATTTTAACGTCTGGATTTTTAGATTTTAGGTATTCTCCAACTCCTGTAACAGTTCCACCAGTACCAACACCAGCTACAAATATATCTACTTTTCCTTCTGTATCTTCCCAAATTTCAGGCCCAGTTGTACTTCTGTGTACTTCTGGATTAGCAGGGTTAACAAATTGTCCAGGTATAAATGAATTTGGAGTTTCTTCAGCTAATTCAGTTGCTTTAGCTATTGCTCCCTTCATTCCTTTAGCACCTTCAGTTAAAACTATTTCAGCTCCATAAGCTTTTATAAGACTACGTCTTTCTACACTCATTGTTTCTGGCATAACAATTATAACCTTATATCCTTTTGCAGTTCCAATAGATGCAATACCTATTCCTGTATTACCACTAGTTGGTTCGATTATTACTGATCCAGGCTTTAATTCTCCTCTTGCTTCTGCATCTTCAATCATAGCTTTTGCAATTCTATCTTTAACGCTTCCAGCTGGATTAAAATATTCTAATTTAGCTAATACCGTAGCTTTTAAATCTTTTCCTTCGCTATAGTTTGCTACCTCTAATAATGGTGTTCTACCTACTAATTCTGCTAAATTCTTATATATCTTTGACATTGTAACCACTCCTCAACCTTCTCTTATAATTCTTATCTGTTTACTATGTTATTAGTATATTCTTCTATTACTATATAGTCAACACTTTTTTGTATATTTCTAAAAAACTTTTGTTTAATTTTTAATTTTCTTTTACAGACTTAATTTAAATATTTTTATGTATCTTTCTAATGCTATTATCCACATTATCTAGTCTTAGTAATATACAAAATCCTATCGCATTTAAATTTATATTTTTCAATTCAAAACGAAATTATTCATAAATTAATTATTGTTGCTTTACTTATGAAAAAATAAACAGATATCGTTCAATTTTCGATACCTGTTTATTTCTATAATTATTTAATGAATTTGATAACTCCCTCTTTTCTTTCATGAATCTTAGGTGCACTATTAGGATATCCGATTGCTGCCATTCCCCAAACAATATGATTTTCTGGGATATCGAAGCCTGTTAACACTTCTCTTACTTCTTCTTTGTCACAAATAGTCTTTAATTGGTTAATCCAGCATGACCCTATTCCTAAGGAATTTGCCATTAAAAATATATTTTCTAGAGCGCACGCACAATCTGCAAGTCCATTTGTATTATCCTTATCATTGGATAACATAATTAAAGTTGGAGGTGCATAAAAATTATATCCTGCATCTCTTCCTAAAGCTTCCCTAATCACCTTTGCAAGCAATTCTATTTTCTCCTTATTTTGAACAACAGTGAATTGCCAGCTTTGTTTATTCATACCACTTGGTGCATATGTTCCAGCTTCTAATATTAGCCTCAATTCTTCATCTTTTATTTGTTCTTCTTTAAAGTCTCTTACACTTCTTCTTGATACTATGTTCTGCAAAATCTCATTCATGATAACATCCTCCTAATATATTTGATACTAATAATATAATACTATTTATTTTCCGTTACTTCCAGTTTGAAAATATGTCTGTTTTTATTAGATATCATTTAACTCTCTATAACCTCTGCGGTACTCTCAACAATTTCACACTCATCAATCTTTGTAGTTAATAAAATCCCGCTTGCTATTGCGGTAAATGGAGCTACCGTTACAAGACCAAAGCTTCCTATTAAGGTATGAAGTATTTCAGAAGATACGTATTTTAAATTTAGTATGTTAATTATAGGTGTCCCTTGGGCCATAAATACCATAAGTAATCCAATAAATCCACCTGAATATGCAAGTAAAAGTGTTGTCATCATTGTTCCCATAATTGATCTTCCAACATTAACTCCAGATTTAATAGCTTCAAGTCTTGTAATATCAGGCTTTTTTTCTATTACTTCAGCCACTGCTGATGTTATATCTACTGCTACATCCATAACTGCCCCGCATGATGCTATAAATATACTAGCTATAAATATTTGTGTAAGATTTAGATTCTCATATCCTGAATACAAAAGAGATTCTGAATATGACATTACTGCACCATGAATCTTGAATTTGCTCACAAAAAATAGTGCCATAAAGCAAGTAACAAAAGCTCCAGATAATGAACCAATTATTGCAGCTAAAGATTTTTTATCTATTCCATAGACTAATCCTATTATAGTAATTATTAATATAGTAGTAGTTATTCCCCCTACTATTACTGGATTATATCCCATCAAAAATGATGGAATCAGCACTTTCCAGATCGCTAAAATTGTGAATATAAATGATAAAATTGATTTTATTCCAACTATTCCTGCAAATCCAACAAGTACAACTATAAAAATTGCAGCAAGCAAAATTTCATAGTTAAGTCTATAGTGATCCACAAGTGTAGCCACTCTAATTTCATCACCTGTATAGTCAAGGGTAACTAATATCTTATCTCCTGCTTGAAATATTTTATCTTGTTCAAGGGATCCATCTAGTCTATTAGTTCCTCTAGTAGTCTTTCCTTTAAATTTCCCTTCAAGAATTTCTATATCACACAACTGCTCTCCTACTTTTATTAGGCCAGTCTCTTTAATAAAACTCTCATCAGTACTTAAAACCTTTGCCGCTACTCTTTCTGTATTTTCATATTTATTTTCAGGAAATTGATTTGGTAATAACAAAAGAAAAATTATTCCTAATAAAGTTATTATTATTGGAATCGTATTTTGTCTATTAAAATCCTTAAACATTTAATCCTCCTCTTTACATTTATGCGAATAAACAACATATAGAGAATAAGCCATACTAAATGCTTATCCTCTATACAACCCATGTTTCCCATATTATAGAATTCTCTGTGATACCCTCTTTATAGCTTTAAAAACCCTCATTTACTCAATTCCCTTATATTCGTATAATAAATTATTGTATTTTTGTTATTGATTTAAGCTTATCAAATACATTTGTATTGTCATAATATCCACTAAACAAATCTTGTCCTACTCCTTTTGCCATCATAGCAACTGGTAAACCTGTGTGTGAATATGAACTAAACGAAATTCCTGATTTATTATTTAATATGTGAGTTAATGTTACTGAAAATGGTTCATATGTTCCATATAGCACATTTTCATTTTCATCTAGCTTTCTGCTTTCCTTTGGAAGCATGCTCTTGTCATATGCAGCTTTTATTCTCGCTTCTTCTGCTTGAGTTAATACCATTCCACCTTTTGTTGACTCTCCACTTGAACCTGCTCTTTTAAGCCCAAAGCTTTTTTCAACGTCTTTCATTGCATCATCAAAAGAGGTCTTCTTTTCTCTGTATTCTGCAATCTTTCTATCAAATGAAGTATATGATTCTTTTTGATTTGATAAATTTTGTAAATAAGTATCGTAATTAGTTCCTGCAAATCCAATTGTAAGTCCACCGGTTTCATGGTCTCCAGTTACTAAAATTAAGGTTTCATCTGGATGCGCATTGTAGAAATTAATTGCTTGTTGTACTGAATCACTAAAAGCTTGTGTATCATTAATATTTGATCCCGCATCATTAGCATGACCAGCCCAGTCAATCTTTCCTCCTTCAACCATCATAAAAAACCCTTTATCATTATTAAGTACATCTATAGCTTTTTTAGTATAATCTGCAAGTGAAAGTTCATCTCCAGTTCTATCTATACTATATTTTAATGCTCCACTTTCTTTCTCAACTTCATCATCAGGACAAACAGCTATTGCTTTCTCACCATTTTTTAAAGCTTCTATATCTGCTTTAGTATTAACTACTTTATACCCCTTTGCCTTAGCCAATTCCCCTACTTTAGTCTTCCCTTGTTCTTTTACTTCCTTTGAATCATCTGATAAGAACTTTCCACCTGCAAAAAAATCAAAGTTTGAATCTACAAGTTGAAGTCCCATATTGTAATAATCTCCTCTTGATGGAACATGTGCATAATATGCCCCCGGAGTTGCATGATCTATATTTACTGATGATACTATACCAATTTTATATCCTAGCTGCTTTTTCAATTTTTCAGTTATAGTTTCATAGGTCTTTGTTTTTGTTTCATCCATGTTAATAACACTGCTTAATGTTTTCTTACCAGTTGAAAGTGAAGTTGCTGTTGAAGCTGAATCTGGACAAACTGATGTTGAATCATAAGTAGTTACTGTTCCTGCTACTGGGAAATTCATAAATGACAACTTTTCTGGATTTGGATAATTACCTTTCTTTACATCTATTGCGCCATGAGCCTGCACACCTTTATAATATTGCGCAGCCTGTATTTGCGGAAAACTCATACCATCTCCAATAAACATAAAAATATACTTTGGAGTTTTACCATTCCAACTTGAACTTGATGCTGCTTTTACTTCTTGAGGTTTTATTTGGCTATTTACTGTATAGCCTGTACCTAATACTATTGCTAATGCTAACATTGAACCTAATATTCTTTTCACCGTCTTGTTCATTAATTACACCCCTTAAATTTATTTATAACTGCTTAAACTTATAGACATTTTTATAAACAGAAGAGCAATCTTTAATCAACTTCATGTTTATTTACATTTTAATTACCAAATTAAGTATATTAGCTCTTAGTTAACAGAGTTTTACCATTAGGTAAATTAATGTAAATAAAGTGTTAAATACTGGTTAATTAGATTTTTTTCTATAATTTATAGGAGATACTCCTTTTTCCTTTTTAAATATTTTAGAAAATCCCAAAGTATCATCATATCCAACTGAACGAGAAATATCACTTATGGTTAATGAATAATTATTCATGAGTTCACAAGCTTTATTTATTCTAAAATTTAGTACATACTGCTGAGGCGTTACTCCTATATTTTCTTTAAAAATGGAACTAAAATAATTTTTGTTAAGCCCTATGTTATCAGCCATTTCAGCTATGCTGAATTTTCTTGAATAATTTGTCTCAACGAACTGCAGACTCTTTTTTATATATAATTCTTTGTAATTACTACTTATATCAATATGTTTTCCCGCTTCCTCAATGAGTTCTGATAAAAATACTTCTAGTAGTCCTTGAAGTCTAATTTCTCTTGCGTATTTAAGTTCTGTTGCTTTTATCATATCTTCAAAACATTTCTTTGCAAATTCTCCGTTCTCACATATAAAAATGGGATTCTCTTGGCTAAGATCAGCTAATTTCAAATAGCTTTCAGCCTTTATGCCCTTAAATCCAACCCATGCATACGTCCAGGGCTTTTCATCATCAGCTTCATAATATGTAATAACATCAGGACAAATCAGAAATCCTTGATTTTCTTTTATACTATAGGATTTTCCATTGACATAAAATACACCACTTCCACTAATAATAAAATGTATTAAATAGTGATCCCTAACTGCAGGCCCAAATGAATGCGCTGACTTACATTTTTCCATACCGTATTGGTATACTACCAGATCAAGTCCATCTCTATTTTCTGTTGGAAGTACAGTCATATTTATATCTTCATTCATTAAAATCCCCTCCACTTTCTTTAACCACTGAAATTAATTTCTTAGATTATACCATAACAATCTTAGATTATTCCATTTCATTTTCTTCTAATAACTCTATACTTATAGTTAGATGAAAACCTTTTTCAAATATTAAATTTGTTATTAAACCGGAGGAATTAATATGAGTATTATATATGATAACAATGCAAAATCCTTTCACCTAACAACTAAAAATACTAGCTATATACTTAATGTTCAAGAAGACGGATATCTATCACATCTTTACTTTGGAAGAAAGCTTAGAAATTTTAATTGTAATAATTTATTACCACTAAAAGAAAGATGCTCCTTCTCTCCAAACCCTAATCCTAGCGACTTAAAGCTTTCCCTTGATAGCCTTCCACAAGAATACCCTTCTTATGGAACTAGTGATTTTCGTACTCCAGCTTATTCAATTCGGCTTGAAAACGGGTCAACTATAACTGATCTTAGATATGAGTCACACAAAATCATAAATGGAAAACCAGAATTAAAAGGTCTTCCAGCAACTTATGTTGAAGATGAGGCTGAAGCCCAAACTTTAGAAATAACATTATTTGATTCTTTAATTGGATTGAAGGTTATTTTATCTTACACAGCTTATGAAAATTATGATGCTGTAACAAGAAATGTACGTTTTATAAACTGCGGTAGTGAAAATTTAAAATTACTAAGAGTTCTAAGTATGAGTATAGATTTTAACAACTCTGATTATGATTTTCTACACCTTCATGGTTCTTGGGCAAGAGAAAGACATATTGAAAGAACACCTTTAATAATTGGGACTCAATCTGTGGAAAGTAGACGTGGATCAAGCAGTCATAATCAAAATCCATTTATTGCGCTGCTTAGCAAAGATGCAAATGAAGAATATGGTGATGTATATGGTTTTAATCTAGTCTATAGTGGTAATTTCTTAGCGCAAGCAGAAGTTGACCAATATAATACCACGAGAGTTTCAATGGGTATAAATCCATTTGATTTTTCTTGGTTGCTTAGTCCAAATGAAAGCTTTCAAACACCTGAAGTTGTAATGGTTTATTCTTCAAAAGGTTTAGGTGAAATGTCAAGAACTTACCATAAACTATACAGAAAAAGACTATGTAGGGGAGCATATAGAGATAAAACAAGACCTATTCTTGTGAATAACTGGGAAGCAACTTACTTTGATTTCAATGCTGAAAAAATTGAAGATATCGGAAAAGCTGCACAAGAACTTGGAATTGAACTTTTTGTTCTTGATGACGGCTGGTTTGGAAAAAGGGATAATGATAATTGTTCCTTAGGCGATTGGGTAGTTGATAAAAAGAAACTTCCTAATGGATTAGAATATTTGGCTAGTCGTATAAATAATTTAGGTTTACAATTCGGTTTGTGGTTTGAACCTGAAATGGTATCCCCTGATAGTGACTTATATAGAAAACATCCTGATTGGTGCCTGCATGTTCCTGATAGATCTCGAACTCAAGGAAGACACCAATTAATATTAGATCTTTCGAGAGATGAGGTATGTGATTATATTATAAATTCCTTATCAAATATTTTGAGCACTGTTAATATTAGTTATGTAAAATGGGATATGAATAGAAATATGACTGAAATAGGTTCACCATGTCTTCCTCCAGAAAGACAAAGAGAAACTGCTCATAGATATATGTTAGGATTGTACAAAATATACGAGAAACTTACAACAGATTTTCCAAACATATTATTTGAAGGCTGTTCTGGCGGTGGCGGCAGATTTGATGCAGGCATTTTATACTATATGCCTCAAATCTGGACAAGTGATGATACCGATGCTGTAGAAAGATTAAAAATTCAATATGGAACAAGTCTAGTTTATCCTATAAGTACTATGGGATCACATGTATCGGCCGTTCCAAATCATCAAGTTCACAGAAACACTTCTCTAAAAATGAGAGGCGATGTTGCCATGTCAGGTAACTTTGGATATGAACTTGATCTTACTAAGTTTACTAAAGAAGAAAAAGAAACTGTTAAAAAGCAAGTAGAAGAATATAAGGAATTACGTGAACTTATTCAATTTGGAGATATGTATAGACTGCTTAATCCATTTAACAGTAATGAAGCATCTTGGATAATTGTATCTGAAGATAAAACTGAAGCGTTTGCAACATATTTTAGAGTTCTTGCAATTCCTAATGAGCCAATAAGAAGATTATGCTTAAGAGGATTAGATCCAGATAAAAATTATTCAATCTCTGATATAGATGGAGTGTTTGGCGGAGATGAACTAATGTATGGCGGTATAACTATTCCTGATTTATATGGTGATTATCAAAGTATTACTTGGGTATTAAAAGCAATTTAAAATAATTTCAGACATTTCTTCATTAAAAGTTGATCCATCATTGCTTGTCACAAACTTACATCAAAAACATGCAGTGATGGCGCAACTTTTATTAATATAAATACATTATAATTCTTCTGATAATTTCCCTAATAACTTTGCAGTGGAATTTAAGTTTTCAATCGACTCTGTTATTTTCTCTAATGCTGTTAATTGTTTATCTGATACACTATCAACATTCGATACTTTCTCATTTATCTTTTTTATTGCATCTGATATATCTTTTATAACCATTTCTATTGTTCCTATAGATTTATGAGATTCATTAGATAATTTTCTAATTTCCTTTGCAACAACATTAAACCCTTTCCCATGTTCTCCTGCTCTTGCTGCCTCTATAGCTGCATTTAATCCCAAAAGATTTGTTTGGGAAGAAATACCTTTTATGAATCCAACAATCTCATCAGTGTTAGAAGCCATTTCGTTAGCAATATTTGTTTTAATCAATATTTCTGAATTCATGCTTGCTAACTCCTGAAAGCTGGCTGAAATATCGTTTATTCCTGTTGATATTTGTGACACTGACTGAATTAAATTATCTGTAATATCAGTTACTGAATTTTTCTTAGTTAAGCTTTTTCCTATTGCAATTGAACCTATAATACCATCAGTATCGTCTTTGATTGGAATCATATATGATTTAAAGGCCACTCCTAAGAATTCTTTTGGAATCACTTCAACCACTGGTTTTCCTTTCTTCATAGCATTTTTCACAAAATCTCCAGCAACATCTCCTTCTTTTATTTTAAAATCTATCTCATTACTCCCTTTATAATATAATACCTTTTCTCTATCAGTTAACATAATTTCTATATCATTATCAAAGAAAGCTTCTATATATTTAATAGAATTGTAAATACTATTTAATTCATCATTTCCAAAATTATTTTTTAACATTTTTAACTCCACCTCTACTACTTATAAGCTATGATTATATATTCCATTGAAATATAAAACGCTTTTATAATTATATTTCATTTTCTTTTAAATTTAAATACATAACTTGTCCAAACAAGTTATGTATTCCTTTCTAAAAATTGATGCATAAAATCCTAAAGGAAGTGGAGCATTCTTCAGAACGTAATAAAATATCCTAAAATATTTGTTGGTATTTTAGGATATTTTCTTTAAATTTTAACAGCCTTATAAATTTGTTAGTGTTTAATTATAAATATTTTTACTTATAAGTTTTACATTAAAAGCTTATAAAATCTACACTCATATGGTCTAAGTTCTATGTTATTTATTGATTCATTTTCATTTACCTCATAGTTTGATATTAAAAGTTCTTTATGCTTAAACTTAATTATCTCTTCACATTTAAATTCTGTTTTTCTTGCTACAAAGTTACATATAATTAGTAACTGTTCGTTTTTTAAAGTCCTTGTATATGCAAATATTTCTTTGTTATCATCTAATATCAAATCATATTTTCCATACACAACAACTGGATTTTCTTTTCTAATTTTAATTAGTTTCTTATAAAAATTAAATATAGAGTTTTCATCATCTAGTTGTAATTCTGCATTTATTTCTTTGTAATTAGGATTTAACTTCATCCATGGTTCTCCACTTGTGAAACCTGCATTTTCACTATCATTCCACTGCATAGGAGTTCGTGCATTATCTCTTCCCTTTGTATAAATAGACTCCATCATTTCTTCATGACTATAACCATTTTCTCTTCTTTCTTTGTACATATTAAGAGATTCTATATCTTTATAATCTTCAAGATTTTCAAACCTTACATTTGTCATACCAAGCTCTTCGCCTTGATATATATATGGAGTCCCCTTCATTCCATGAAGTAATGTAGCTAACATTTTTGCACTTTCTACTCTGTATTCTTCATCATTTCCCCACCTTGAAACTATTCTTGGTAAGTCATGATTATTCCAAAATAAACTGTTCCATCCTGCATCATCTAATTCCACTTGCCATCTTGATAATGCTTTCTTTAAGTCTAGTAATTCTAATGGTTTCAAATCCCACTTTTCTTTACCTGGCTGTTGATCCAATAAGATGTGATCGAATTGAAATATCATACTAAGCTCACTGCCATCTGGATTTGAATATTGTTTAGCTATTTCCGGAGTACATCCCCAAGTTTCTCCAACCGTTAACAAATCCTTATTTCCAAAGGTTTTCTTATTCATTTCTTTAATATATTCATGAAGCTTTGGACCATTTTCTTTTATCTTTTTATCAGGAATCTTTCCTATAAGATCAATTACGTCCATTCTGAATCCACCAACACCTTTATTTATCCAGAAATTCATCATATCATAAACTCTGTTACGTACTTCTTCATTTTCCCAATTTAAATCTGGCTGCTTTCTACTAAAAAAGTGTAAATAATATTGCCCAGACTCTTGATCATATTCCCATGCACTGCCACCAAATGCAGAAGTCAAATCATTGGGAACTAATCCATTTACAGGATCTCTCCATATATAATAATCCCTATATGGGTTATCCTTTGACTTTTTAGCCTCAATGAACCAGTTATGCTCATCAGAAGTATGATTAACAACTAAATCCATCAGAATTTTTATTCCTCTGTTGTTTCCTTCCATGATAAGCTCGTCCACATCTTCCATTGTGCCAAACTCATCCATTATATCTTCATAATTACTTATATCATATCCATTATCGTCATTTGGTGATTTATATACTGGAGATAGCCATATTACATCTATCCCTAATTCCTTTAGGTAATCTAACTTTTCAATAATTCCTCTTAAATCCCCAATCCCATCTCCGTTTGAATCTTTGAAACTTCTTGGATATACTTGATAAACTACACTCTCTTTCCACCATTCTTCCCTCATAGTTATTCTCCCCTTATATTTCATAATATCTGCATAATCATCTGGTTTTAGCTAAATACATATTTTTTAGATTGTGATTCAATAGTAAAATCATGAGTTTTTAAATCAGCTTTTAATACTGCAGTGCATTCGCCACACTTTCTAGTTATTGTTATTTCACTTCCTTTAACTTCTGTAATACATTCCCCTTCTAGTCCAAAGGCTGGATCACTGTTGCGGAACTTCATTAAATCTTTAATATCATTTACTATTTTTCTATTTTCAAAGTTTTCTTTAATTTCCTCTTTTGAATAATAATGACGATTAATATCTCTGCCATTCTTAGTTGATTCCATTAATTCAATATCATTTTCACCTGCAAGCATTCCCACATAATAAACTTGAGGTATACCTGGTGCAAAGAATTGGATTGCACGTGCTAACAAATAAGCCTTATCGTTATTTCCAAGAGCTGAATAATAAGTACAGTTTACTTGGTATATATCTAAATTGTTATAAGCTGCTGTATTGTATATCTTCTTAACGTTCGCACCTTTTGTAAACATAGCTTCTTTTGTTTCATCAATTTCTTCATCAGTCATTAAGTCTTTTACATCAACAATACCAATGCCATCATGTGTATCTAAAGTAGTAAATTGCTTCATTGGACTCATATCAATCCATCTTTTTAAATTTTCACCTTTACCTGAATATAATGCATGTAATACTAAGACCGGTAATGCAAAATCATAAATCCAAAATCCTTTTTCTGCAATCTTATGTTGTATTGTATAGTGCTCATGAATTTCAGGTAATATATCTACACCATATTCCTTAACTATATCTTGAATTTCATAAAGCAGTTCCCACATTTCTGGTTCTATGAAGAAGCAGCTTGTCCCTGCCTTTTTTATAGCATACGCAAAGGCATCTAAACGAATTATTGATGCTCCATTTTCACACATTGATACTAATGTATCTTTAATAAAATCTCTTGCAACTTTTGAATCCATGTTTAAATCAATTTGTTCTTCTGCAAAAGTACACCAAACTTTTTCTGTGCTTCCATCTTTGAACTCAACTTCATAATAAGGTGCTCTTGGTTTTCTTTTATAAATAACATCTACTTGCTCATCAGTTGGTTCTCCATTTTCCCAAAAATCCTTATATCTTATAAAGAAATCTTTGTACTTTGATTCATCTTTTTTCTCTTGAAAATCTTTAAAGAACTCAGATTGTCTTGAAATATGATTTACCATAAAATCATACATTAAATAGCTGTCCTTACTTATTTCTTTAACATCCTCCATAGTTCCAAAAGCTTCATCCACTACATCATATCTCATAGGAGCAAAGCCTCGATCCCCTGATGATGGAAAGAAAGGAAGTATATGAACCCCTCCTATGGCACCAGAATAATATTCATCTATTACCTCTTTTAAATCCTTTAGATTGTTTCCTAAACTATCTGCATAAGTTATAAGCATTATTTCATTTTTTATTTTATCCATTTCTATTTCTCCTTCTTACATATAAATTTTCCTATCAGAGTTACATAACTTAATCAACTTACTCTTTAATTACACAATTATAACCTTCTAAAAACATTACAGTTGCAGTGGCTAGACATCAAATAAATATATAAATTATCTTTAAACATTACATTTTAAACATATTAATAGATTTATTAAGATTTTGGACAGCTTCATGTAATTCACTGGATAAAGAAGCTAATTCTTGAACTGATAAATTTTCTTCTTCAACTGAAGCTAAAACTTCTTGTGTTGCTGCAGATGATTCCTCAGCAAGAACAGATATATTCTCTACAGTTTCAATTGTTTTTTCTTTAAAACTATATATATCATTCATCACGAGTGTAACATTTTCTACCTGTAATGATATGTTTTCTGTGGATTCCACAATATTTCTAAAAGCATAATCTGTATTCCTTACAGATTTTTCTTGTTCATTAAATATCTTATTTGCCTGTTTAACTAAATTAACAGTATTTTTAGTCTTATTTTGAATGTTATTAATAATATTAGCTATCATCATAGTTGCTTCTTTTGATTGATCTGATAGTTTTTTTATTTCATTTGCAACTACAGCAAAACCTTTACCTACTTCACCGACTCTTGCTGCTTCAATAGAAGCATTTAATGACAAAAGGCTTGTCTGTTCACTAATTGATTTTATAACTTCAATTATTTTTTCTATTTCCTTAGAATTATTATTTAAATCATATATGTCTTCATTTATTTCTTGTACCATTGATACTGATTGTCTCGTTCTTTCATTCAATTCTCTAACTACTACAATAGATGAATTTCCAATTTCTTTTGTCTCATTTGAAATATCTTTAACCCTTCTTGTATTTTCCATAACTGTGTCTATTTTTTGAGCTAAAATTCTTATTTGATCTATTGCTTCACTAGAACTTTTTGCTTGTTCTGTAGACCCTGTTGCAATTTCTCCAATTGCCATAGAAATTTGTTTTGTAGCTTCGGCTGATTCCATTGAAATTTCAGCTACCTCTTCAACATTTTTCAGAACCTTATTAGATACCAGGCTTACTTCTCCTATGAGTCCTTTTATTTTTTGAATCATTATATTAAAACTACTGCTTAAATTTCCTATTTCATCAAGTTTTTTATAATCTAATATTACTGTTAAATCTCCATCTTCTGCTTTTTTCATTAACTTCATTATGCTGTTGAGTGGCTTAATTATCCCACGTTCTATATATAAACCAATCACTATTGCTATAATTCCACATATTACTCCTATTATTAATGTAAAAAATCCAGATAACCTAATATCATTGATAAGTGAATTCATAGGAACTTCAGATATGATCTTCCACCCATTATTACAAGAGCTAAATGTAATTAAGTTATTATCTTCTATAAAGTTCCCATACCAATCTTTTTTATATACATCCTCTATAATATTACTTAAAATGCTACTATTAGCATCTTTGTCATCAGTATTAAAAATAATATTTTTATTTTCATCTACTATTTGAACATAATTATTTTCATTCAAGTTCATTTTTTCAAAAAGATCTTTAAAAGCATTCACCTTGATGGACATTATTAATATACCATTATCACTTTTTCTGATTGTGTCCCTGTATTCTCTGATTAAGAATATTTCTGTGTTATCATTAACTCCTGTAATCCAATATATTTTATCTTCATTTTTTCTTATCTCATTATATAATTGAGAATTTTTCAATTTATTTTTAATATAGTTCTGAGAATGAGAATCCATTATTCCCAATATTTTTCCATCCTGCTGAAGGATACAGAAAGTTGAAATATTTTTATCAGAGTTTACTATAGACTTAAGTATTCCTTCAGCCTCTTTGCTTTTCTGAATACTTTCATAGGAATAACTATTTTTACTTATATCCTTCATTAAATCAGCTAAGCTTGAATTTGTTATAACTAAGGTCGTCTTATTAACATATTCATTGGAAAACGATGTAACATTCATACTGATCTGACTTAATAATTGTTCCGAAAAATTAGCTACTTTCTTTTCTACTGCATTTTCAGCCACAATATATGAAAAACTTCCAACTATAAGTATTGGCAATATTGCTATTGCCAAAAAGGTAACCATTAATTTAGCTTTTATAGTTGCTGATATTTTAAATCTTGTTTTTTCTCTTTTATTAAGGAGCCTCATGAATTTTTCCATATTTATTCATCTCCTTTTTACAATGTAAATCAGTAACTCATTTTATATCCCATTTTTTCAGAATTTCTATATTTGATTTCCCCTTTGAAAATGCTTTAATCCCTATAGCATCTTCACTTGGATATATAAGACCCGTCATTACTTTTTCTCCGTCATTAATGAATACTTCTACTGAACATTTATCAACAAATATACGAAGTTTTAATTTGTTATTAATTAAATCAACTTCTGTTCTTCTTTGACCCTTTTGTCCAACACCAGAATTATCAATATTAAATATAAATTGTTTATCTTTTTTTATATATGACAAAACTGTTTCTTCATAGTCATTTACTCTTAACTTTAAACCAAATTCATCGGCTTCCTTAGCATCATAACTTATTTCAAGTTCATAACTATCGCCATTAATATCAAGTTTTTCTTCTTTATTTATCTCAATATCCTTTAAAACAACTTCATTGATTCTATATTTCTCAATCTCTTCAACTGGTTTAAAATATAGCTTACCATCTTTTAGAATCACTTCCCTTGGAATCGTCATAGCTCCAGCCCAGTTATGACCCTTACTGTATGTCGGATATTCTTTTTCCCACATAGTCATCCAACCAATCATGATTCTCCTACCTTTGCTATCCATCGTTGTTTGAGGTGCATAAAAGTTGAATCCATAATCGACTGGGGAAAAATTGTCATATTTAAATTTTCCTAGATTATAGTCTAAACTACCAACCATATAGACACATGAATATATATTTGTAAAATCATTACTTGAGACTTTAAAATATTGTGGTGATACGATAAGAACATCTTTATCTTGCAGCGAAAATAAATCTGGACACTCCCAGTTCTCACCTAGCTCTCCACGACTTTTAGCTACAACATTAACAAATTTCCAATTTATTAAGTCGTTTGATTTGTACATCAAAACTTGTCCATTTTCACATTTATCATTAGAACCTAGAAAAGTATAATAGGAATCTCCCACTTTATATGTTTTAGGATCTCGAATATCTTTTGAGGATGAGTTATTAGGAACTTGATTTGTGTCTATTACTGGATTACATTTATATTTCGTAAAATCAATTCCATCTTCTGAATACGCTAAACACTGAACTTGCCTATAATCCTCTTTTTCATTTGTTCCAGTACTTACATGCCCAGTATAAGTAATATATAGTTTTTCATCCTTTTCTATTGCGCTTCCTGAAAAACACCCATTTCTATCAAAATCCTCATCAGGTGCTAAAGCTATGGGCAGGTGATCCCACTTTATTAAGTCCTTACTTACTGCATGTCCCCAGTGCATAGGCCCCCAAACTGCTTCGTATGGATTATGTTGATAAAACAAATGATAATTATCCTTATATTGAATGAAGCCATTAGGATCATTAATCCATCCATATTCACCCATCAAATGATAGTTAAGTCTATATTGATTATTTATTTTATATTTATTGTTCTTGATATATCGGTCTGCCTCTCTTTTTTTACTGTTATACATTTTTTAATCTCCCGCAAAACACACATTTTTATCTGATGTCTAGCCACTGTAGCGCTCCAACTTCTTTAAGCTGTAGATAACATTAGCACAACCCTCGACTAGTTACCCCTTTAGGGGATAAGTTCAACTAAATTCATCTGTAGTTTACCCTCAAGGGGCACCTAGAAAACTCCAACTGAAAAGTTTCACTTTATTTTATAGACCCTTGTAAAACTCCTCCTATAATGCTCTTTTGTAAGAACAAGTAAATTATTAATACTGGAAGTATTGATAACATCAATGCTGACATTGATAATCCGTAATCTGTAGTATAAGTACCATTGAAAGCATATGTTGATAATTGTAGTGTTCTTTCATTTGGCGCTATTAATATTAATGATGGTAGTAAGAAATCATTCCATATCCATAACACATCTAAAGTAGTTATTGTCATAGTTATAGGTTTCATAATAGGAAATACAATTTGCCAAAAGGTTTGAAATCTTGTGGCCCCATCTATCATAGCAGCTTCTTCCAATTCCACTGGTATGCTTTTAATAAATCCATGATACATAAATACTGCTAGAGACATTCCAAAGCCTAGATACATATAAATAAGTGCCCATTTAGTATTGAGCATCCCCATTGATCCATAAATTGATACTAAAGGTATCATTATTCCTTGAAATGGTATAATCATAGATAAAACCATTGCAAAAAATATAAATTTATTGAACTTCCAATCCTTTCTCACTAATATATAAGCAGTCATTGAAGAAAATATAATTATTATAAGCACACTTAAAGCAGTTATAATTAGTGTATTAATAAACGCATGACCATAGTTCATCTTTTCAAAAGCATCGGCATAATTAGAAAATTTAAAAGTACTTGGTAGAGCTAATGGATTAGAAATTACATCTTTTCTAGCTTTAAAGGAATTTATTAATACAAAAACAAATGGCACTATATATAAAAGTAGAAGTCCTGATATAACTATATATTTTATAATATTGGCTATTAATTTCTTATTTTTCATTATGCTTCTACCTCCATCTTCTTAGTTGTATAAACTTGGAATAATGATATTGCTGCGACTATTAAAAACAAAACGAAGGCCTCCGCTTGTCCAACGCCATATTGTTGTGATAAAAACGCCTTATTATAAACATGCATTGATATCATTTCAGTAGCCTGATAAGGTCCACCCTTAGTAAGTGAAAGATTTACATCGTAAACCATAAAACTTCTTTGCAAGCTCAAAAACAAACAAACTGTGAAAGATGGAATCATCATAGGAAGTGTTATACTTATGAGTTTTCTAAAACCATTAGCCCCATCTATACTTGCTGCTTCTAAAATATCACTCGGAACATTCATAAAACCAGCTACATATATAATCATTAAATATCCTGAATATTGCCAAACAGTTACAATTATTAAAGTCCAAAGTGCTTTAGTAGGATCTGCAAGCCACGAACTAGAAAAAATCGGAATATTAAAATTATTACCTATATAAACTAATATATTTGAAAATAAAAACTGCCAAATGAATCCAAGAATTATCCCACCAATAAGATTAGGTGTAAAGAATCCTGCTCTATAAAAATTTTGACCTTTCATGCCACTTGTTAATGCATATGCAAGTAAAAACGCTATTATATTCATAAGTATTACAGCTGCAATTGCATACTTAAAAGTTAACCACAACGAGTTCCAAAACACTCCATCTTTAAATACTTCTGTATAATTTTGAAATCCAATAAAATCATGAGCATCTGATACACCATTCCAATTTGTGAAAGTTAAATAAATACCATATATAAATGGAACAATCATAACTGTAAAAAATGCGAAAGTACCTGGTCCTGCATATACGAGATAAGTTTTTAATTTACCAAGAAACCCTTTTTCGTTTCTCATATTCACTACTCCTCCTATGGAAATTTTATATCCTTATATTGAATAACGGATATTCGTAAACACGCCTATCCGTTATTTTATCCAATAGCATGCATCCGTAACACTCCATTTAATCTGGATATAACGGCTGCACGTTCCTGGACTAGGTGCCCCTTGAGGGTATAAGTTCAACTAAGATTCAGATAGAGATCAAACTCCACCTGAATCAAGTTTCACTTATTTCTTTTATATTATTATTTAACGTTCTTCCAGTAATTTTGAATATCAGTAGCTAAAGCTGCTTTATCACTCTTACCATCAAGATATTTTTGCATTGAACCTCCAACTTGTGCCCAATGATCTCCAGGTAATGTTGTCATAGGAGCTATAACTTTTTTGCTTTCCACGTATTTCTTGATAGATTTTCCAAGAGGATCAGCTATTTCTAATTTAACATTTGAGAAGGCTGGAATTAAACTAGCTTTATTAACCAAGAAATCTTGTCCATTATCGCTGTATACTAACCATTCTAAAAATTTCTTTGCTGCTGCTTGTTGATCAGCATCATTGTTTTTAGTATCTACACCAATAAATTTAGCTGGTCCTGCGTATATTTGTGAATTACCATAATCATCTGCGTTGTTACTTACTGGAACTGGTATAAATCCATATTGCCCATTAGCTTGGTCAAATTCTTTAATTTGTGGCCATGCCCAGTTACCCATAAACCAGAAAGCTGCCTTACCGGTACCTAAATATTCAGGTGCTTTTTCATAAGTTCCAGCCAGTGGAGCTGATTTATCTATATTATTTGCTTTTAAAACATCAAAAGTTGTCATTACTCCGTTAAATACAGCATTACTGCTTAAATCAACTTTTCCAGCCTTTATATCTTGTACAAATTTATCTGCTGCTCCAGCTTCTTTTGATTGATCTAAATATGCTATTGGTAAGAAATGTGCTCCTAATGACCAATCCATTGGTGAAAGAACCATTGGTGACACTCCAATACCTTGTATTTTTTGGAATGCTGCTTCTAAATCCTTAGTAGTTTTGATAGTAGTTGGATCTACTCCAGCTTTATCTAATACTGTTTTGTTATATATTAATCCAAATCCTTCAATAGATAATGGGAATCCCACTTGCTTTCCATCTATTTTAGCTGCATCTAAAGCTCCTTCTGATGCATCTTTAGCCCATTTTTCTGATGAAAGATCTGCAAATTTATCTGCAAACTTAGGAATGTCATTAGGGTCAAGCATACTTAAAGATGGTGCATTTCCAGCTGCATACATTGAAGACACCTTTTGGAATGGTGATTCTCCAGCACCAGCTTGAACAATATCTACTGTGATATTAGGATTTTCTTTTGTAAAAGATTTTGTTGCATCTTCTAGTTGAGTTGCAATCTCCCCTTTTGTGTTAAGAAACGTTATTTTAACATTTTTTCCTGATGAACCTTTATCACCAGTTGAACTTCCACCACTGGAACCACAACCAGCTAATAAAGAAACTGTTAACACTGCTGTTGTTAAAATAGATACCAATTTTGACTTTTTCATAATATTCCCCCCGTTTAATATTGATTAACCAAAAGTTATAATATCCTTTGATTTAATCCTTTAATTTGAAATTATATATAAATAACTTTTTCCGATCCTAAAACCCTAGGAATGGATTAAATTATAAATATCGTTATAAATATCAATTCACTCTTGAAAACATTTACTATTTGAATTTATTATATATCCACGTTAACAACATGTCAACGGGTTGTCATACATTTTTAAAAAAATTCCTTGATTTTTTATACCCATATAACAATTAACTCTTTTTTGTATAACAAATCTTTTTTACGCTTCACTATCTTTTTCATAAGGATTCATAGAAAAAATATACTTTCACTAAAAGTAACTAAAGGCTGACAATTCTTTATATACACTGACTTTACGCACTCTAAAGCGATTTCATCCATTCAATTCACAAATCCCGTTCATGAACCTTTTTGTAATATTTCTTTCATCATTCAGCCTATTCCAAGTGCTTGTAGTTAAATCGTTATGCCCCAACAAGAATTATTATAAACATAAACTTTTCTTTTTTTATATGTCAACTCATGTTAACATATTGCTATAGATTTTTTTCTCTTTTCAAGTTATATTTAATATAGTAATTTTTTAATACGTAAGGAAGTGATCTTTTGCCTAACATAAAAGACGTTGCTAATCGTGCTGGTGTTTCAGTAACGACAGTATCTAGAATCATGAATAATAGAGGCTACATATCCGAAAGCACAAGAAAGAAAGTATATGATGCCATGGAAGAATTAAATTACCACCCAAATGAAATGGCTAAAAGTTTATATACAAAAAAATCTAATTTAATTGGATTAATATTACCTGATGTAAGCATTCCATTTTACGCTGAAGAAGCAAAACATATCGAAGAAGCTTTATACATGAATGGTTACAAACTGCTCTTATGTAATGCAAGTAATAACTGCATTCGTGAAAAAGAATATATCGCTATGTTACAAAGAAATCAAGTTGATGGAATAATCATCGGGAGCCACACTTTAAAATTAGAAGAATATACAAAGTTAAAACTTCCAATTGTTGCTTTGGACAGATTCCTCGGAAAAGATATACCTGTAATATCTGCTGACCATGCTCAAGGCGGTTCCTTAGCTGCAAACGAGTTTATACGCCTCGGCTGCAAAAATGTTATTCAATTTATAGGTAACACTCAAGTTGCTACACCTGCAAATGAAAAGAACTCTACATTCTCGGAAATAATGAAAAATAATAATATTAATTGTGTAAATATAGAATTTCCAGTAAATTTCTTTTCGTTTGAAAACTATCTACCTTTTATAAAAACAGCATTAGATGCTAATCCAAATGTTGATGGCATATTTGCCGTTGATACCATAGCATTTGCAGTAATAAAAGAATTATCCTTCCGCAACTTAAAAGTACCTAGTGATGTAAAAATTATAGGCTATGATGGAATTGCTATCGGAAGCATCATTGCTCCGATTCTCACTACAATCAAACAACCTATAAGAGATATAGCAAATTCCGCAGTGTCGACTCTGCTATATCTAATTAATAACGATAGCACTATAGTTCCTAGTGACATAAAATTGCCTGTAATGCTATCTCAAGGTCAAACAACCTAATACTACTAAATAAACTTCAAACATTTTTTACACTCGAATCCTGAATGTATATGTTAATCTGTTAACATATACATTTTTTTGCCTTACATTAATATCATTTTTAAATTATATATTGTTTTATCTTTTCTTCTTCGTCATATTATTTAAAATCGTTTTCACATTTATGATACCAGTTCCATACAGATTGTGTCAAGTCCTTTTTATAAACAAATAACTTATTGCATATAAGTTTTTCTCATACCAAACCTAATAAGCTAAATTATAGGTATTATCTAGTCCTTCCTATCTCGTTAAATTTCAATATTTCCAAAGTATTATATTCAAAATATAATTTCAAATTTTCACAAGGTATCAGTTCCACACAAATTAAATACACATAAAATTATGATCTTACACAAATTTTCATATTCAAATTCTATAATTCTAATAATATTAGAATTATTAACAAATGGCGGAGCTTATGTAAGTCCGCCATTTTTAATATACTGCGATGAGATATTGTATTTGATAAATATGACTTTGGATCATATAACATATTTAACTTCATTATTTTCAAATAGCTTTTCTATTTCTTCTATAAAAAATTGTTTAATTTCATCTATATTTTCTTTTTGATATACATACTTTCCATATCCGAACTGACCATATTTAAATTTGCGTTCTTCATCGTTCATTGGTAGTTCACTTTCAGGAAATACTTGAAGTATTATATTTTTAGCTGTTGAGGTATAGCGATGAGATATTATCTCAAAAGTTACTGGTGTTTTTAAATCTTTTGGTAATTTACTACTTAAACTTAGTAGTAAATCATGATACTCTTCTTTCCAATTTGGATAAAGAAATACAGGCGCAACCAAAAAACCTATTGGATACCCTGCTTTAGCCGCTTTTATACTCGCCTCTATTCTTAGATCTCTAGAAGCTGTTGCATGTTCATATTTATCTATAACTGAAGATGTATTAATACTAAATCTTATTTCAGTATGACCATTATGTTCTAAATCCAGTAAAGTATCTACATCGTTATACTTTGTTACAAACCTAAATCTGGCATTTTGGTTCTTTCCAAAGAATACTATAGCCTTCTCAAGAGAATGTGTGTAAGGCTCTACAGGTATAGGATCAGATGTAGCCGCCCCTTCAAATATAGTTATTTCAGGTAATCTCTCATCTATATATTTTTTAGCCTGCGCTAAGATCTCATCGATATTTACATGAACTTTGACAAAAGGTTTGTCTCCGAGTTTTGTATTTAAATAACAGTATTCACACTGTCCCATACATCCTGATATTAGTGGCAGCTGATAATGTGCCGAAGGTTTACAGGATTGAAATTTCAAACTCTTCTTTGCTCCAACTACTAAAGTCTTTTTTCCTTCCCTATATTGAGCATAAAAGTCTTCTCCCGGGATATGCTGTTTTAATTTATTTGAAGTTACATTTATAATTTCAACATCATCTTTATCCTTAAATTTATTTAAAATTTCTTTACCAGTGTCATAATCTAATGAATCTTTTTCAAATATAATTCTTTTAGGTACAAACATATCTTATTTAAAAACCAGCATATAGATAAACAAACTAAAACTTATGAGATAACTTAAAGTTTTAGCAAATTTGTAAATATGTTTATCACATAAGTCAAATGCTTTATTTGGATATCTATAATTAGTTTTGACTCCTCTCTTTATTATTTTGCGTGTTTGTTTATATATGTTTAGTATTTGCTAAAGCTTATAATATATATACCTAAATTTAGACATAACAAAAAATAACAAGTCTTTCTACCAATCCCTATTTTTCATCATGGTATTTTGATCTTGTTATTTTCTTTAATATTTATTAATTTTAATTATTTAACATTATTCTGTACCTTGTAACTCTCAATTTTATCCTTAAGTTCGTTTACATTTGGTTTTCTATCTATTGATATTTCTTTATTATTATTTAGTTTATAAATAACCGGAACCGGCTCTCCTTTTTTTAGGAACTCTAATTCTGCCGAACGAACAATTGTTGTTACATCTCCGTAAAATTTTTTATAATTCTCGCCCAAGATATCAAGTTCTATTTTTACTTCTGCCTTTCTTCCCGAGTGATTTCCCGTTTCTTTTACTTTTCTAATGAATCCTACACTTTTTACTCCATTTGCTAGTGCTCTTTTATACTTCACTTCTCTTGAAATTATTATTATAAGCGCTATAGCTAAAGGTATAAGTAAGACTAATGCTGGAATAATTAATGGTAAAGCTGCTTTAGTTTCACCTTGATCAGCTTTTGACATAAAATTTTGTGCAATAATATATAAGCTAAAACCTGCAGCTGCTATAATTAGAATTGTTGATAGATAATTCTTATCTTTTTTCATGTTTTTTCTCCTCTTCATATTCTTTAGTGTACAGTATTAAGATTATTCCTCTTTAGATTTTTTATTATTAAAAATCATAAAAATTTTTATCACAACTTTATTGTTAACGTTAACTATTTTCCATAACGTAATATTATTTTACAAAGTTTCGTAAAACTCACCTAATAATATTATATCACAAATACAAAATTGAGTATGGAAATTAATAAAATATTATGTTCATTAAAATAAATTTCGTTCTTCTCCTCTCATTATATAAATTTAAGCAAAAACAAGGTGATTCAATTCACGACCACCTTATTTTTTATTCCCACATATAATTTTTTGTCATCCCTAATTAATTATTATTATCTCTTAAAAAGAATATTTTATGTAGGCTAATCATTCTTTCAAGATATATTTTTCTTAATTTTCAAATTATAGTGATTCATGTATACAGCAAGTACCTTTATAAGACTTCTTTGCTTTATATAAGGCTTCATCTGCATAATGAAGCAGTTCATCGTAAGTTAGCTCTGCACTCTCAACCCACATTAACCCTGCTGAAATAGTAACAGTTTTAACTTTACCATCTGGTAAGATTAGTGGATAATTTTCTAGATTCATGTAAAAATTATCAATCAAAGCCTTTAGCTCTTCCTTATTTGAAAATCCATATAAGAATAAAACAAATTCATCACCAGATCTTCTTCCCAGTACTTTTTTATCATTCCCAATGGTTTTTAACTGTTCTACAGCTGCTTTGATATAGATATCTCCCCATTTATGCCCATATGTATCATTCATAGTCTTTAAATTATCTAAGTCAAACATTAAAATTCCACAAGTCCCTAAAGTTTCAATATTAGAAAGCATTTCTTGAATACGTATTTGAATGGCTTTTCTATTATAAATCTTTGTAAGAGGATCATAATCTCTTTCTTCTTTAATCATATTTTTTTCTATAATTTCTTCTGTAACATCTAATACAACTCCTATAGTGCTATCAGAATTTTTGACGGTCTTGAATTTTACATACTTATCTGGGGCTTCACTTACTATATAAACACCATCTTCTTGTTGACGGCTTAAAATTTTATTTATTTTTTCTATAAATAGAGCTTTATCAGAAACTATCTTTATCATTTCACTATCATCAATCGAAAGTAGTACTTTTAACTGATCTGTAACAAAAACTCGATCTCTTTCTTCCTTATATTCATAAGCACCTATAGGAACTCCAACCAAATCTATTATCTGAGACATCTTTACTGTTGATTCTAGAAGAGCATTGTTTGCAAACTGTATTGTGCTCGATAGTTCGTCAACCTCCGACAATCCAGTAGCTTCAAGCCTTATGGCTTTACTTTTATCACTTTCTCGTACTTGCTTAGCTAATTTTATAATTGGTTTTGTAAATTTGTAACTGATTATGTAACCACCTATTATTCCAATTAAAATAGAAATCGATAAAGATATCCATAATATATTTTTAATTTTTAAAACATGGCTAAATAATGAGTGTTCTGTCATCATTCCTACAAGATACCACTCTTCCTCCTCAAATGGAGTATTACTTTTATATAATCCAATCTTTTCTATACATCCATAAATATCATCCTTGCTATTACTATTTTCAATTCTATAAATATCTTTCTCTGGACTTATATGGGTTAGTGAAATTTTTTTATCCGAATCAATCATTCGTTTTTGAAGAGCACCAGTCATTATTACAGGTGTTATTTCATCTTCATTTTTTCTTTTATATCCAATTAGGTATCCTAATGAATCTTTTTGCTGTAAATCTGTTGCAGGTAAAGCCTGCGTAAGATAACTTACCGAAATTTCAACACCTATGACACCTCTTAAGTTGTTATCTTTATCAAAGAATGGTTCCGAATAAGTGATTATTTGTTGATCCTTTGGGAACAACTTAAATGGTACACTCCAGTAACTTAATAATTTAGAATCGTTTGATAAATAAGCTTTTTCATAAGGCTTTCTATAAAAATCTTCATTATCTTCTGTTAATTTCATTCTGTAATTCCAGTCTTCATCTAGAGGTACATTAATCTCCTTTGCCAATTCATAAGGTCCTATTAGAAAATATAAATCTTTATTATTATAATCATTGAATAAAGGATCATAATCTCTTAAATAGAGAGCAGAATGTTCCCCTTTGTTATTCTCATCATTTAAAATGAGAAATACTCCTGTAGTTTGTGTTGTCCTTAACATTGAAATCAAATATTTAGCTGCATCACTAAAGAATATCTCATTATTGCCATTTTTAGATATAGATTTCGATATTTCCGACACATATGCATCCATATTTATCCAACGATTGCTCATTTCTCTCTGCATATAATCTTTTCTATTACTTACTTTATCAGATAACGAACTATAAGCTATATCTTTTCCCTGACTTAATACACCACCAAGAACAATTGTGGCAATTAACAAGATAGCCTGAAATATAATAATCACTATAACGAAAGAGGTTAATTTAAATATTATTGATTTCTTATCAAACCTCGTAAAATTCATTTTCCTCAAGCCTTTCTTTATTTAGACATAATCTTTTCTACTTCTTGACTAAACTGCTGATACCATCTATTAAAATTTTCCTCTGAAATTAATGATTCTATAACTTTTGAGCGTTCTTCACCCGTCGCTACTCTTGCTTCTAATTTTTCTAAGTCTTTTTGTACAAAATTAAATAGATTATTCTCTAATAATGCACGCATATCATAACTTCCATCAAAAGGTCTATTTCCATATAGAATATGAGTATCAAGCATATCAAGAGTTGTATTAATAGATTTTTTAATAGCTTCATTTGAAACTTCTGTTTTATCAACCAATGGTAATATCTTATTTTTTACAAGAGATTCATTTTTTACTGGAAAATATGAGGTAGAAACAGCAAAATCAATGTTTTGTTCTGGTTCTGTGAACCACTTTAGAAATAATGCTGAAGCATATTCATGTGCTTTATCGCTTTTAGTAATACACATTCCTGCTCCTTGTTGTATAGCATAAGGTTTTCCATTTTCATAGTGTGGATATGGCAATGTAATAATATCTATTGGATATACTTCTTTCTCACTAAAAGCAACCTGTTTTGGAAAATATGCTGCCCCAGCTGTTGAACCTGTATATGCTAAAACAGTTCCAGTTTTAGCATCATCTGAACTAAATCTTCCACTTTTTATGAAATATCCTTTTAAATAAGGTATGTAATAATTTTCCCATATTTTATGGGCTATGTCTTTGCTAAAATTGAGCTTTGCTCTATCCCCAGAATAAGTATAAAACTCTGTTCCTAACTGCATGGAAGCAGACAACATATAATTAGCATTTCCATCAATGCTCAAAAAAGCTCTTCCACTATAATTTTTATATTTTTCAGAAGTTCTAACAATGCCTTCCCAATTATTAAGATCATCAAGGCTTGCTCCAGTTTCTTCTGAAAATTTATCCCAATAAGTTTTATTTAAATATAATATTTCAGTGGATTTTGCTATAGGAAGTATTCTTAATTTTTGATCTGCCCCAAATCTACCTTCTTCTAAAAACTCCTTACGAAATTCCTTTAGTTCATCTTGTGAAAAATATTGTTCTAACTCCACAAGCCCACAGAGCTTATTGGTTCTATACGCATTATCAGGATATGCAGCAAAAATATCTGGCATCACCTGTGAACCTATAGTTTTATTTGCAGCATCATACACGACATTCGCTAACTGATTAACATCTCCATGACTCTTTGCCTCGACAACAATTCCACGCTCTACCCCAATAGTTTCATTAAATTTATTTATCAGTGCATCAAATTTATCTTTAGTATTGCCATTATAATAGTGCCAAACTGTTATAGTTATAGGCCGCGATGGATTTAACGGTTCTTTTTTACCATTAAAAATTTTATATCCTCCAACAATTAAAAGTGCGATCAAAACCACTAATGATACTAGTAAAATATTTCTTTTCATAAAATCTACCCCCTTGTTTTTTAGTTAAATTCTCCAACATTGCAACAAAAAAATAATTAAAATTTCCCCTAATGATTTGACTTTTTTTGATCTTATTTATAAATATTTATCATATTATATCATAATTAGCTTCAATATAAGTAATATTAAATTTTTCTTAACAATAAATCTCACTACTATTAAATTTTATGAGATTTTTTTATTTTTAAAATATTCTTTCCTTTAATATTTTTTTTGTGTAAAATAATAAT